>CAYFUU010000001.1:0-4156 GCA_964346595.1 uncultured Actinomyces sp.
ATCGAATCAACAAAAAGTGGCGAGACACAGAGGAACTATGTCTCGCCACATCACATCGTCGGGCTGACAGGATTTGAACCTGCGACCCCTTGACCCCCAGTCAAGTGCGCTACCAAGCTGCGCCACAGCCCGCTGCCTTTCGGCCCTCCAACTATAGAACAAAACCGGGTCAGGTCAGCGCCCCAGTTGCTTACGACTCGGGATTGTTATAGCTCTCTCACTTCTCAGTGGAGGTGCTGGTGCTGAGCCTCAGGCGCTGAGGCCCAGCAGGAAGTAGTTGAGAACACTCCAGTCGCGGTGGGACTCAGGCCGACACGGAAGGACCTCTGGTCGGGCACACTCACTCAACTTCGGCGTAGCGCTTCCAGCCGGCTCGGATCCTCTCCCGGTCAACGACGGAGACGGCAGCAAGCGGAATGCTGGCAGGGCAGGCAAGCGCACACTCGCCGTAGTTTGAGCAGGGACCGAAATACTCATCCGCCAAAGCAACCATGGCCCTAGCCCTCTTCGCACGCTCCAGTTCGGCCAGCGGTAGTAGGGAAAGGTGGCGGAGTTTCGCCCCTAAGAAGAGGTTCGCGGAACCGTTCGGACAGGCTGCAACACAAGCCCCGCAACTGAGGCACGCAGCAAAATCAAGTGCTTGCTCGGCCGTCTTGTGACTGACCGGCAAAGTGTTTGCTGGGGGAGCGGTGCCAGCATCAACGTCGACATGTCCACCAACTGCGATCAAGGCGTCAAGAGTGCTCCGATTGACAGCAAGGTCACTTAGGACTGGGAACGCTCCGGCCCTCAGGGGTTCCAAACGCACTGTCTGACCAGAGTAGAAGGACCACAGGCGCTGGTGACAAGTCGGAATGTTCTGGGCAGGCCCCTGTGCTTGCCCGTTGATCATGATCCCGCAAGCCCCACAAACGCCCTCGCGGCAGTCCGAATCGAAGACTATTGCGCGCTTGCCTTCTGAGACCAGTTTCAGGTTCAGCTGATCGAGCATTTCAAGGACGCTCATTGAGGGTTCCAAGCCACCGAGCTCATGGAACTCCCAAGCCCCTTGTGAAGTCGGGGTTTCCTGGCGCCAAACCTGCACGGTGAGGTTCACTTGTAGCTCCTTGTCGCCATCGGGACAGCTTCGAACTTCAGCTTCTCCCTGTGCTCTTGGAAGGAAAGACGCCCATCACTTCCGGTCTTGGATTCCCAGGCAGAAACGTGAGCCCACTCCTTATCGTTTCGCTTAGCTTCCCCTTGATCCTGGTACTCAGCGCGGAAGTGAGCTCCGGCGGACTCTTCACGGTTCAAAGCGTCAACAATCATCAGTTCACTCAAATCGATGAAGTCTTCGACCCGCCCAGCTTTCTCCAAAGTGAGGTTCATGCTGGAACTAGGGCCCGGTACTGAAACGTCGACGTGGAAGCGTGAACGGAGCGCCCGAACTTCACCCAGAGCGCGTTGCAGGGAAGTCCTTGTCCGTTGGACGCCACAGCCGCGGTACATGATGTCGCCCAGTTCCCGGTGGAAGATGCCCGGAGGGGTTGAGCCACCCACGGATAGCAGCCGCTTTACGCGCGCATCGACTTCTTGCCTGGCCTCTTGGAAAGCAGGACTCTTCGTTGAGGGCAGCGGAACCTGTCCAAGCTCCGCCAGGTAGTTCGGCACCGTCGCGGGAAGGACAAACCAGCCGTCGACCGATGCCGACAGCAGGGAGTTCGCGCCCAACCTGTTCGCCCCGTGGTAGGCAGACGCGGCCTCGCCACCAACGAACAGGCCCGGGATGTTGCTCATCATGTTGTAGTCAGTCCACAGGCCGCCCATGGTGAAATGGGCTCCGGGGGCGATCCTCATGGGCTGCTCGTAAGGGTCCTCACCCGTCGCCCTCTGGTACATGGTGAAGAGGTTCCCGTACTTCTCTTTGAGCGCGCGCTTCCCCTGCTTCGCCTTAGCGTCCGCGAAATCAAGGTAGACCGAGTTCTTTAGAGGCCCGACGCCTTTCCCCGCCTGCAACTGCTCCTGCGCCGCGCGGGACGCAATATCCCTGGGGGAGAGGTTCCCGAACGAGGGATACTTTCGCTCCAGGTAGTAATCCCGTTCATCTTCGGGGATGTCGCCGGGGGCCCGCGTGTCGCCAGCTTTCTTCGGCACCCAAATGCGGCCGTCGTTGCGCAGCGACTCACTCATCAAGATGGTCTTTGACTGCGCGTCAGAAGCAACTGGGAGAGCAGTGGGGTGGAATTGCACGAAGGATGGATTCGCTAAGTAGGCACCGCGCTTGTGAGCCCGCCAGGCAGCGGTTGCGTTCGAGGAAAGGGCCAGGGTCGAGTAGTAGTAGACGCTTCCGTAACCACCCGTTGCAAGGACAACTGCGTGTGCTGGGAGGGCCGTGATTTCGCCCGTCACCAGGTCACGCAGGATGACTCCCTGGGCCCTACCGTCCTCTATGACCAGGTCCAGCATCTCCGTGCGGGTGTGTAGTTTGACGGTGCCGCGATTCACCTGTCGCATCAGAGCTTGTGTAGTTGCAATCTGGAGCTGCTGCCCCGTCTGTCCCCTGGAGTAGAAGGTGCGGGAAACCTGCACGCCGCCAAACGAGCGGGTCGCAAGAGTGCCGCCGTACTCGCGGTCAAAGGGCGTACCAATCGCGTTCAGCTGGTCAATGACGTGCATGGACTCTTGGCCCAGCCGGAACACTTCGGACTCGCGGGCACGGAAGTCCCCGCCCTTCACAGTGTCCTTAACAAAGCGGTCAATGGAGTCGGTGTCAGAGGCACCTTCACGTGCCGCGTTGATCCCGCCTTGAGCTGCAACAGAGTGGGCCCTTCGCGGACTGTCGTGGTAGGTGACGGAGTGAACGTCAAAGCCGAGTTCGCCAAGAACAGCGGCAGTTGCACCCCCCGCCAGGCCAGTCCCAATAACGACTACCCGATACTTGGAGCGCTGTCCCGGACCGACCAGCTTGTACTGGCTCTTAGCCCTCTCCCAAGCCGTGCGCGGGTCACCCGCAGGAACCTTCGGGTCTAAGTCGACTCGAAGCCCCGTGCCAGTTAGTGGCAGGACTCTGCGGGTCAGCTTCTCAAGCAGATTCACGTCAAGACTCCCATCTGAACCAGCAGGGGAATAGCGCCGTTGCCGAGCAAGATCGCTAGCGCGCAAAGACCCGCAATCCAAGTGACCACTTGGCGGGGTCTGCGCCCAATCACACCGAGATCCGAACTGGCAGTCGTAACTCCGTGGAGCACATGCAGGGAGAGCAGCGCCATGACTGCCATGTAGATGAGCGCAACCCAGGGCCGAGTGAACGAGGCGATGAGGTTTTCGTAAGCGCTAGAAGCCGAGGCACTCGCCTGAGCAAAATCTGCCGAAGCGACGGGCTCAGTCCCGGTTGTCAGGTCCATGATGTGGAAGGGAAGGAAGACCAAGATGACGATCCCGGTGACGGGCATCATGGCGGCTGACAGTGCCTGTATCCTCCCTTTGCCGTCCCCAGCTTTCCGCCAGACGGCAAAGCGCGTTTGCTTCGATCCTGCGCGTCGCCCCCGAAGCCACAGGGTTGCCGCGCTGAGCACGTGCGCTAAGAGCGCCGCCACCAAGACCACTCGCATGGTCCAGAGCACAGACTCCTTGGGAAGAAAGGGGTAGAACGCTTCACGAAGCCAGAGCGCATAGGCGTTGTAGGAGTCTGCACCCCCGAAAATCTTGAGGTTCCCAAAAAGGTGGATAAGGACGAAAAGGACCCAGATGACTCCCGTGACCGCCATCGTGACCTTCAGCGACCAGGTTGCAGGAGCCTTCCGCCGAAGCGTTTTGTCTACCGTCGCGCTCACCCGTGCCTCCCAAGCTCCAACCTACCGGAGAGGCCCAAAAAGCCTAGGCGCGAGCACTCGCGAATGAGCTTTTGGAAGGTCGTTTGGGGGCTGGAACAGCGCTTGCACCAAGCGCCTGGTCGGAAGGTCCTAGGAGACTACCAGTGCCTTACGGGCCCTCCCACAAAACCTCGCCAGACTGGTCGCGAATAGACACCCAGGGAGCAGGCTCCAGTTGCACATGGCCTTCTAGATACTGGCCGTCGTCGCCATGGGTGCGGTACGTCATTGACTTGTTGGCAACATCCAGGACCTCAACCTTGCCGTTCGTCACGTAAGGATGGCGGCGACGCAACCCAATCAGC
>CAYFUU010000001.1:4256-47320 GCA_964346595.1 uncultured Actinomyces sp.
GACCTCAACCTTGCCGTTCGTCACGTAAGGATGGCGGCGACGCAACCCAATCAGCTGCTGGTGAGTGCGCAGGTGAGCTTGGCCGAAGGGAAGCAGCTGGTTGGGGGAGTCAGGGAACTTAGGACGGACCGCGTCGTCCCCACCGAAATCCTCGATCTTCTCGCCAGTGAAACCCTGTTCGTCCCCGTAGTAGATGCTGGGAATCCCGGGAAGAGTTATTAGAAGTGCAAGCGCAACCAAAGACTTCTCTAGACCGACCTTCGTTGCGATCCGGGTCACGTCATGGTTACCGACGAAAGTGTTCGGGATGAACGTTTCAAGAAGCTCATTGCCCCGGCGAATAGTCCAGTCCAGCTCGAAGAGGTTCTCATCCGCGAGCGAGGACCAGGTCGCTTTCCACAGTTCATATTGGGTGACCGAGTCTGCCCCCGAGTTTTTTACGAAGTCCGCGTAATCCCCGTGGATCACTTCGCCAAGGACCCAAGCATCTGGGAACTCTTCGCGAACCTCTTGCAGGACCGGCGCCCAAAAGTCGTTCGGGACTGAGTAGGCCGCATCTAAGCGCCAGCCGTCCACGCCTTTTTCCAGCCAGTACTTCATGACTGACGCAACGAACTCGCGCGTCTGTGGCGCAGAGTGATCGAAGCGGGCCAGGTTGCCGTGACCTTCCCACACCTGCAGTTTCGGGTGGTCGGGGTCCGAGTAGTCCACGTCGAACAAAGCTGCCTCTTTAGAGTCCGGCCCGTTGGTGAGCGCCAGCTCAAGGAGGGGGTTCTCTGAGCTGACGTGCGAAAATACCCCGTCAAGAAGGACGCGGATCCCCTTCGCTTTGCACTGTGCAAGAAACTCTTCAAAGTCGGCATTGGTCCCCAGGCGAGGATCAATATTGAAGTAGTCCGTGGTGTCGTATCCGTGGGAGGTGGAGGCAAAAATGGGTCCCAGAAGAAGACCGTTGCAACCGAGTTCCACGGCGTAGTCAAGCCAGTCGGAAAGTGCGGGCAGCCGCGTGGCCTCCCAGGGGCGATCCCCGTGGTCTTCTTTTCGGATAGGGGCTCCAGTGAAACCCAACGGATAAACGTGCCACCAGATGGCTTGCTCGCTCCAGCTCATGGCCCAACCGTACCCACCAGGCCGCTAGGTTTTGTCGCGTCGGAAACAAAACCGGCCAGGAGGCGTGCGGGATCTGTTTCCTGCCCCATACTGTTCGGATGGAACAGGCGCAAAACCGGACAAGCACCGGCACCCAAAAAACTCTTGCGTGGTTGGTGCACGCGCTGACGCTCAGCGGCCTAGTATGGGCGAGCCTTGCGATGGTCGCTCTTTCTGGGGGTCGCCCCAAGGAAATGTTCCTGTTCCTTGGGATAGCGCTTGTGACGGACGCTGCTGACGGACCGCTTGCCCGTAAGTTCAAGGTGAAGGAGCACGCCCCCGGATTCGACGGGTCCATCCTCGACATCGTCATTGACTACCTCACCTGGACATTCATCCCCGCCTACTACATCGCCACCTCGGGATACCTGGGTCCGCCGGGCGCCGCTATCCCGCTGCTCGTCCTGATCTTGGTCTCATCGATGTTCTGCTACGCGAATGTTTCAATGAAGACAGACGAGTGGTATTTCACTGGGTTCCCAGCAGCTTGGAATGTGGTGGCGGTCTGCTTCTTCGTGCTTCAGCCGCCGGTTTGGCTCAACATCGCAGTCACGCTCTACCTTGCAGCGATCACGATCGTCCCCATCACATTCCTGCACCCCTTTAGGGTGGTCCGGCTCAGGATTCCCAACGTGGTCGCAACCACGATTTGGCTTGGCTCCACTGTCACGCTTGTCGCTTTGGCTCCCCTGAGGTCGGCTGCAATCGAAGTTCTGTGGTGGATCAGTGGAGTCTGGATCATCGGCTCGGGGCTGCTAGGTGGAATCATCTACGCTGTTCGCGCACGGAAAGCTGCGAAGGAAAAAGTAGCGTCAATCTAACCCAACGGCTCTGCGATAGTGCTTCTCAAGGTTGCGCTCTTGAAAGTACTTCACCAGCTCACTTGAGATCGTGAACAGGGTCAGTGCAGCTATCACGATTGGGACGTAGAGCGGGTAATTGTCGCCGTGTGACCAGAAGTAAACGTAGGGTGCTACGAACGTAACCAGCGTCGTGAGGGCCGCCAGCAATCTGAGCCACATCTTGCTCCCAAACAGCATCGTCAGAACGCCCCACGTGTAGGGGATCGCCGTGAACAGGTCGATCGACCAGAAAAGCAGCAGCGAACCGTGGAACTCCTTCACGAATGACACAGGGAGGGCTCGCAGCGCGGAGTAAACGAAGACTGCCACGTAGACCAGGAACTGAGGGTGTGTCACGAGCCTTCGCAGAGCAGAGTCGCGGCGAAGATCGACGCCAGCGTCCCTGAGTTTTCGGGCGGTTTTCCGGTCGAGCCTCCCGGAGTCCATCCCGTCGAAGGGCTCGCTTACGCCTTCGTTCAGTTCCTGCGCTAGTAGGTCTGTTGGCCTTACCGCAAGCAGCGGGAGATAAGAGCCTGCTTTGCGGGGGCGTCCACTTGGCTCTGTTGGTGTAGAGACTAGGTGCAGGGCTGAGCCAAAGCGGGACTGCAACTGGGAGATCTGCTCTGGAGAAGACGGTTGCAGGAACCAGAGCAGTTCCTTGTTCTGCACGCCAACACGCAGCAGCGTCAGGAGCGCTGGCTCATCAAGAAGAGCGGAACCCGGCAGAGTTCTAGTGTTTCCGGGGCCAAGCTCCGCGAGCCTCTGAACGCCAGCAACCTCCCGCAGGGTAGCCGGGTCCAAGCTGTACCTAGTGAGCGGGTCGGCCTTGGCGACTTTACGGGGCTGGACCAACAGAGAGTCTTTCAGTTTCCCAAGCCACGTCACCAAGTCAGCCTAGGGCAGGATCGGCGGATGTTCGTTACCTTGCTCACCGGCTCTCTGGTGGTGCACTTGGATTCGACATAGTCTGAGCGTGATGAGTGGTGGTCGACACAGCACGCGGAGGTGCGATTTGTCTTTTGAAGAAGCAAGACAGTTGGTTGCAGGCCTGAGCCTTGAGGAGAAGGCACGTCTAGTCTCGGGGGACGGGCCGTGGCATACCGCGGACCTTACGGACAAGGGAATCCCGCCGATTCTGATGACCGACGGTCCGGGCGGGCTCCGTAAACAGAAGGACACGGGGGCGGCAGGTGACCTAACCGACTCCGAGGTCGCGACATGCTTCCCACCCGCAACTGCCTTGGCTTCCTCCTGGGATCCCAGCCTGGCAGAGAGGATCGGGGCAGCGATTGGCGAAGAGGCGCGCCACGCTGGTGTTGCAGTCGTCCTGGGCCCCGGCGTGAACCTGAAGCGTTCCGTGCGTTGCGGACGCAACTTTGAGTACTACTCAGAAGACCCGCTCCTTGCCGGACGCATGGGCGGCGGCTGGGTCTACGGGATCCAGTCGAAAGGGATTGGCTCCTCACTGAAGCACTTTGCAGCGAACAACCAGGAGACGGAACGTCGGCGCATCAACGTGAACGTCGACCCGCGCACGGTCCAAGAAATGTATCTGCGGGCTTTCCGGCACGTGGTCCGCTATGAGTCCCCGTGGACGCTTATGTGTGCCTACAACTCTTTGCGGGGCGAGTTCTGCGCGCAGAACCACTGGTTGCTCACCCAGGTACTCCGCGATGACTGGGGCTATGACGGCCTGGTGATGTCGGACTGGGGAGCCGTCCACGACCCGGTCAAGTCCGTTCAAGCAGGGCTGGACCTTGAAATGCCTGGAACCGCAGGCAAGAGCGCAGCGCAGCTGGTTGCTGCCGTGCAGTCCGGCGAACTTGAGGAAGCAGCCCTAGACCTTGTTGCGACGCGCGTAGCCCAACTAGTCCTTCGGGCTAAAGAAAACGGGATGACGCTGCCGATCCCTGGCGACGGTGAAATTCCGGAGGAACTGCTTGAAGCTCATAACGCAGTCGCGACTGACGCCGCCGCAGCCTCGATTGTCCTCCTGGAAAACAACGGGGTGCTTCCGCTCTCCCCAGACATGGACCCTAGCGACCTGGTCGTCATCGGTGCGTTTGCGGAGCAGCCAAGGTACCAGGGGGCGGGGAGTTCTCAGATTGTTCCCTGGAAACTCAGCGACGCTCTCTCCGCAATCCGGAAGAGGGTCCCCGGCGTTCACTATGAACCCGGTTTCCGCCTTGACGGTGAAGAAGACCGTGACATGGAGGAAAGCGCGATCAGGGCAGCAGGACTCGCTAAGGTCGCGGTCGTCTTCCTGGGCCTGCCAGCGCAGGAAGAATCTGAAGGATTCGACCGCGAGCACATCGACCTCCCAGAAAACCAGCTGGAACTTCTGGACCAAGTGATGGGGGTTAACGACAACGTCATCGTGGTCCTTTCAAACGGCGGCGTCGTCACAGTGACTCCCTGGGCGAAACAGGTGGCTGCGCTGCTAGAGGGCTGGCTGCTTGGTCAGGGTGGTGGCGAAGCAACCGCGCAGGTTCTGTTCGGAGACGTCAGCCCCTCCGGAAGGCTCGCTGAGAGCATCCCGCACCGGCTCGAGGACACCTGCGCTTACATCAACTTCCCGGGCGAAGACCGTCAGGTCCTGTACGGGGAGCGCCACTTCGTGGGCTACAGGTGGTACGACGAACTGTTGCTAGACGTCGCCTACCCGTTCGGCCATGGGCTCACCTATTCGACCTTTGAGTACTCCGACCTGGCAATCGAAACAGATGGGAACCGCGTTACCGTCTCCTTTGACGTTGCAAACACGGGCGACGTTGACGCGGCAGAAGTCCCGCAGGTCTACCTCTCCAAACCGGACTCTGCCTTCACCCGGGCCCCCTATGAGCTCAAAGCATTCGCGAAGGTCTTCTTGGAGCCTGGTGAGACGACCCGGGTGGACCTGGTGATCGGCGAAGACGACATGGAGTTCTACAGCGCTCGCGCCGAGTCCTGGTTCATTGAAGGCGGCAAGTACCAGGTGAGCGTTGGCGCGTCGGTGCGCGACACGAAGCTGACGGGAGAGTTTGAGATCCCTGGGAATCAGCCCCCGGTTACTTTGCAGACGGATGACACTCTTGGGGACTGGATGGACAACCCGGTTGCTGGCCCCTACCTGATGGGGATGGTGACGGCGATGGGCATCTCACCGGAGCACCCACTGTTCACGTTCGCAAAAGAAATGACGGTGACCCAGGTCGCGGACTTCATTCCGGACGAGGGCGCGCTCCAGATGTTAGCTGCGCTAGCAGACGCCGTGAACGGTGGAGCAACACTGGAAATGCTGCAGGAGCAGTTCGGCTGATTGCTTAGGATCGGGGGGTGAAAGAAATGGATCCCCGCGAAATCCTTGCGTCTGCAGGCAGGGTGGTCGTCAAGGTCGGGTCGTCGTCCCTGACCAGGCCTGACGGCCACCTCAGCGCAGCAAGACTCAACGCGTTGGTTGAAGCCCTAGTTGACTACCGGGCTAAGGGCCACCAGGTGCTGCTTGTTTCTTCGGGCGCCCAGGCAGCCGCTATGGGCGCGCTGAACCTGAAACGTAGGCCGCGCCGTCTTGCTGAAGCCCAAGCGGCCGCAAGCGTTGGTCAGGGGCTGCTGATGGCGCAGTACACCGCAGCTTTCGGCGCTTTCGGACTGCAAGTCGGCCAGGTTCTGCTGACTGCCGAGGACGTTCTGCGTAGGGCCCAATACAAGAACGCTAGGCGCGCTTTTGAGGAACTGCTGCGCCTGGATGTGGTTCCGGTGATCAATGAGAACGACACTGTCGCAACCGATGAGATCCGCTTTGGGGACAACGACAAACTGGCTGCGCTGGTGGCGCACCTAGCCTCAGCGGACGCACTGGTCCTGCTTAGCGACGTCGATAGCCTCTACACCGCAAACCCAAGCCGCCCTGGCGCCACACGCATTCCGCGGGTTCGGAGCTTCGATGAGGTAGAGGACCTTGACATTGGCTCTCGAGGCTCCGATTTCGGGACTGGCGGGATGCTCAGCAAGGTTGCGGCTGCGGCCATGGCAACCAGCTCCGGCATCCCCGTGCTGCTCACTTCGGCTGAGTCTGCGTCCACAGCTCTGGAGGGGGGCGACGTCGGCACTTGGTTCGATGTGACGGGTAAGAGATTGGCACCGCGGCAACTTTGGCTGGCCTACGCCGCAGACGTTGAAGGACAGATCCTGGTTGACCAGGGCGCTGCCGAAGCCGTCACCCAGCGCCAGGCGTCGCTGCTCCCGGCCGGGGTCACCGGCGCCGTCGGCGAGTTTGGTGCAGGGGACGTCATTGAGATCGCTGATCAGACCGGAAGGGTACTGGCCCGGGGCCGCAGCGGTTTTTCCGCTCCCCAACTCGAGCAGGTGCAAGGTCTCTCAATCTGCGACATTGAAGCGCGCTTCGGAACAGGCCTGGCTCACGAGGCCGTTCATCGAGACGAACTGGTTGTTATGGCCAGACACAGGCGTTCGTAGCGTCTGGCTTTCGTGTCCGGTAGCTGGCTTCGCACCCAAAGCGCCACGCGAAGCCTCTAGGTTTGCTGCATGACGAACACGACCGAAGCTGTCCAGGAAGTCGCTCGCGCCGCACGAAAGGCGTCAAGAGTGCTTGCAACCGCGTCCTCTGATGTCAAGAACCAAGCGTTGCACGCGATGGCTGAGGCGCTCATTGCGGCCACTCCGCAGATCCTTGCCGCTAACTCAAACGACCTTGTAGCAGGCGTGGAGAAGGGCTTGCCCGGGGGACTGCTTGACCGGTTGGAACTAACTCCCGAGCGCCTTGCTGGGATCGCTGATGCGCTTAGAGATTTGGCGGCCCTTCCTGACCCTGTTGGTGAGATCGTGCGTGGGTCAACCTTGGCAAACGGCCTTCGGCTGACGCAGGTCCAGGTCCCGATGGGCGTTGTCGGGATGATTTACGAAGCCCGCCCGAACGTCACAGTCGACGCTGCCGGGATTGCTCTGAAAGCGGGCAACGCAGCGATTCTGCGCGGCGGATCCGACGCGCTCCAAAGTAACCTCGCCCTTGTTGAAACACTCCGTTTCGCATTGGAAGAAGTGGGGCTACCCGCCGACCTCATCCAGACCATCGACCCGCTGGGCCGCGAGGGCGCCGTTGCCTTGATGCAGGCGCGGGGTCTGGTGGACGTGCTGATCCCGCGGGGCGGTGCGGGACTCATCCAAACCGTTGTGCGTGAAGCGCAGGTGCCCGTCATCGAAACTGGTGTCGGAAACTGCCACGTCTACGTCGATGCCCACGTCGACATTCCCCAAGCGCTCGCGATCGTCATCAACTCAAAAACTCACAGGGACAGCGTGTGTAACGCTGCAGAGACGCTCCTCGTCCACAAAGATGTGGCCGAGGAGTTCATCCCCTTGGTACTCAAAGAACTTGGGGACGCGGGCGTGCTGATCCACGCTGATGACACCGTCTACGAGCTGACCCCGGGTGGGGTAGAGGTGCAGCCGGCGACCGATGCCGACTGGGAAACCGAGTACTTGGGAGCGCAGCTCGCTGTCGGCGTTGTTGACTCACTTGACGCCGCAATCCAGCATATTGAGCGCTGGTCTTCAGGGCACACCGATGCCATCTGCACCACCTCTCTGCACTCCGCCGACCAGTTCACTTCGCGAGTCGATTCAGCAGTTGTGAACGTGAATGCTTCAACGCGGTTCACGGACGGCGGGCAGTTTGGGCTAGGAGCAGAAATAGGGATCTCCACCCAGAAACTTCATGCCCGTGGTCCCATGGGCCTGGGCGAACTCACCACCACCAAGTGGGTAGTTCGCGGCGACGGCCAAATCCGCTAGTCCGACATTTGGACACTAGGTCTGGCTGTCACCTGGGTCGATAGTCTCATGCCATGTCTTCCAAGCGAATGTGCCTTTGAGTCGGAGCCCCTGGCTACCGGCAAGCTTTCTCGCGACCACTTCCTTCGGGCTAGCGCCTGAAAATCCTTCCGGATTCCAGGAAGACGTAAGCGGAAGAATGCCTGAAGCGGGGCTGCCCCATTCGCTGGGCGCCACTGACTCTTGGCCACTGCACTTCTTTCCCAGCGAGCCACCAACCGAACTTTTCAAGGGAAACAAAGTGAGCTCAGACCATAAATTCGAAACCAAGCAGATCCACGCGGGACAAGTCCCAGACCCTACGACCGGGTCACGGGCCCTCCCAATCCACCAGACAACAGCGTTCGTGTTCGATAGCGCCGAGCAGGCTGCCGACCGGTTCGCCCTGAGGGAACTGGGCCCCATCTACACGCGCCTAAACAACCCCACCACCGAGGTCGTGGAGGAACGCATTGCGGCCCTGGAAGGGGGAGTCGGAGCGCTACTAGTAGCCTCAGGCCAATCAGCGACGACCCTCGCAATCTTGAACGTCGCTGGAGCTGGCGACCAGATCGTTGCAAGCGCCTCGCTCTACGGGGGGACGCACAACCTCTTGACACACACCCTGAAAAAACTGGGAATCGAAGTCACTTTGGTGGAGGACGCGAACAACCCCGAGGCGTGGCTTGCCGCAACTGGGCCGAACACGAAAGCCTTCTTTGCCGAATCCATCCCAAACCCCAAAGGGGACATCCTGGACATCGAAGCGGTTGCGGAAGCTGCTCACTCCTTCGGGGTCCCGTTCATCGTCGACAACACAATCGCCAGCCCTTACCTCATCCGTCCACTGGAATGGGGCGCAGACATTGTCGTTCACTCGGCAACCAAGTACCTGGGCGGGCACGGCACCGCCATGGGTGGAGTGATCGTTGACGGGGGGACCTTCGACTATTCCGCGTACCCAGAACGGTTCCCCGGCTTCAACGAACCCGACCCCACCTACAACGGGATTATTTACGCCAAGGATCTGGGTAAGGACGGGGCGTTCGGCGTGAACCTCTCCTACATCCTCAAGTCACGCGTGCAACTGTTGCGCGACCTGGGGACCTCAATCTCTCCCTTCAACTCCTTCCTGCTAGCCCAGGGGATTGAAACGCTCTCTTTGCGCATGGAACGCCACGTTGAAAACACTGAAAAGGTTGCGAGATACCTAGCAGATCACCCGGACGTTCTCGAGGTGACGTACGCAGGGTTGCCTGAGAGCCCCTACTTCGAGCTTGCAAAGAAGTACTCGCCAAAGGGGGCCGGCGCTGTGCTCACCTTCGAAATCAAAGGTGGTGAGGAGGCTGGGAAAGCCTTCGTGTCTGGGCTGAAGCTACACTCCAACGTCGCCAACATCGGGGACGTTCGCTCACTAGTCGTCCACCCAGCGTCAACCACCCACTCCCAGCTGAACCCCGAAGAGCAGCGGAAGGCCGGTGTGGCCCCCGGGCTTGTGCGACTGTCCGTAGGCCTGGAGCACATCGACGACATTCTTGCTGACTTAGACCTGGGATTTGAAGCGGCTGCTACAGCGGTAGAGGAGAAATGAGGAGATGAGTGAGTTCCCGGTTACCGGCGCGTGGCGTGAGGGAGACCCCGCAGGGGAACGCCAGTTCTTCCGGGGTGGCCCTTTGGAGCTGGAAGCAGGCGGAACGCTGGACGAATACGTAATCGCGTATGAGACCTGGGGCGAACTCAGTCCGGAACGCGACAACGCGATCCTGGTTCTTCACGCGTTGACCGGGGACTCACACATTGTCGGCGATGTCGGGCCGGGACACCCAACGCCCGGCTGGTGGACGCAGCTGATTGGCCCGGGTGCCCCCCTCGACACCGACAAGTACTTCATCGTCGCACCCAACGTGCTTGGAGGGTGCATGGGATCAACGGGTCCCTCGTCCGCCGCCCCGGATGGCAAACCGTGGGGTTCGCGCTTCCCGTTCATCACTATCCGCGACACGGTGAACGCGGAGGTCCCACTCGCTGACCAGTTGGGCGTGGACCAGTGGGCGGCAGTCATGGGTGGGTCTCTTGGGGGCATGCGGGCACTTGAATGGGCGGTAATGGAACCGGAGCGCGTTGCAAGGCTCCTAGCCGTCGCCACGACCGCCCAGACCAGTGCGGACCAGATCGCCTGGGCGCACACGCAGCTCGCAGCGATCGAGGCCGACCCGCACTTCCATGGTGGTGACTACTACGAATCTGACCAAGGCCCCCACGCGGGCCTCTCTATCGCCCGCCAAATAGCGCACACCACCTACCGCAGCGCGTACGAACTCGCGACCCGTTTCGGGCAGGGGCGGCAGGGCCAGGAAGACCCCTGGAACGGCGGCCGCTACGCCGTTCAGTCATACCTGGAGCACCAGGGCACCAAGTTCGTGAAGCGTTTTGACGCCGGCTCCTACATCGCACTCACCAAGGCTTTCATGGCCCACGACCTGGGAAGGGGACGAGGGGGCGTCGAGGAGGCGCTTTCGCGTGTCCAAGCGGAAACCCTGGTGGTAGCGGTCGACACCGACCGATTGTGCCTTCCGGTAGAAGCTGAGCTGATTGCGAGCTCCGTCCCCGGAAACCAGGAAGTCGAATGGGTGACGTCGCATTCGGGGCACGACGGTTTCCTCTTAGAGTTCGACCAGTTTGGGCCGCTGGTGGAAGCATTGGTTTCCAAAACGGTGGATTCCTAGGGCAAACGGCTTGGTAGGCTAAGCCTGCTACGTCATTTGCTTCAAAGGAGAGTGTCCATGGCGGACGTTGTCGTGTTAGGGGCGGGGGTGTCGGGGCACACTGCGGCTCTGCACCTTCGCCGAATGCTGGGGAAGAAGCACAACATAACCGTTGTCACCCCGAACAGGGACTACAACTGGATCCCCTCAAACATTTGGGTCGGTGTGGGGACCATGCCCGAAAAGAAGGTCGTTTTCCCGCTCGCGCCAATCTACAAGCGCAAGGGGATCAACCTGGTGAAGGCTAAGGCCACTGAGATCCACCCTTACGGAGGGAAAGGTCAAGACCGCCCGTTCGTGGAAGTAGAGAGCACAGCTGATGGGACTGCCGGCGAAGTCAGCCAGATCAGCTATGACTATCTCATCAACGCTACCGGCCCCCAACTGCGCTTTAACGCGACCGAAGGTCTGGGGCCAGACGACGGCTACACCGTCTCTGTCTGCACCGCCGCCCACGCGACCCACGCGGCTAAAGAGCTTGACAAGCTGATTGAGCGCGCGCGCCAGGGCGAAAAACTTACCGCTGTCGTCGGTACCGGTCACGGCACATGCACGTGTGAAGGCGCGGCTTTCGAGTACGTGTTCAACGTGGATGACCGCCTGAAGAAGGAAGGCGTACGCGACAACGTGCGACTCATCTTCTTGACGAACGAGGCCGAGCTAGGTGACTTCGGTGTTGGCGGAATGATGTTCGTTGAACGTGGCTTCCAAACCACCTCTGAAATGTGGACCGCCTCCTTGTTCAGGGAGCGCGGGGTAGAGGCGATCGTAGGGACGCACGTCGAGCGCATCGAACCGGGCGTCATCACCTATGAAACCATCGACGGCTCCAAGTACAAACTGGGCTACGACTTCGCGATGCTGCTACCTCCTTTCGGTGGCCAGCCCATCAAGGCGTTTGACAAGTCTGGAAAAGACATCAGTTCTGAGATGTTTGCGCCCTCTGGGTTCATGAAGGTCGACGCCAACTACACGCCGAAACCCTATGACGAATGGCGCGCATCGGACTGGCCGACCACGTACGAATGCCCGGGCTTCCCGAACGTATTCGGCGTAGGGATTGCGTTCGCGCCTCCTCACGGGATTTCTAAGCCGTACACCACGCCGAACGGCACGCTCATTGCGCCGGCTCCTCCGCGCACGGGCATGCCGTCTGGTGTGATGGGCAAGGCGGTTGCGATCACTATCAAGAACCGGATCAAGAAGGGCCCGGACGCACCCGCCGAAAAGGCGTCGATGGCTGACATGGGCGCAGCGTGCGTCGCGTCCTCTGGCACCGGACTCGCAACAGGCTCTGCTGCTGCAATGACCATGATGCCGGTTGTGCCGGACATGAAGCGCTACCCAACTGGAAGGGACGCGAAGAACACTCGCGGCGACATCGGCCTCTCGGGGCACTGGGTGAAGCTCATGCTCCACTACTTGTTCATCTATAAGGCGAAGGCTCTGCCTTTCTGGTTCATGATTCCGGAGTGATATGTGATGGCTAAAACAGACACAGCAGCACCAAGCGAAGACCTGGCAGGCGGGCCCATCGTTGACTTGAGCAACGCGCCTTTGCCTACGAAGGCAACCTTGCGCTCGCGTAAGGCCCTGATTCGGCAGTTCTTCAAGTTCATCTCGTTTGACCTGACGATCATGGCCATGGTGATCCGCGGCCACAACCCGAAGGACTAAGCGACCGAAACAAGGATTGAAGAGGTGGGGAAACCCTCACCTCTTCAATCCATTTAAGGCACAAGTAAGGCTTAAGGTCCGGTCTTACGAATACCCCTGGGGGTATGGTTGGGCCGGAAAGCCAACAGAAGGAAAAAGACAGATGCGCATTGTGATCGTAGGGGGAGTGGCCGCCGGAATGAGCGCGGCCGCAAGGGCACGCAGGCTGGACGAAGAAGCGGAAATCATCGTCCTGGAGAAGGGCTCTTACGTCTCCTTCGCCAATTGCGGACTGCCGTACTACGTGAGTGGGGAAATCGAAAAGAGCGACGACCTGGTCCTGCAGACAGCACACTCAATGCACGACGCGCTAACCGTCGACGTGAAAGTCGGCCACGAAGTAGTCGGACTGGACGGAGATGCCAAGACCGTACGGGTGAAGACTGCAACCGAAGAGTTCGACTTGCCATATGATGCGCTGGTCCTTGCTCCCGGAGCTGACGCGGTCCGCCCAGATATCCCGGGGATCGATTCACCCCGGGTTGTCACCCTTCGCACCGTGCACGACGCGGTGCAGATGCGCGCAATGGTGGATCAGGGAGCCAAGTCCGCGGTGGTGCTGGGGGCGGGCTTTATTGGGCTGGAGGCTGCCGAAGGTCTTCGCGACCAGGGGCTAGATGTCACGGTGGTGGAACTTGGCGACCACGTGCTTCCGCCCTTTGAGGCCGAACTGACGCCCATCATGCGCTCTGAGTTGGAGAAGCTTGGCATCAAGGTCCGCGAAAAGGTCTGCGCAGACGCGATCGAGGTCGGGGAAGACCAGGACACTGTGGTGTTAGCAGACGGCACCCGCATCCCTGCCGACCTGGTAGTGCTTTCAACCGGCGTTCGCCCAGCAACCAGGGTCTTTGAAGACGCCGGGGTTGCCTGCGAACGCGGTGCCATCCTGGTTGACGAGCACGGTAAGACGTCTATCCCTGGCGTTTGGGCGGGTGGGGATGCCGTCGCCAGCAAGAACCCAGTAACCGGTGACCTGCGCCCGGTCCCACTTGCCGGCCCTGCCAACCGAGCTGGGAGGCTGATTGCGGACTCCATCATCAAAGGCGACGAAGCGCGCAAAATCCCAGAACCTTTAGGGACCGCAGTGGTCCGAGTCGGCGACCTAACCGGGGCCCTCACGGGCGCGAATCGACAGACTCTGGACGCCGCTGGGATCAAATACCACACGCTGAACCTGCACCCGACACAGCACGTCACGTACTTCCCCGGCGCGCGCGAAATGCACCTGGTCGTCCACTTTGAGGACGGCACGGGGCGCATCCTGGGTGCTCAAGGAGTTGGGCAAAAAGGTATCGACAAACGCATTGACGTTTTTGCCACGGCCATCCGCGGGGGACTTGCGATTAACGACCTGATCGACACCGACCTTGCCTACTCTCCGCCTTACGGCGCCGCAAAAGACGGCGTGAACATGGCTGGAATGATGGGGGAGAACGTCCTGGATGGGGTCACTGACCTCTGGTATGCAGAAGACCTCCCGGAGGCGATGCAGGACTGCCTGATCGTGGATTGCCGCAGACCCGATGAGTACGCGGGCGGACACATTCCCGGCGCACTGAACGTTCCTCACACTCAAGTCCGGGGTCGGATAGAGGAAATCAGGGAAGCCGCAGCGGGACGTCCCATCCGCGTGCACTGCCGCTCAGGGATGCGATCCTACATCGCGGAGCGAATCCTGAAGCAGGAAGGCTTCGACGTTAAGAACCTCTCTGGTGGGATGCTCACCTTGAAAGAAGCTATGGCAGGCGGAGTGACGCCACCCGTGAAGCTGGTCTTTGGCGACTCACGCGAGTAGCCTGTCTTTTTCTAGGAAGGAAAGCTATGTGCTCACCAGTTAAGTGCCGTACCTGCGGTAAAACCACGTGGAGCGGTTGCGGGATGCACGCTGACGAAGTGATGCGAAGCGTCCCGGAAGACCAGCGCTGCCCGGGACACTCCACCCCGAAGAAGCCGTCTTTTAGCCTTTTCGGGCGGTAGCCACTAGGGCGTTTCGTCCAGCTCGATGATTAGGTCGTCTTCGGCTTGCTTTGCGCTTTGACGCACCGTTTTTTCAACCTGTCCCATCTGAATGGCGCGAACAACTTGCCAGGACCCAAGGATCACGAACGAAAGCCCAAAGAGCCAGCGTAGGAACGTGAACCCGAACATCGGGGTGAACATTGAAAGGACCCCCGCAGCGATCGCGAGCACTGCGAAGGCGATGGTCCACGGATTCGTGTCCGAGGTGCGTACGGCAACCATGAGCGTGACGACGCCCAGAGCTAGCCAAAGTGCGCCAACGGAAAAGCCCAGGACCATGATCAGGATGTTCGTTGTCGTGTTCATGTAGACGAACGCGAGAATGCCGATCACTAGTAGCACCGCACCCAACAGGATGCGTCCGATCTGGGAACTAGTTGACTGTTCTTTCCCGAAGATCCCGAGGCCTAGGAAGATGACGCCGGCAATGATCGCGTAGGCCCCGATGATTATCGCAATGACGCTCATGACCGCCGACGGCCACAGCAGGATCAGCAAACCAGCCACGATGGCGCCTAAGCCAGCAATTGCAAAAGCAACTCGGTACTTGTTCAGCGCCTGCTCAACGCGGCTGGCGGCAGGAGTGAAGTCTGACACTTGGGCCTCCGACTGAGGTAAGACGGCAAGACCTTAGTGCTCGCCGCAAACGTTAGTCAAAAGGTTACAGGTGCAGCCGTCCCTCTGCGCGACGGCTGGCCGCTGCAGACCTGCTTTGGTTTGCCTTACCTTCGTTGAAACGCCAGGCAAACTGGCCCACCATGGGGGCATGAACAAGCTGAGAGCCTTCGCCAAGCACTATCCGTTCGTCTTCACCACTTTGGTGGTGGGCGGGGTGGTCCTGGGGCTTTGGCTAGGCGGGCTTTCAACTGCCGCTCAAATCACTGCCACGATCTACGTTTCGCTCTTCATCGCGTGGACTGCGGTGGGAATGATCAAGGACATCCTGAAGGGCAACTTCGGGTTGGACATCCTTGCCGTTGTCGCCATGGCCGCGACCTTGGTCGTTGGCGAGTACGGTGCGTCCCTTATTGTCGTGCTCATGCTTTCGGGTGGCGAGGCGCTAGAGGACTACGCGGCAAACCGTGCCCGGCTGGAACTGTCGTCCCTGGTGGACCGAGCCCCCAAAACAGCTCGGCTGATCTTGAATCCCGGCGCTGAAGAACCTGAGTTCAAAGATGTCCCGGCCGACGACGTTAGTGTGGGCGACCAGCTGCTGCTTCGCCCAGGTGAGGTGGTTCCCGTCGACTCCACTTTGGTGTCTGCGGAGGGCTCTTTCGATGAGTCTTCGATAACCGGGGAGCCGCTGCCTGTGTTGCGCGCGCGGGGTGAAGAGGTTCCTTCCGGCGCCGTCAACGGGCAAGCCGCTTGCGTTTTGGAGGCAACCAGGCCCGCGTCGGAATCTCAGTACCAGCAGATCGTCTCGCTGGTGAAAGAGGCCGAGGAGAGCCGAGCTCCCGCAGTCAGGGTCGCTGACCGGTTCGCGGTGCCTTTCACGGCGCTGTCTCTGGCTATCGCGGGCGCCGCGTGGATCATCAGTGGAGATCCCGTGCGTTTCGCTGAGGTCCTGGTCCTTGCCACTCCCTGCCCTCTGCTGATCGCAGCCCCCGTTGCCTTCATGGGTGGTATGTCCCGCGCAGCGAAGAACGGTGTCATCGTAAAGGGTGGCGCCGTGCTGGAAGCAATGGCGCGGGTGGGCAGTGCCGGGTTCGACAAAACTGGGACCATCACCCTGGGGCAACCGGACGTGACTTCTGTCGAGCCCGTTGCAGGTTTCGAAGAGGCCGAGCTGTTGCAGCTTGCCGCTTCGGTCGAGCAGTATTCCTCGCACCCCTTGGCTGAAGCGATCGTGCGGGCAGCGAGGCATCAGAGGGTGGAACTTAGCCACGTCGAAGACGTTCGGGAACTCCCCGGGGCGGGTGTCGAAGGTAAGGTCGGCTGCCGGCAGGTCAGCGTTTCCAACTCAAACTACGTCGCAAAGATCGGCGCTGAGGGCGCATCCGAAAAGGTTGCGGACCACGGAGTGATCGCCCACGTCGTCGTGGATGGGGCCTATGCCGGGGCGATTCAGTTGGAGGATGAGATTCGGGCTGATTCCAACGCCGTTGTTTCGTGGCTACGAAACAACGGCGTGGAAACCATCGCAATGTTCACCGGTGACAACGCGTTTGAAGCCCAGACCATTGCGCAGAGCGCGGGCATCGACCAGGTCCACGCCGACCTGAGGCCAAGTGAAAAGGTCCGGTTGGTGGCGCAGCTTGAACCGAAGCCCTCCATGATGGTCGGCGACGGCGTGAACGACGCTCCCGCTTTGGCCGCTGCTGACGTTGGGGTCGCGATGGGCGCGCGCGGCGCCACGGCAGCAGGGGAAGCCGCTGACGCTGTAATCATGGCTGACCAGATCAGCAAAGTAGCTGACGCTGTCGCGATCTCCAAGCAGACCCTGCGCGTGGGGCTTACCGCGATCTGGCTTGGCGTTGCACTCAGCGTCGTCCTCATGCTTATCGCTTCTACGGGAGCGATCCCCGCAATAGCAGGGGCGCTGACACAAGAGTTTGTGGACTTAGCGGCAATCCTGTACGCACTACGTGCCCTGGGAGGCAAGCTCCCAAAACTAGAAGGCTACAGCCCTACATCACCAGGGCAATGATCCCGATTACCAGAGCTGCAACAGCCACGGCTGCAGCGGAAGCCGCGACCGAGAACGCAGCGATCCCCCAGCTGCGTGCGACCGGGTCGACAAAGGTTAGGGCGTTCTTACCGCTTTCGCTTGAAAGGCCCGCTGTGGCTAGCAGCTCCAGAAAGGCTGCTTCTTCTTGTTCTTCAACGCCGGAGATAGTGTACGGAACCTGGCCCTTCAGACTCTCCACGAAGTCAGCGGCAGCCCTAGGGGAGCTGAAAACCAGGTCGGCACCGTCCGAGGAAAGGACAACCTCTGCTGGAAGTTCCGCCGTCATCGCCAGGATGTCCTGGTCAGAAAGCGTTACGTCTGCCGGGGGCATGTCCGGCTTGAAATGCCTTGGCACAAATATGCGCATGGTCCCTCACTAACTTTCTGGGGACAGCGTACGCCAGGCTCAGCGTCCCTGCTGCGCGGCAGGCAAGTGAGCGGTAGTCCCAGGCACTTCAGCGAGCGGATAGAATCGAGCAGTCCAGTCGGCCGACCCGCAAGTGCAAGTAGGAGTCCTTTTGACCATCAAAGTTGGTGTCGCGGGAGCTTCCGGGTACGCCGGAGGGGAAGTACTGCGTCTCCTCGAAAACCACCCGGAAACCTCCGTTGAGGTCGCCACCGCCTACTCGCAGGCCGGGTCCAAGATTGGTGCTGTCCACCCTCACCTCCACTCACTTGCTGACAAAGTGCTGGAGCCAACTGAAGCAGAGCGGCTGGCACAGTGCGACGTGGTCTTCTTCGCTCTACCTCACGGCCAGTCGGCCGAACTTTCCGCCCAGGTGGCGGATGCCAACCCCGATGCGCTCCTCATTGACTGCGGGGCGGACCACCGGTTGGAATCCGAAGATGACTGGCAAGACTTCTACGGTGGTGCGTTCTCAGAGAACTGGTCCTACGGGGTGCCTGAGCTGCCGTTCAGAAGCGGCCGCCAGCGCGCAAGGCTCCACGGCACCAAACGGGTTGCAGCGCCAGGGTGTAATGCCTCCACTGTGGCTTTGGGTCTTGCACCCGGTGTGCGCGAGCAGCTGGTCGGTACCGATGACCTTGTTGTAACCCTGGCGGTCGGCCCGTCCGGCGCCGGACGGGCGCTCAAACCGCACCTGTTGGCGTCGGAGCTTCTAGGGAACGCCCGCCCCTATTCGGTCGCGGGAACGCATCGGCACATCCCGGAGATAAGACAGGCAGTCTCCTGGGCTTACGACAGTGGTGACCTAGCGACCCCGTTCGACTTCTCTCTCGCATTCACCCCGGTCCTAATCCCGGTGCCTCGCGGGATCCTCGCCATCATTTCTGCCCCGCTTCTGGGGTCGCCGGACCTGGATGCGTTGCACCGGGCCTGGGCGGACTGGTACAGGGATGAGCCTTTCGTGAACGTGTTACCAGCGGGGGAAGTCCCGCAGTTGAGTAGCGTGCTTGGATCAAACCGGGTCGACATTGGAGTTGCTGTAGACGACGCTGCGGGCCGGGCCCTCATCGTGGTTGCAACGGACAACCTGGTTAAGGGCACCGCTGGAGCCGCGATCCAGTCCATGAACCTCGCACTGGGACTCGAAGAAACGCTAGGACTGACCGCGAACGGAGTCGCACCGTGACAATCACAACCCCACTGGGATTTCGGGCTGCAGGAATCAAAGCTGGCATAAAAGAGAGCGGTGGCCGCGACCTCGCCTTGGTCGTGAATGACGGTCCGCTCGACATCGCCTCTGCAACGTTTACAACAAATCGTGCGAAAGCGAATCCCATTCTGTGGTCGATGGAGGCCATTCGTGCGGGCTCCACCAAGGCGATCTTGCTCAACTCTGGCTGCGCGAACTGCTTCACCGGCACCTACGGCTACGAAACGACAGTGCTCAGCGCCCAAGCGGTTGCGGACCAGATGGGCTTGGAGCCCACTCAGGTGCAGGTCTGTTCCACGGGGATGATTGGCGAAGGTGGCGCGGAGTTTCGCTCCAAGATCCTTGCCGCCATCCCAAAGGCAATCGGCTCGCTTTCTTTGGCGGGCGGGACGCGGGCAGCAGGCGCCATTCTTACGACTGACACTTTTGCAAAGACGTCCAGATTCCGTGGCGAAGGTTGGGATGTTGCGGGGATGGCAAAGGGAGCCGGGATGCTGGCACCCGCCATGGCAACCATGCTTTGCGTCCTTACGACGGACGCGATTATCAGCCAGGAGGTCGCAGACCGCACGCTGAGGCGGGTTGTGGAGCGCACCTTCAACAGGCTCGATTCCGACGGATGCACGTCAACAAACGACCAGGTGACGCTGCTGGTCTCTGGCGGCTCCGGTGCGGAGGTGACCGAGCAAGAGTTCGAGTCGGCCTTGTATGAGGTCGCGTTTGACCTCACGATGCAGTTGCTCTCTGACGCTGAAGGATCAACTCACGACATCGCGATTCACGTGAAGAACGCTGCAAGCGTCCCGGATGCGGTAGAGGTTGGCAGGGCCGTCGCCCGCAACTCCCTCTTCAAAGCCGCGGTCTACGGAAACGATCCGAACTGGGGGCGGATCCTGGCTGCAGTCGGGACCACGAAGGCTCGTTTTGACCCGTACAAGATAGACGTGTCAATGAACGGGGTCCGCGTGTGCTCCGATGGGGAGGGAGACCAGGACAGGTCCCTGGTCGACATGAGGGAACGTGAAGTAAGCGTCACGATTGACCTGAAAGCGGGGGAGAGCGAAGCCACCATCTGGACCTCGGACCTCACGACCGACTACGTGCTGGAAAACAGCGCTTACTCCTCCTAGAAAAGAGTGCCTGGACATGTCTGCGGAGAAGGTGCCAGAGGGAATGATTGGGCTCAAGCACAGGGAGAAGGGCGAGCACGGTGCTGCTAAGGCCCAAGCCCTTATCGAATCGCTGCCCTGGGTAAAGGAGCTGGCTGGCACCGTTGTCGTCGTTAAGTTCGGTGGGAACGCGATGACTGACGACAAACTCATGGAATCCTTCGGGAAGGACATCGCCTACCTCCGCTACGCCGGGATTCGCCCTGTTGTGGTTCACGGGGGTGGCCCGCAGATCTCAGCGATGCTGGAGAGGCTCTCGATTGACAGCGAGTTCCGCGCCGGACACCGCGTTACTTCCACGCAGGCGATTCCTGTTGTGCGCATGGTGCTGACGGGCGAAGTGAATCCTGAAGTCGTCGCTTCGATCAACGCTGAAGGCCCTTTGGCAATGGGGATGAGCGGTGAAGACGCCGGGATCTTTTCAGCGGTCCGTAAAGGGATCGTGATCGACGGTGAAGACGTCGACTTGGGTTTCGTGGGGGAAGTTGTTGATGTTGACCCGACCCCCGTTATCGATCAGCTCCGAGCGGGCCGGATTCCTGTCGTCTCCTCGATCGCCCCGGACCGTGACAACCCGGGCACAACACTGAACGTCAACGCAGACACGGCCGCAGCATCCCTGGCTGTTGCCCTGAACGCAACCAAGCTGCTGCTGCTAACCGACGTGTCTGGTCTCTACAGCAACTGGCCCGACCCAGACTCGTTGATTTCGCGCTTGACAACGCAGGATCTCCGTCAGATTCTGCCGGACCTTGAGTCGGGGATGATACCGAAAATGGATGCGTGTCTTACCGCTGTCGAGGGCGGGGTGGGCACTGCCGCAATCATCGACGGACGCGTCCCGCACTCCATCCTCATCGAGCTTTTCACGGACGACGGTATCGGAACGCAGGTGGTAGCAGGCTGATGAACCAGAACAACCTGACCGGGGCATTCGGCGCCCCTCAGGCAGTGCTGACCCGGGGTTCAGGCTGCTACGTGTTCGACCAGTCTGGGAAAAAATACCTGGATTTCCTGGGCGGGATTGCTGTGAACGCGCTGGGGCACGCCCATCCGGCGCTAGCTAAAGCACTCGCTGAGCAGGCGGGGACCCTGATCCACATCTCCAACTTTTTCGTCAGCGACGTCCAACTGGAACTGGCGGCGCGGCTGGCAGGGCTGTGCGATCTTGGCGATCCCAGCGAAGCGTTTTTCACGAACTCAGGGACCGAAGCTAATGAGGCCGCGTTCAAGATGGTGCGGCTTTGGGGGAAGCCCCGTGGGCTAAGCCGGGTGATTGCTTTGGAAGGCGCGTTCCACGGGCGGACCATGGGAGCATTAGCGCTGACAGCGAAAGAAGTTTACCGGGAACCTTTCGTACCTCTTCCCGGCCCCGTAACCTTCATCAAGCCCGACGTCGCCGCACTGGAAGAAGCGTTAGCGCCTGGGGATGTCGCAGCTGTCTTTGTTGAGCCTATCCAAGGGGAGCTGGGCGTGCGCCCCCTTCCCGAGGGTTTCTTGCAAGCTTCGCGCCGACTCACCTTAGAAAACGACGCGCTGCTTGTCATCGACGAAGTCCAGACGGGGATTGGGCGAACGGGCACCTGGCTGGCTCAACACGAACTAGACGGGGAAGGCGTCCGGGGAGACATCGTAACCCTCGCAAAAGGGCTTGGGGGCGGCGTACCAATCGGGGCGGCCGTCGCTGGACCACGCGCCGCAGGGTTGCTCTACCCAGGCTCTCACGGCACCACTTTCGGTGGGAACCCACTCGCATCCAGAGCTGCTTTGACCGTGCTCGACACCATTGACTCTGAGCACTTGCTGGAAAGAGCGAAGCGAATGGGACGACTGCTACGGGACGCGATTGCATCCCTCAATGACGCCCGCATCAGCCACGTCACGGGGGCCGGGCTGTTGCTCGGTATTCAACTAACGGAACCGATCGCCCCCCAGGTCGTGAAAGAATCCCTAGACCTTGGGCTAATCGTCAACGCTCCAGCGGGGACGACGGTGCGGTTAGCGCCACCGCTCATTGTGGGGGAGCCTGAGGTGGAACAGTTCACGAAGCTGTTCGCAGAGGCACTTTCCGCAGTCAAGAACTAAGGAGCAACAATGAAAGACCAAGACAAGGACCTTACCGTCGCTGTAGTCGGCGCTACCGGCCAGGTCGGATCGGTCATGCTTGATCTGCTGGAGCAACGCGATTTTCCTAGCAGCAAGGTGCGTCTCTTTGCATCGCCCCGCTCTGCCGGCAAGACTGTTTCGTTCCGCGGGGAAGACCTGGCGGTTGAGGACGTCACGGCTGCGACTGTGGAAGACCTTCAAGGGATCGACATCGCCTTGTTCAGCGCGGGTGGGGACGCCTCAAGGAAGTACGCTCCCGTGTTTGCTAGGGCGGGTGCAGTCGTCATTGACAACTCTTCCGCGTGGCGCAAGAACCCAGAGGTTCCGCTGGTTGTCGCAGAGGTGAACCCCAAAGACGCCCTCGAGCGCCCCCTAGGAATCATTGCCAACCCCAACTGCACGACTATGGCCGCAATGCCCGCGATGAAGGCCCTTGACGAACTCGCCGGGCTGCGAGCCTTGCGGGTCACGACCTTCCAGGCGGTTTCGGGGAGCGGCTTAGCGGGAGTGCAGGAGCTGGCCGGCCAGGTACAAAGCCTGAGCGACCAGGACATTGCAGCGCTCGCTTTAGACGGCGACGCAGTTCAGGCTACGGCCCCGGGTGTTTACGCCGCGCCCATCGCATTCAACGTGGTTGCGCAGGCCGGGTCATTTGTTGACGACGGTAGCGGAGAGACTGACGAAGAGCAGAAGCTTCGCGATGAGTCTCGGCGGATCTTGCACCTGCCTGATCTGGCAGTTGCCGCGACGTGCGTCAGGGTTCCGGTCTTCACGGGCCACTCCCTGGCAGTTCACGCAGAGTTCGCCCGTCCAGTAACGGTGAATCAAGCGGTTGCAGCGCTTGAGGATCAGGACGGCGTGCACTTGGCGGCCCTTCCGAACCCGCTGGAGGCTGCCGGGAATGACCCAACTTACGTGGGTCGGGTGCGCCAAGACCAGTCGGTGCCAGGCGGTCGTGGCTTGGTTATGTTCATCGCAGCGGACAACCTTCGCAAGGGAGCAGCATTGAACGCCATCCAGATTGCGGAGGTAGTGGCCTCCGAACGGGATCTCCCGCTGCGCTGACCCCCCTCCGGTTTCGGCTGCGTGTCCGCCATTTCGGCTGCGTATCCCCACGCCCCAAGGAGTTTCGGCTGCGCATGGTGGCACCAAAACACATCGATAACGACGTCATGTCAGCCACAATGCGCAGCCAAAACCTGTGGTGGGCGGGGGGATACGCAGCCGAAACAGGGGTGGGGGCTAGATGAGCTCTAAGCCGCGGCCCGGCCGCAGAGTCTTTGCTTTGAAGCCCTGTGCCTGAGGGAGCCCATGGACGGTTCGGGTCAAGGCTGGCGCCGCCGACTCGGTGTGAAGAACAAGGACTGTAGGGCCCGCCCCAGAAACGAGTGCCGCAAACCCCTGGTCCCTCAGTGCCAGCATCAGGTCGTGGGACGCGGGCGCCAGCCCTTTTCTGTGGTCCTGGTGGAGTCTGTCCGCCGTCGCCTCTAGCAGCAGTGAGGGGTCGTCAGCCATCGCGTGGACTAAGAGCGCAGAACGGGCAACGTTCGCGACTGCGTCAGCCAGAGGTATTTCCTGCGGTAGCGCGCCGCGTGCGCTATCCGTTAGCAGTTCTTCTGAGGGGATGAGGGCGAGGGCACGCACGTCATCCCGGACCAGACTGGTCCGACTTTCTGGGCGGCCTTCTTTCCCAGGGGCTGAGCTTGGCCAAGTGATGGTGAAACCACCTAAGACGGCGGGGCCAACATTGTCGCCATGCCCCTCCAGCTCATACGCGCGTTCAAAAGCCCACCGGCGATCCACCGGGACACCGGGTTTCGCGAGCGCCCAGGCGAGGCCCAGTCCAGCGACGATGGCCGCCGACGAGGACCCTAGTCCGCGCGCAAGCGGGATTGAGAGCTTAGAGCGAAACAGGAGACCCGGCGCAACGAAACCGAACTCTTCAAGGGCGTCATTGAGGGTTTTGACGACAAGGTGGTTTTGGTCGCGTGGGAGCGAATCCGCACCCTCCCCGGAAAGTTCAAAGGTGAGACCGCTGGGGAGAACCTCAGCGAAAGAATCATCAGCCCAATCGAGGGCTAACCCCAAAGAGTCGAAACCAGGACCCAGGTTCGCGCTGGTAGCCGGGACCCGTACGCCCGCAGACCTTCCAACAGGAAGGCACACCGAAGTGCTCACTTCAGGTCCAGTGCCTCAGCGACAGCCAGGATGTCGTTCGGCACGACCTCTGCGTCCAACTTCCGGTCTTTCAGGGCCGTGTCGATGTCTTTCAAGCCGTTGCCGGTCACCGTGATCACGATCTGCTTACCTTCGGGGAGTTCGCCGGCCCGGTGTGCCTTCAGCATTCCTGCGATGCCCGCGGCCGAGGCTGGTTCCACAAAGACTCCTTCGCGTTCCGCAAGCAACGCTTGCGCAGCCAAAATCTCTTCATCGGTAACGGCGCCTATTCGTCCGCCGGATTCGTCGCGGGCGGCCAGGGCGAAGTCTGCGGAAGCTGGGTTTCCAATGCGGATCGCGGTCGCAACCGTTTCGGGGCTATCCACCGGGTGTCCCAGCACCAGCGGGGCAGACCCCGCCGCCTGGAAGCCCCACATCTGCGGCCGGGAAGCTGAAATGCCAGCGTCGAAGTACTCGTTGTAACCCAGCCAGTAGGCGGTGATGTTGCCTGCGTTTCCGACCGGCAGCATGTGGATGTCTGGCGCTTTTCCAAGCTGATCAATGATTTCAAAAGACGCGGTCTTTTGTCCCTGGATCCGATTTGGGTTCAGCGAGTTCACCAGTGCGATCGGGTAGTCTTCATCCAGTTTCCGTGCGATCTTCAAGCAGTCGTCAAAGTTTCCGTCAACTTGGACAATCTGGGCACCGTAAACAATCGACTGCGCTAACTTGCCCTGAGCGATCTTGCCTGCCGGAAGCAGCACGACCGGTTTCATACCCGCCCGAACAGCGTAAGCGGCGGCGGACGCAGAAGTATTTCCGGTTGACGCAGCCACAACCGCACTCGCGCCCTCAGCAGCTGCGACGCTCACAGCGACGGTCATTCCCCGGTCCTTGAAAGAACCTGTTGGGTTAGCTCCCTCCACTTTGACCCAAACTTCTGAGTTCACAAGCGCCGACAGTGCGGGAGCGTAAACCAGGGGAGTGGAGCCTTCACCGAGCGAGATCACGTTCTGGCTGGCAGCCGCGGGCAGCCAGTCACTGTAACGACCAATCAGGGATGGTTGAACTGCCGACGGGTTCAAGGTGTCTCCAAGCGCTAGGGGAGGTTTCGTGCAAAGCAATCTTGCCCGATTGGACGCCTCAGCATGCCGGCTTCCCCATCATGCGGACCCGCTTCACAGGGGGCGCAGTACTGGGCGTTTGGCGCTGCGTCCGTCACCGGAGGACCTTCCGGTGAGTCTTCTCCCGATCCAAGGGGCCACGTACGTCCGCATGTAGGAAGCGGAGTCGTAGCGCTTCGGGTCCGGTTCTGGCGCAAAAGGGTCAGGCCAAAAGTCGGGCAAGGGAGCACCCAGGGCAGCAGCACAGTTGGCAGCGACGCGGAGGTGTCCGGCAGAGGACAGGTGAAGCCCGTCCTGGGACCAATAGGAGGTGTCCGAAAACCCACTGTCATGGAAGTTGTCAACGAAGGTGACCATGGGAAGGCCCGCTGCCATCTGGGCGGTGGCGTCGGTGAACTCCGATCCACGCTCGTGGAAAACGTGACCCAGTGGGAGGTTCTGCGAGGCATCAGGGCCGGCAAGAAGTAGAACGTGCACGCCCGCATCAGTGGCCTGCTGCACGCCCTCAAACAAGAGGTCAAGATTCTTAGAGACCTCGAACCCGGGGCGTAGCATGTCGTTGCCGCCGCCGTTTATCGAGATGAGCGAGGGTTTTTGTTGCAGGGCGACAGGTAGCTGCTCGGCTAGTAAGGGCCGTAGCTTCCTGCCCCGAATCGCAAGGTTGGCATAAAGGAAAGGTTTGTCGCTGCTTTCCCGCAGTGCCTGTGCAAGCCGATCCGCCCAGCCGCGCGGGGATTCAGGGCCAGTCCAGTCACCAATGCCCTCAGTGAAGCTGTCTCCAATTGCGATGTAACTGTCGAACACGGTCCTCTAGCCTAGTTTTTCTTCCGTCGTTCCCGAACGCGCACCGAGATTTGGATGGGGCTCCCAACGAACCCGAATTCCTCACGCAGTCGCCGCTCAATGAACCTGCGATAGGTCGGCTCTAGGAATCCCGAAGCGAAAATCACGAACCGTGGGGGAGCGGTCGACGCCTGGGTTGCAAACAGGATGCGAGGTTGCTTCCCGGAACGGACAGGGTGAGGGTTAGCCGATTGCAGCTTCCCTAAGAAAGAGTTGAGTTTCCCTGTTGAAACGCGAGTTTCCCAACCTTCCAAAGCAGTTTCTAGTGCCCGCGGGATGCGGTTCAAGTGCCAGGTGGTGCGGGCTGAAAGGTTGATGCGGGGCGCCCAGTCGACCTGCCCCAGGTCCTTTTCTTCCTCTTTAGTGAGGTCCTTCCGTCTTTCGTCATCCACAAGATCCCACTTGTTGTTCACGATCACCAGGGCACGGCCTGCGTCAACGACCTGCTGAACGACACGGACGTCCTGCTCGGTGAAGGGGACGGAAGCATCAATGATGACCAGCCCGACCTCAGCCCGCTCAAGGGCTGCCTGGGTGCGGATGGAGGAGTAATAGTCGGCGCCGGTCACCCTGTGAAGGCGGCGCTTCACTCCCGCGGTGTCGATGAACTCCCATTCAACCCCGTCCATGACGATCATTTCGTCAACCGGATCCCGAGTTGTGCCAGCGAGGTCGTGTACGACCGCACGCTCTTCTTTCGCGAGCGCGTTTAGCAGTGAGGACTTTCCGACGTTAGGGCGCCCAACCAAAGCAACTCTGCGAGCCGGGCCGCCTGACCTTGTGAGCCCGGTCTGAGTCACCGCGGGCAAGCTCTCGACAATCTGGTCAAGAAGGTCGCCTGCCCCGCGCCCGTGTAGCGCGGAAACGGGGAACGGTTCTCCAAGACCCAGTGACCAGAGAGCAGCCGCATCAGCTTCCTGCACTGCTGAGTCCGCCTTGTTCGCCGCAAGGATGACGGGTTTCCCAGACTGGCGCAGCAGGCGCACCACGCGTTCGTCGGTGGCAGTGGCCCCAACGGTGGCATCAACGACAAAGACAACTGCGTCGGCTAGACCGATCGCGATTTCCGCCTGGTCCGCGATTTGCCGATCGAGCCCGCGCACGTCCACTTCCCAGCCGCCCGTGTCAACGACAATGAACTGCCTGCCGGCCCATTCGGCGTCGTACATGACGCGGTCCCGCGTCACCCCTGGCGTATCCTGCACGACTGCTTCGCGGCGGCCCAGGATCCGGTTCACAAGCGTTGACTTACCCACGTTTGGCCTGCCGATCACAGCAAGCACGGGAGGGGAGGGGGACTCAATCTGAAGTGGGATTTCTCCCGGCTCAGAACTCAGGAGTTCTAGGTCTTCGCCCTCTAGGTCGTAGCCGTCCAAGGAAGCACGCATAAGCTCAACTCGACGTGCTTCGTCAAGATCTTGTTCAGACATTTGTTTCCTTTACCTGGTAGCCGGCTTCGATGAACGCCGCCGCAGCAACGTCGGGGTCGTAGAAGTCCGTGTCCCCGCTTGCCCATTCTTGTTTTCGTTCCGCGCCTTTACCCGCGATAAGAACGAGGTCCCCAGGGGAAGCAAGTCCTATTCCTTTAGCGATCGCGGCTGCGCGTCCTTCGCTCACCTCAATGGTGTCTGACAGGTCGGGGCGCCTGTTCCTTACGCCCTGAAGCAACTGGGCGCGAATATTCACCGGGTCCTCAGACCGGGGATTCTCATCGGTAACAACAAGGATGTCTGCGCGCTCAGCAAAAGTTTCAGCAAGCGGGATGCGTTTGCTCGCATCGCGGTCCCCGTCGGTTCCGAAAACAGCAATGATGCGACCACTGACCGCTGGGCGGAGCGTGTCGATCAGGACGTCAATCGCTTCCGGCGTGTGTCCCGAGTCGACCAGCACCGAGGGAGCGGTAGACGAAGGTCTGGCAATCCAGTGAACTCTTCCCGGCACAGGGGGTGCAGAACTCAGAGCCGGAACGCTTTCACTGAGCGGAACACCCAGTTGGACCCCTGCAACCAGGGCCAGGGCAGCGTCTTGCGCGTTTGCGGCGCCGGGCAGGGGAGAAGCGCAACGGGTCGCGGCCCCATCAGGGTCGATGAGGGTAAAGAGGCCGCCTCCCGTGGCGGGGTCCGGTTCAATGCCCGTCACCCGCCAAAGCGGGAAGGCGACTTCCAACGCGTCGTCGGTCAGGACCTGTACGCCTGTCACGGGAATCTGAAGAGAGTCTGCGAGCTTCCTGGCGTACGGGTCGTCAACAGCGATGACAGCCTGCTCGGTGCGCCCGGGGGTGAAGAGTTTCGCCTTTGCCACCAAGTAGCTGTCCATGTCACCGTGGAAGTCGAGGTGGTCGTGTTGCAGGTTCGTGAAGATTCCGAGGTCAAAATGAATGCGCTCGACGCGGCCCAGCTCAAGAGCGTGCGAGGAGACCTCAATGACAGCTGCTTTGCTGCCTTCCTGGGCGGCCAGAGCCAGTGCTCGCTGCACCACCGGCACCTCGTGTGTCGTGCGGTCAGCGTAAACGGTCGACTTGCCGGTGTTGATCTCTATGGTTCCAAAAAGGGCTGTTTGCCCCAGACCCGCCTGAAGGACCGCCCGCACAAAGTAGGTTGTGGTCGTCTTCCCGTTGGTCCCCGTAACCCCGACCTTCACCAGGCCCTGGTGCGTTTCCCCATGGAACGCTTCGGCAAGCAGCGCAGCGGCCTTGCGTGGGTCAGGCACGCAGATGACCGGGAGCCCCGCAGCTTTCGCGAGTTCCAACCCCGGAACATCAGTCACAACGGCAGCAGCGCCAGCTTGCTCCGCTAGATGGGAGTAGCTAGCTCCATGGCTGCGCTGCCCCGGGGAAGCAATGAAGAGCCAACCGGGTTCCAGGTCGTTCGTTGCGACGCTGACTCCGGAAACGCTGATTTCGTTTGGAGAGACTCCGGCAGTGCTGACGAGCTCGGCTTCCGGCAGCAGCTGGAGGACTTCCGACAGTGGAAGCGGATTGACAGCTGGGCGAATGAGGTGGGGATCTGACATGCCCCCATCCTATGGGGCGGGGGCACGGCGGAGTGGGACGGTACGGTTAACTTGGGGGAGGATAATGGGCCACCGAAACCAAGTTGAGAACGCCGCAGAAAACGCCGTTTCCATGTCGCTGCTTGCGCGGATCACGGCAGCCTCACTGGACCCTGCCTACCTTGCCCACCACGAAAAGGGTGCGCCGAAAGCCGGGTTCCTAACCCGCCTAACCGTTTTCCTGTTCTGTGTTCTGCTCGCTTTTGCAACCGTCATTGCGATACGCCACCTTCACCAGGACAAAGAGGACTCTGCGCAAGAAACGCGGGCACTGGTGGAGGCAGTTGAAGCGCGGCAGGTTCAGGTGTCGCAGCTCGAGTCGGAAACGGAGACGCTTGAGACCGCCTTGGAAGGCCTACGCCAAACGGGCAGTACCGCCGTGAGCATGGGGCCGGGTCTCCTGGTTGCGTCGAGTCTGCAGAGGGTCTCCGGTCCAGGCCTAGTGGTGTCGGTGAGCGAAGCCGTGACGACCGGGAGCAACCCCGTCGTAGGGGACGGTGAGCTTCGTACGATCGTAAACGCTCTCTGGGCGGGCGGAGCCGAAGCTGTTGGTGTCAACGGGCAGCGAGTGGGGCCGCAGACAAACATTCGCCTTGCAGGATCCGCGATACTTGTGAACCTAAAGGCCGTTGAAAGCCCGTACACCGTTGAGGCGATCGGGGACCCCGACAAGCTAGCTGAGCAGATGGGAACTCTCAGCAACACTTTCAAAGACAAGGAAGGCATGTCGGTTAGCTGGAAGAGCTCCCAACACCTGATACTGGGGCCAGTGGGCGGTAGCCAAACGTGGTTTGTGGCCGCTGATGAGGGAGGAGACGACTAGTGATTGCTGCAATCGGCTTAGTCATAGGGATCGTCCTAGGCGTCGTCTTCGACCCGGTCCTTCCTGAGTTCCTGGCGCCCTATCTTCCAGTAGCAGTTGTTGCAGCGCTTGACGCTCTTTTCGGGGCACTTCGAGCCTCCCTGGAAGGGGTTTTTTCCGACAGAGTCTTCGTGACCTCCTTCTTCTGGAACGTGGTCGTGGCATGTCTTCTGGTCTTCCTTGGCGTTCAGCTCGGGGTGGGTTCCGCAATGACGACAGCAGTAGTGGTCGTCCTTGGCATTCGCATCTTCACGAACACTGCATCCATCCGCAGGCTCGTTTTCGGGGCGTGAGCAGTGGGTAAAGGAAACCGGTCCGGTGGCAAGCACCAAGCCGAGACTCCGGATCAACGAACGCCAGGCGAGAGGCTCAAAGGCATTTGGACTGAGCGACCCAGGCCAACCCACCTCCTGGTGATGTTCCTTTGCCTGGTGCTGGGTTTTGCGCTCTCGGCGCAGATCCGCTCGCACAACGCAGACCACCTCGCCAGACTAAGCGAACCCGAACTGGTGAGCATTCTGAACGACCTGGAGGAGCGGGAGGATCAGCTTCGCGCCGCAAGGAGTGAGCTTCGCGAACAAGTCACGGAGCTCGAAGACGCAGCGACTTCGGCTGAAGCAGCTAGTGAAGCAGCACAGAAGGCTCTGACGGACGCGGAAATCACTGCGGGTGCAATCCCAGTTCACGGACCCGGTGTGGTTTACCGCGTCAGCGCCGAGCAGGGCACCCTCCCGGCGTCACTGTTTGTGACAACGCTTGCAGAGCTTCGAAACGCAGGGGCCGAGGCCATTGAAATGAACGGGATTCGCATCAGTGGAAGGTCCTGGTTCGGCTCTGCCGGCACGCAGATCGTGCTAGATGGCACAGCTCTGTCTCCGCCGTACATCTGGCGTGCGATCGGGGATCCGCACACTTTGTCGACCGCACTGGACATCCGAGGCGGGGCGAGCGCACAGTTTCGCGCCTACGGCGCCGACGTGTCGATCAGTGAGGCGCGGGTAGTTGACATCGACGCGGTTGCTGCTTCCACAGAGCCGGCGTGGGCGACGGTGACAGAGAGCGATTGACCACGGATTGACGCGGCTACTGTGGGTGGAGGGGCGAAGAATCAGTTAGCCTAGGAAGGTGCTTTGCCAACGCTAAGGGGGAAGAGTGAGCGAAACGTTCGACCCAACAAGGACCGCGGTCTTCGGGACCGAAACTGACACGAGCTCTGAAGCAGTCGCGATCCCGCTTTCCAAGGGCGACACCGAAGCCGTTGCTGCGTTGCCGCCCGGTTCCGCACTTCTCATTGTCCAGCGGGGCCCCAACACGGGCGCCCGCTTCCTACTTGACCGCGAGGTCACTAACGCTGGGCGTTCAGCATCCTCGGACATCTTCCTGGACGACGTAACCGTCTCCCGCAAGCACTGCCAGTTCATCCGGAAGAACGGAAAGCACCTTATCCGCGACTCGGGGGCCCTGAATGGCACTTACGTGAACCGAGAAAGAGTTGACCAGGTGATCTTGAACCCGGGTGATGAGGTTCAGATCGGCAAGTACAGGATGACCTACCACCCCTCACCACGCCAGTAATGGGGAGCCCAGCAAGAGCGTCTGGGCCTGGGGACAAGAAGTCTCTGCAGACTGCGCAGGGATCGTGGCCCCACGATGTTTCCCATGAGCCTGCGTTTGCGATCGGTGCGGTTGTCAAGATTCTCGCCAGAGATTTCCCTGCGACAACAGTGTCGAAGATTCGGTTTTTAGAAGAGAAGGGCTTGGTCAGCCCGCACCGCAGCGCGTCAGGCTACCGAAAGTACTCGCTGTCAGACATCGAACGAATCCGGTACGTGCTGACGGAGCAACGGGATTCTTACGCCCCGCTCCGGGTCATCCACGACAACCTCAAGGCTCTGGACGCGGGGCACCAGGCCGACCCGGTTCGTCGCACCCAGGTCGTGACCCGTGGCGGCAAGTCGGTGGCTCCAAGCGGGCGGTCCACCATCTCCACACGGGAACTCTCTGACCTTTCTGGCACGCCCAGAGAAACCCTAGAAGAGTACGTAAAGCTAGGGCTAATCACGCCTGACCTGGGCGGACACTTCCGGTCCCGGACAGTGCACGTCGTTTCACTCATCAACCAGCTGGCTGCCGCGGGGCTACCGATCAGGAACCTCAGATCTGTTAAGAACGGGGCAGAGCGCTCCGCGGACATCATTGACCAGGTCACCGTTTCTGTTGCACGGCGCGACAGGCCGGGGGACAGGGAGAGAGCTGGGGCCCGCGCTCAGGAACTAGCCGAGCTGTTTTCTTCGCTTCACGACGAATACCTCAACGCTGCTCTGGCAGTTATAGTCGAGTAGGCGAAACGCTAAGACACTCACCCTCAAGTTGAGCCTGAAGGTTGGTTCCCCGGGGTAGAGTCAAGGCAACTGGCCAAACGTTGCCGCGTAAGGAGTCCCAATGGTTGCCCGAAACCGCGAGACCGCACCTGAGGTCCGGCAAAGCATGCTTTTTGGAGACACGCTCGCTGAGATCGACACCGACGCCGGTTACCGCGGTCCCGTGGCTTGCGGCGCTGCAGGAATCACGTACCGCCAACTTGACTACTGGGCCAGAACCGGCCTGGTTGAACCCTCACTTCGCACCGCTTCGGGCTCCGGCTCCCAGCGTCTCTACTCATTCCGCGACATCCTGGTGCTGAAGGTTGTGAAGCGCCTTCTTGACGCAGGAGTTTCCCTGCAGCAGGTCCGGATAGTGATCGCGCAGCTGGAAGGCAGGGGAGTCGACGACCTTGCCTCCATCACGTTGATGAGTGACGGCGCTTCCGTTTACGAGTGCACTTCTGCCGACGAAATCGTCGACTTGCTCCAAGGAGGCCAGGGCGTCTTCGGGATTGCAGTTGGCAAGGTCTGGCGCGAAGTTGAAGGCACCCTGGCTGAACTGCCGGTCGACGGTGGCGACCGCGTCATTGGAATGAGTGAACTAGAAGAGCGTAGGCGGATGCGCCGTAGCGCTTCCTAATCAGCCATGGCTATGGCTGACAAGCACCAGAAGAACGCGGTGCGCATCCGCGCGCGTGGCAGCGTTCAAGGTGTCGGCTTCAGGTACCGCTGCAAGTGGCAAGCAGAGAGTCTTGACCTGAGCGGCTGGGTGCAAAACGAACCCGACGGATCAGTGACGATCCACTTAGAAGGCATGGGATATCGCATCGACTCCTTCCAAGGTTGGTTGCGCGGCGGGGTAGAGGGCCTTCACATCTCGCGGATGGAGTGCTTTCCCGCAGACGTAGAGGGCAGTGGAACTTTTGACATCAGGGTCCCCCAGTAATCTGACATAATGTACATTATCGGAGCCCAGTAGGTTTACGGCGGCGGTTTCTGAGCCCTTGGCGCAATAACCTCTTGCAGCTTTTTGGGGCCTCTATAATGGTGGGTTGCAGGCCAAACCGAACTTAGGAGCAGTTGATGGCGGATCGCGCACTTCGTGGAATGCAGATTGGGTCCAAGTCCCTCGAGTCTGAAGAAGGCGTGGTTTTCGCCGAGCGCTTTGCGGTGGTCTACGGCTGCCCGCGCGGCCACCAGTTTGAAATCATGTTCGCTACGGACGCTGAACCGCCCTCCACTTGGGAATGCCGCTGCGGAGCCGTTGGCGACATCATCTCTGACGTAGAAACTGGCGAGGATCCAAAGCCTCCGAAACAGCAGCGCACCCACTGGGACATGCTGCTTGAGCGTCGCTCGCTTGAAGAGCTTGACGTGTTGCTGAAGGAACAGCTGGCTGCGTACCGCAGTGGCGACCTAGAGCTGGACGTCGCCTACCGCAACGGCTAGCGTCTGCGTTTCTTTTGCGACGCGTCCTTTCGAAGGGCGGCCCCGTAGGCGTAGGCGCCCAGGCTGGTTAGCGCCAGCCCCGACCCCAAGATCATCACCAGGGTTGCCGGAACCTCCCCCATCTTTGCAGACGGCGTCATAATAGTCCGCAAGGGGATTGTCGCCTCCAGGTTAGCGGCTTCCTGGGTGCCGGTGGCCTGGTAGATGCTCCCGTCGGGACGAATGATTGCCGACACCCCGTTTGTAGACACCTGCAGGGCTGACCGGGAGAACTCCGCGGCCCTGAACTGCACCATTTGCAGCTGCTGCACGGACTCCGCCGTTTCTCTAAAGTGCGCGTTGTTGGTTGGGATGTAGATGAGCTGCCCGCCCAGCTGCACACCCTCCGCAATGATCGGCTCGTAGGCCGCTTCGAAGCAGATCCCAACCGCAATCGGAAGGACCCGGTCGCCTTGGAGCTGCACTTCCAGGTAGCCGGGGTTTTCCACGCCCACCATGTCGACGGACACCTGGGCTGCGGCTGTTGCAAGCCACATGCTGATCTCTCGCATCGGAATGTACTCTCCCCAGGGGACGGGGTGCTGCTTACCGTACATCTCAAGGTCTAAGCCCGAACCCGGGTACCAGATGCCAATCCAGTTGTAACGTACTCCCCCGCTGTACTCCATCAAACCGAAGACAAGCGGTACCCCGGTGGCGTCCACGGCCCGGGCCACTAGCTCAGCTGTCGCCGGATCCTCACGCGGGTCTATGTCGGTGGCGTTTTCTCCCCAAAACACCACGTCGGGCGTGCTTTGCTCCGCCATCACCAAGGTTTCCCGAAGGTGGTTTCCCGTCACTTTCAGGGGGATCGAAAAGGTTTCTTCCATGGGGATTTCAACGTTGCCCTGCACCGCCGCAACGGTCACAGTGCCCGCCTGCTCCGCGTTTGGGAGCCGCACAAAAAAGGGTCCGAACACGATGGCCACCGACAGTCCCAGGGCGCCAAGGCGCGCCCAGGTAGGGCTCCCACTCACGGCGGGACCAAGAGCTCTTCTAAGGCAGACCGCAGCGACAAAAACCAGGAGAGAAACCAAAACCTCCCCACCCAGCGGTGCGTAGGCAACCATTGGTGAGTCCACCTGTGGGTAAGAAACGTTCCCCCAGGGAAACCCCCCGAACGGAACCCGTGAACGCAGCTGCTCAAAAGCCACCCAAAGAAGAGCGCCGCCCAGGGCCTGGCCGGGAAGAGAGCGGCTCCACTTCCAAGTCCCAAGAGCAGAGAAGCTGAAGCCCCACAGGAAGAGGAAAAAGGCTTCTGCGCCACAGAGGGCGATCCACGCCCCCCAGGTGTTGCTAGTAGCGGTGAGCACCCAACCAATGTGTGGCAGGAAGAAGACCATCGCCCAGAAGGCTGCGTAGAGGCCGCCGCGAACAGGAGAAACTCGGTCCACAACCCCCACCAGGATCGCCAGGGAAGGCACCACTAGGTACCAAAGTGAGAGGCCCGGGAACGCAGCCCAAAGAGCCGCACCCGAAACACCAAGCAAGACCAGATCTACCAGGGTTGAGCCTGTCGCTGACCGGGTCTGCTCCCTGGCGCCCACTGTCACAGTTCGTCGCTCCAGGCGACCACCCCGCGAAGTAGGTCTTGGTAGGCGATGCGGGCAGCGTCAGCAAGGGGCGTGCCCGGTACGCGCCTGATCTGCTGCAGCATGTCCAGGACCTGGCGCATCCACCGTACGAAGTCTCCACCGGAAAGTTCACTGTGCTCAAGGACTGCTGCCAGGGTTGCTCCGCGCGCCCACCTGTAAGTCATCTCCACCAGGTCGGGGCTCAGCTCCGCTGTCCGGTCCAATCCAGCCTTCTTCTCAGCCTTCCTAATTGAGTCTGCGAGCTCCTGGGTCTGCGCCCAAGCTTCCCTAAGCTCGGGGGTCGGAATGAGCGGGCTTCCACTCGAGTCCCCCCGGGGTTCGTAGACCACCGCAGAGACTATTGCCGCCAGTCCCGCAGGCGTCAGCTCATCCCAGATGCCCTGGTTCAGTGCTTCGGCGACGATTAGGTCGCGTTCGCCGTAGATACGGCGGAGCGACTGGCCGCGCCCTGTCACCTTGTCTCCTTCCAGGAAACCCAGGTCACGAAGTACCCGGCACACCTGGTCAAACTCCCCCACGATACGGTCCGTGCGTGACTCAATCTGCTGTGACAACTGATCCTGCCGGCGCAGCAAGCGCACGTATTCGTGGCCCAGCGCCGCGTGAGATTCGCGCTCCGGGCAAGAGTGCACCGGGTGTTCTACAAGCTCCGCCTCAAGCTTGCTGGCCCGGTCCAGTAGCTTCGTCACCCGCGGGTCCTGGGGCACTTTCTGTCCGCCCTGGTAGGTCGGGCGGAATTCGCGCACGTCGCGCGCGATGTACTGGCGGTCCCGTGAGCGCCTTGCCCCACCGTGCGGCACGTGCATGCGCCCTAGGAGCTCCAGCTCAGAGCCCGCTTCGCGCGGTCCCAGCTTCCCGATCTTCCCATTCTCATCCACGACACCAACCAGTGGTACCGAGTAGGACTTGTCCGCCGTGGAAACAACGACGGCCCGCTTCCAGCGCCGCCCTCGCTTATACCGGACGACCTCACCCAGCCGCAGGTTCGCGAGCAAACGGACCTTCGCTTCACGTTCTTCTTCGCGCCGCAGCTTCCCAGCCTTTTTTTGCAGAGAGGAGATCTCTTCGCGCAGCCGGAAGTAACTCTTCGCATCGCCTCGCGAGCACTCCAGCTGCCCGCTGACTTCCTCAAGCTCTTCCTGGGTCTTCCGCAGTTTTTGCGCAAGGTTCACCACGGCCTCGTCAGCCTGGTATTGGGCGAACGAGGATTCCAGAATGGAACGCGCCTCCGCCATGTTCGAACGCGCCAGCAGGTTGACGGCCATGTTGTACGAGGGGAAGAAGGCGCTATCTAGCGGGTACGAACGTTTCGAAGCGAGCGCAGCAACTTCTTCCGGGGTAATGTCGCGGCTTCCCACCACGACAGCGTTGCCTTCAACGTCGATGCCGCGCCTTCCTGCGCGCCCAGTCAGCTGCGTGTATTCGCGGGCCCCGAGCGGAACGTGCTCTGAGCCGTCCCACTTTTCAAGGGATTCCAAAACGACAGTGCGCGCAGGCATGTTGATGCCAAGGGCCAGCGTCTCTGTTGCGAAAACGACCTTCAAGAGGCCCTTCGAAAACAGTTCCTCGACCGTCTCCTTCAGGACTGGGAGCAAACCCGCGTGGTGGGAGGCGACGCCGCTGCGCAGCTGCTCAGCCCAGGTGTCAAGTCCTAGCGCTGCGTGGTCCGCGGCAGGGACCAGAGCGAGGGCGCGGCTGGTCGCTTCGTCTATTTGCCGACGTTCCTCGGCCGTCGTTAGGTCCAGGTGCGCTTCCGCGACCTGCTTTGCAGCGTCGTCACAACCCGCGCGGGAGAAGACAAAGAAGATTGCGGGTAGCAGGTTCTTCGCCGCGAGCTTCTCTACGATCACGGGCCTGGGCGCAGGACGAGGTGGTTTCGGGCGACGCCTGCCATCCCCCATCATCGCTTCCTCAAGCTGCGGGTTCAGCCGGTGCCAGACGCCGGGGTTCTTTGCGGCCTTCTTAGGGGTAGCGAACAGGTCGTAGAGACGGTGCCCAACCATCATCCGCTGGTACAGGGGCACCGGGCGAACGTCACTGGTGACAACGGTGCAACTGCCTCGAACAGACGCAATCCAGTTTGCGAACTGGACGTAGTTGGAAACTGTTGCCGATAGGGCAACAACCTTCGTGGTCTGTGGGAGCTGGATGATGACCTCTTCCCAGACGGGGCCGCGGTACTTATCAGAAAGGTAGTGGACCTCATCTAGCACGACCGTTCCCAAGTTGGAGAGGTTTTTGCCGACGTAGATCATGTTGCGCAAAACCTCGGTCGTCATCACAACCAGGGGTGCGTCCCCGTTCACCGACACGTCCCCTGTCAGTAGTCCGACCCGGTCTTCGCCAAAGCGTTTCTGGAAGTCGTGGAACTTCTGGTTGGACAGGGCCTTGATGGGGGTCGTGTAGAACACGCGCTTGCCAGCTTCAAGGGCTAGGAATGCGGCTCCCTCCCCCACTACGGTCTTACCCGATCCCGTCGGCGCGCTGACCAGCACAGACTGGCCTAATGCGACGGCTTCTAGTGCCTCAACCTGGAAAGCATCCGGGGAGAACGGCAAGGCTTCTAGGAACAGGGAAAGACCTGACTCTTGGATCTCCATCTGCCGCTTGAACCGCTCCATTGCTTCTGCCGGGGGCACGTACTCTTCTTCAGTCATTTTCTGGGCTCCTTCTGGGGCGGATTTCATTCCAAGCTCTAAGAGCTCTTGCAGCGTAATCTTTGGCGTCTTCAAGGACTTGCGAGGGATTTGTTTTGGTGACGTAGTGGGACAGCAACAGGAGCTCTGTTCGCATCCACTTCGGGTCCCAAACGACGAACTCTGCACTGAAGCCGCCTTGCGTGGGTCGCACAGCTGTTGCGGCTGACTCGTGGATCAACCACCCGGCGTCTGAGGAGAGCCCCACGAAGACCGTTTCGGCTTGCTGCACAGACTCACTGGACGCGATCGCAACGGGCACAGGTGCATCCTTTGGCAGCAGTTTCACGTCGCTCATGCGGTCCAGGCGAAAAGTGCGCGGGGCGCCGCTTGTTAGGCAGAGGGAATCTAGGAGCCAGCCGTCGCGGGCGAAAGTGAGAGCTGTTGGTTGGACCATTCGAAGGCCTGTGGCTCCGCTGCCGCTCACGTACTGAAAGGTGACTCGCTGCCCGCGCTCCACTGCGCCACGCAGCAGATGGAGGTGTTCCGCGGTGCCGGGCGCGCTGATGGTCTCAACAAGTTCGCGGTCAAACCCCGCGTCGACACCTGAGAGCAGCGCAAGCTTCTCAAGGACCTTAGGGATGGCCTCAGATTCGCTCTTGCTGAGCAGAGGAGCAAGCGCCTGCAAACCGTAAGTGAGTAGCGCTAGGTCGTCTCTGGTGAGGGTCGCCGAGCGTTCCAAACCGAGGGGGTCACGCAAAGAGAGGGTACCTTCTTGAAGGTAGGCTTCCAGGTCCAGCTCAAGGGTGCGTCCCGGGAGAAGGTCATCGAAACCAGAGTCGATCAGGACGGCAACGTCGCGGCGCAGCTGGCTCGATGAGCGGCCGAAATGGGAGGCTACGTCTGCAAGCGGCGTGCCGGGGTTCTCAGCGATGAAAGTTGCGAGGGCCACAAGACGGGACAGCTGTACGGAAGCATCCTCAGCCATGATCCACCCCCAGGTTTGCTGCGCTCACTAAGCGCTCTTCAATGCTGTCAGCTAGACCTTGAGGTTCTAACACAACGACGCTCGCAGCTTCACGCATCAGCGCAGCTTCCCAGGCGCCCGTGTCACCTTGCTCCCCTCGCATGCCTTCCCACCCGGCAGGAAGACCGTCCACCTTGGCTGCGGAAGCGCGAGTTCGGATCAACGGGGCTTCCCCGGCCTTCACCGCTAGCAGCGGCGCTACCAAGAACGCATCGTGGTCGAACTCCCTCCGCGTCAAAGGACCCGTCGGGAGGGTCGTCTGGGCTTCCGCTATGAACTGCACCTGAGAGCGAAAACGCGAGAGCCTGAAAAGCCTGGGCTCCCACCGGTTCAAATCAAAACCCCACAGGTAGAGTGCGCTGCCCCTGGCAACCAGGTTCCACGGAGCCACCTCACGGGTTTCCCGTCCCCGCTTCGATTCGTACTCGAAACTGATGGGCCGCGCGTCAGTGATCGCTTCGTGAAGGACAGCCGTGTAAGCGCCACCTTCCAAAGGGAGAGCAGTTCGAGGAGGATCGACATGGGCCGGTCCGTCCGTAACAGCCCGCAGCTTGTTCAAAACCACTCCCGCCTGCGTCCTAGCGGGTCCGCTCCAAGCGTGGGTCCCGCGGCGCAGCAGGCGGAACTCTTCTGAAGTGAGCCTTGCGCTAGATGGGCCAGAGCCGCTTTCAATCCGGTAGCGCGGCGGAAAATCCTGTGAGGTCGTGACGTTGAGCCCCGTTTTTCGAAGGGTTGCCAGGTCCCGCTCAAGCTTGCGTTCGCTGGAGGCGCTCTGCCCCGAGTCGTAGCCGGGCACCAGCTGCAGTAGCTGCTTAGCCGAAAGGCCAGCGCGCGTATTGAGTAGGTTCAGGGTGAGGATCAGGATTCGCCTGGCACCAACGCCTTTTGTCTGGCTCACCTGCCCCCTTTGTCCTGCTTACTAGCCCAGCCTTGAAGCAGCAATCTCAGTGACGATGATACCTTTCGCCCCAGCTTGAAGCAGGTCGTCCATGGTCTGGTTCAAACTTGCCTTACGGACCACCACCCGCACTGCCCTCCACTCTGGTTCCGCAAGTGGAGAGACAGTTGGAGACTCAAGGCCCGGTGCGATGGCTGTTGCTGCGGGAAGGTTAGTAAGGGCAATGTTGTAGTCGAGGAGCACGTGGTCGCGGGCTATCAGAACGCCGGAAAGTCTCCGCTGCAAAACCGCCAGTTCAGCGAGGTCGCCGCCCTCCTCCCCTGCGATCAGGATGGCCTCCGAACTCATGATGGGCTCCCCGAAAACCTCTAGTCCCGCGGCTTTCAGCGTGCTTCCTGTCTCCACTACGTCCGCAATCGCATCGGCTACCCCAAGCTGCACGGAAGACTCAACAGCCCCGTCCAAATGGATGACCTCTGCTTCAATCCCCTTTTGCTCCAGGTAACCCGCTACCAGGCGGCTGTAGGAGGTTGCAATGCGCTTCCCAGCCAGTTCGCTTACGTCCGTGATGGTTCCTTCCGGCGCAGCAAACCGGAATGAGGAGCGCCCGAAACCGAGTCCCATCAGCTCAACTGCGCCGGGCTTTGAGTCTGCAAGGAGATCGCGGCCCGTGATGCCCGCCTGGACGGTGCCCTGCGCGACATAGACAACGATGTCCCGTGGGCGCAGGAAGAACAGTTCGACGCCGCCTTCTTTGTCGATCAGAACCAGTTCCCGTCCCCGCCGCTTTGAGCGGTACCCGGCTTCTTCAAGCAACCGGGCCGCGGCTTCTGAGAGGGATCCCTTGTTCGGGACGGCGATGCGCAGCATTTCTTTCCTAAAGGTATTTGTAGAGGTCTTCCAAGGTAAGTCCCTTGGCGGCAAGGAGCACCAGTAGATGGTAGACCAGCTGTGAAGCTTCCTCTGCCAGCTCCTGATCGCTTTCGTACTCGGCAGCCATCCACACTTCGGCTGCTTCCTCTACAACCTTCTTCCCAATGAAGTGGATTCCGGCGTCAAGCTCTGCGACCGTCCTGGACCCGTCTGGGCGCTCTGCTTGTCGCTGCAGAATCTCTTCGAACATCGCTTCAACATCGTTCATGCAGCAAGCCTAGGAGAACGGCCAGGCCGCTCCGTTTCCTGTCCGCCTTAGCTGCCTTTGACCGCGAACTGGTTTGTGACGGCTAAGTCCACTCCCATCTGCTCAAGGGGCACGTCAAGGATGCCAGCCAGGAATGGTGCCATCTTCTGCCAGGTTTCCAAGTCCTGCTCGGCAGAGGCCTCTCCGTTCGCGCGCTCCCAAAGCGGAATGGTTCCTGCGAGCAGAGCGGCCGCGTTCTTTCGGGCCTCGCCCTGGCTGATCGAAGTGTCCCAGAGAGCCGAAACCTCAAGTGCGTGTTGGGGGTTTGCGATTACGCGGTCCATGCCGGAGATGATCGCCCCGACTACGCCTTCCGCAAGTGCCGGGTGCGCCTCCATCCACTCTCTGGTGGTCACCATGGTTGCTCCGACCAGTGGCACATCGTAGTCCGCAAGTGCCAGCACCACCGTGTCGACGCCCATTTCTTCAAGTTGGACAGCATCGGAGTTCACGAACCCGACAATGGCGTCAACCTGGCCCGAAGCGAGCGAGGCGGCTTGCGTGTAGCCGATTGAGACCACGTCCACGTCGCTTTGGGCAAGCCCCGCCTCATCCAAGGCTGCCAGCAGCCCGAACCAGCTCGAGCCGAACTCCCCGGGCACGCCAACGCTCTTGCCCTTCAGGCCCGAAAGGGTCTCCACCGGCTTGTCCGCCTTTGAGATGATTGCAACCGGGTATTGGTCGTAGTAGGCCCCAATCGCGACCAGGTCAATCCCTGCAGCTCTTCCTTGAAGCACCTCATCCCCACTTGCCACTACGACGTCTTCTTCCCCGGAAGCAAGGGCCGTGAAAAGCCCTTCGTCAGTTCCGTGGTGTCTGATGACCGCTCCGATGCCTGCAGCCCGGAAGATCTCATCTGACGCGGCAACGTAAACGGGGGCAAACTGCACGTTTGGGACGTAGGTAAGGCCAATGGTGACCTCTTCCCCTCCCCGCCCGATCTCCACCGACGTTCCGGCCATAGAAGACTGGGGCTCAGGCGACTGAGCTGTCTCTTCGTTCCCCGCGCTGCAGCCGGCCAGAACCATCATGGGGACTGCAAGGGCCGAAAGGGCCCGCAAACCTGTTTTCATCTGCTCTTCCTTGTGCTCTTCTTTCCAGAACTATCGGCGGCCGTTTTCAGGCGCCGCTCCAGCGTATAAACCAGTGAGTAGAGGGTCATTGCCAAAAGGGCAAGCATTGCGACGGTTACAAACATGCCTGCGGTGTCTAGGTTGTATTTCTGCTGGGACAGCACCTGGCCAAGGCCGGTGCCACCCATGACCATTTCGCCGACAATCGCGCCGGTGATAGAAAGGGTAAATCCGTTACGGATCCCTGCCAGCATCACGGGTGCGGCCAAGGGCATCTCAACTGAGAAGATCAGCCGGAACCCGCTAGCTCCGTCCAGAGCTGCGGCGTCTAGCACGTCCGGGTCCATCCCACGCAGGCCAACAACCGTGGAGACTAGGACCGGGAAGAAGACAATGAGGGCGCAAAGGGCGACGATTGCGGCCATCCCGTGCCCTATCCACAGCACCAGGAGGGGTGCAAGCGCAACGGCGGGGATGGCTTGAGTGGCTCCCAAGAACGGCTCCAGCGCCGCCCGAATGAAGTTGGAGCGGTAGATTCCCCAGGCCAGTGGAACGGCGACGCAGATCCCGATCGCAGAACCCAGTAGGGCCTCCAAGGTGGTGGTGCCTGCGCGCTGCCAAAACCAAGGTTCTGCTAAGAGGCCCTTGGCGGCCACCCAAAACTCTCTTGGTGAGGGGAACACCCACGGCTCGACATCCCCTAGGGAGGTTGCAAGCCACCAGATCAGCAGCAAACTCCCGCCGAAAAGGAGGGGTGCTGCCCAGGATAAAAGGGGGTTGCTAGTGCGTCTGTGAGTGATTCGCAATGCCTTCGCCCCCTTGTTTCGGGGCGCTCTGGCATCAAAGCTATGCCTCTCTCATCCGGACTTTAACCGTCGGTACTGGAGTTTCACCAGTTCAACCGCCAAG
>CAYFUU010000001.1:47420-61291 GCA_964346595.1 uncultured Actinomyces sp.
ATGCCCCCGTCAACTTGGACACGCAGGTCCAGACCCGCATCATTCGCGGCGGCGCGGACTTCGCTGACCTTCGCAAGGGCGGGCTCCAGGAATGTTTGCCCCCCGAAGCCCGGTTCCACAGTCATGACAAGGACTGTGTCGAACTCACTCAGGTAGGGCAGGTAAGAGGAAACGGAAGTGGTTGGGCGAAACGCGATCCCCGCTTTAGCTCCAAGAGAACGGAGTTTCCGGGCGAGGGTGAGTGGGCCCGTCGCGGCCTCAGCGTGGAACGTTACGTTCGAAGCCCCCAGCTGAGCGTACGCGGGCGCCCAGCGGTCCGGATCATCGATCATCAGGTGCACATCCACCGGCAGCACGCCCAGGTCCACCACTCCCCTAGCGAACTCCGGGCCGCCGTTCAGGTTTGGCACAAAGTGGTAGTCCATGATGTCGACGTGCAGTTCGTCCGCGTTAGCCACCAGAGAGACCTCTTCGGCAAGCCGCATGGGGTTTGCTGCAAGTAGCGAGGGGCTGATGAGGGGTCTCATCCGTTTCACCTGTCTTCCGTTCGCGAAAACAGCGCGATGAACATGGCATCGGTGCCGTGGATGTGCGGCCAGAGCTGCACGGTCTCATCAATGATTTCCTGGTAGCCCGCGGGAACAACTGGTTCTTCGGTGGCTGGAGGTGCCAAGTCGAAAGGTGTCACCAGTTCAGCCACCTTATGGGCGTTGATTAGCCTGAGTGGAAGTGCCTCAAGGGCGTGGGCGACTTGTTCAACGGTTTCGTCCGGGTGCGGCGAACAGGTAACCCAGGCAACCACACCTCCCGGGCGGGTCAGTTTTACCCCCGCCGTCAGCAGCTCCCACTGCAGCGGGACAAGGTCGTCTAGGTCCGAGCGGCTGTGCCGCCACCTGGATTCTGGGCGGCGGCGAAGCGAGCCTAGACCCAAGCAGGGGGCGTCAATCAGGGTGCGGTCGAACAGGTGGTCACTCTTCAAGGCTCGACCGTCGGCAACCACAACCTCTACGTTCGGAAGCGCACGCACGGAACGTTCCAGGAGGCGGGCGCGGTGGGGAATCAGTTCGTTCGCGGTGACGGTGGCGCCGCGCTCACTACCGATTGACGCCAGGAGCGCTGCTTTTCCACCGGGTCCGGCGCAAAGATCCAGCCAGTTCCGATCCGGTGATCCTTGGACCGGCGCTGCCGCTAGGAGCGCTGCGGCAAGTTGGGAGCCTTCGTCTTGCACGCCCGCGTGCCCCGACCGAATGGACGGCAACGCGCCGGGGTCACCGCCTGCGATGATGACTGCGGACTCGGTGAGGTTCCCCTGGTGGGCAGCAGTGCCCAGAATGTCTTCCGCTTCGTGTGCCAGGTCTGCGGCCTCAACTAAAGAGGGGCGAGCTGCAAGTGTTACTTGTGCGGCGTGGTTGTTTGCCTCCAGCGCCGACTGGATCTGGTCTTCGAGCCCCCGGAGTCTCAAAGATTCGCGGAGCGCATCAACCATCCAGTCGGGGTGGGAGTGCCGCACGCCCAGCTTCGATCGGCCGCCTTCCCGTTCAACAGCGCGGTCGATCGCATCTTCTGACCCTTCGCGAAGCAGACTTCGCAGGACAGCGTTGACTGTCCTGGAAGGTCCGTCTCCGCAGAGTTTCCGTGCGACGGAAACGGTCTCGGAGACCGCGGCGTGGTCGGGCACCCGCATGTAGAGCAGCTGGTAGGCCCCAAGGCGCAGGCACACGCGGACCGGTGGATCTAGCTGGTCAAGAGGCCGCTTGGAAAGGGGTGCCAGCACCGCGTCCAGGGTGCGCCTGCGCCGCACGGTTCCGTAAACCAGCTCTGAAGTGAAGGCTGCGTCTTGCGCCGTGAACCTTGGATTCGAGAGCTGTTCTGCCTTCAGGAGCTTTGGCAGCACCAGGTTGGCGAAGCGATCCTGCTCCTCTACTTCCAGCAGTGCCTCCGCGGCTACCAGCCTGGCTGGATCGGGTTCCTTGTCGTGGGCCATTTTCCGTGAGGCCCCTTTGTAACCGCTCACGCGCTCCCCCTTTCCGAAGTTGTTCCTAAGCGATAGTCTTCCCCAACTCTCGCGCCGCGCAGCCAGTCGGCTGCGTTCATCCACGTCTTGCCGGCGGGTGCGACCCGGCCAAGTGCGACGGCTCGCGTACCGGTTCCGACAACCAGTTGCTTGTCGCGCACTGCCACTTCTCCGGGGTCTAGTTTGAACTCGGTGATGGAAGCATCCGCTAGTTTCAGGCGTCTTCCGCTGGGCTCACTGGTCCACGCTCCTGGCGCTGGCGAGACTGCGCGGATCCGATTCACTGTCTGCTCTGCAGAGCCTTGGAAGCTAATGAACCCGTCGGCGCTGGTCAGTTTAGGCGCCAACTCCCATTCCCCATCCGGCTGAGGGGTGGCTGAGGCGCTTCCAGCTTCGATCTCAGCAACCGTCCGGACCAGCTGTGCGCCCCCGATCTTTGCAAGGCGTTCCAGGAGCTGCCCTGAGGTTTCTAGCGGCGCAATCTGAACGTCTTCCGTCGAAAGGATGGGACCTGTGTCCATGCCTTCATCCAGGAAAAAGACTGTTGTGCCAACGGTTTTGTCGCCGCGAAGCACTGCTCGTTGAACCGGGGCGGCGCCCCTCAGATCAGGAAGCTTCGAAAAGTGAAGGTTCACCCAACCATCCTTAGTGCTTTCAAGCACGTCTTTCTTCAGTAGAGCCCCGTAGGCAACAACGACCCCTAGGTCTGCGTGCTTGCTGCGGATCCACTCCAATGACTCAGTTTCACTTGGCCTGGAGGTCTCAAGGAGAGGCAGCCCCTTTTCTTTCGCGTACGCACCGACCGGGGAATCAACAAGTTTGCTGGATCGCCCGCGCCTGGCAGGGGGTCTTGTCATGACCCCAGCGATGTTAAAACCAGCAGCGACCAGCGCTTCCAGGCAGGTGAGTGCCACCTGAGGGGTTCCTGCAAACAGAATCTTCACCCCTCAACCCTAGCCGGCTACCCGGCTGCAAGGTCAGTCGGGTTGACGTCGATTATGAGCAGGGGCGCCCCCTCACTGGAGAGTCTCACCTGGAATGCCCGGAGAGCTTTCATAAGCTGACTCGCTTGGGAAGGCTGAACACGCAGCACCACGCGAAATAGTTCTCGCTCAACCTTGAAGGGCCGAGCCTGCACTTGAAGTCCTGCGGCGTGAACCGCGCTCAAGCATCCGTGCAGTGACTGCTCACTGCCCTCGACGGAGACGGTCCAGGCGGCCGGTGGGAACCCCAGCTCCGCACGCACCGCCAGCTCACTTTGTGCAAGCAGAGCGGAATCCCAGCGCACCAGAGACTGTTCCAACACTTCCGGTGGGGTCCCGATGAGCATCGCGGGAGCACGAGGACCAGCCAGCGCTAGGGCGTCCATCCACCGCCGCTCGGCCTCCAGTGCTGCGTCAAGAAAATCTCGGTAAGCCAGGCCGTGAGCTCCTGCAATGACCACGGCCCCGTAGCCGGCCCGGCACTGCGGTTCGGCGGAAGCGGTTGCCACCACGATCTGGGGAGATGCAGAAACCTCTTGGAGCACCCCCGCAGTGGAGGAGGACACGCGGACCTTCACGTCTTTGAAGGCCTTCTGGAGTTCTTCGGCCAGCCGGTCAGAACCAACCAGGTAGCGCACGGGCTCCAGGTGGAACGCGTCGTCGCAGTCACCCCGGTCGTCCCTCCTGCGTTCGCAAGTGGGGCAAGTGCGTTCGCTCCGGTAGCCGGGACCCGGAACCTGAACCAGCACGGGGCCCGCGTCAAGTCCCTTCCTGATAACGCCGTAGGCGGCCGAGGGTAAGAGCCCTAGCCCGGAAGCCCCCTGACGCTCAGCTTCGACCCAGTCGAAAACTTGCAGCCTGGGGATGCGACCGACATTCTCGTTTCTTGGGGGTGAAGTGTCCTTCGCCCAGCCGGAATCCAGGAGGACCTGGTCTTTCAAAGACCTGGCGTAGGCCGAACTGAGCAGAGAGATCCCCTCTGTGTGACTGCGCGCCACTGCGATATCTAGCGCATCAAGGTGGGGGCTGCGGACTTCGCGAAGACGAGGATCTCCACTGTTCCAGACAATGATCGAGCCTCCCCGTGGCAGGGGCGTCCAGGCTGCGGAACGGGTTCCGACAACAACATTCACCTGCCCGCACAGTGCTTGCAGGTGGATGCGGTAGCGGTGCGCGGTAGTGTCTTCCGTGCTCGACTGAGCAATCTTCAGGCTGGGGAAAGCTTCCTTCAACCACTCCGCGACCATTTTCGTTGCCGCAGCAGTGGGCACCACTATCGCGGCGAACGGACGCTCCCCAAGCCCCTTCACGGTGCCCACCAGAGCTTCTTGCATCTGCCGGGGGAACAGTGTCGCGACGGACCTTGCGGGCTGTTCCTCGTCCTCCTCGAACTGGACTTCCTGGTCCGCGAACTCTTTCTCAACGTGGGCCGCGCGGGTTGGGACGGCGAAAGTGAGGATTTGTTTGAGGTTTGTCGCGTAGCGGGCGGCCAGGTACTGGGCCGAACGCATCACCCCTTCTGTGACAAGCGGAAAGGGGCCAATGACTCGCAGCACAGGGAGAAGTTTCTTCCCTGAAGAAGACTCAGGCGACACTGCGGTCACCCAGCCGGTCTTCCTTCGCCCCGCGAAACGCACCTGCACCCTGGAGCCAACCTGGACTTTTTCACTCAGGTCGCCCGGAATCAGGTATTCGAAGGCGTGGTCAAGGTGTGGAACGTCTAGGTCAACGAAGACGTGGGCGATCATGACCGGCGGTTTAGGCTCCTGCGGCCGCAAGCAGGTCGGCCGTGCGGTTGAGCTTTTCCCAGGGGAACTGCTCCCGCCCGAAGTGCCCGTAGGTTGCGGTGTCGCGGTAGCGAACCACACCGGGATCCAGTAGGGACAGGTCTTCGATGATGCCGCGCGGCCGGAAGTCGAAGACCTGCTGAATCAGCTTCGCGAGCTCAGCGTCCGGGAGCCTCCCCGTCCCCTTCGAATCCACGGAGACTGAGACGGGATGCGCACTCCCAATGGCGTAAGCAAGCTGGATTTCTAGCTGGTCAGCAAGGCCTGCCGCAACTAGGTTCTTGGCCGCCCACCTGGCCGCGTAAGCGCCGGAGCGGTCAACTTTCGACGGGTCTTTGCCACTGAAAGCGCCCCCACCGTGGCGAGCGCTACCGCCGTAGGTGTCGACGATTATCTTGCGTCCGGTAAGTCCCGCATCTGCTGCCGGTCCTCCGACCACGAACCTGCCGGAGGGATTCACAAGCAGCTTCAGGTTGCCAGTGTCCAAGTCCAGCCCTGAAGACTCGAGAACTGGCGCCACAACCTGGGCTTCAACCAGCTCCTGAAGCTCACCTAGGGCCAGGTTAGGAGAGTGCTGGGTTGAAACCACGATGGTGTCCAGCGCAACTGGTTTTAGGCCGTCGTACAGCATGGTCACCTGGGTTTTCCCGTCCGGCAGAATCCCTGGCGTCCCAGCCTTGCGAACGTCCGCCAGCTGTTTCGCGAGTTTGTGGGACAGCCAGATCGGGGCGGGCATCAGGTCGGGTGTCTCATTCGTGGCGTAGCCAAACATGATGCCCTGGTCGCCCGCGCCCTGGACGTCCCTGGGGTCAGCGGATTCAGCAAGACGCACCTCAAGCGAGGTGTTGACGGAATCAGAAATGTCGGGGCTCTGCTCATCCAGGGAGACGGAGACACCGCAGGAGTGGCCGTCAAACCCAGCTTCTTGTGAGTCGTAGCCAATCGCAGTGACTTCGTCGCGGACGATGGCGGGGATCTCCACATAAGCAGACGTAGAGAGCTCACCGACCACGTGGACCAGGCCTCGGGTCGCAACGGTCTCTACGGCGACGCGCCCCGCCGGGTCCTGTTCCAGGACTGCGTCCAGGATCGCGTCAGAGACCCGGTCGGCAAGTTTATCCGGGTGGCCCTCGGTAACCGATTCGGAAGTGAAGGGACGCAGATTTGCTGTGGCGGTCATGAAGATTCCTCTATTAGGGCGCAGAGCCTGTCCAGTAGGGCGCGAGCCAGGGCGGGCTTGTCGCCGGTGGCGCTACCAACAACCTCGCCTGAAGCATCGAAGAAGGTGAGCTTGGAGTCGACGTCTCCGAACCCCTCGCCACCTCCAACACGGTTGACCGCCAGCAAGTCGGCCTCCTTGTAAAGAGCCTTGTCACGCCCTTTCTCCAGGACTTCCCCTTCGCTTCCGGTTTCGGCCCCAAAGCCGATAACGACTGCCTCCGGCTTTCCAGCCGTTACCGCTTTCAGAATGTCCGTTGTCTGGGTGAGCTCCAGATTCAGCCCTGCGCCCGGTCCGGCCTTCTTGATTTTCGAGTCGGCGGGGAAAGTCGGCGTGAAGTCCGCGACCGCCGCTGCCATGATCAGCGCGTCTGCGTCCCCCACAGCCCCCACCACGGCTTGCAGCATCTGGGCGGCGCTGGGAGCGTCCACGACAGTGATTCGGGCGCCCTTCGGAAGAGGAACCGTAACGTTCGCGGCGATTAGGGTGACGTCTGCTCCGCGCCGGGCTGCCTCACTTGCCAGCTCCACCCCCATTTTTCCGCTGGACCTGTTGCCTAAGTAGCGCACGGGGTCTATAGGTTCTTGGGTTCCCCCAGCGCTTATCACCAGTCGCTTCCCGGCTAGGCAGCCTGCAGCCTGGGAGTGAAAATGATCCCGGACCACTTCCACGATCACCTCCGGCTCAACCATCCGGCCTTTTCCTTCGTCGCCGGAAGAAAGGGCTCCTTCGGCCGGTTCAACTACGGACCAGCCGCGCGCCCTCAGGGTGCAGATGTTGTCCGCTGTCGCGGGATTTTCCCACATGGCGGTGTGCATCGCGGGGAAAGCGATCACCGGCGCGCGGGAAGCCAGGATCGTTGCGGTCAGCAGGTCGTCCGCCTGGCCGGCGCGGGCGCGTGCCAAAAGGTCAGCGGTTGCCGGAGCAAGCACAATGAGGTCAGCGCGCCTAGCTAGTTCAACGTGCCCAAGGGCCCCCGCCCCAAAAATGTCAGAGGGGGCTGGATTCTCAGAGAGTTCACTCCAGGTGTCTTGTCCGACGAAGTTGAGTGAGGCCGGGGTTGGGATGACGTGCACGGTCATGCCAAGCTTTTTTAGCCCGCGCACCGCGTACGCGACCTTGTAGGCGGCTATGCCGGCGCCGACCCCAACAACGACGGTCGGGACGGGCCTATTCGGCGTCCCCATTTAGGATCAGCTTGTCTTCGACAATCTCACGAAGGGCGATGGAAAGAGGTTTGTCGTCCGGTTCGCTTTCAACGACGGGGCCAACGTACTGGATCATGTTTGATTCCAGTTGAGAGTTGTAGGCGTTGATTTGGCGGGCTCGGTTAGCTGCAAGCACGACCAGCGCGTACTTTGAGTCGGCTCGCTCCAGCAGTTCGTCAATCGGAGGGAACGTAACACCTTCCGGGTTAGCGACAATTCCTGACATAAGTTGAGCGCTCCTTGAGATTGGCTCTAGGCCTGGTTGCAAACAAACCGAGTCTAGTTGAGATGCATGAGCCCGGCTAGCTCGGAAGCTGTGGAGTTCACTTCAGCATTGACCAGGATGTGGTTGAACTCACTGGCTGCAGCAAGCTCTTCTTTCGCTGTTTCTAGTCTGCGCGCCAGCTGCGCTTCATCCTCTGTGCCGCGTCCCCGCAGCCGATCTTCCAGGTCTTCCCACGAAGGTGGGGCCATGAAAATGATCTTCGCCTCCGGCACGCGCCTTGCCACTTGGCGAGCACCCGCGACATCGACTTCCAGGATGGCGGTCTTCCCAAGCCGGCGCTGCTCCTCAACCCACGAAACCGGGGTGCCGTAGCGGTGGCGACCATGGACGGTAGCCCACTCCAGCAGAGCGTCCTCCTGGATCAGCTGGTCAAACTCTTCCGGGCTGACGAAGAAGTAGTGCTCACCCTCCACCTCACCAGGGCGAGGCTCTCGGGTTGTGGCTGAAACCGAAAGGACCACCTCAGGGTGTTCGCTGCGCAGCCTTGCAAGGACTGTTCCCTTACCAACCCCAGAAGGGCCAACCAGGACGTAAAGAGGGGTTCTTTCCATGCGACAAGACTCGCACAGAGGCTGCTCGCAGCAAAGTGGTCTAGCCGAATCGCTCCACCAATGCCGCACGCTGAAGGGGACCTAAGCCGCGCACCCGGCGCGACGGGGCAATGCCGACGTCCACAAGTAGCTCCCCCGCCCGCTGCGGGCCCACCCGCGGCAGCGACTCCAGTAGAGCAACGACTCTCATTTTCGCGAGTGCGTCGTCTTCTTCCGCCAGCTCAAAAACCTCCGAGACGGACATTTCGCGAGCCTTCAACTGCTTCTTAACTTCAGCTCTGCGCCGCCTAGAGGCGGTTGCTTGAGCCAACGCCTCCGACCGCTGCTGTGGTGTCAGCTTAGGTAATGCCATGGTCTACCTCCGGCGCGCTTAGCGCCCTCCGTTGCCGTCCGCGGAAAGACGGCACTGCTCCCTTGAACAATAGCGTGGAAACATGGGAGGCGAGAGGCGTACTGCGCATATGCGAGCAGCGTTATGACGATCCGTCTCATGTTCGAGGGACCGGGCTAGTATTCGTCCAAGAACTCCTCAGGAATCTCCACGTCTACTTCTCCGGAAGGAGTGGCCTTCGCGGGCTGGCTGCCCTCTAGGTCCACCCGGATGGCGTCAAGCACAGCGTTTACGTAAGCGGGCGAGTCTGCAGTTGACAGTGCCTTGGCAAGCGCAACAGCCTCATCTATCGCAACGATCGGGGGCACGTCGTCCGTGTTGTCCATCATCTCCCAGACCGCCACGCGCATGATGGCCCGGTCGACTGCGGGCACCCGGTCTAGCCCAGCGCCTTTCGCGCGTGCTGTTAGTTGCCGGTCAATGGGCCGCAAGTTCCGCGCAACGCCTTCGACAATCTCCGTTGCATAAGGTGGGAGCTCTGAAGGCGCTGCGGTCACACTTTGGCGCTCCTGGAGCAGGTCTAGCAGCGCGCTTGAGTTGTCCGCGAAGCCCTTTTGGTCGGCCTCAAAAAGGATTTCGGCTGCGCGGCGGCGTGCCTTGGTTCTTGAGGTGAACCGCCCCTTCTTCTTCGCCACTGCCTTAGTCTTTGACCCGACCGGCGTATTCGCCCGTACGAGTGTCGACTTTGATGACGGTCCCCTGGTCCATGTAAAGCGGAACCTGAAGTTCGTACCCCGTCTCTACGGTCGCGGGTTTAGTGCCTGCGTTTGAACGGTCACCCTGCAAACCCGGGTCCGTCTGGGTGATCTCAAGGTTCACAGTCGCAGGAAGTTCAACGCCTAACACCTGGTCATCGTGGAACGCAACGATCGCCCGCTGGTTGTCCACCAGGTAGTTCGCGAGATCTCCGACCACCTCTGCACGCACCGGCGTCTGTTCGTACGTTGCGTCATCCATGAAAATGAAAGAGTCCCCGTCGTTGTACAGGTACGTCATGTCCCTGCGGTCAACAGTCGCGGTGTCGATCTTCACCCCGGCATTAAAAGTCCGGTCAACGGACTTTCCGGAGAGGACGTTCCTGATTTTGGTGCGCACAAACGCGGGACCCTTACCCGGTTTGACGTGCAAGAACTCAAGCACCTGCCAGAGTTGCCCGTCAATCACCAGGACCATGCCGTTTTTCAGATCGTTAGTTGTTGCCACGAAAGCTCGTTTCTGTAGATTTCCCACCTAGTTTAGCCCGCAGGCCGCTATCACTTCTTCTCCTACACGGGAGGGGTCCAGGTTTGTTGTGTCTGCCTCGCAGTCAAACATCCCTTTGTAGGACTCAAGAAGCTCCGAGTGCAGAAGCCGGAACCACGCGCGGGGTGTTCCCAGGTACCCCATTTGTGAGGCGGTGAGTCCCGCGCGTCTGAGCAGCACGTCAGGGGGCGCGTCAAGCAAGACAGCGATGTCTCCGCGTTCGCGTGCTTCCGCCAACAGTGACCTCACAGCAGGTTCTAAGAGGGCGGACGGAGGTAGCTCTACAACTTCCAAAAGCGCTCCTTCGGTAGGGGGCGCCAGCACCTGGGTGCTGTACCGAAGTAGTTCACGCTCGGCTCTGCTCGGGTCGCGCACAAACGCCTCACTACTGGCGTTCGGAGCGACAAAGCGGGCACCCAAAGCTTTGGCGAGGGCTTCGCCAACAACGCCTTTTCCGCTACCTGCACTGCCAAGCAGGTAGATGCGCCCAGGCCCGTTAGTCTCCAAGCCCAATCCTGCGCGCTGGCTCTTCCAGCTGTTCTCTTCGGACCTGCCGCACTTTCGGTTTGCCGATTCCTTCTAACAGAACGAAACGGAGGTTTCCGTCTCTGACCTTCTTGTCGGAGAGCATGACATCCGCTAAAGACCCAAGGCTTTGGTCGCTTGTCACCGGCAGACCCACCCCTTCGAAAAGCCTGCGGTGGCGTTCCACCTCTTCAAAAGAAAGCAGGCCCAGTGAGGCCGCGAGTTCCGCAGCGAAAACAGAGCCTGTTGCAACAGCTTCTCCGTGACGCAGCTTGAATCCCGACAGTGCCTCTAGACCGTGCGCTAGCGTGTGCCCGTAGTTCAGGTGTTCTCTTTCCCCCGCTTCCATGCGGTCCGCCCCGACAACGTCGGCTTTGACTCTGATGGCGCGCTCAACGACTTGCTCCAGCACATCTCGGCCCTCCCCCAGAGCCCAGCTGGGGTCCCCCAGCCCAGGGTTCTCCTGGAACAGCGTGAGGATCTCCGTATCGCGGATCAGCCCACATTTGATGACTTCTGCAAGACCAGCCCTGTAGTCCTCAAGCGGCAAGCTGGAGAGGTAATCCAGGTCACAAAAGACGGCGGTGGGATCGTGGAACGCTCCAACCAGGTTCTTTCCTGCCGGAGTGTTGATTCCGGTCTTGCCGCCGACCGCGGCGTCCACCATGCCCAGAAGGGTCGTGGCAACATTGAGGTTTGCGATTCCGCGCAGCCAGCTGGCTGCCAGAAATCCCCCAAGATCAGTCGTGGCGCCCCCACCAATCGACAGCACCGTGTCCTTACGCCCAATGCGTGCCTGCCCCATGGCATCCCAAGCCGCGAGCAGGACCGCGTACGTCTTCCCCTCCTCCCCATCCGGGTGCGGGAAACGCGTCACCCGACCCCCTCTGGCCTCAACGGCCGCAAGGACCGGCGCCACCAAGTCCGCCAAAGGCTCGGGGTAAACGGCAAAAACGCCGCGTCCCGGCGCAAGCCTCCCCGGCACCTGGCCAGCAAGTGAAGAACCGATGATCACGGGGTACGGGGGTTCGCCTGACGGGCGAACAGTCACCGTCTTTTGCTGCTCCTTCAAGATTTCCTCCACAACTTTCCGAGGGGACCCTGCGGAAGTCCAGACTTGGCTGCGTGCCACCTTGTGGTACAGGGGGCTACGCCGCGCACAGAGCTCATCCAGCGTACGCTCCGGGTTCCTGCGCATCAGCGGGCGCCTGTTGCTCCGCCGTACCCTGCGCAGTAGTTCGCGCTTGCTAGCTCTAATCCACACGGTGTTTCCGGCAGCGAGGATCTTTCGAACCGCTCCCGTTTCTATTGCGCCTCCACCAAGAGAGACAACACCTTGGAAGGTAGCTAAGTCCTCTACTACCTGGGTCTCCAGGCGCCGGAACTCCCCTTCTCCCGACTGCTCAAAAATCTCTGAGACGCTACGGCCCGCTACCCCTTCAACAGAGGTGTCCGTGTCTACGTGCGGGACGCCAAGGGCCCTAGCGAGCAGGGAACCAACCTTAGATTTTCCGCAGCCCGGCAACCCCACCAGGAACAGCGGAAGTTCAGTCATGCGGCCCGCCGAGCACAGAGTCGACGTAGCGCTGTTGCGCTTCCAGCTGTTCTTTCACTTCGGCAAGTGAACGGCCGCCGAACCTTTCGGTTAGTGCTCTTGCCAATGTCAGCTGGACTGCCGCTTCCGCGATGACGGCCCCCGGCACCACCTGACTGGTGTCTGAGCGCTGGTGGAATGCGCCTGCGGGCTCACCGGTTTCAAGGTCAACGGTGGGGAGCCTGGCAGGCACAGTAGAAATCGGTTTGAAAGCGACGCGGGCGACAATCGGCTCTCCGTTTGAGGTACCGCCCTCAATGCCTCCGGCACGGTTAGTGTCACGGACTACCAGTCCCCCGCGCACACCCATGGCGTCGTGGGCAAGCGAGCCGGGACGGCGGCTAGTTTCGAAACCGTCCCCAATCTCGACGCCTTTAGCGGACTGGATCGACATCAGAGCTGCCGCCAAGGCCGCATCCAGCTTCTGGTCGCTCGCTACGTGGGAGCCCAGGCCCAGAGGAACGCCCCAGGCCACAACCTCCACCACGCCACCAATCGTGTCGCCCGCGGTTTTAGTCTGGTCAATCTTGGTAATGAACGCGCTTTCGGAGCCTTTGTCCAGGGTCCTCATGGGCGAGTGGTTGAGTGCCTGCCTGTCCCCCGGCTTAGGAAGCGGAGCGCTCCCCGTCACGTCCCCCACGGACACAACGTGGCCCAGCACTTCCACCTTGCAGGCCTGGGTTAGAAGCGCCCCTGCCAGAGCACCCAGGGCGACGCGTGCAGCAGTCTCGCGTGCGGAAGCCCGCTCCAAAATGTTCCTGGCATCGCCAGTGCGGTAAGAGGCCATTCCTGCCAGATCTGCATGACCAGGTCGGGGAGTCGTGAGCTTCTTGTTGCGGCTCATTTCCCGGCGGTCGCCCTTCCCAGCATCCACCATCAGGTCCTCAGCAGGGACAGGGTCAGCGCTCATGACCTTTTCCCACTTAGGCCACTCCGAGTTCTTGATCTCAATAGCAATCGGTGCACCGGTCGTTTCTCCGTGGCGCACGCCCGCCAGGAACCGAACCTCATCGGCCTCAAACGCTTGTCGAGCTCCGCGGCCGTGGCCCACCCTGCGCTGCGCCAACGCGTCTTTTATGTCCTGGGTTGTTATAGCGACGCCGGCAGGCATCCCCTCCATGAGCGCAATAAGGGCAGGACCGTGGGACTCCCCGGCAGTGGACCAGTGCAACATGGGACTAGCTTTGCACACCTTGTAAAGCTGCGAGCAAGGGGACCAATGCGGCCATCGCCCAGGCTCCCCACGTTCCGGCAAGAAGGAACGGTCCCAAAGCAAAACGATCTCTTTTGCTTGCCCCACTAAACCGCAGTCTGAGAGCCACGGCCCCTGCCAGCAGGAAAGCGATCACAAGCCCCACCAGCGCGGCAGGCACCGACACGGTTCCGAGCCCGAAGCCTAGGACCGGTGCCAGCCTCCGGTCCCCTTTTCCAGTGCCCCTACCCCCGCCTATCGCAAACGGCAGGTACCAGACCAAGGCACCAAGGAAGGGGGCAATCAAACCTTCTAGGCTGGGGCCTGCCAAAGCGTATGCCAATAGCCAGGCGGCAAATGACTCCGCTGCCATCACTTCAGTGAGCCTTGTTGGAAGACGACGGATACGCACGTCGACCAGCAATGCCAGCCACCCCAGGCTCACTGTGGCAGTAAGCGCCCCTACGGCGCCGCTTCCCCACCAGGGATGAAGCAGGCTGCCGCTGCCAGAAGGAATAAAGGTCGCGACGTAAAGTGCTGCGATCCCAGAGACCAGCGCGCCCCACGCCAGCGACGAGTTTCCTGGAACCTTCGCGCCCGGGTATTTTGCTGCAAAACGCGGACCTGCGACGTACAGGTAAATGGCATTGCCAAGAACAACAGCGACAGCGAACGCCAAAGAAAGGTTCGTGTCGCTCACGGGCTGTTCGCTAAGACGGCCTCGTAAATCGGCTCAAAGGGCACCTCTTCGCTGGTCATCAGCTTGACCTGAGCTATGCCCTGATAGGTGAGCATCACCAGCGGGTTCACCGAGGCTGCACCAGAAGACACAAAAGCCTGCTGCAGTGGGCCCAAACCGGCCGAATAGGTGACATCCAA
>CAYFUU010000001.1:61391-69649 GCA_964346595.1 uncultured Actinomyces sp.
AAGACACAAAAGCCTGCTGCAGTGGGCCCAAACCGGCCGAATAGGTGACATCCAAAAGCACAGAATCCGCCCGCACCCGAGCGTTCGCAAACGGTTGCAGGACCGAGGGAGGAATCGTAGAGATCACGATTGGGGCGGCTGCCAGTGCACCCCGCACGCTACCTTCTAGCTTCAGCGGTATCCCTGTGGCGCTAATCCCTAGCTTGGAAGCGAGGCTGTAGGCGCCTTGCGGGCCGCTGAGATTCCGGGCAATGATCGTAGCGCTGCGGTAGTGCAAGCCTCCCAAAGCCGCTATGGCGGAGCAAGCGGTCGCACCGTTTCCGATCACCACAGGCTCACCTTTAGCTAAGGCACCCCCGGAGCGTAATGCTTCCGTGATGCCGTAAACGTCTGTGTTGAACGCTGCCTTCAGCCCCGCCTGGATCACCACGGTGTTGGCGACCCCCAGCGTTTTTGCAACAGACTCGGCAGCATCCGTGAAATCCAAGATCGCACGCTTGTTGGGCATCGTGACGGAGAGTCCCGCACAGTCCTCCGGAAGCGTCTCCATGAAGGCGCCCAGTTGCTGCGCGTCCACTTTGATTGCTCTGTACTCCCAGTCAAGACCAAGAAGCCTGTAAGCCTCCCGGTGGAGAGCAGGAGACCGCGAGTGGGAGATGGGGTCCCCTATCACCGCCGCCCAAACCACGCCCACAGTCCTTTTCCTAGCAGCGCCCTGGATTCGCTTCGCACCACTCGCTGAGGAGCTGGATGTTCGCTTCCTGTTCCGAAAGTGAGTCGGTAAAGATGGTTTCGCCCGTGTCCAAGTTGATGGTCACGAAGTAGAGCCAGTTCCCTTCAGCCGGTTCCAGCGTGGCAGAGATTGCTGCGACCGAGGGCGTTGCGATAGGCCCTGGGGGCAACCCTGCGTGCAGGTAGGTGTTGTAGGGGGTGTCCCCCTCAAGCTCTTCCAGCGTTGGGATCCCTCCGGATTTACCGACGCCATAGAGCACTGTGGAGTCCATCTGAAGAAGTCCCCGGGTTTCTGCTTCAGGGTTCTCAACCCGGTTAGCGATGACGCGCGCGACTTTCGGCAGGTCTTCCTCTAGCGACGCTTCCCTCTCCAAGATTGACGCCTTAGTAAGTACCTGCTCCCACTCTTCTTCAGGGACCTCTAGGCTTTCTAGATTTTGAACCTGCTTTTCTACCATCTGAGCGATCACGTCAGAGACGGGTTCCCCCGGCCGGATCTCATAGGCCCCTGCTGCAAGCCACCCTTCAGGGTTGCCGCCTGCGACAGCCGGCAAGCCTATTGCATCCGGGTCGGCGAATGCAGCGTCCACTTCTTCGGTGTCAAAACCTGCGATCTCCACGAGTCTGTCCTTGACCTGGGCGACCGTCTGACCCGCATTCACGGTGAACGCGTTGTCCTGCCGGTTTGTTTCGTCAAGCATTGCTGCCAGCGCACCCGCCGCAGACATCTGTAGTCGCAGGGTGTACGTCCCAGGCCTGATGGTGGACGCAGCCGCGTTGTTGTCGAAGGCGCGGATGAAGGCTTCTGGGGACTTCACTACGTCGGCCGCATAAAGCTTGTCGGCTATGGTGCTGCCGTGGTCCCCCACATCGACGGTAACTTCAACACTTCCTGTCCCAGGCCCCGGATAATCGTCAGAAACGACTTCCTCCTCGGAAGATTTAAGCGACTCTAGAGCGAACCACACTGCCCCACCCACAAGGCCGACAAGGATGATCAGAACCAGCGCGGTCCGCATCCGCTTCCGTCTCTTGCGTTTCTTTGCCTTCCGTTGAGCGGTCTGGGCCAGGGCGGCGCTCTGCTCACTGTTCAGCACAGCAGAGCGGGTAGTTCTGGACGGGAGAGCCCGAACAGGTGGCTGGACCCGAGGCGCTGGGTCCTCCTCTGCTGGGCTCTCCTGCACCGGCTGCACGGGCTCCGCAGGTGCTTCTGGTGCTTCTGGTGCTGGCTCGCGCTCTTCAGCTTCTGTAGGCAGAAGGGGAGGTGCTTTCGGTGCCGTGCGCCCGCTTGCAAGGGACTGCCGCAGCGAAGTCTCAGTCTTCGGGGTCGGTGCGTCCGCCGGGAGCGGGCTGTCCGTCTTGGGGATCCGGGAGCCGTGAACGTCTTTTCGTGAAGGGAACGGATAGCCGTTTGTCCCTTTGTTGTTATCGGGGCTCATCCGGTGTCCCTCCACTTTGCGGGCGCGCCGATACCTCTTGGCCAGGCAAGGCTCCACTGAGCCTCTCCATTTCGAGCGTTTGCTCAAGGATAATCTGAGCGGCCACCTGATCTATGTACTTTCGACTGTGCGCCGTGTTCTTACCAGTTTCGTGAAGCCTGGCCTGACCTGCTTTGGTTGAGAGCCTCTCATCTACCAGACAGACGCGGACCCCATCCAACCGGGCTGCAAGCCGGCTCGCAAAAGCTCGAGCAGCGCGGGCTGACTGCCCTTCAGCACCACTCAAGTGCTTGGGGAGCCCCACCGCAACTTCGATTGCGCCACGTTCCTTTGCCAGCGACGCGACCCTGCGCAGGGCTTGGCTGCGTGGGTGGGCGGGCACCGTTTCAACCGGGAGGACCACAGTGCCGGTGGGGTCGGAAGCCGCAACCCCGATCCGTGCCTCCCCTACGTCGACGCCTAGGCGTCCTCCGACTCTCAGTGGACGCCCCCTTCAACCAGCCCGGCCGCTGCAGCGATCGCATCTTGGATGGCGTTCGGGTCAGTGCCCCCACCCTGCGCCAGGTCGGGCTTGCCGCCGCCGCCCCCGCCCAGGGCGCGGGCCGCAACCTTAACCAGATCGCCAGCCTTGAAACCGAGGTCGCGGGCCAGCTGGTTAGTGGCAACAACAACCACGGGCTTGTTGTTTGCAACGCCACCGATGATTGTCACGGCTGCTCGGTTTTCGCCGATTCGGCCGCGCACATCCATCGCAACCTGGCGAACTCCCTGTGCGTCTTGGATCGTTCCCAAGTCTCCGCGTGCCACAAGCACTTCCCCGACCAGGGTCGCACCGTCCGCGATCGCTTCGCTCTCACTCGCTAGCAGCTGTTGCTGAAGAGCCCCTAGCTGACGTTCAGACGCCTTGACTTTGTCCAGCAGCGCCGCAACCTTTTCCGGGAGCTCCTCAGGCCTACCTTTCAGGAGGTCCGTGAGCTGGGAGACCAGTGCACGTTCCGTTGCCTGCTTGCGGTAAGCGCCTTCACCAACCAGTGCGTCGATTCGGCGCAGCCCAGACCCGACCGAGGACTCGCTCAGCAAGTCGATGCGTCCAATGTGACCTGTGGTGGGGACGTGCGTGCCCACGCAAAGTTCGCGTGACCAGCCGTCTCCGATAGAGACCACCCGGACTTCCTTGCCGTACTTTTCCCCGAACAACGCTTGGGCGCCAAGCTTCTTAGCGTCATCTATGTCCATCCACCTGTCGGTGACCTGCAGACCCTCGGTCAGCTTCTGGTTCACTAGAGACTCAATGTCCCCAACCTGTCGGGCAGAAAGCGCGCTGCCGTGGCGGAAGTCAAACCGCATCCGGGACGGGGAGTTCTCAGAGCCCGCCTGCGTGGCATTATCCGAAACAATCTCGTGAAGCGCCTGGTGCACCATGTGGGTCGCCGTGTGGGCCCGTGCGATGGCCCCGCGCCGGTCCGCATCGATCGAGGCGTACGCCTTGTCCCCAACCGCGATGGTTCCGTCGCTCAGCTTTCCGTGGTGAACGAACAGTCCCTTGATCGGAGCCTGTACGTCGTTCACGTCGATCACGGCCCCACTTTCAAGACGGATGGTCCCAGTGTCGGCGAGCTGTCCGCCAGACTCCGCGTAGAACGGGGTGCGCGACAAGACCACTTCGACGTCTGCGGGGCCGCTGGCAACGCTCACGGCCTGACCATCGGAGAGGATCCCAATGACCTCGGCCTCCCCCGCCACCGCGTCGTAGCCAACGAACTTCGTACCCTCAGGTGCACCTGCCGCGATCTTGTGGAAGATCGCCGCGTCGACGTGGCCAGCCTTCTTTGCACGCGAATCTGCGCGCGCTCGCTCTTTCTGCTCTGCCATCAGAGCAGTGAACCGAGCGCGGTCCACGTTGATGCCACGTTCCGACGCCATCTCTAGCGTGAGGTCTATCGGGAACCCGTAGGTGTCGTGCAGGGTGAATGCTGCCTCACCGCTGATCAGCGCGTCCCCACTACTTTCTTCAACGGCCTTCCTGGCAGCAACGTCGAAGATCGCGGAGCCAGAATCCAGGGTCCGTCGGAAAGATTCTTCTTCTCCGTAGGCAACCTGGGCGATGTTGTCCCAGTTGGTAAGGAGTTCGGGGTACGAGGGCGCCATAGCGTCACGCGAAACAGGGTAGACCTCTGGCATCACGGTTTCGTCGATGCCGAGCAGGCGCATTGAGCGTACGGCGCGGCGCACCAGACGGCGCAGCACATAGCCGCGTCCATCGTTACCGGGCCGAACCCCGTCACCGATCAGCATCATTGAAGACCGGACGTGGTCGGCAATCACTCGCATGCGAATGTCGTTCGTTTCGTCCGCGCCGTAGCGCAGTCCAGTCAGTTCCTCGACCTTAGTGATCACCGGACCGACCTCGTCTATTTCAAACAGGTTCGCTTTGTCCTGAAGAACAAACGCGAGCCGTTCCAGACCGGCGCCCGTGTCGATCGACTTGCTTTCCAGTTCGTGAAGCAGCGGGTAGTCCTCGCCTTCACCCTGCCCCCGCATGTACTGGTCGAACACCAGGTTCCACAGTTCCAGGTAGCGGTCCCCGCCCGGATCGACGTCTCCCCCAACTGCTTCGGGCCCGTATGCGGGGCCGCGGTCGTAGTGCCATTCGCAGCAGGGACCCGCAGGTCCAGGTTGCCCGGTTGACCAGAAGTTCTCTTCGCGTGGCAGGCGAACTATGTGTCTCTTGGGCATCCCGATCTGTTTGGTGAGGATGTCGTAGGTTTCGTCATCCCCTTCCCAGATGGTGACCCAAAGACGGTCGCCGTCAAGGCCGTACTTCCCCTCGTTCGTATTTCCCGTCAGAAGGTCGTGGGCGTAGTGGATCGCGCCTTCTTTGAAGTAGTCCCCGAAGGAAAAGTTCCCATTCATCTGGAAGAAAGTGCCGTGACGGGAAGTGACGCCCACGTTGTCGATGTCGTTGGTACGAATGCACTTTTGGACGGAGACGGCGCGCGGCCAGGGAGCCTCTTCCTCGCCCACAATGTACGGAATGAAAGGGACCATCCCGGCCACGGTGAACAGTAGCGAGGGGTCCGGGGACACAAGTGAAACGGAGGGGCGTTCGACGTGCTCGTTTGACACGAAGTAGTCGATCCACCGCTGACGGATTTCAGAAGTGCGCATCTAGTTCTTTACTCCACGTTGGGTTTTCTGGTCCGAGTGTGGCACAGGTGACTGACGAAGAGTAATCCGTCACCAAAAGCAGAAATGGGCGAGGTCGCCCCCGCCCACCTCCTTTTTGCCAGCGATTACCTTGAGTAGTATTCGACGACCATCTGGACGTCGCACTCAACCGGGACGTCAGCGCGCTTCGGGCGCTCCACCAGGACGGCCTTCAGTGAAGGGAGGTCCACGTCCAGGTAGGACGGCGTCTTCGGAAGGACTTCTGCGTGGGCGCCAGCTGCTGCAACCTCAAAGGGCACAGTGGTCTGCGACTTCGGCTTGATCTGGATGACCTGGCCGGGGCTGACGCGGAAAGAGGGGCGGTCGACGATCTTGCCGTCAACCAGCACGTGGCGGTGGACAACAGCCTGACGGGCCTGAGCCATGGTGCGCGCGAAACCTGCGCGGAGAACCAGGGCATCCAGACGCATTTCAAGCAGTTCGACCAGGTTCTCGCCGGCCAGGCCACTTTCTTTGCGGGCTTCTTCGAAGGTGCGAAGCATTTGGGCTTCGCGGATGCCGTACTGGGCGCGAAGACGCTGCTTTTCCTTCAAGCGGACCGCGTAGTCGGATTCTTGACGGCGACGTGTGCGGCCGTGCTCACCGGGGCCGTACGGACGCTTTTCGAAGTAGCGGACAGCCTTGGGGGTTAGTGGGATTCCAAGTGCACGTGATTCGCGCACTGATTTGCGGGAACGGTTCCCTGCCATGGTGACTCCTGTTTCTTACTTTTGTCATGACCGGACGTCCGGTCATGGGGCCAACTCCCGAACCGCTTCGGTTCTTCGGCTAAGACCCCAGGTGCCTGGATCGGCAACTTTGAAAGCCTAACCCATGTCTTTCAGCTTCTTGATAGCCTCAAGCCTCTTTTCTATGAGTGCTTCCTCACCCCGACCCGACGGCTTGTAGTACTGCTTGTCGCGCAAGGCCTGCGGCAGAAACTCTTGGGAAGAGATGGCGTGCGGGAAGTCGTGGGAGTACTGGTAGCCCTCCCCGTGCCCCAGTGCTTTGGCTCCGCTGTAGTGCGTGTCCCGCAAGTGAGTGGGAACCGGGCCGCTTTTCCCATCTCGCAGGTCCGCGATGGCGGCGTCTATCGCCTTGTAGGCCGCGTTGGACTTTGGTGCCATGGACACTGCGATGACGGCTTGAGACAGGATGATGCGTGCCTCGGGCATTCCGACTAGGGCGACTGCTTGGGCGGCTGCGACGGTGAGCGGCAGGATTGTCGGATCCGCCATCCCAACGTCTTCTGACGCACAGATCATGACCCTTCTAGCCACGAAGCGGGGGTCTTCACCTGCTTCAAGCATTCGAGCTAGGTAGTGGACGGCCGCGTCAGGGTCGCTGCCGCGCATGGACTTGATGAAAGCACTCGCAACATCGTAGTGCTGGTCTTGGTCCCAGCGGACCAAAGCAACGGAGGCGGCAACAGAAACATCTTCGGGTTCAACGACTGCACTTTCCCTGTCGCGAGCGGCGGAAGCCGCTGCTTCAAGCAGAGTGAGGGCTTTGCGTGCGTCAGATCCTGAGAGGGATACAAGAGCTTCAAGGGCGTCATCGGAGAGTTCGACGGCCCCGTCTAGGCCGCGGGAATCCTTGGTTGCCCGCTTGAGCGCTTCAGCGATGTCTTCGCTTTCCAGAGGGTTCAGCACCAGCAGGATTGAGCGGGACAGCAGAGGGGAAATGACGGAGAAAGAAGGGTTCTCAGTGGTTGCCGCGACCAGTGTGATCCACCGGTTTTCAACGGCTGGGAGAAGCGAGTCCTGCTGGGCTTTGGAAAACCTATGAACCTCATCGATGAACAAGACAGTGTCCTGTCCTGTGGCCCCCTGGTGGCGGCGGGCCGCAGCGATCACTTCCCGTAGTTCTTTAACCCCGGAGTTCACGGCAGAGACTTCAGCGAATCTGCGTCCGGATTGGCGGGCGATCAGGTAGGCCAGCGTCGTCTTTCCGGTTCCGGGCGGCCCCCACAAAATGATCGAGGAGACTGAGGATGAGTCGGGGCTGAGTAGTCGCGACAGCGGTGAACCGGGACCAAGCAGGTGGGATTGCCCAAGGACCTCTTCGACGGTCTTGGGGCGCATCCGCACAGGCAGGGGCGCGCTGGGGCTTTCAGCTGGGATCCCCAGGTCGTCCATGCCCTGAGCTGTGAACAGGTCCACTCGGGTGTCTCTAGCTACTCAAAGAGCTCGGTGGAGCCGGCGCCCGACCGCAGCACCTCCGGGTAGCCGTCTTCGAAGGAGACGACGGTTGTTGCGCCGCCCTCACCAACGGGACCGTCAACGATCAAGTCGACGCGACCTCCAAGCAGTTCCTCTACCTGTTCGGCGTTGATCAGCGGGTCTTCTTCACCTGGCATGATCAGGGTTGAGCACAGCACAGGTTCGCCCAGTTCGCGGACGATGTCTTCAGTGATTTGGTGACGTGGAAGTCGGACCCCGACGGTCTTCTTCTTTTTGTTGAGGGTAATCCGCGGGACTTCTTTGGTAGCCGGGAGGATGAACGTGTATGGCCCGGGGGTTAGCGCTTTGATGGTCCTGAAAGCTTTGTTGTCAACGAAGACAAGTTCGCCTAGTTGGCTGAAAGAGTCGCAGAGCAGGGAAAAGTTGTGGCTCTCATCCAGCTTGCGGATCTCCCGGATCTTGTCCATGCCGGCCTTGTTGCCGAGTTTGCAGGCGATGACGTAGCCGGAGTCGGTCGGGAATGCGACGGTGCCGCCGGCGTTCAGGGTGCGCACCACCTGGGAGACTAGTCGGGGTTGGGGGTTTACGGGGTGGATTTCGATGGTGGTCATGCTCCAATCTTAACAAGCTCGGCCGCGCATCCCCCGAATCGGGCGCGGGACGGGCTTGTCTATGCCTCTTCAGTGACCTCTTCAGT
>CAYFUU010000001.1:69749-93201 GCA_964346595.1 uncultured Actinomyces sp.
CCCCGAATCGGGCGCGGGACGGGCTTGTCTATGCCTCTTCAGTGACCTCTTCAGTGACCCGTTCAGCGGACTGTTCAGCCGACTCTTCTGCTTCCTCCTCGGCGACGAAGTCGACTCCCGTCTCCTCGCGCTGCTCTTCTGAAATAGGGGCAGGGGCCTGCGTCAACGGATCAAAACCGCCGCCAGACTTCGGGAACGCGATAACGTCACGGATGGACGGCGCGTCCACGAGCAACGCTGCGATCCGGTCCCAACCAAACGCAATCCCGCCGTGAGGGGGCGCGCCGTACTGGAACGCGTCCAAAAGGAACCCAAACTTCTCCTGGGCATCCTCAGCACCAATCCCCATGACATCGAAGACACGCTCCTGCATCTCCCGCTGGTGGATACGGATAGACCCGCCGCCGATCTCATTGCCGTTGCACACGATGTCGTAGGCCGCAGCAAGTGCCTCCCCAGGCTCCTTATCAAACGAATCAGCAAACTCTGGCTTCGGAGAGGTGAACGCGTGGTGCACTGCTGTCCAAGCTGACCCAAGCGCCACGTCTCCTTCCGCCTTCGCCTCGGCTGACGGCTTGAACATGGGGGCGTCGTCAATCCACACAAACGACCACGCGTCCGGGTCAATCAACCCAAGGCGCTCCGCAACCTCAACGCGGACCGCGCCCAGCAGGGCCCGAGCATCACTCGGCCTACCAGCAGCGAAGAAGATCGCATCCCCAGCCACAGCCCCGGTCGCAAGCGCAAGACCCTCGCGCTCTTCTTCCGACAGGTTCTTCGCGACCGGCCCGCCCAATGTCCCGTCTTCAGCAACTGTGACGTACGCGAGGCCCTTACCTCCGCGAGAACGTGCCCAGTCCTGCCACTTGTCGAAAGCGCGGCGCGGCTGGCCGCCCCCACCCGGCATGACGACAGCGCCGACGTAAGGAGCGTTGAAGAGCCGGAACGGGGAACCCTTGAAGTAATCGGTCAGGTCGACAAGCTCCAGCCCGAAACGCAGATCAGGCTTGTCTGTCCCGAAACGCTCCATCGCATCCCAATAAGACATGTGCGGGATCTCCGGAATTTCGTAACCAATCACGTTCCAGACAGCGCGTAGCACGGATTCCGCAACCTCTTGCACGTCATCTTGGTCGACGAAACTCATCTCCACATCCAGCTGCGTGAACTCAGGCTGGCGGTCAGCACGGAAATCCTCATCCCGGTAGCAGCGGGCAATCTGGAAATAACGTTCCAGGCCGCCAACCATCAGAAGCTGCTTAAAGAGCTGAGGCGACTGCGGCAGCGCGTACCAAGAACCCGGAGCTAGCCGGGCCGGGACCACGAAGTCGCGTGCCCCTTCCGGAGTGGAGCGAGTCAGTGTCGGCGTCTCCACCTCAATGAAGCCCTGGTCAACCAATGTGTCGCGCGCAGCCTTGTTCATGTCCGAGCGAACCTTGAGAGCCCGCGCCGCAGCCGGCCGGCGAAGGTCTAGGTAGCGGTACCTGAGCCGAACGTCCTCGCCCGCCTCAGGTTCTTCGCCGTGACTAGAGATTTGGAACGGAAGAGGTGCAGCTGTGTTGAGGATCTCAACGTCCGTAGAGAGCACCTCGACAGCTCCCGAAGCAAGCGAAGGGTTCTCGTTGCCCTGGGGCCGCTTCGCGACGTCACCGGTGACCCGCAGGACATATTCAGGGCGCAACTTGTGCGCAATGTCCTCATCCCGCACCACAACCTGGGCGATGCCGCTGCGGTCCCTCATGTCAATGAAGACAACGCCTCCGTGGTCGCGGCGCCGGTCAACCCAGCCTTCAAGGGTGACGCTTTCGCCAACAGAGTCCTCATTTAGCTCGTTCATCTGGTGTGTGCGGCGCACTAGGTACCTTCTTCTGTTTCGTTTCCTGAACTACCCAGATTCTACGCTGAGCGCCCCCGTGCCACGGCCCTGGTGTTGAGGACTAGCGCACGGAGGGCCAAACCCCGCGTATCCTTCAGGAATGACCAGCTCTGATGAAGCACCCGAACTGACCTTCTACAACCTTCCTCTTTCCTCCTCGCAACTCGAGATCATCGACGAGCTTGGGTTCAAGGAACCAACCCCGATCCAGGCGCAAGCGATCCCCGTGCTGATGAACGGGCAAGACGTAGTGGGAATCGCCCAAACCGGCACCGGCAAGACTGCCGCGTTCGGCCTCCCGCTGCTTGACCGCGTGAACGCAGACAACCCGTTCGTGCAGGCTCTGGTGCTGGCCCCCACCCGCGAACTTGCGATGCAAACCAGCGAAGCCCTCAAAGACCTGGCAGGGAAAAACTCTTCACTCCGCTTCGTCACCGTCTACGGCGGCGCACCCTACCCGCCTCAACTGCGAGCTTTGAAAGAGGGCGCCCAGGTTGTAGTTGGCACCCCTGGTCGCCTCATCGACCTCATCGACCGCGGCGCGCTTGACCTCTCCCAGGTACACACCCTGGTCCTTGACGAGGCAGACGAAATGCTGCGCATGGGCTTCGCCGAGGAGGTCGACAAGATCCTTGAAACCGTTCCCGACCAGCGACTCACCGCGCTTTTCTCAGCCACCATGCCCGCGGGCATCGAGAAGGTTTCCCGCCAGTACCTCTCAGGTGCGAAGCGCATTGAAGTTTCAACCTCGGCCTCAACGGTCGACACCATTGAGCAAACGTTCGCTGTCATCCCGCCGAAGATGCGGTTCGAGGCCCTGTGTCGGTTCCTAGCGGTCTCCCCCGCCTCCGCAGCCATCGTGTTTGTTCGCACGCGCGCTGACGCCGAGGAGATCTCCCTAGCGCTTTCAGGCAGGGGCTTCCGGGCCGCCGGCATTTCCGGCGATGTCGCCCAACGCGAACGCGAACGGCTCCTGGAGGGACTCCGCAAGGGTGCCCTAGACGTCCTGGTTGCCACGGACGTTGCAGCAAGAGGTATTGATGTGGACCGCGTGGGCCTGGTCGTGAACTACGAAGTCCCGCGTGAGGACGAGCAATACGTTCACCGCATTGGGCGCACCGGTCGTGCTGGACGCGAGGGCGAGTCGCTCACCTTCTTCACCCCGCGCGACCTGCGGAAACTACGGTCCATTGAGCGAACCACAGGTTCGACAATGGTCGAGGTCGCGGTGCCAAGTGCTGCCGACGTCCGCCAAAAGCGCGCCGCAACCGTCCTGGAGGAAGCCCTCGCTCTAGGGCCTAACCCCGACGTCGCGCTAGAACTACTAGACGCGAAGCGCGAGGAAGGAATGCGCTATCGCGACATCGCTGCGGCCCTGCTTGCTGCCGCTGCGAACCCTCGTGCTCTCGGGGACACCTCGACCGGCGCCCAAGACCGCATGGACGGCGCCTTCTCTGTTGAAGGCGACAGGCGCAGTCCCGCTAAGAAGGGACGCCGGCAAACAACATTTGCGGGCAAGGGCCACCGCTACCGCATCGAAATCGGCAAACGTGATGGCGTCACACCAGGCGGCATTGTCGGCGCGATCTTGGGCGAGGCGGGACTGCCTAGCGGTAGCATCGGGAAAATCGCAATCTTCCCCTCGTTCTCCATCGTTGAAATCAATCAAGAACTGACTGGAAAGCAAATGCAGAAGGTCTCCAGAGCAACGCTACGCGGCCGCCACATCAACATCTCCCCCGACCGCGGCGGCAGGCGCCCTGGCGCTGAGCGGCGCGGCGGAAAGCAAAGCTTCAAGCGGCGCTAAGCAACGGGCGGGGCGACCTGGACGTTTCGGTCACTCTCGGGTGGCACCCAGGTCGCAGCGTCCGCGGTCTGTTGGCTCCCGTCCCGAAGGTCCTTCACCTGGTCGGTCTCGCCCGGCAACCACACGAATGGGACGCCGCGCTTGTTCGCCGCGTCGAGTTGCGTCCGCAGCTTCCCGGACTTCGCTGCAAGTTCGCAGGGGATCCCGCGGGAGCGCAGCTTTCGTGCGATAGCTTCACTTTGAGCCCTAGCGTCTTCTGAGGGGACGACTACAAACACGCAGCTTGGAGTTGGCCTGCTCGCTTCAAGGAGACTTTCGCTGAGGATCAGTGAAACCAGCCTAGAAACTCCCACGGAGAGCCCAACCCCGGGGTACGTGCGCCTGCCCTTGGTCGCAAGGTTGTCGTAGCGTCCCCCAGAGCAGATGGAACCTAAGGACTCGTAGCCCGGGATAGTGGTTTCGTAGACCGAGCCTGTGTAGTAGTCAAGCCCGCGCGCGATCCGCAGTGCCGCTTTGACCCCGCCAGGAGCCACGGCGCTCGCGCCGGCGAGGAGCCGGCATAGTTCTTCAAGGCCTTCGTCAGCTAGAGGGCTTTCCAGCCCCAGGGCCCGCACTTTTTCCCGGAGCTCTTCCGGGGTTTCAGCTTCAATCTCGGCAATACTGATGACCGTGGCGGCCTGGTCAGCGGAAAGCCCCACGGTGCTCAGCTCTTCGAGCACGCCATCCGCACCGATCTTGTCCAGCTTGTCCAAGGCACGCAAAGTGGCCTCGAAATCTTCGATCCCTGCCGCGTCCAGTAGCCCCTGCAGAAGTCTGCGGTTGTTCACTTCCATCAGCACAGGCGGAATCTGGAGCGCGGTCAACGCTTCCAGCATCACCTGCGCAACCTCAATGTCGTGGTGGAACGCCAGGTGACCGGATCCGATGACGTCCACGTCAGCCTGCGTGAACTCCCGGAAGCGTCCTTCTTGCGGCCGCTCTCCCCGCCAGACCTTCTGGATTTGGTAGCGGCGAACAGGAAAGTGCAGGTCGTTGGCGTTTTCGAGGATGTAGCGGGCCAGGGGAACAGTCAGATCAAAGTGCAGTCCCAAGTCGCTGGGTCCGGGCTCTTTCGCCTGGTTCCCATCAGCGGCTGCTTGACGCGCACCTTGCAAACGCTCCAGCAGATAAACCTGTTTCGACGTCTCCCCTTTGGACTCCAGAGCCGACAGAGGCTCAACCGCCCTTGTTTCGATCCCTGAAAAGCCATGCAGCTCAAACGTGCGCCTGAGCGTGTCCAGCACGTGGGTTTCCACCAGGCGCTCACTTGGGAGCAGCTCCGGGAAACCCGAAACACTACTCTTGGCCACTTAGAAACCAGACCCGCCTTGGCCGGACCGGGTCTGGACCGCGCGAACAACGTAAGGGTTCGTCGCGAGTTCCCTGGCCCACGTGGTCTGCGGCCCGTGTCCTGGCAGCAAGGTCGTCGCTGGGTCAATGACCTGCGCGAGGGTCCGCAAGGACTCCCGCATCTCGTATTCATCGCCGCCAACTAAGTCCGTGCGACCAACAGAACCCGCAAAGACCACATCACCGGAGAACGCGAGCGGCTGGGTCAGCCCAGGGCTGCCGACCAGGAAGAACGCAGAGCCGGGTGAGTGCCCTGGAGCCGGGACCACACGAATGCCAATGCCCGGAACCGGGTCCAAGCTGACCTTCTCAAGAGGGGTCACGTTTGCCGGGGGATTCCAGGGCGCCATCCCGAACTTCTCTGGGACTATCCCAAGCATCCCCGCAGGATCCTCCATAAAGAATATGTCGGGCGCAGTGACGAAGACAGGGATGTTCTCGCTGCCCTCTTGCACCGCCGCGGCTTCCCAAACGTGGTCCCCGTGACCGTGGGTGAGCAGGATTGCCCCGAGTGACAGCCCGGAATCCCGAAGGAGCTCCTTGACGCTGCCCGCGGTCCCCGGACCAGGGTCAACGACAAGAGCGACCTTGGAATCTTCATCCCAAAGGACGTAACAGTTCGCATCAAAAAGCGATGAGGTGATTTGCCTGACCTGAAGCATCGTGACCGCTAAACGGACGAGGAGATCTGGTCGAACCACATTTGCTTCGTGGCAAGGGCGTCAGAGATCTCCTTCACCTGCTTCTGGTTGCCCTTAGCTTCCGCCGCTGCAAGCTTCACCTTGAGGTCAGCAATGGAATCTTCAAGCTGCGAGAGCATGCCTTCCGCCCGCGCCTTCGTTTCCGGATCCGACCGCCGCCATTCGTGCTGCTCCGCCTCACGAACTTCCCGCTCAACAGCCTTCAACCTCTGCTCAATCCGCGCCGAATCACGCGCTGAAACCCGGCCGATGTCCTCCCAACGGTCCTGAATGCTCCGAAGCGCCGCCTTCGTCTTCTCCAAGTCCTTCACCGGGAGCAACCTTTCGGCCTCCGCAGCGAGCTCCTGCTTCTTCGCGAGGTTTTCCGCGAAACCTTCGTTCGCAACGCGGTCGTGCTCGCGACGTGAGTCGAAGAAGACTTGCTGCGCCGCCCGGAAACGCGCCCAGAGGTCATCATCCTCTTTGCGGGATGCCCGTCCGGCTCTCTTCCACTGCTCCATCAGGTCGCGGTACGCGGCTGAGGTTTCCCGCCAGTCATCCGAGTCTTGGAGCGCGATCGCCTTCGCGATCAAAGCCTCTTTGGCCTCTTTAGCTTCCTTCTGCTTCGCATCCAGCTCAGTGAAGTACTGGCGACGACCGCGGTCAAATGTAGTGCGAGCTGCTGAAAAACGCTTCCAGAGCGCGTCTTCAGCTGACTTGTCGAACCGGACACCGCTACGCTGGTGCTCTTTCCAAGCCTCCAACAATTCGCGCAAGCGTGCCCCGGAATTCTTCCACTGGGTCTGCGCGCTCGGTTGCGCCGCAATCGCTTCGGCTTCTTCGACAATGGCGGTGCGTTCCAGGAGGGCAAGTGCCTTGGCAGCCTTGCGTTCCTCGCGCGCCTCTTCCTTTCTGGCCTCCGCAGCTTCTTTCAAAGCTTCAAACCGAGTACGAAGCCCTGGAATGTCGCCAACCACCGCGGGCTCTACCAGTTGGTCGGTGAGCGTCTTGACGGTGAGGTCAATGTCCTTCGACGGGAGCGTGGGGAGTCGCGCCTCAAAGAGGTTGATGGTCGCTTCAAGGTCCAGGAAACGCCGCACGTAAAGCGCGAAAGGATCTTCCGGGATCCCGTCCGGGTACTGACCGACCTCGCGCTCTGTCGCACCGTCCATGACCCACACGCGACCTTCTTCATCGATCCGCCCAAATGGCACGGTTGGGAGCACCGCTGGTCTTGATTCGGTTCCTGGGTCCCTAGGCGCTGGGGCTTTAGACGTGGGGCCCTTGGGGACCGGTGTCCTATCGGGTGCATCCGGCGGGATTTGAACTGTGTCGGTCACGGCGATCCTAAACAATCTTGGGCGTGAGCCCGTGGGCGCTCCTAAAAAGCAACGCGGCGATTCCTGCAGAGTTATCCTAGCCTGTTTTCACGGGTTTCCTAGGCTCGACCCCGCGTCCCCATCCGCCTCTTCGCCTCAAACACCCCGTCAACTCCGCGCAGCGAGGCAAGGACTGTGTCAAGGTAGGTGACCCCTGGCAGGCCAAAAGAGAAGCGCGCCGACGCCAGTTGGTCACCCGTCGTCATCATGGAGCCGGAAACAATATCGACGTGGTGCTCGGAGAGAACCTTAGAGAGGTCGTTAAGCAGGCCGGGACGGTTCAGCGCTTTGATCTCAATCTCAACCAGGTATTGGCCCGTGCTCTGGTCTGACGCCCAAGAGACCTCCACGAAACGCTCCGGGTGTTCGCTGCGAAGCCTGGTCGCGTTCACGCAGTCAGAGCGGTGCACTGAAACGCCTTGTCCGCGGGTGATAAAGCCGACAATGTCATCCCCAGGCACAGGGGTGCAGCAGCGCGCCAGCTTCACCCAGACCTCGTTCGAACTTAGGCCCTCAACGTTAACGGCGGCCTCAGCACCTGTCCCGGTCGCCCCCACCTTCTGCCCTGGGCTGACGCCTTCTGCAAGGGTTTCCTCGGCCCCATCTTCGCCGCCAACGCTTTCTACCAGTTTCGCGACCACGTTTTGGGCGGAGATGTTGTTCTCCCCCACCGCTGCGTAGAGCGCAGAAACGTCACGGTAGCCCAGTTCTGTAGCAACTAGCTGCAGCGTCTGGTGGCTCATCAGGCGCTGCAACGGTAGGTTCTGCTTCCGCATCGCTTTCGCGATGTGGGACTTGCCAAGGTCGATCTGCTCTTCGCGGCGTTCCCTGGTGAACCACGCTTTGATTTTGGAGCGGGCGCGGGAGGAAGCAACAAACTCGAGCCAGTCACGGGATGGCCCAGCGCGTTCCGAGGAAGAAGTGATCGCCTCGACAGTGTCACCGGATTCAAGGATCGTGTCCAGGGAGACAAGTCGCCCGTTGACCCTTGCGCCAACGGTCCTGTGCCCAACTTCTGTGTGGACCGAGTACGCGAAGTCGACGGGGGTCGCCTTTGGGGGCAGCGAAATCACCTGGCCGCGCGGAGTGAACACGTAGACTTCGTCGCCGGCAATCTCAAACCGCAGTGAATCCAGGAACTCTTCCGGATCTCCCGTTTCCCGTTCCATTTCGGTGAGCATCCGCAGCCAGTTCATCTGTTCTCCGGCGCCCATGCGGTCTGAGTCACCCGCTTGACCGGATCCCGACTGCTTGTAGCGCCAGTGCGCAGCAACCCCGTATTCAGCCCGGTCGTGCATTTCGAAAGTCCTAATCTGGACCTCGATCGGCCGCCCGCCCGGACCCACAACCGTCGTGTGGAGCGACTGGTAGAGGTTGAACTTCGGCATAGCGATGTAGTCTTTGAACCGCCCGGGAATGGGGTTCCAGCGGGCGTGAATCGCACCAAGGACGGAATAACAGTCCTTGATTGAGTCAACCAGGACCCGTACCGCCACCAGGTCATAGATTTCGTCGAAGTGTTTACCGCGGACGATCATCTTCTGGTAGATGGAGTAAAGATGCTTCGGCCGTCCGCTGACGACCCCTTTCACTTTGGATTCGCGCAGGTCATCCTCGATCAACGCGATCGCGTCATTCAGGTACTTGTCGCGTTTCGGGCTGCGCTCCAAAACGAGTGAGTTAATCTCATCGAACACGTCCGGGTACAGCGTTTTGAACGCGAGTTCCTCGAGTTCCCACTTGATCGTGTTCATTCCCAGACGGTGGGCAAGGGGCGCGTAAATCTCTAGGGTTTCGCGGGCCTTGTCTTTCGCGGACGAGGAGGGGACGTACTGCCATGTCCGCGCGTTGTGCAGCCTGTCACCCAGTTTGATGAGCAGAACCCGAATGTCCTTGCTCATCGCCACAATCATCTTCCGCAGCGTTTCGGACTGAGCCGCCCGCCCGTAGCGGATCTTGTCCAGCTTCGTGACCCCATCTACAAGGTGCGCGATCTCAGACCCGAACTCTTCCGTGAGCTGCTCCACCGTGTAGTCTGTGTCCTCGACGGTGTCGTGCAGCAGGGCCGCAACCAGGGTTGGCGGCGTCATCCCCAGCTCGGCGAGGATGGTCGCAACCGCTACCGGGTGCGTGACGTAGGGTTCCCCCGACTTTCGGGTCTGGCCGCGATGCCAGTACTCAGCCGTCTTGTAGGCCTTCTCGATTGTGGAGACGTCTGCACGGGGGTGGTGCGCTTTCACAGCGCGAACAAGGGGTTCGATCTCCGGGATCTGGGTGCGCCCCCTAGACCCGAACCAAGCTAGTCCTGAGCGCACGAAAGAACCGGAAGACTCAGTCTTCACGGCCGGCTTATCACCTGGATCGCTCACCCCTAAATGATAGGCCGACCCAGGTCAGCGCGCGTATAGGTTCAACTTCGAGCTAGATGCTTTCGTCAACTTCAACGACGGTTTCGACCTCGTAGCCGTCAAGGCGCGCCCGGCCACCAAGCTCGATCAGCTCAAGCAACACGATGACTCCAACAACTTCGGCGCCGCAGCCCTCAATCAACTCGATCGCTGCGCGGGCGGTACCGCCGGTCGCAAGCACGTCGTCAACAATCAGCACCCTTGCGCCAGCCGGCACGGTCTCTGGGCGCAGTTCCAGGGTCGCGGTCCCGTACTCAAGTTCGTAGTCGACGCTGATGACAGGGCCCGGCAGCTTGCCTTTCTTCCGGGCCGTCAGCATGCCGATCCCAAGCTCAGTGGCCATTGGGGCCGCCAGGATGAAGCCGCGAGACTCGAGGCCTGCGACGTAGTCGATCTTGCCTCGGTAGCGCTCAGCCAGCGTCTCCACCAGTTCCTTGAAAGCCGGACCGTTCGCCAGCAGCGGGGTGATATCGCGGAACAGCACTCCCTCTTCGGGGAAATCAGGAATCAGTTCAATGTTGTCTTCAACTAGGACGGAGAGCTCGTGGCTGTCCATGACTGCTACTTCCTTGCTTTGCGTTTCGGTTGTGCGGCCTGACCCAAGTGTCTGCCCGGCGTTTTGGAGACAGGGGCAACCAGGGTAACTTCTTCGCCCTTTTCGCCCTCTGGTTGCGCAGCTGCTTTCTCTGCGCGAGTTTTCAGAATCTTCGCGTCCTTCTCTTTCACGTTCTTGCGCAGTCCCTGCAACAAAGCGAGTGCGGGGGGACCAATGAAGATCGAGGAGAGAGCACCGACCGCCATGCCCACAAAGAGCGCCAGCGAAATGTCGGTCAGGGTTCCTGCCCCGAGGAGCAGTGAGCCGATGAAGAGGATCGCGGACACGGGAAGCAGCGCAACGACGGAGGTGTTGATGGAGCGCACCAGTGTCTGGTTGACACCAAGGTTCACCAGTTCCCCGTACGTGTACTTGTCCTGCAGTTCGTACCGGCCCGTAGCTTCGCGAACCTTGTCGAACACAACGACCGTGTCGTAGAGCGAGTATCCGAGGATCGTCAAGAAACCAATGACCGTTGCGGGAGAAACCTCAACGTGCGTCAATGCAAAGAACCCGACGGTCACAAGGAGGTCGTTGAAGAGCGCGATTAGCGCTGCGGTGCTCATGGTCCAAGAGCGGAAGTAGGCGGCCATCAGCAAAAGGACCAGCACCACGAAGATAACTATGGACTGGAGTGCTTTTCGGGTGACGTCCTGACCCCAGGTAGCGCCCACCGAGTTCGTGTCAACCTCGTCAATGGAAACGTCGTAGGCCTCAGCGAGGTCGCTGCGAAGCTCCTGCGTCTGGGCGGTTTCCATGCTTTGTGTCTGCACGCGGATGGAGTCGGCGCCCAGTGCCGAAACGCGCACGTTTTCGGTGATGCCGTCATCCGCCAAGACTTCGTAAGCCAGGTCCTGGTTGGTGGTGGAGGTGCCCGAGATGATGAACTGAGTGCCGCCAGAGAACTCGATAGAAGGGTTCAGTCCACGGGTGAGAAGAAGGACGAGGGAGAGCACGATGAAGCCCGCCGAGATGCTCAACCACAGTTTGGAGCGTCCAATGATGTTGTAGGAGCGCTTCCCGGAATAGAGTTCGTTGCCCCATGTCGCGTAACTAGCCACGGTCTACCTGCTCTCCGTCTGCTTCTTCGGCTGCCAGCCTGGCCAGTCGGCGCCTCTCCGCAAGGGGAAGCTGTTCGCGTTCGCCGCCGCCGACCAGCGCGGGCTGCTTCTCTTCCTTACGGGAGTTCTTGCCTCTACCCGGCTTGGCCTCCGCAGAGGAATCTTCCGTCCTCCTCTTGGGTCCGCGTGAAGTGACCCGGCCTCGTCCTTGGTAAACGAAGCTAGAGGACGCGCCAAGGTGTTCTGGGTCTAGCCCTGAAAGCTTGTGGCCTTCACCGAAGAACCGGGTGCGGATCAGCAGCTCCAGCATCGGGTGCGTGAACATGAACACCACTACCAAGTCGACGACTGTCGTGACACCCAGAGTGAACGCGAAGCCCTGAACCCCACCAACCGCGAGCACGTAGAGGACGATTGCGGCAACTAGGTTCACTGCGTCAGAGATCAGGATGGTGCGTTTCGCGCGGTCCCAACCGTCAGCGACAGCTGCACTAAGTGGCCTACCTTCGCGGACCTCGTCGCGGATTCTTTCAAAGTAGACAATGAAGGAGTCCGCGGTGATACCCACCGCGACGATCAGGCCCGCAACGCCTGGCAGGGACAGCCTGTACCCCATGGTCCAGGAGAGGATCGTGATGACCAGGTAGGTGATAATGCCTGCGACCAGGAGCGATCCAGCGGACAGCATAGCTAGCCCGCGGTACTGCCAGATCATGTAAAGGACGACCAGGGCAAGTCCGATGAGCCCAGCCCAAAGGCCTTTCTCCAAGTGGTTCGACCCCAGGGTTGCAGAGATCTGTTGCTCCGACTGAACCTCAAAGTTCAAGGGAAGCGACCCGAACTGGACCTGGTTCGCTAGGGCCTGCGCCTCCGCGGCCGTGAAGTTACCGGTGACCTGGGCGTGTCCGTCAAGGATCGCCGCGTTCATGGACGGCGCAATCAGCGTGTTGCCGTCCAAAACCACAGCGAATCGGTTGCGAGTCGCATCGGTGCTTTGGAAGTCGTAGAGCCTCTTGGATGCTTCCGCGAAGAGCTCGGTGCCCTCCTCATCCAGCTCCAGACTCATCGCGTACTTGCCAGTCGGCTGGCCGGTGGAGGTCAGCTCACTACCGGCGGTCGCTGACTTCAGGTGGGTTCCCTCAACGTCGACCGGACCCAGCAGGTACTTGGCTGTGCCGTCAGTGTCACAAGAAATGAAGGGCGCGCCGGCGTCATCCAGCTCATCCTGGGTGAAGGAGTCCGGGTCAGTGCAGTCCAGCAGTAAGAACTCTTCCGCCACCTCGGGGTTGATCCACGCGTAGTCAGAGTTGTTTTCCGGGGTCGTGGAGCCCTCCCCCAGCGCAACCAAGGAATCAACAGCTTCTTGCAGGGCCTCGGCGTCCGACGGATCCACCAGCACTTCTGGTGAGTTGCTAGCAACCAGGACCGGACGGAAACGCATCGTGGCGGAAGAGCGGACTAACGCCAGAATGGATTCGTCCGCCTCACCAGGGATCGCGACCACAATGTTGTCGTTGCCTAGGGTGGAGATTTCTGCTTCGGCGACACCTGAGGCATCAACGCGCTGGCGGATGATGTTGATGGCTTCAGTCATGTCTTCTTGAGACACTTCGCGGCCCTCGGTGCCTTCTTGGAGCCTGGGAGTCAGGATCAGCTGGGTGCCGCCTTCAAGATCCAAAGCGAGCTTTGGGGTGAAGGTAGCGCCGGCGGTGAAGTGACCGATGATTAGTAGGACGAATCCCAGGACGGTGAAGACCGCAAGGGCTGAAAGTGTTCGCCCGGGTTTTCGGGTTTTGGTTGCCAAGTGGGTAGTGCTCTTTCTGAGGGGCGCGTGCGCCTAAGGCTTACTTGTCGGCCTTGTCGGAAGGTTCGTCGGCTACTTCCGCAACGTCGGTTTCGACGACTTCGTCGCCGTCGAACTCTTCCTCGGTGAGCTCTACGAGCTCGCTTTCTTTGGCGGAGTCGATGTGGTCCTGGAACTTTGCTTCCAGCTCATCGAGGTCTGAGGCGGTGATCTCTTCGGAGTCTTCTTGCTCGGATTCCTGGATTTCAAATGGGGGCTCAATGGCGCCCTTGACGGCACCCTTCAGCCAGTAGGTTTCTTCACCGCTGGGGGTTTCGAGGATGATGACGTCGCCGTCGATGTCAACCATGCGTCCGAAGAAACCGGAGAAGGTTTGGACCCAAGCACCGGGCTTCAGTGCGTTCACGGTGGCTTCGCGTTCGGCGGTGCGCTTGGCTTGGGATCTCTTCGCGAACGTGTTCATTAGCAGGAGGCCGCCTAGAAGCAGCACGAGCATGATGATCATTGTTGGGTCCACGTGTTTGTCCTTTTCGAGTCCTTCGAGCTTTGCCCCAAGCAGTCTAGGCCATACCCGCGCGAATCTGATGCTCAGGTCGGCTCGTCATTCAACAGATTCGTCTCATTTCGGGGTCCGCAGTGGGCCTCGGCCGCTTCTTTGCCGGCACGCAGCCAAAACCTCACCACGCGGGTTCTGCTGCGCCAGACAGCTAGGCGCCGAAGAGCGTGCCCTCCCCCGGGACCGCTAAACCCAAGTGCTCCCAAGCCTTCGCAGTTGCAACCCTGCCCTTAGGGGTGCGCATCAGAAACCCCTCACGAACCAGGTACGGCTCCGAAACAGTCTCAAGTGTCTCCGGCTCTTCACCCACCGTATGAGCGAGCGTCGTGAGGCCCACAGGCCCGCCCCCAAAGTTCCCGCAGATCGCTTGCAGGACAGCGCGGTCCAGTCGGTCAAGGCCCAACCCGTCCACTTGGAACAGCTCAAGCGCGTCCCGCGTCGACTGCAGGTTCACCCTTGGCTCTCCCGACACCTGGGAGTAGTCGACCACGCGGCGCAGCAACCTGTTCGCTATACGCGGAGTTCCACGCGAACGCCCAGCGATCTCATCAGCCGCACTCCCGTCAAGGTCCGTTTCAAGCAACCTAGCGCTGCGCACCACGACCTTCGCCAAATCTTCGGGTGAGTAGAACTCAAGGTGAGCCGTGTACCCGAACCGGTCCCGCAAAGGCGCAGGCAGTAGACCGGAACGCGTCGTTGCACCAATCGCAGTAAACCTGGGCAAAGTGAGCGGGATCGAGGTTGCCCCTGGTCCCTTCCCAACAATGATGTCGACCCGGAAGTCCTCCATCGCCAGGTACAACATCTCTTCAGCGGTCCGCGCCAACCTGTGAATCTCATCGATGAACAGGACGTCACCTGGCTGCAACGAGGACAGGATCGAAGCGAGGTCCCCTGCGTGCTGAATCGCAGGTCCCGAAGTGAGGCGCAGGGACGCACCCATCTCCCCTGCAATGATCATCGCGAGGGTTGTCTTTCCAAGGCCCGGAGGCCCCACCAGCAACACGTGGTCGGCAGGTTCACCGCGACCCCGCGCCGCATCCAGCACGACGCCCAACTGACCGCGCACAGCCGGCTGCCCCACGAACTCATTCAAAGTGCGGGGACGCAGAGCCGCCTCCGCAGCCCGCTCTATCTCCGTCGCGTCCGGCGCAATGATTCCCGAGGCGTAACCGTCGTCAAAAGGGTCTCCCCCCACCGGATCGAAGCTATCCACGCTGGTTCCCTAGGCTTGAAAGGGCAGCCCTGAGCATTGATTCGACGTCCGTGTAAGGGCCTTCCAGGTTCGCAACTGCCCTCTGGGCCACGGCCCTTGGCCAGCCGAGCTGCTCCAGACCTGCTTCCACCGCATCGCGGATAGCAGAACTCGCTGCAGGCCCACCAGAACCCGAGGCAGAAGCCTGAACCGCCGGGCCAAGCTTGTCCCCTATCTCTAAGACCATCCGCGAAGCAGTCTTCTGCCCGACCCCGGGAATGGTGCTTAGTGCTTTCAAGTCTTCGCTGGCAACCGCTCGCCGCAAGCCGTCCGCACCAAGCACATCGAGCGCAGCGACACCCAGACGCGGCCCGATCCCACTAACGGTCATTAGGATTTCGAAAGTGTCCCTGTCGTCTTCAGAGTCGAAGCCGTAAAGCGTCAGCGAATCTTCGCGAACAACGAAAGAAGTGTGCAGTTTCTGTGTGCTGCCCACCAGACCCGCAATCCGGGAAGCGGTCGAAGGCGTGACTTCAGCGCGCAACCCGACCCCGCCAACATCAACGATGGCGAACCCGGCACCTACCGCGCTGAGGGTCCCTTCAACCGAGTAGATCAAGCTTCCTCACCTTTCGAACAACTGTACGATACCAGCGCGGCCCGTCATTCCCGCGCAACGCGCTGTCACTTCGGAGCAACACGTCTCTGCCTTCGCGGATCCACCGCCCCACTTCGCCTCTGATTCGCCTGAGCTTGCACCCACTGTTGCTGCGCCGGCGTCAGCTGTTTCTTAGCGCTGACCCGACCCGAAAGGGAGACCTCGACCGAGGAATCGGAGCCAGCGCCCAGCAAACCCGTACCCCGCCACGCGTGGCAGATGGCTATCGCGAGCGCGTCTGCCGCGTCCGCTGGTTTCGGAGGCGACTCCAACCGCAGGATGCGCGCAATCATGTGTTGCACCTGCGCTTTCTGGGCCCGCCCCGACCCGGTAACAGCCGCCTTCACCTCGGATGGCGTGTAAACCGCGAGTGGCAAACGCGACCTTCCCACTTCTGCCATTACCGCCCCCATGACCTGCATTGTGGAGGTGACGGACTGCAGGTTGTCCTGCGTGAAAACGCGTTCAATCGCTACTACTTCAGGATCGAACTTTTCAACGTTTCGCCGCACAGCCTCCGCCACGTCGAACAGGCGGAACTGCGTAGCAAGTTCAGGGTCGGTTTTAGCAACCTCAACGTGAACCAGTGCGGCTCTTCTTGAATCGTCAACGTCCACGACACCAATGCCGCACCGAGTTAGCCCCGGGTCAACGCCAAGAACGCGCACGAGGGCTGCCTAGTCTTCTTCTTCCAGTGCCGCCGCCACGTCATCCGGCACATCCATGTTGGTGAACACGTTCTGCACGTCGTCGGAGTCTTCAAGCGCCTCAATCAGCCGAATGACTTTCCGAGCGTCAGCAAGGTCCACAGTGATCTCATTGGAACCAACAAACTCCACTTCGGCAGAGTTGTAGTCGATCCCCGCCGCCTGCAACGCTTGGCGCACCGCAGTCATGTCGTTTGGTTCGGTGAGCACTGTGAAGACGTCACCGTCGCCGCGGACGTCTTCGGCCCCAGCCTCAGCCGCAGCTTCGAAAACGTCGTCCTCCGTGGTTCCGTCCGAGGGGACCTCAATGACACCTTTTCGCGAGAACTGGTAAGACACGGAACCGGGACCCCCAAGCGACCCGCCTCCCCTAGACAGCGCAAGGCGAACGTCAGAGGCAGCCCTGTTCTTGTTATCGGTTAGGCATTCGATCATCACCGCGACCCCGCCGGGTGCGTAGCCTTCGTACATGATCGACTGGTAGTCAGCCCCGCCCTCTTCAGCGCCCGACCCACGCTTTACTGCGCGGTCAATATTGTCAGCAGGGACCGAGTTTTTCTTGGCTTTCTGGATGGCGTCAAAAAGCGCGGGGTTAGCGTCGGGGTCACCGCCACCAGTCCTGGCTGCAACTTCGATGTTCTTCACCAGGCGTGCGAACAGCTTGCCGCGCTTCGCATCGAGTGCTGCCTTCTTGTGCTTCGTCGTGGCCCACTTTGAGTGACCCGCCATCTTCTCCCCTTCTCCTTGATCCTTCGCGATTCTACACGGGCGCCTTTATTCAGCTTTGCCGCCGCCTCCCCAGCCTTGGTCCCGCCCCAGCTCAACGAAGCGTCCGTCCCACTTTTTGCTCCAGGCGGGCAGCAGCTCCGGCAGCGCCTTCGGGTAGATGTCGGCGGTGTTCGCAAGCTCCCGTACTTCTTCCGGGGTGAACCACGCGAACTCGTCCAACGTCTGTGTTTCAACGTCCGTGAGTCGGCGCCCGTCCAGCTCCGGCATCACCTGATCCAGGTGCGCCACGTAGAAAACCTCATCCTGCCGCGCGGTCACATTTCGGAACCTAAACTCCCCCTCACGGTGCATCACGGGGCCCTGCAGGCTTCCTGGGTCAACCCGGATTCCCGTTTCCTCGAACGTCTCGCGCACGGCGCCCTTCGCGGGGTCTTCTCCCGGTTCCAGACCGCCACCGGTAGTAAACCACCACGTGTGGTTCACGTCGTGCGTGTCGTGTCCGCGGATAAGTAGCACCCGCCCGCTTCCGTCAAACAGGATGAGGCGCGCAGCGTCCCGGCTGGGAACTCCGTCGCCGTCTGGAACCCATTCGGGCCCTAGGTCAGTCATTGCTCTGCTCCTGCATAGTAGATGTCCCCTAGTCGGGTGATGGTTTCCCGGGACCGCGTCATGGAACGCAGCGCGGACTTGGCCAGTTCAACGCGCGCAGGGTCCGGCCCCCACACCTCCATGTTCGCCTGGTCAGCGCCCAGTCTCCCCGCGCTTCGCATGTAGGTGCGCATAGCTTTCTTCGCCCCGCCGCCCACTTTCCGCGCCCACTTACGACTGTAGCGGCGCCCACCCAGCGTGGTGACTGCGAGCAGTTCCGGTTCAGTAAGCCACCCGGCGGCGACGTACGAGGAAAGGCCGCGCCCCACTTTCTGCATTTCCCTTCGTCCTAGCCAGGAGACCCAGATGAGCCAACCCGCAAAGAGCGGCACCTCTATCACCAGGTAGAGGATCACCCAGAGCAGAGCGAGGGACGCCAGGAAGTTCCAGAGGGCGTGCAAGCCCATCGCCAGAAGAAACCCCAGGGCCACCCGCCAAATCCAGGAGAAGGCGCGTCCTTGCTTCAGCAGCGCTGAGGCGTAGAAGTAGCCGATCATTGAGGTTGCCATGGGGTGCACGAACGGGCTGAGGACCGAACGCGCAAAAATGGTCATCCCAAGAACCGCGGTTCCTTCGGCTTGCGCTTCCACGAAGTACTGAATGTTTTCAACGAATGCGAAGGCTGCGCCTGCCACTCCGCCGATTGCTAGTCCGTTGATGCGGGAGACGACCTTGGGGCGGGCAATCAGGAGAACGAGGATAACCCCGGCACCCTTCAAGAGTTCTTCATTAACCGGGGCGACCAGGGTTGCCGCCCAAAGCTCGGAGTCTTCTAAGTTTCCTGTGGTGAGGATGAGGTCTGAGTAGAGCGCTGAGTTCAAAGCCCCCGCTAAGAGCGCCGCAACCCCTGCCCCCCAAGCCGCTGCGAACCACCAGTACCTGCCTGGAAGGGGTGCGAATCTGTCCGCGCGGAGCATCACGACTAGCACTAGGGAAAGAGGTGCTAAAGCGATAAGGGCGAAAAGGCCCACGCTGCCCGGGTCAAAAGAGGAGGTGAACATGTAGGTCGCAACCGCGATGCCGGTGATAGAGGCGACCACTAGTACTAGTTCCCACCCGTTCAGGCGGGCGAGGACCCAGTTCCAAAAAAGCTTCCAACCCAGTGCCAGCCGGCTGCGCTTGCCAGCAGGAACCGCCTTTGAAGCGTCGGCTTCGCCTGGCAGTCCGGCAGCGGCCTGAAGGGCTTCCGGGCTTGCCCAGCCTTCCTTTTGGATCTGCTCTTTTTGCGCTGCGAGCCGGTAGTCCTCAAGGCGAAAAGGCTTCTTCCCGCCTGGTTCACTCAAGGTCTTCCGCCCCCGTCGTCAAAAATGATCTGGGCCGGCATTTTTGCTTTTCCCGCAAGGTGGAAGACCCGGACCAGGGGCTGCTGGCGCAGCTTGATGGTAAACAGCGCGTCGTGGTTGTGCAGGGCGTGGACCATCCGAACCCGCCTTGATGCCTGGTCTAGGGCCGCCAACTGCGCTGCCGACACGGGGTCCAGTCCCAGCTCCTCCCGGAGCTGCTCATCGAGATTCTTTTCGAGCGCGATAGTGAGCGCGGTTTCTGCAGCGAGCCGGCGGCGCGTGGCGCCCTCATATTTCGCGTGACTGCCCATACCGCTGGTTGCAAGCCCTGAGTCCGCTAAGGCCAGCGCATTGGTTGCGGCCCGGCGAAGTTCCGCAGCATTTTCAGGCGGGACGCCCGGCAGGTCCGCGGTTCGCAGTGTCTCCGCACACCTCTTGATCAGGTGCCGGTTGAGCCCTGTTTGCCGGGCTTGAACGCGCCCATGCAGCTGATCCAACCGCCTGGCCTTGCGCCAGAGTAGAAGCAAGAATGCAAACAGAGCAACCGCGGCCAGCACGATCAGCCCGATAGTCCCCCACGACACTAGAAGTCCCCTGCTCTAATCACTGCTAGAGCCGAAACGTTCCTGCAAGTTCTCATAGGGCGTTCCTGTCGAGGGTCGGGGCCCCCACGGCACCACGGCCTCATACACGTCCATGACTCGGTCGGTGACGCTCCCCCAGTCGTAGATTTCGGCCCTCTTGTTTCCCTTCGCGGCGATTTCCGCAGACCTCTCCGGATCTTCGATGGCCTCGTTGATGGCAGCGGCAAGCGAGTTCGAATCCCCGCTCTTGAACAGGTCACCTGCGGCTCCACCGTCCAGCACGGCCTCAAACGCCGGAATGTCAGAGGCAATCACGTGGGTCCCCGCAGCCATGGCCTCTACTAAGACGATCCCGAAGGACTCTCCGCCCAGCTGGGGTGCCACGTAAACCGTTGCTCCTTTGAGCAGGGATTCCTTCTCACTTTCACTGATCTCTCCAAGGACCTCCACGGAGTCTGGGTGAGCTTCTAGGACCGGTTTCAAGGCATCGGCCTCGCCGCGCCCCGCGATCAGGAACCTTGCGCCAGGATGCTTCTCCAGAACCTTTGGGATCGCCCCTGCAAAGACAGGCAGTCCCTTCCGGGATTCGTCCAGTCGCCCCAGGAACACGATGACTGGAGCATCGTCTTTCGCTTCCCAGGCTCCGATAGGCTCTGCCTCCAGGTACGCCTTCGTGAAAACGCCGTTTGGGATGACGATGGCATTCCCCCCGTGGTGCTCCAGCAGCGTCCGCTTGGCCTCTTCCGAAACGGCGATCCGGGCCGAAATCTTCTCAAGCACCGGGGCGATCATCCCCGCGGTCAGGCTGCGGAGCTTCGACTTTTCCATCGCCGAATGGAAGGTCGCCACAACCGGAACATCAGCTTTGAACAGCGCGAGCATCCCGACCGAGGGTGTGCCGGGTTCGTGGATGTGGAGCACGTCGAAGTCGCCTTCTTCCAGCCACTTCTTTGTCTTGCGCGACACCCGGGGTCCAAAAGCCAAACGCGCGACCGAACCGTTGAACGGAACCGCGAAGGAGCCCCCAACAGAATCCAGCCAGTGCGGCGTCTCCTCTTGCGTGCTTGGCGCCAGAACCCGCACGTAGTGTCCGCGCCTCTCAAGTTCTTCCGCCATGTCCCGAATGTGGAACTGCACCCCACCGGGGGCGTCGAATGAGTAGGGGCAAACTATGCCGATGCGCAACTTGTCTCCGTCCTGTGCCAGCTAGCCCAAAATTCTAAGAGGCCGGCACACCTTCCGTGTCGCCTGCCTGGTCCGAGCCCGCCTCGTACTCCCTCACTACCTTCACAGATTTCAGGACGGCGGCTGCCAGGGGCGCTCCCAGGATCATACCGATCATGCCCGCCACCGTTCCGCCAACGACCGTTGCGATAAGCACTGTCACGGGGTGGATTTGGAGGGAGGATCCCATGGTCCACGACAGGACAGCGTTCTGGATCGCGCCGTTTGAGATGAGCAGGGCGATAAGGACAATCAGGGCCGCCATGGGGCCAACCGACCCGAAAGCGATGAGGACCGCGAAGATCCCGGTCGCAAACGCCCCCAGGTAGGGGATGAAGGAAAGGAAGAAGTAGAGCAGGAAGATCGGGATGACCAGGGGCACCTTGAGGACCATTAGCGGGATGATGAAAATGGGTGCGGTGATCAAAGCAGTGATTGCCGTTGACTTGAAATAACCCAGGAGCGCGTCCGTAGTGACGTCTGCGACCTGGTCAACGACGCCCTCGTTGTAACCAACGGTGCGGGACACCCAGCCGGGGAAGTTTCGGCCGTCGCGTAGCACGTAGAACATCACGAAAATAGCGAAGAACGCCGCGATCAGGAAAGTGACGGTCGAGGAAACGGTGCTGGTCGCCGCCCCCAAGACCCCTGCCCCCAGCTTCGGCGCCCAAGAGGTGACCTGGGCGTAGATGCGTTCAAGCCACACGCCTTCAACGTCCCAGGTTTCGACCCATGCTACGAAGTGATTCCAGCCGTGGGTTAGCTGCGCGCCCATCTCCGGGAGTTCTTTCACAAGGCCCCAAATGACCAGGGCGACCAGGGCAACTCCAAGGCCCATCGCTAGCAGGAGCGCCGTGGTTGCGGCCAGGGTTTTGGAGACTCTGTGTTTCTCCATCCAGTAGACGAAGGGCTGTAGCAGGACGCCAAGGATTACTGCGACGCTGATTGGGATTACAACCCCCGAAACCGCGCTGAGGCCCAGGGCGATGACGGCGATGAAAGCGATGATTCCCAGTGCGTTCCAGGAGTCGCGCCCCCAGCGGCTAAGCCGAGCGCGCCGATCAGCAGCAAGAGCGTGGGAATCCTCTACTGTGATGGGTTCGCGGCCCTTAGCGTCAGCCTGCGTGCTGCTCGGTTCTTTACTGGGGGGCTTCGCCATGGGGCTGATCATATCCGCTAGCCCGCTGGCGAGCGCGCTTCAGTCGCTCCGGATCAAGATCATCCACGAACACCTTTTGCATCATGTGCCAACCGCTCACGTCAGCCACCAGGTTCGGGGCAACCCGCGCGACCCACGCCCGGGTCCACGCTTCAACTTGACTCTCTCCCTCTTTGGGATCGGGACAAGGAATGGGCTCGGTGAAGTCCGCGTGGATCCGCCAGTAGCCAAGAAACGCGGTCAACGGTTTTGCGAGCAGGCGAAGAGGCTCCCAGGGGCCTTCCAGCCTCTTCTGTAGCCATTCGGGCGGCATCTTTTGGTAGCGGATTGTGCCTGCGATCAGTGGGCGGTCTAGGGCTAGGGCCAGGGCGGCAGGGCCTGCCGCAACCAGAGCCTTGGAAGCCCCCAGCTCAACTTCAATGCCACGCCCCGAGATGTCTCTATCCGCCAGCAACGGGACCAGGAGCGGGCGTCCTTTCGCCTGCGCCACCAGCTGACCGAACACGTGGTCGCCGGGGCCAACCCCGATGATCTCCATCCCTAAAGATTCGCGGAAAGCCACGAACTCTTGAAACAGTTCTTCAGGTTCCAGCTTTTCTGCGACGGTTAGGATGCCCCCGTGGTTTTGGCAGAACCACGCGCCTGCCAGGTCCCAGTTCCCGGTGTGCGTGAGCGCCAAAACAACGGGTCCGGGCCCGCTTTCCATGAGCTCTTCCGTGTGGTCTGCGCCGGGATAGACGCAGCCGCGCCGGATTTCTTCCGGGCTCCAACCGGGCATCGTGAACTGCTGCGCGAAGTTTCGGAAGTAGGAACGCACGCCCAGCCGCACGGTGCGCCCGGGAACCGGCTGGCCCGTTAGGCGCCGGTAGTTTTTCGCCATCTGCTTCACCGAGCGACCTTGAAGAAGATAGACGATGTCCGCGACAACGTTGCTGACCCCAATGACTAGGGGACGAGGGAGTTTCGGGAGGACCTTCCACGCAATCTTGTAAACGCGTCCCAGGTTCATGAGGCCTGCAACTCCGGGTTGCTCTCTCCCGCAAGGCCGCGCTTCGCAAGTTCCTTGTGCGTGAACCACATTCTCTGGATCACGGTGACGACGGAAGCGAATGCCACCCAGACCATGCCAATCGGGAAAAGGACTTCTGGGAACCCGAAGTCAGTGAACCCCGCGCCGACCAGGGCAATGATGAGCCGGTCAGTGCGCTCAGCCAGACCGAGTTTCGCGGTGACCCCGAAGTTTTCCGCTCTAGCCCTGGCGTAGGGAACAACCCCGATCGCAGAGAGGGAAACGATGCCAGCGATGACCGTTGTGGTCCTGATGGCCCCGTCGGGCAAGCCCACAATCGCCCACCACAGCAGCGAGCCAAAGACGATCCCGTCGGTGATGCGGTCCATGGTGGAGTCCAGGAATGCGCCGAAGTCGGAGGTTTCCCCCATGAGCCGTGCAAGCACCCCGTCGACGGAGTCCGCAAACAAGACGACGCCTAAGAGCACGCCGCCGAGCCCTAGGTATCCGCGGGCAATCAAGCCGAAGGAAAGTCCTGCGACGATGACGGCCGAGGAGTACGTGACCATGTTCGGCGTCACGTGTAAGCGAGCTAAGAGTTTCGCAAATGGAGTGAAAATGACTTGGGCGACGCTGCGCCCGTGGTTTCCAAGCACTACTTAGGCTCCCCTTCCGATGCGCGTCCAAACCCCTCCCCTTGG
>CAYFUU010000001.1:93301-98931 GCA_964346595.1 uncultured Actinomyces sp.
TTCCAAGCACTACTTAGGCTCCCCTTCCGATGCGCGTCCAAACCCCTCCCCTTGGATTTCGGCCGCGCATGGTGTTTCGGCCGCGCATGGTGTTTTGGCTGCGCATTGGGTGTCCCACGCGCCGGCGAGCTTCGCCCTTGCATCCCCCAGCAACTCTGGGATTGCTTTGGTGCGCGCGATGATTGGGAAGAAGTTCGCGTCCCCACCCCAGCGCGGAACAATGTGCTGGTGCAGGTGCCCTGCGATGCCCGCTCCGGCCGCGGACCCCTGGTTCATACCGAGGTTGAACCCGTCCGGGTGAGCGACCCCGCGCTCTACCCTCATGGCCTCGGCCGTCAACTGAGAAACCTCAGCCCTCTCCTCTTCGGTCAGGTCGGTGTAGTCGGCGACGTGCCTGTAGGGGCACACCAGCATGTGGCCTGAGTTGTAAGGGAACAGGTTGAGGATCACGTAGGCGTGGCGCCCCCGCCGGACTACTAGGGACTCTTCGTCGCTAAGTGTTGGCGCGACGCAGAATGGGCACTCCTCCCCTCCGCGATCACCACCACTATCGATGTAAACCATCCGGTAGGGCGTCCAGAGCCTTTGGAAGGCGTCAGGCACCCCCGGATAGTTCAACTCCGGCTCTATCTCAGTCATCGACAGCCACAGCCAGCAACAATGCCTCTTCTAGTTCGGCCTCGCTCTTCAAAATCTGGTCGTCATTCCGGCGGGCCCTGGCGTGCTCAACAATCAACTCCACGGCCTCGTCGACAGGGACTCCGTTCACCTGCTCTCCCCCGCGAAGACGGAACGACACGGCACCCGCAGCCTCGTCCTCGCCCCCCGCAATCAAAACCACCGGGATCTTGTCCTTCGCAGCATTGCGAATCTTCTTCCCGAAGCGATCCTGGGAGGTGTCGACCTCCGCCCTGATCCCCTGCTTCTTCAGTTTCTTCGCTACGCCTTCCAGGTAAGAATCAAAAGCGTCGGCAACGGGGATTAGCCGCACCTGCACCGGCGCCAGCCAGAGTGGGAATGCGCCAGCGTAGTGCTCAAGCAGGATCGCGAAGAAGCGTTCGATGGAACCGAACAGGGCGCGGTGGATCATCACGGGACGCTGGCGGGAACCGTCGGCCTCGGTGTATTCAAGGTCCAGTCGCTCCGGAGTGTTGAAGTCCAGCTGGATAGTGGACATCTGCCAGGTTCGGCCAAGGGCGTCGCGGGCTTGGACAGAGATCTTGGGGCCGTAGAAGGCGGCACCTCCCGGATCCTCGATCAACTCCAGCCCGGACTCTTCCGCAACTGCCCGCAGAGTGGTTTCGGCCTCTTCCCAGATCTCATCGGTGCCCACGTACTTTTCGGGGTCCTTCGTAGACATCTCCAGGTAGAAGTCATCCAAGCCGTAGTCCCGCAACAAGTCCACAACGAAATCCAAGACCTCGCGGATCTCATCCTTCATCTGGCCGCGGGTGCAGTAGATGTGTGCGTCATCCTGGGTGAAACCGCGTGCGCGCGTCAGGCCGTGAACAACACCGGACTTTTCGTAGCGGTACACCGTCCCGAACTCGAACAGCTTCATGGGCAGATCCCGGTAGGAGCGACCACGGGAGTTGAAGACCAGGGAGTGCATGGGGCAGTTCATAGGCTTCAGGTAGTAGTCCTGGCCGGCCTTGGTGACTTCCCCCGTTTCCTCATCCACCACCTCGTCAACGTGGAGGGGCGGGAACATGCCGTCCTTGTACCAGCCCAGGTGCCCCGAACGTTCGAAGAGCTCTCTCTTCGTGATGTGCGGGGTCGAAACGAACTCGTAGTCCCCCTCCAGGTGCTTCCTGCGGGAGTGCTCCTCCATCTCCATCCGCACCGCCGCGCCCTTCCTGTGGAAGATAGGCAGACCAGAACCGATCTCTTCGGGGAAAGAGAACAGGTCCAGCTCAGTTCCGAGCCTGCGGTGGTCGCGCCGCTCTGCTTCGGCAATGCGCTCTTGGTAGTCCCGCAGTTCTTCCTTCGACGGCCATGCTGTGCCGTAGATGCGCTGGAGCTGCTGGTTCTTCTCGCTCCCGCGCCAGTACGCGGCAGCAGAGCGGGTGAGCCCGAAACCGTTGCCAAGGTACTTGGTCGAGGGGACGTGAGGCCCGCGGCAAAGGTCCTTCCACGCAACTTCACCTGTGCGGCGAACGTTGTCGTAAACGGTGAGTTCCTCTCCGCCGACCTCGACAGCTGAACCGTCCTCGCTGGTCGCGCTAGCTTTATCGTCGATTAGCTCAATCTTGTAGGGCTCGGAGCCTAGTTCCGCGCGGGCCTCTTCCTCACTCACCACGCGGCGCACGAAAGACTGGTTCTCTTTCACGATGCGCGTCATGGACTTCTCAAGGGCTTTGAGGTCTTCGGGGGTGAAGGGCTCTTCAACGTCGAAGTCGTAGTAGAAGCCGTCAGTGATCGGTGGCCCAATCCCCAGCTTTGCGTCAGGCAGCGTGTTTTGGACGGCTTGCGCTAAGACGTGGGCGGCGCTGTGGCGAAGGATCGCCAGGCCTTCAGGCGATTCGATGGTGATCGCGGTGATCTCGCTGCCGGGAGTAAGAGGTGTTGCCAGGTCGACTTGCTTACCGTCTAGCGTCATTGCAACAACGTCGCGCCGCTTCCCGTAAAGGTCCAGGCCAGTCGCTTCACTTTCAACTTCTTGCTCGTTGCCGTCAACGATCACTTTGGTGGGTGCCACGTTCCCCTGCGTTCCTGCGCTGCCAGCCAAGGCCAGTTCGCGCTAAACAAGTGCGGTGCGGCCGCCGGCCGCCTGTCGCGTCTAATGATAGTCGCCGCTGGGCGGCCCCCTAACGAAGCGGATAGTGAGCTATAGCGACTGGACGACTTCTTCGACTAGGCGTTCTAGGGGTGCAACGTCCCCCTCGTTCGCAAGGGTCACCACGACGGCGTTCGAGGATGGCACAACTAGCAGTGTCTGCCCACCCGTCCCGTTCCCAAAGAAAATGTCTTCTTCAGCGCCAAGCCACAGGCCCGCCCCGTAGGCGTGCCGGCGGAAGCGTTCGTTTTCGACTCTCTCCACCCAGGGCGTGAGTTTGGAAGGAGTGCGCATGTGGTCTATCCAGGACTTTTCCACCAGCTGAGTGGACTCGTCCGGTGCTTTCCCTGCTGCAAGGAGCAGCTTGCCAACCTTTGCAACGTCTTCTGGGTTCAGCCAGAGCCTGGTTGCACCGGCGAGGTAGTCCCCGTATTTCTCCCACTCCCAGTCGGTGATGCCTAGGGGTTCGAAGAATGCGTGGCGGGCGTAGCGCTCCAGTGCGCTTTCCCAGGCCCCGCCCCGGTCATGCCCGGGCCTGTCCGCGGCGCTGGCTTGCGAAGCCAGGTAGTGCTCCAGGGCTGCGGAGAGTAGGTAGAAGCCAGCATTGGAGTAGAGGTAGTGCTCGCCGGGCTCGTAGACAAGTGGGGCGCTTACGACGTAGTCCAGGTGCCTGCTGGGGTCTAGGTCTTTGATGTCTCCGCGCATCATGAGGACGCGGTCGAACCCGGTGGTGTGGTTCAGGAGGTGCTTGACCCTCACCTTTTTCCAGCGCTCTAGGTTCTGGCCCGCTTCAAGGTTGTTTCCCGCTGCGGGCCCTGAACTATCGTCTGCCTTAGAGCCGTTGCCCGCCCGGAGGACGGCCGGTTCAATGAGGTCCCAAACGGGTGTCTCAAGACCGAAGTCCGGGTCGTTTGCGGCTAGGGTGCCAGCGATCAGTGTGAGCACGGTTTTGCTGAGGCTGCGGATGTCCGAAGGCCCGGCGTGCCCACTGAACCTGTGCACCCACTGGTCTTCGCCCTGGTCTACCAGAAGCGAGTGCATCTGCAGAGGTTTCCCGCCGGCTCCCGGGGCAGCCTCGAACCGGGCTACTAGCCTCGCAAACCGCTCGTCATCCACTTCTCCCCCCAGGTTTTAGGCCTGTACTTGACGCAGAATCGGGTTGCCTAGGACCCTCACAGAGTCTGGGGTGACGCCGTGGCTCCAGATCCCGCCGATCGAACGCGCAACCGTTTTCAAGAGGCCCGCGGTTTCGCTACTGAGCTGAAAGTCGGCTTCTAGAGTTTCCACTGGGATCGGTGAAGTGAGGCCCAGGATTTCTATTCCAACCAGTTCGCCAGTCTTGTCCAGGTCGACCAGGGTCCAGTCGTTGACTTCCCGCGTCTCAAAGATCGGTGAGCCGGTCAGCCGAACGTAAGCTGCGTTTGCAACCGGGTCCACCTGGACTACCAGGGTCCCAGACTGGTCATTCTCCACTGTCAGTCGCTTAGTCACTGGGCGCTCCTCACTTTGCGTAGCACGTGACCACGTCCAACCTGCCTTTGTCCGGCGGCCACGAAGTAATCACCACGACCGGTGGGGGCGGCTTTGGGCCGTAGAACTTCATTGCGTCCGGCGTGTGTCCGGGGGTGCGGGAGCTGTGGTCCTTCAAAGTCTGGCGCACCCGTTTTTCTGTGATGCCACGCGTCTTCATCCGCTCTCTGGCATGGAAAGTAAAGCGGAGCGTGTAGGTCACGCAGGGCCTTCCACTTCAAAACGCAGCATCCGCACCTGCTCGCCGTCCAACTGCAACCCAACTTCGCAAAGGCCAGGAGCCTGCAGGGGAAGTTCCATGCCGACCGCAAACAACAGGCCCACTAGGTCATCCCTGTAAGGAACCGCGTCCTCTGCCTGCAACGCGAGTGAACCTTCAAGCTGGAAAGACCCGTCCGGAGCGGTCACCGTAACCTGCAGGTCGCACCCCCCGTCACTCACTTCCGTTCGGACGCGCCCGGCAACGTGGAGCCGCAGTTGTGTTGGGAACCCTGGGACGACAACTCGGGTGAAGCTAGCGCCGATCGCACTGAGTTTGCCGTCCTCGACGGCGGCGTAGTCGGCAAGGAATGCGTAGTCCAGTTCAGCCATTAGGTCAGCCTAGTAGCCGGAGACAGCGACACCGTAGGTGATCACGCCTGTCAAGACCAGGACGACCACAACGATCGCTATGACTAGGGAGGCGATCCCAATGGCCAGGCCCGCGATAGCGAAACCGCGCCCGCTCCGGATCCCGTTCTTGGTGCGGGATAGCCCGACAGCTCCCAGCACTATCCCAACAATGTTCAACCCAACCAGAGAGGTGATGAAGGACGCGAGGGAGATGCCATCAAGAGGCGCCGGCCTGCCGTAGGCCGCTCCCGGGTCTACTGCGCCACCGGGGTAGGTGGGTAGCTGCTGTTGGTAGTTCATGTTCCCTCTTTCTTTCGGCGCCTAGAGTGCAGTCTCTAAGACACGTTCCCTTAGGCGTTAGTCTGTCAGCTTTGCAGGCTCCACGGACGCGCACCCGCCAAAAGAAGAAATGCCGACACAGCTGTGGCCGCCTCCAACTCAATCAGATGGGGCGGCCACAAGGCTCCGTGAGGTTAGTGCTACCCCTTCACGGCCCCTGCCACGACACCCTCAATAATGTGGCGTTGCGCAGCGATGTAGAAGATGATCACGGGGATCATCGCCAGGACCAGGACACCCATCATGGCGCCCATGTCAACGGCCCCGTAACCACCGCGCAAGCTTTGCACGGCGATTGGGATTGTCGAGTACTTCTTGAGGTCCAGTGTCAGGTATGGCAGCAGGTAGTCATTCCACAGCCACATGACTTCCA
>CAYFUU010000002.1:0-87477 GCA_964346595.1 uncultured Actinomyces sp.
GGCCTCGATTCAGCCCCTCTATTGTCGCAAATTAAGGAACAGAAAGCATGGACTTAAAGTCCCTAAAGAACGGGGACGATACTGTCCAAAACCGCGGCTTGTCGTTGCAACGACAAGCGTGCCATCACAGGAAAGGCAAAGGACCCCCAGATGTAGGACAGGTCACGTTTCGCTGCCAGGAGACGCACGGAAGCTGGAATTCTGGCTCGCTGTCCACCTGGTCGACCGTCATTTCGCGAGCGCGAGCGGCCGTAGTAGTTTTGTGGGTGAAGTGAGGGTGCCTCAGGCACCGAATCCCTACCCCTGAACGCAGAGGAAGTCTAAGTTGGGTATCAAAGCCGACCACGGCCCATCATTTTTCGAACTACTCACCCTGCAGGCTGAAAAACTTGTGCTTGCCGCAGATCTGTTGCAGCAGATCCTTGATGCGGACGGAGCGGATCGCCCAGCCCTTCGAAACCAACTCCACGACATTGAGCACGACGCTGACGAACTGAACCATCAGTTCGTGCAGAAACTCAACGCTTCCTTCATTACTCCCTTCGATCGCGACGACATGTCGGAGCTAGCGCACCTGCTCGACGACTGCGTCGACCTCATGGACGAAGCTGGAGACATCATTGTTCTCTACAGACTCGAGGACATCCCGGATCCCTTCCATGACCTGCTCTCCCAGCAAGTGCAACTGCTGGACCGTTGCGCGAAACTGACGCACGACGCCATGCCGAAGATCAAGAAGCCCGCGGATCTCAAACCGTACTGGCTGGAAGTCAACATCTTGGAAAACCAGGCTGACCAGATCTACAGGCGCACCCTGGCGCACCTCTTTGATTCTGACCTGGACGCAGTCAGCATCATCAAACTCAAAGACGTCGTGGAAACCTTGGAGAAGTGCGCTGACGCCTTCGAAGAGGTTGCACACGACATCGAAACGATCGCGGTCAAGGAGTCCTAGCCCGTGGACGTGAATGTCCTCCTGGTGGTCGTAGTCATCGCGATCGCGCTCCTCTTCGACTACACAAACGGCTTCCACGACGCAGCTAACGCAATCGCTGCGTCCGTGTCTACCAGAGCTCTTAAGCCTCGTAGCGCGCTCATCATGGCCGCCGTGATGAACGTGGTCGGCGCACTTCTCGGAACAGAAGTAGCGAAGACGATCGGTGGCGGGATCATCGATATCAATGGCTTCGCGCTGGCAGACGACACCTCGCTGCAAAGAGCCGGGCTGATCATTGTGCTTTCCGCGCTAGTCGGCGCAGTCACATGGAACTACCTCACCTGGTGGTTCGGGCTCCCCTCCTCGTCCTCACACGCCCTAATCGGCGGGCTGGTTGGCGCAGGCCTCGCCTCCGCAACTCAGGTTGAGTGGCACGGGATCCTCAACCAGGTGATCATCCCGATGTTCCTGTCCCCTGTTCTTGGCTTCGTGCTTGCCTACGTCATCATGAAACTGATCATGGCGTGGCTAAAGAACCGCTCCTACCACTCCACGATGGCTAAGTTCCGCTACATGCAGCGATTCTCGGCCGCAGCGATCGCTCTAGGACACGGCCTGCAAGACGCCCAGAAAACCATGGGTGTGATAGTGATGGCCCTGCTTGCCGGGGGCTACGGTGAAACGCACAACATCTTCGATGAAGTGACCGGAGAGATGACGATCCCCTTGTGGGTGAAGCTTGCAGCGGCCCTCGCAATCGCTGCGGGCACCTACTCCGGTGGCTGGAGAATCATGAAGACTTTGGGTTCCAAGATGATCGATCTGGACCCAGCCCGCGGCTTTGTTGCAGAGTCAGTCTCAGCAATGGTGCTCTACGGCGCCGCCTACATCTTCCACGCGCCGATCTCCACCACTCAGACCATGACTGCTTCGATCCTGGGTGTCGGTGCCACCAAGCGGTTCTCAGCAGTTCGCTGGTCTGTCGCTGGGAACATCGCCTCAGCCTGGGTTTTGACGCTGCCAGCAGCCGCAGCCGTGTCGGCCGTCATGTACTTCTTCTTCCACCTGGTGATACCGCTTTAGAGGCGCTGGCCTAAGCCAGAGCGATCTTGGTGAGCGGGCGGTGACGTTCAACCCCTAGCAAGACCCTAGGTTCGCTCATAGTCCCGTGCGCAACCAGCATCTCTGCTTTCCGTAACTCAGGCTGGGGCCGGTCCATGGCAGCCAAGACGCTCCTAGGTGCGCGGCTTCGCAGCGGTTTCTCAAGGGCGGAAAGTCCGGGCCCATGAAACGAAACCGCCGTGGCCGCGCGGGGAGCGTCCAACAGATCCTTGATTAGACGAGAAGACGCTTTCGGGCGCGCAGCAACAGAGTCCTCCGTAAGCGCATCTACCAGAAGCGTAGGAGCCGAGCCAAGCGCAGCGTAGGGCGCGACAGTCTGCTCACACCTGCGCCACGGCGACGAAACCACTTGCGAAACACCGAACGCAGACAGCAGCGGGACCAGGTCGAGTGCCTGGGCAACTCCCATCCTGGTCAAGGGACGCTCAGCTTCGCTGCCGACCCACTTGTGGCGGGCAACCGCACGGGCGTGACGCAGCAGCACCAGCGTCGATGTTTGCAGCTCACCTCGGCTAGCTCTCCCCATCAACTCGGTAAGAAGCCTGCGGTCACCCCTGCGGGTCAGCATGTCCCTGGCCTGGTTTGGCCCCGCCCACTGGACAACGTCGATCTCACGCTTCGTTGCGCGAGACACGGGGCGGCGGGTGGAGCGCGCGGGACCCTTACCGGTCAGCTCGCCGACCCAGTAGTAGACCTCTTTCAGGTGCCCTGACCCCAGACGATACCGCTGGGTGGTCATCGGTGCGCCCAACGCAACGACACGCCCCGTTTCTTCTTCGACTTCGCGCACTGCAGCAACTGCCAACGGCTCGTTGACGTTCGCTTTGCCCTTAGGCCAGCTCCAGTCGCGATACCTTGGTCTGTGCACTATGAGGACCTGGATCTCGCTCGGAGAAACAGAGGCTCCGGGGGGAACCGGGCGGACGCCGGGAGCAAATCTCCAGACGACCGCGCCAGCGGCGCGCACCATTCCGCGGGGAAAGATTATGGAACGTTTAGGCACTTGACCACCCTATAGGGAGCCCTGACAGATGAGCTCCACTCAGCGCCCCACAACCCTTGAAGAGGCCTCCTGCATGAGTTCAACCTGGATGTCGCGCAGGGGCGCCCCAAACTTGTCGTGCGTCTGTCGCTTCCAACGCCCGTTCTTCCGTAGGCGCCACGAAGAAGTCCCCGGTGAGGCTTCTGTCCGAACCAAGTTAGCCAGGTAATCGATGTGGTTTCGGTCCTCGATTCGCACCAGTGTCTCGACTCGTCGATCCAGGTTTCGGTGCATGAGGTCTGCGGAACCGATCCACACCTGCTCTTCTCCCGGAGGCCCAAACGCGAAGATGCGCGAGTGCTCCAGGAAGCGCCCCAGGATAGAACGGACGCGGATGTTCTCGCTCAAACCCTTGACGCCGGGCCGCAGTCCGCAGATTCCGCGGACCACCATGTCGGTGCGGACACCTGCCTGACTAGCGCGGTACAGCGCATCGATGATTCTTTCGTCGACAATCGAGTTGACCTTGATCCCGATCCAGGCGTCTTCGCCCGCTTCTTTCCGTCTCACCTGCTCCTCGATCTTTTCAATCAGGGCATTGCGAATAGAAACCGGTGCGACGACAAGACGGTTGAATGTGGACTTTGGAGCGTAGCCAGAGAGCTGGTTGAAAAGCCTTGTCAGGTCCTGACCGACCTCCGGATCAGCTGTGAGAACCCCCAGATCCTCATATCCGCGAGCCGTGCCAGGGTGGTAGTTGCCGGTGCCCACGTGACAGTACCGACGCAGTTGGTCACCATCCTGGCGCACGACTAAGGAAAGTTTGCAGTGCGTCTTCAGGCCAAGCATCCCGTAGACCACGTGGACGCCCGCCTGCTCAAGCTTTCGCGCCCAAGAAATGTTCGCTTCCTCGTCAAAACGTGCCTTGACTTCAACAATCGCCACAACCTGCTTGTCGTGCAGCGCGGCGTCGATCAATGCCTGAACTATCGGGGAGTCTCCGGAGGTGCGGTAGAGCGTCTGCTTGATCGCAAGCACGTTCGGGTCGCGGGCAGCCTGAGAAATGAAGTGCTGAACCGAGGTTGAGAAGGAGTCGTACGGGTGGTGGAGCAGGACGTCGTGACTTCGGATTGACGCAAAAATGTCCTGGGGCTTGGAAGACTCAACTTCCGTGAGACCAGCCGCAGTGACAGGCACAAACGGGAGGTATTTCAACGAAGGGATGTCAAGGTCGTGCAACTCGTTAAACAACGTGAAGTCAAGGGGTGGGGGCAACTCAAAGACATCGTCGCTCGAGATCTCTAGCTTTTCGATCAAGAAGTCGCGGACGAACGGGCTGATCGTGTCCTCTACCTCCAGCCGAACGACGGGACCAAAACGCCTCCGGAGAAGCTCCTCCTCCATCGCGGTCAACAGGTTTTCCGCGTCGTCCTCTTCTACTTCAAGATCCTCGTTGCGGGTCACGCGGAACGAATGGGCCTCCTCAACTTCAACCCCTGAAAACAGGTGGTCTAAGTGAGCGATGATCAGCTGCTCCAAAGTGATGAATGAGGTTCCGCCGTCGCTTCGCACGTACTGCTCGGGTCGTGCTTCCTTACCGGCTGTCTCAATGCTCACCAGGCGAGGCAGAGATTCGGGCACCTTGATTCGTGCAAAGTGGCGTTTCCCGGACACGGGGTTGGTCAGCACAACGGCGATGTTCAGGGAGAGGCCCGAAATGTAGGGGAAGGGGTGACTGGGGTCAACCGCCAGCGGAGTGAGAACCGGGAACACCTGAGCCCTGAAGTACCGCGAAAGTCGATCCTTCTCCGCTTGGTCCAGCTCACTCCACTGCTTCAGGTGCACACCGGCTTCGTCCAACGCCGGGTTTAGGTCGTTCAGGAAGTTGGAGGACTGCCTGGAGACAAGTTCGCGGGTCCTGTGCGTGATCAGATCCAAGACCTCTCTTGGAGCAAGACCCGACGCGCCAGGCTTCGCGATCCCTGCCGCAATGCGGCGCTTCAACCCCGCAACACGAACCATGTAGAACTCATCTAGGTTCGAGCTGAAGATCGCAGAAAACCAGAGTCGCTCAAGGAGCGGCACGGATTCGTCTTCTGATTGCTCCAAGACTCGCTCGTTGAAAGCTATCCAAGAAAGCTCGCGGTCGGCGAACCGGCCTTCTGGGAGCGGGTGCTCTAGCCCCATCTTCCGGCTGGTGTCGATCGGGAGGCTGGTGACGGCGTGCGGGGCAACGTCATCCAGTTCAGGGGAACTCTGGTCTTCTTCAAGACCGAACTCGGCGTCGGTGTGCTCTTCGCCGATCAGTTCGTCAGTGTCAGCCGGAACCAGGAGCTCATCGGGAAGTGCGCTCTCAAGCGGGGGTCGAGGGGTTGTTCCTTGCTCCTTGGGGGAGCTAGCCCCTGTGTCAGCAGTCACTGCAGTGTCCCGGTTCTAGCGCTCGCTGCTCCCTGATCCAGCTCATTAGCCGTGTCTAAGAGAGCCTTTGGGCGCCGGGTGACCGGATGAGCCAGCTCGTGGTCATCTTCGGTGACCCACTCGGGCCCGAAACGAACCCCCGCGGCCATCACGCGCATCACCTGCGCAACAGCCTCGAAGACCGAGGATAGGTCTTCTTCAGTTGCGTAGCCAGCCAGGACGCCCTCCACGGCCCGAAGGACCTCCGCTAAGTCAGGGACTGATTCCGGGGTTGCAACACCTTCCGATTCCATCGCCTGAACGCCCTCGTCGTAGCGTAGCGTCACGGCCTCTGGGTTGAGTTCGTACCACTGCCAGAGTAGGTAGGTCCGCCACAGGGCGCCCGGCAGCGTGAATGCTGGGGAGCGCGTCCAAAACGCGGCGACGATGTCAGCTCCCTGCTCCCGCACCGCGGCCACGGCCTTCTGCACGTCCTCTTCTGAGAAACCTCCTGCCGGGACGCCCAGGAGCGCCCAGGCTGTTGCGTGGGCCATGTCGGATTCGACCGAGGGATCCTCATCTCCGATAATCTCTTCGGCTTGCTCAAGGTCGAGCATCGCGGGTCTACGGAATTTGCGTTCCATCAAGCTCCCCTTCTTTCTGGTCACCACAGCGGTCTGGGCGGGAATTGTCGTTGCCTTAACCGTAGGGTATCGGGGTCCGTCTGGTCGGTCCAAGAGCCCAGGTACCGCTTCGAAAACGTCGCTATGGTGGTGGCGACACCGAAGTTAAATGGGGGGAGTTGTGGGTAAGCAAACCTGGACCAAACAGAGACGGTCGCGTTTCTGGCAGAGCGTCCTGGTAGCCATATCGTTGTTGCTCATGGCCATCGCCATCTGGCTCGACGTGGTAGGAAGCTTCTGGCAGGAAACCGTTATTCTCTCCGGCATCGCCGCGGGGCTACTTACGTTCGTGCTGACGGCCGCTTTTGTTGAGCGGTGGATGGCTCAAAGGGAGCACCTAAAGTGGATACCGGTGACCCGGCTGGCACTTTCCGACATGCTGCATTCACTGGCGGATGAGGACCGGTCATCTGTGCGGCGCGGAGACGTCGTTGTCCGCACCCTCTCGCTCCCCACTACTCCTACCCTGGAGCAGTACGACGAACTGCTCCACCAGGTGGTGAAGGAACGGGACTCCTTGACAGATGCCTTAGCCAGGTGGGCATCGTTCCTGGTAGCAAGCGCGGACGTCCAGGAACTCATGCTTCACGTTGCTAGGGTCAGCGAGTCTTTGGACGACGTGCGGGATTCCATCGTGGAGGCCGAACGTCTTGGAGCTGACTCGCCTGCCGGACTCGCGCAGGTCCGGCAAGAAATCCAAGACTACAACTCTGCTGCGACGATGCTGGTCGCGGAAATAGAATCCGTGCTTTCCCAACTGGAGAGCGTGGAGGAGACCGCCCCCTGACACACCCAGAGCGCCTGCCGGACTAGTCGCCGGCAGGCGCTGGGAGGCTATTTGGCTACGTCGTCGACGATTTCTTCAGCTGCGGCGACCACGTCCTCCGCGTCGTCTTCGACCTTGTCCTTGACGTCCTCAGCCTTGTCCTTCACATCTTCCGCGACGTCCTCAGCCTTGTCCTTGACGTCGTCCGCCACTTCGGCGACCTCAGAAGCCACGGGATCTGAGTCCAGGTCGTTTTGAAGATCGACCCAGTACTCTTCAGCCCAGGGGTCTTCAACAGGCCGAGACCTGCGCCACAGCAGGTAACCGATCGATGCGGCCCCAAGCGCAGCAATAGCGCACTTCACGGTCCTGCCGCGACGCGACTTCTTCGCGTGCTTTTCGACCTCAGCCAAAGCTGCTGCCTCCGCCCCTTCGGCTTCTTTAGCGGCATTGTCGAGGACCTTCTTCGCCTCAGCTTCGGCAACTTCCGCGACCTTGATCATGACCGGCGCTGCAGCTTCCAAGCCAGCCTTACCAAGGTGAGCTGCTTTCTCACCCAATTCTTCGGCCTTTTCACCAGCCGATTCTGCTACTTTGCCAGCGGCTTCTGCGGCCTTGCCGACTCCTTCAACCACAGCATGCGCAACCTCTGTTGCTAGGTGTTTCAAGTTTTCCTGATCCATTGGTAACTCCGCCCTGAGCTTTCATTTGAGGGTTCGTCCGGTCGCTCCTAATCTATTCCTTCCGGCGCCCTTCCGCTAGCGCGCTGGACTTCACCTTCCCAAAGTCGACGGCAAAGTGGAAAGATGGGGACATGAACGCAGTCATACACACCAGCATGGGTAAGATCCGAGTCGAGCTGTTCCCACTCCAGGCACCTTTCACAGTCCGCAACTTCGTTGAACTTTCTAAGGGAACGCGCGAATGGACCGATAAGGGCCAGAAAACAACGCGGCCCCTTTACGACGGCACCACATTCCACCGGGTGATTCCCGGCTTCATGATCCAGGGGGGCGACCCGGCCGGCAACGGCACCGGAGGACCGGGCTACCAGTTTGACGATGAGATCACGCCGGAGCTAACGTTTTCCAAGCCCTACTTACTCGCGATGGCTAACGCCGGGAAGCGCATGGGCAAGGGAACGAACGGATCCCAGTTCTTCATCACCGTTGAGCCCACCCCTTGGCTCAATGGAAAACACACGATCTTCGGAGAAGTGAACGACAAAGAGTCCCGCAAAGTCGTAGACGCCATTTCTGTCGTCCCGACCGGGCCCGGCGATGTGCCCGTCACTCCCGTCGTGATCGAGCACATCGATATTGAGGACTAGTCGTTGGAGGGCACGCCGCGCTTTGGCCAGCGAGCCCCGCAGGAGCGTAGGGAAAGCTGCAGCAAGCACGTAGGAGTCCCTGCCGTCTCCTACTGCAAACGCTGTAACCGCCCCGCCTGCGCCGACTGTTCCATCAGAACTGAAGTCGGTTCAATCTGCGTCGACTGCGCGCCGCAAAGCGGGCGTAGGTACGGCAAGTCGCCTTGGAGCGGCCAAACCCGAAGCCCTAGCTCCGGGAACAGGCTCCGAGTGCTAAGGCAGTCCCCTGTGACGGCGACGCTGATCGCCCTCAATGTCATCATCTACGTGATTCAACTCTTCACGTCAGAGTTGTTGAACGCTTTTGCGTTCAACCCGCTCTGGGCTTACGCAGAGCCGTGGCGATTCTTAACCTCTGCTTTCGTCCACGCGGGCTTCTTGCACCTGCTGTTCAACATGCTGATGCTCTACCTGCTGGGTTCTGCCGTGGAAAGGGTCCTCGGCTGGTGGCGCTACCTAGCGGTGTACCTGCTGAGTGCATTCGGTGGTTCGATGCTAATCCTAGGCTGGGGCTTCGTTTCGCCTGAATCTCTTGGAGGATGGACGGTTGGAGCTTCAGGTGCCATCTACGGCATGTTCGGCGCGCTGCTGATCCTTCAGAAGCGGGCCGGAATGTCCGTCAACTCGATCCTGGTCCTGCTTGCCGTGAACCTCGTGTACGGCTTCGTCATGCCGAACGTGTCCTGGCAGGGGCACATAGGTGGGTTCCTGGGTGGTTTGATCGCAACGGCGCTCCTTATTCTTGTCGTAGACAAGACACGCAGGCGCGGAAAAACTGCGACCGTCATCTGGTCCCTGGTTGGCATTGCTGCTCTCAGCGCAGCGATGGTCGGAGGAACGTTCGGGATGTACGCGCTGCTGCTTAGCTAACGCCACCTAAGCGTCATCAGGAAGCCCGCCATCATCAGGCCAAGTCCAATCAGAAGATTCCCGTACCCGATGCCTGGGATCGGGTAGTTCCACCCCGCAAAGTAGTAGATGACCAACCAGACCAACCCTAGGATCAGCAGCGTTATGAAGGTTGGCGCCCACCAGGAAGGGCTGAGCGGAACCCCTTTAGCCCAGTTGTCCTGCAAGGGCTCATCATCGTCACTCTTGCGTTTCGAACGCTGGTTGCGCTTCTGCTGCTTCGCCATTCTTCCTCCTGCGGGACGGACCGGGTCGAACCGACTCCCAGATCTACCCCATAGACTAACTGCGAGAAATCGCATCGCCAAAGTCAGCACAGGTGAGTGACCGACATGGGGGCTCAAAGCACACCCGCCGCTAAAACGGCTACCAGAGGCTCAAGGCGCGCCAGCCTCATGGTGGGCCTGGTCGCGCTTGCAGCCGGACTTCTTCTCGGAGCCTCCATCAACACGACCCGCTACTATGGCCCAGCCGGCAGCGAGACCCTCACGGGACTGGTAGCAAACCGCGAGACGCAACTTGGCCAGTTGGAAGAGCAGGTGGAGCAGCTTCACCAGGATGTAGAGATTCTCCTTGACGCGGCTCTCCCCAACGCGAAACCAGGGGGGACCAAACCCCTTAGCAGAGTCAGCGTGAGTGGGCCGGGCGTAGTTGTCAGCCTCTCTGACTCCGCCGATGATTTTGTCGCGGACCAAGGGACAAACGTGAACGATATGGTCGTGCACCAGCAGGACGTCGATGCTGTGGTGAACGCTCTTTGGCGCGGGGGCGCCGAAGCCATCGCTGTCCAGGGAGTTCGCTTAGCCTCTGACACGCCGCTACGTTGCGTTGGAAACGTCATCCTGGTTGGGACGCGCGCCTACGCCCCCCCATACGTGATCGAAGCAATCGGACCACCAGAGGAAATGACAGCTTCAATCGAAAGTGACGAACGGGTCCAGTCATTTCGTCGCGACGCCCGCCGCTACGAGATGGGGTGGGAGTTCAGTCAGGCTTCCTTCCTGGTGCTACCAGCAGCAACCGAGGTAAGCACCCCCAAGCTTGCAGAACCCTCAGTGGGCTAAGTTTCTATCCCGACCCAGCGTGCCCCTAGGATTGGCCTATGTCTTCACCGTTTCCAACCCGCAGCGCACTGCACCAGGCGTCAGCCACAAGCAAGCCTGCGCGTAGACGCGGGGTGCTGCGTCAAACGGTCCAGGTTGTCGGGGAATTGCTAATCACCATCGGGGTGGTGCTCCTCCTCTACGTTTTCTGGCAGCTGTACTGGACAACCTTTGAAGTCCAAGGGGGCATGACAGAGCGCATAGAGCAGTTCCAGGCAGAAACCGACGCACCACAAGAGGTCACGGACGTGCGGGAAACCGGTGACCCCCCTGAGGTCGGTCCTGTCATCCACGACCAAGTGTTCGGCGTCCTGCACGTCCCCAAGTGGGGAATGGAGATCCCGATCGCTCAGGGCACGACCCCCGACGTGCTCAACAACGGCGACGCGGGACACTACCCCGACACACAAATGCCGGGCGAGATAGGCAACTTCGCTATCGCTGGGCACAGACGCACGTACGGCAACAACTTCCGGCGCGTCGACATCATGGAGCCGGGCGACCCTATCGTCGTGGAGACCGCCCAGGCCTACCTGGTTTACAGGGTCACCGGACACCGGATTGTGCTTCCTTCGGACACAGAAGTGATCCTTCCCGTTCCGGACGAACCCGGGGCTGTCCCCACGAAGCGCATTATGACCATGACAACGTGTCACCCGGAGTTCGGGAACTCCCACCGCTACATCCTGTGGTCGGAAATGGAGTACTGGGTTCCGAAAGAAGACGGTAGACCCGACGTCCTGGGATGATCCCCAGCACCCGTAAGAGCCCAAAGAAAGGGAGGAGCCAGAGTGTACGGCTCGATTTTCCGCCTGCTCCCAGGACCCACCTGGTTGAAGGTCATCTGGGCCGCGCTTCTCATCGCGGCCGTAGTGTTTGCGCTGTTCGAATGGGTGTTTCCCTGGGTGAACAACGAGTTCTTCGACTCGACCGTCGGCTAGGGACCTAGCTGTCCACGCCAGGCTCCGGCTCAGGTTCGGGCTCCGGCTCAGGTTCGGGCGCCGGTGGTGGTTCCGGTGCGGGTTCGGGGCCCTTTGAAATTACCAGGGAAACCGTTGTGCCTTGGGGTTGCCTTCCACCCAAGCTCTGCGAGATCACTGCCCCTGCAGGAACCGTGTCACTGTACTGCTGAGTCACCGTGGTCCTGAGTGTCAGCGCGCTGAGCCTGCTCACGGCGTCGCTCTCAGTCATCCCCGTCACTATCGGGACATCAACCATTCCGCTGGAGACAACCAGTTCTACTTTGCTGCCCTTCGGTTGGATCGACCCGGCTTGAGGCACTGAACGGATCACTTTGCCCTCAGCGACTGTCGCGTCGTCTTCCATCCGCACTTCTCCCAAAACGAAACCGGCAGCGGTGAGCGCGCTTTCAGCGTCGGTCAGCGACTGCCCGCTAACCGGTGGGACTTCGGCGCTGGATGGACCCGCAGAAAGCTGCACCAACACTTCGCTCCCTGTTTCAAGGGGAGTTCCTTCGTGAGGTTCAACCTCCGCGACCAGTCCCTCTTCTATGGTGTCCGACGCGACAGGGTCACCCAAAACAAAAACCAAGCCCTCTTCTTCGATGATCCCCTTAGCTTCCGTCTGAGTGAGGCCCACCAAGCCCCTTGGGACCGCAGTCATCTCAGGTTGGTCTTCGCTGTTCCCGGACGACAAGAACACCCAGATGACCGCCGCGACCATCGCCAGCGCCAGGATTATCAGTACCCAGAGCCAAATCGCAGTCGCCTTGGATTTCTTACGAGGACCCTGCACAGGAATCGCACCTGTTGAAGCCTGGGTTGCAGCGGCTTGCGCAGCTACGCGAGATGGACCCGGGTAAGCCATGGTTTCTGTCGCGGTCCCAACGCTCTGCACCACCTGGGTTGCCGCAGTTGTGTCCAGAGCCTCCCAAGCTTGGACAGTTGGAGCTTGAACAGGCAAACCCTCCGCTGCCCTTGACAGGTCAACCGCCATGTCGGACGCCGACGCGTATCGCTCAGAGGGATCTTTCGCTAGAGCCTTCAAAACCACCCTGTCGAGCGCTTCGGGGACGTCACTAGCGATCGAGGAAGGTAGGGGAGGTGGTTCCGACACGTGCTGGTACGCCAGCGATACAGCAGAATCGCCAGCAAAGGGGGCGCGGCCCGTCAACAGTTCAAACAAGACGCAGCCCGCAGAATAGACGTCCGAACGCTCGTCGATCCGTTCGCCTCTCGCCTGCTCAGGAGAAAGGTAGAGAGCCGTTCCAACGACAGCATTCGCGGAGGTCATAGTGGCTTGGGAGTCCGCCATGGCCCGGGCGATCCCAAAATCCATCACCTTCACTTTTCCGCTGTTCGTAAGCATGATGTTCCCGGGTTTTATGTCCCGGTGGACCAGCCCAGCAGCATGCGAATAGGCTAGGGCGGCAAGAACGCCCTCAGTGATCTCAACAGCTTCAGGAATAGGAACCGGGGTCCCGTCCGACAGCAGTTCCTTTACAGTGTGTCCCTCCACGTACTCCATCACGATGTACGGGACCATCACAGTCTGCCCATCGCTTGCTTTCGTGGCTTCCTCACCAGTGTCGTAGACGGCAACTATGTTGGGTTGATTGAGTGAGGCCGCGGCCTGAGCTTCTCTACGGAAACGGGTCTGGAAAATTGCGTCGCGAGCCAGGTCCATGCGGAGCATCTTGATCGCCACTAGCCGGGACAATCTGGTGTCGCGGCCCAGATGGACGGTGGCCATCCCGCCTCGCCCAATTAGCGAGCGGAGTTCGTACCTACCGCCTAGCAGCCGAGTGTTAGACGAAGACATGCTGGTCCCCCCATCGAACTCATCGCCGACGGCGAAGAGTGGCCTTCCAAAGCTTCTGTTCCCGCATGGTCCCTAACCATTGCGATAACGATAAGTATGACTGTTAGTGCTGTAAGTGCGACGATAATCCACATTCCCAGAGACGGATCCAATGCGCTTTCCCGGCCGCCAGATTGGACTTCGCGGCGACTCGTTTGTCTCACGGGTCGCTTTCGTGGAGCTGGAACCGGAGCGTCTGTCAACGGTCGCCACTTCGGCCGTGCTTCCGCGCTGATCCCGCGGGGATGGTCCTGAATAAAACCCGTTGGCCCAGTGTCGGGCGCGTCCGGCAACGGCTTCAGCGGCGGCTCGGGAGCCGGCCTTCGCAGCTCTTGGGTTCCATCTTTGGCGGGGACTGTTTCCTGCTTTTCGGGGGGTGCCTCTAAAGGTCTGGGGGAGACCTGGCTGCCGAGTTCTTTCGCAACGCCCCCCAGAGCACGCGTCAAAGCCGCTCCGCTACTCGGCCTCTCTTGCGGGTCTTTTGCAAGCAGCGAGAACACCACTTGTTTCATGGATTCGGGCACCTCAGGTGGAAGCGGGGGAATCTCGTCTCGCACGTGCGCCATCGCGATCTCAACCGGGGACTTGCCGGTGAATGGACGTTTTCCTGCGAGCGCCTCGTAAGCGATGATCCCAAGGGAGTAGAAATCCCCGGCCGTAGTCGCTTCCCCTCCCATCGCTTGTTCCGGAGCTAGGTACTGTGCGGTGCCCATGACCATTCCCGCAGCCGTCAAGTTCGCTTGCCCCTGCGCGAAGGAGATCCCAAAGTCGGTGAGCTTTACGATCCCGTCAGGGCGGATCATCACGTTCGCTGGCTTGATGTCTCGGTGAACAACCCCGGCCTGCCTGGAAGCGTCAAGCGCGTAGGCCACCTGCGCCAGGATCGGTATCAGCTGCTCGGAGGAGAGCGTTCGCCCGTCCCCTACGTAATCCGTAAGCGGCCTTCCCTCGATCAGCTCCATGACAATCCATCCCTGACCGAGATCCTCGCCAGAGTCCATGACTGTCGCGATGTTTGGATGCCGAGCACGCACCGTGTTGCGGGCCTCTAGTCGCAGTCGCGACAGGGATATTTCCTCGCCCGTCAACTCAGGGCGAAGGACCTTCGCTGCAACAATTGCCCCGGTCCGCTGGTCGCGGACCCTCCAGACCTCTCCCATCCCCCCCGTGGCGATGCGACTCAGCAGGGTGTAGCGCCCTCCCAACATCCTTCCGGCCCGAACACTCGGTAAAGCCCTCTTTTCGCTCACCTGAGTCCCACCTCCAACAGTTGGCCCACTATGGGGGCGGCAACAGCACCCCCTGCTGGTGTCGGGTTCGCGTCGGAACCCTCGACAATCACCGCCACCACGATGCGTGGGTCGTCAGCGGGCGCAAAACCCACCGTCCACGCGTTCGTGCGTCCGTTCCCGACCTCAGCAGTCCCGGTCTTCGCAGCAACGACAACTCCGGGCACAGCGGCACGCGCCGCAGACCCATAGGGCTTCTGGACCGCGTCCACCATCATTTCGGCGACCTCATCCGCAATGGCAGCACGAACAGGGTTTGAAAGTTCCCTGGGGACCGTCCCCATCAACTCCTTGTTGTCGGCGTCCACCACCGATTCGACAAGGTAGGGCTGCATCATCACGCCTTCCTTCGCGATAGCCTGAACGACCATCGCCATCTGGAGCGGCGTCACTTGCACGTCCGACTGACCCATGGCACTAAGCGCAAGCTGGGCTGGATCCGGGTGCTCCGGGAACACCGACGGGGTGACAGTAAGGGGAATCCTCAGCGTTTCCCCGAAGCCGAAACGAGCCGTGACGTCCTGAAGCGCCCCCTCAGGAAGCCCCTCTGATGCGATCACGAAAGTGGTGTTGCAGGAACGTGCAAACGCCTCCGCAAACGTTGGGTTCCCATCCCCGCAAGTCGTGCCGTTCACGTTCTGGACCTCGGTCGAGGTCCCTGGGAGAAGAGTTGTCTGGGGAGACTCCATGAGGGTGCCGGGTGACGTCCCGTTCTCCAAGAGGGCAACTGCCGTCAAAATCTTGAAAGTCGAGCCCGGAGCGTAGCGGTTCCCTGCAATCGCTCGGTTGTCCAGCGGGCGGGCAGGATCCTGCTCCAGAGCTTCCGCAGCTTCGGCCGCAACCGCACTGTCAAGCGACGCGAGGGGCTGCGGGTCGAAGGAAGGGGAAGAATAGAGCGCTAGGACCGCCCCCGTCTGAGCGTCCAGAGCAACAACTGCGCCCGCCCGGTCCCCAAGAAGGTCGGCAGCCCGCCCCTGCATCGAAGGGTTCAAGGTCAGCCGAACGCCCCCACCTTGGCGTGGTTTGCCTGCCACCATGTTGTGTAGGCGCTGCCAGAGGAGCTGGTTCGTTGAGCCCTCAAGAACAGCGTTCTCCGCAGCTTCGATGCCTGTGGCCGACATGTTGATCGCTGAGAAGTACCCCGTGACAGCCGCGTAAAGCTCGCCCTCCGGGTACAGCCTCTGGTAAGAAGACGTGCCTTCCTGCTTCTTAGACACCGCAACCGCAAAATCTAGGACGATGATCGGACCGCGATCGCGCTCTGCCGCCTGGAGGTATCGGCGCGTGTTCCGCTGGTCCGCCACGAGGCTTGGTGCCAACACGAACTGAACCATCGTGACGGCGACCCCCAGCACTGCGAATAGCGCCGTGGTCACGACAAAGAGTTTTCTGATCTGGGGGTTCACGAAACCCCCTTTGTCAAGGAGTCATCGCTAACGGCTGGAAATGAGCTTGTTGAGGGGTTTTCTTCTTGGACCGCGGCGATGTCTGCCCAGGTCTTAGCTTTCGGTGCGGGTCTCCTCGCTGCGTCAGATATGCGCAGCAACAGAGCTACGGTTATCCACGAAGCGATCATTGAAGAGCCGCCGGCCGCCAGGAAAGGTGCTGTCAGCCCCGTCAGCGGAATCACGCGAGTGATGCCTCCCAAGACCACGAAGACTTGCAGTCCAATAGAGAATGCGAGCCCTACCGCAAGCAATTTCCCGAACCCGTCGCGTGTCCCCAGGGCCGCACGGAAACCACGCTCAATCAAGATGAGGTAAAGCAGCAGGATGGCCGCCATTCCCACCAGCCCTAGTTCCTCACCTAGAGAGGCAAGGATAAAGTCGGAGTCCGCCAGCGGGACAAGCTGGGGATATCCTCGTCCCCATCCGGTGCCGAGCAGCCCGCCGTTCGCCATACCAAACAAGCCCTGGACCACTTGGTAGGATCCACCGTCCGCCCCGTAGACCTCTGGGGACATCGCGTCGAGCCAGATCACAAACCTATGCTGAACGTGAGGGAACAACCTGATCGCAAGGAACACGGCTGGAACAAACAGCAGAGCCCCGATGGCCATCCACGAAACGCGGTTCGTCGCAACGTAAAGCATGGCGACAAACATGCCGAAGAACAGCAGCGACGTCCCCAGGTCCTTTTGGAGAACCAGAATCGCTATTCCAATCAGCCAAACTGCCAGGATCGGGCCAAGATCCCGTAGGCGCGGCAAACGCATCCCCAACAGTTTCGGGCCGCCCACGGAGAGCTTGTCGCGGTTGCTCACAAGGTAGCCAGCGAAGAAGATCGCCAGCGTGACCTTCGCAAACTCGGCAGGCTGAAACTGGAACCCCCCGATCCTGGCCCACACCCTGGCTCCGTAGATCTCGACACCAAGCCCCGGCAACATGGGGAGAAGCAAAAGCACCAGTGAAACAACCATCGATGTGTAGGTGAATCGGCGCAGTACCCTGTGGTCCCGCAACACGAACAGGATGACGGCGGCGGTCCCCAAGCCGAGCAGTGCGAACACCAGCTGCCGACTACCCGTCGTGTACCTTCCAAGCACCTGGTAGGAGAGGTCGAGCCTGTGGATCATCGCCAGCCCAAGGCCCGTGAGGGCAACCGCAATCGGAAGGATGACCGGATCCGCATAAGGTGCCGTGAGGTGCACCAAGACTTCCGCCGCGATCGCGAGGGACACAAACAATCCGACGTAGAACCCTAAGTTCTCAGGTAGCGTCCCAGTGCGATTCAGAGTGGTGAGGACGTAGCCCAGAACGCCGAGTAAAACGGCGAGCAGCATGAGACCCATTTCCAGAAGCCGTCTTGGGCGGGCGCCTGAAACCTGAACGGTCGCCATCAGCCTTCTCCTGACTGCGCCGGTTCGGCCGATTTCTGCAAATACGACTGCCTTTGGTTCACGCGGGAACCCAGGTCTTCCAGGTATTCTTCCAGCTCTTCCCTGGAGGAGCGCATGACCGGTTCTTGCAGGCGTTCCTGGTCAACGCGAGGAAGGTCGCGCAACCGAAGATTAGAAACTTCTATCGGATGGGAGAGTTCCCACGGACCGAAGGTCTGAGGGATCCCCTGGTAGATGACGATCTGAGTTCCAGAAGCCATAACATAGTACTGTTTCTGCGACCACTCCCAACCGTAAAACAAGCCCCCTGTGACTGCCGCCAGCACCACAAGGAGCGTCGCGGCCCAAATTAGGAACCGTCTGGAAAAGCGTCCCTGCTTCTCCTGCTCGTCGTCATCTTCGTCCTGTTCTTGGTCCTTCGCGACCAGCGCGGCTGCCCTGCCCGCCGCCGTGTCGGTGCCCTTCGTTGGTGCTCCTCTACTCACAGCAGCCGCACCAACGATCTCTGGCACCTGCGGCGGGAAGCTGCCAACCTTTACGACATCCGCCAGAACAACCGTAACGTTGTCGGGCCCACCGCCGCGCAAGGCAAGTGTCACCAGTTCGTCAGCGCACTCATCGACATCGCGCGTCCCAAGCATTGTCTCTGCGATCGTCTGGTCGGAGACGACGCCGGAGAGCCCGTCGGAGCAAAGCAGCCACCTGTCATGGAGGACGGCTTCGCGAACTGCCGCGTCAGCAAGCACGGGACCGGGTGAGTCGCCCAGAACCTTCACAACAACGTTGCGTTTCGGGTGCGTCTCGGCTTCCTCCGCTGTTATCTGCCCCGTGTCGACCAGGTACTGAACCAGGGAGTGATCTGCCGTGACTTGAGTTAGGTCTCCGTCGCGCAAAAGATAAGCACGCGAATCCCCTATGTGCACCATCGCCAACTTGTGCTCGGAACGCAGAATCGCGGTGCAAGTCGTTCCAAGACCTTTGAGTTTCCTGTCGTGCTCGCTCCGCTGGACCAGTTCGTCATGCGCGCCCTGCAACGCGTCCATGAGGTTTGTCAGGAGTTCGTCCGATGGCCCGGGCGCGTCGTCTAGGGGCGCAAGTTTCCCGACAACCACGGAAGACGCAATGTCGCCTCCAGCAGGTCCCCCCATACCGTCGGCCAGGACCAGGAGCCGGGACCCCGCATAAGCGGAGTCTTGGTTGTTCTTCCGGATCAAACCCACGTCTGATCGAACCGCGAAATGAAACTCGATCGCCACTCAGTTCACCAGTTCAAACGTCGTCTGCCCCACGCGAGCCGAGGTGCCCGCGGGAAGAACCCTGGCGTCGCCCACCCGTTCCTCGTCCACATAGGTTCCGTTCGTCGATCCAAGGTCGACAACGGTCCACTGTCCGGAGACGTTGCGGAGCTCAGCGTGCCTACTGGACGTGTACGGGTCCTCCAAAACCAGAGTGGAAGAGGGGGCGCGCCCGATAGTGACAGGTTGAGTGCCCAGTGGAATGAGCGTGCCCTGCAACGGCCCGCCAGTGATGAGGAGCTTTGTTGGAACGGTGGAAGCGCCTTGTTCGCCAACCCTCTTTTTCTTGCGCGCCTTCTTGGCTCGTCCAGCCCCGCGGGGGGTCACTACTGTCCCGAAGATGTCCCTGCGGAGGGTCCCAACCACACCGAACACCATCACCCACAACAGGGCCAGAAACCCAATGCGGAAGACTGTGAAAGCTAGGTCGGAAGTCATAACGTTCAGTCCTCGGGATGCGTCCAGAAGAGGATTCGGGTGCGCCCGATTGTGATTTGGTTGCCGTCCAGCAGCGTTGCTGCGTCAACCTTGTGTCCCTCAACAAACGTGCCGTTTGTTGACCCTAAGTCTGTGAGGATGACTCCGTCCGGGGTGATCCGGAACTCGACATGCCTGCGGGAGACACCGCTGTCATCGACTGTGATGTCTGCTTTGGAGGAGCGGCCCAGGACCGTAACGTCTTCGGTGAGCAACCACTTTTCGCCACCCACGTCAATAATCGGGTGAGTTGCTGACGCCGCGGCTGACAGTGCGGGAGCTGCGTGCCCCTTCTTTCGGGAAGCTGAGACCGTCAGCATGCCCGCAGATTCCTCAGGGTCTTCTTTGAAGGACACGGACACGGGTCCCAGCAGAAGATAGTCTTGCGACGCTGCGTGTTCGGTGGCTTCCGATTCAAGCGTCTCGGCGATTTGCTCTAGCCCCTGTTCTTCTAACTGCTCATAGTCCGCAGGAGCAAGCAAGACTTCGAAGTTGTTTGGAGCCACCGCTGTGTCTGAGCCTGAAGTTTCAGCTGCGTCATCCATCGCTCGGCGGATAGCGGACGAAATGTCGACCACCTTCAGGGAGGAACGAAAAACCTTGGAGAAAACCGAGTTGACTCCCTTCTCCACAGCCCCTTCGAAGCGGTCAAAAAACTTCAATGTTGCGGCCTTCCCGATTGTCTCTGCTGAGTCGATTGCGAAAACAATCGACGCGCCCACAGGCCCTTCCTGCTCAGCTCAGCTAACGAAGCCTACTAAACCCGGTGATTGGCGGGCTAATCTCCACTGAATAGTACCGCGCACCGCGCCCAATCGGGCCGACCTTCGTGCCTGCTTCGACCAAGAAGGTGCAGAGAGGCGCCGCGACCATGGAGAGCGTGATCTTCGTCAGTATCTGCATTGATTCTTCCTGTGAAGCAGGTGCGCGGTATAGTGTTGGGTCGTTGGTGGTCACTTCGGTGGTTGCTGGCAGCGCGCGAGTGGCGGAATAGGCAGACGCGCACGGTTCAGGTCCGTGTGCCCGTGAGGGCATGGGGGTTCAACTCCCCCCTCGCGCACTTTTGTGAAGTGTCGGGACATCGACTGCAGGTGTCCCGACCTTTCTCTTTACTCTCCCCTCCTGTTTTGGCCGCGCATCGCCCCTCAGGAATCCCCTCGTAATAGGGAAGTCCGCCCTTATGACGGTGTCATCACGCCCTTTGGCGCTGAGCGACCCGCAGCCGAAACGGAAGTGGCAGGTTTGGCTGCGTATGCTGCGAGCGGCCCCCGCTCTGCGCGCGCAAAGCGCAGCAACTTGCTACTCGCGAAGGCCCACCTTGTCCGCCAGCTTCTTCAGTGGCTTCGGGGCCCACCAGTTCCACTTACCAAGAATCGACATGACTGCGGGAACAAGGAACATGCGGGTCAGCGTCGCGTCAACAGCCACCATTACCGCTAGCGCAACACCCACCTGCTTGATGGCGATCAAGCCACCCAAAGCAAACCCGATAAAGACAGCAATGATGATCGCAGCCGCCGAGGTGATGATGCGACCAGACCGCTGGAGGCCCATCGCGACAGCCGTGTTGTTGTCATCCCCCGCGTCCCAGTACTCCTTAATGCGGGCAAGCAAGAACACTTCGTAGTCCATAGCCAAGCCGAAGCCGAAGGCGATCAGGACTGCCACGATGAACGTTTCGAGTCCGTTGGTCTTTGGAACCCCGAGCCACCCGTACTCAAAGATGGCCGTGGTGAGCCCGAGGGCCGCAAACAACGAGAGCGCGTTGATGAGCAGCGCCCGGATCGGGACAACGATCGATCCAGTCATCAGGAACAAGAGCGTCGTCACCGCGAGAATCACGATGACAAGTGCCAGAGGCACGTCTTCCTTCAGCGACTGGGTGAAGTCAAACTGCGTCGCCGCTGACCCGCCGACCCACATCTCCGCGTCCGTGTCCATGTCCCTCATGGCGCGGACGACATCCGTAACTTCCTTGCCTACCTCGTCATCCGCATCGACACTGACGCTGACCTGGGTCATCTCAGTGTCTGATTCCAAAGGCGCGACCGTCACGCGGGACACATCAGGAAGAGCTGAAACCTCCTCTACCAGTTGGATCACAGGATCACTGTCCTCCGGCGCGTCAATCACAGCTGTTACAGCTGGAGTTGCCAGGTCTGGGTACTCCTGCTGGACCGTGTCGTAAGCGGAGCGAAGGTCTGAGCCGTCCTCAATGTAGTCAGCAAAGTTATTCCGCAAGGAGAGGCCCATGACAGGGGAAGCCATTGCGACCAGGACCGCGACAGCCGTGATCATTACGATCCAAGGTCGTCCCTCCACCCACCGTGCAATCTTGTAGAAGACCCCGTGATCTTTCGTCGTGTCCCCAATAGCTGCAACGAGCTTGCGGATGCCAGGAACCTTTGTGATGGGTGAGGGCTTAAGCAGCTTGGTGCCGAGCAGCGTGAGCAAGGCGGGAACCATGGTGGTCGCAGCTAGCACCGCCAGCAGCGTAACGATTATTCCGCCCCACGCGATCATCTGGAGCATGTGAACGCGGAGCAGAAGCAGGCCGGCGATCGAAAGGGCGATGGTGACGGCGGAGAACAAGACAGTTCGTCCCGCTGTTTGAACGGTCTTCAGGACGGCCGGAATGACGACCCTTTGCTTGAGCGCCGCGGGTGAGTTATCTGATCGGGAACTGCCGAGAGCAGCTTTCAGTTTTCTGGACTCCTCGCGGTAGCGCGAAACCACTAGCAGCCCGTAGTCGATAGACAAGGCGACGCCGATGATTGAAACAACGTTCAGGATGAAAGAGTCGATGGTTGTCACGAAGGTTGAGAGCCAAATAGCACCCAGTCCGGTGACGATTGCGCTTATCGCGCCCACAAGGGGCATCCCTGCAGCTAGCGCCCCGCCGAAGACGATCAGCATGATCAGAGCAGCGACCGGGAGGCTGTAGGCTTCTCCCTTCAGCAGATCGCTCTCAACCTGCCCCATGATCTGGCTTTCGATCTTCGCCTGCGACATCTCTTGAACATCCGAACCGGGGAACGCCTTCTGAAGCTCGGCGCGGTACTGACCCGTTGCCGATTCAAGGTCGGAGCGCGCGGCGTTTGTCTGTTCGGAATCCAAGCCCTTTTCCATCGTGACAACGACAACGTAACCTGATCCCTCACCGGAAAGAAGGGCATCGCGGGACTTCTCAGCATCCTCTTTTTGCGCGACCACATCCGGGTCATTCTGTGCTTCTTGGAACGCCTGCTTGACTTGCTCAGTCACCTGCTGCTGGATCTGAGGCGCTACCTCTGCAAGCGCAGCCTCGGTCTCAGCTTGCACCTGCTCCCGGGCAGCGTCGACTTGGGCCTGAGCTGCCGCTAACGCCTCCGGCCCTAGAGCCGCTGCCTGCTCAAGCTGGGCCTGCATTTCTGCTTCAGCCCCGGCAGCCGCCGCTTCCGCCTCCTCGCGGGCTTGCTTCAGAGCAGCCTCAGTTTGTTCTTGGATCGTCTTCTCAAGTTCAGCCTGTGCGTCCGCTTCCGCAAGCTCCAGCTGCTCTGAGATGACGAAGGCGTCCGCTACGGACTCGATTCCCTTCCCGTCAAAGAGATCCCTATGATCCTTCGCGAAAGTCGCAACTTCTTGGTCATTGGGGTCAACCCCAGAGACGACCAGTAAAGAGACGGGACCGTGTTCGTCCTCTGCCCTCGTCAAGTTGGAAGCAACGGCGGAGTCCGTATCAGGAACCGTGTACTCCGACGTTTCCATACGCTTGAACAGGCCACCCTGGCCGTAGCCCCAAAGGACTGCACCGCCAGCAGCAGTCACGACAATGGCCCAGATGATCAGGACGATGACGGGGTGACGCGTCACAGCTTTTCCGAGCCCGGTAAACATTGCTTCCTCGATTCGAACCATTCTTTGTGTGCCTGGTCACCTTTCAGTTTCTCACTTTCGTGCCGACTTTGCCTGCCTTGCGGCCCTGCCCCTGCGTTTGTGGGGCGGTATCATCGGGTAAACCGGCGAGTCAGCGTTGCCCCGCTTCTTAGTAGGCATCTACCCGCCCTGGCCCAAGGAATGAGCTGGAATGGCTAAAGAAGACCCTCCGGAAGTTGAGACCAAAGCAGGGCTGGTACGGGGTTTCTGGCGCCCCACGCGCGGCAAAGGCGGCAGCTCACGGTCTGCTGCGTTCCTTGGGATCCCGTTCGCTGAAGCACCCGTAGGAGAACTGCGCTTCAAAGCTCCTGTTCCTAAGAAACCATGGAAAGGCGTGAAGGACACGCTGAGCTACGGCCCAACTGCGCAGCGCGGGGATCCGGGAGAGACGCTCATCCCTGAGCCGTCTATCCCCGGAGACAGCACGCTCAACGTCAACGTGTTCACCCCCTCACCGAAGAAAGCGGCACCAGGCGAGGGTCTGCCTGTCCTGGTGTGGTTTCACGGCGGTGGTTACTTTGCGGGCTCTCCCGCAAGCCCTTGGTATGACGGACGAAACTTCAACAGAGACGGCATAGTAACCGTCACGACCTCTTACCGCTTGGGGTTCGATGGCTTCGGGTGGATCGACTCCACTGTCCAAAACCGGGGCGTCCTGGATTGGATCGCTGCGCTCCAGTGGGTGCAAGACAACATCGGGGCTTTCGGTGGGGATCCGGACCGCGTTACGATCGCTGGCCAGTCAGCGGGGGGCGGGGCCGTGCTCACTCTGCTTGGCTGCCCAGCTGCACAGTCCCTTTTCCACGGCGTTTACGCACTGTCCGCTCCAACCCCCGACATTAGCGCTAAGCGCGCGAAGAAGTTCGCGCACGAAATGGCGGGAAAGCTCGGGGTGGCGTCAACCCTGGAAGGTTTCGCCTCGGTGTCTGAGAACGCGGTTCTGAAAGCGCAAAAGACTCTCACTGAGATGCAACCCGAAGATCCCAAAGAAGCGTTAGAGGAGGGCATGCGTCTGGCCCCTGTGGTCGACGGGGACCTGATCCCACTCAGCACGCTCGAATCGATACGAAGCGGGGTCGGAAGTGACAAGCATCTGGTCCTTGGAGCAACGGACGACGAGTTTGCGATGGCCACCGCAGACCAAAAGCTGCTGCGGTGGATCCCTAAACGCATTCTTCTGGAAAAAGCCGGGATCCCGAAAGAAGACACGAAGGCCTACTTGGCCGCCAACGAAGACGTCGCAAAGCTAGGTGGGCCCCGGCTTCTGGGTCGCGTGATCACAGACCAAGTGTTCAAAGTCCCGATGTTGTTGACTGTTGATGCGCGCGGTGAGGCCCCCACCTGGGTGTACCGGTTCTCGTGGCGATCAGGGGCCTACGGCTTTGCTCTGCACTGCGTAGATGTCCCGTTCTTCTTCGACTGCTTGGACGGACCTTCGGTCGACTCCCTAGCGGGGGAAAAGCCTCCACAAGAACTTGCTGATCAGATACACCACGCCGCGGTAGAGTTCGTCCGAACCGGAGATCCGGGCTGGCCCCGTTACCCTATTGTGCGGGTATGGGATCAGCAGATAGAGGACATTCCAAGCGCGTTTGCCTCGGCGTACCCGCTACTACCTCAGTAGGAGTTCTGTGACGGGGGTCGGCGGTGAGTCACGCTTAGCCACAGACCAGGTCAGCGCAGCAAAGGCTGCAAGCTACGTTGTCTTTTTCACTGCGGGCTTCCTGATGATGAGCTGGGCGTCGCGGATTCCTCAGGTGCGCGACGGACTCGGCTTGGACCCTGCGCAGCTCGGTCTGCTCCTCCTGTCCAGCTCCGTCGGCTCGCTTGCTTCCCTAACGTTTGCGGGCGCCGTCATTGACCGCGTCGGCTCGCGCCGCGCGGTCATCATCTTCACACTCCTTGGGACCACGGGGATGGCGTCAGCAGGCGTCGGCTACTTGGTGGGAGCGCCCGTTGTTGCGCTGGGGCTCACCCTCAGTGGCCTCGGGATCGGAGGGTGGGACGTCGCCATGAACGTTCAGGGGTCCCTAGTCGAACAGCATTTGGGCCGTGCAATCCTGCCCAGGTTCCACGCGGGGTACTCGATTGGGACGGTGTTTGGTTCGCTAGTCGGCGTGGGGATGATCGCCCTGCACGTCCCAGTAACTCTGCACCTTGTGGCGGCGTCTGGCGTTGTTCTCATAGCGAACCTGGCCGCAGTCCGAAGCTTCCTTTCTACCCCCACCCGCTACGCGATTGGCGACGCTCTGGAAAGCAACATCGACGCTGCAGCTAGCGCCCCTACCAAAAACAGGGAAGCCTCTAGGGCCCACTACTCGATCCTCGATGCCTGGAGAGAGCCCCGTATTATCCTGATTGGCCTGTTCGTTCTCATCATCGCTTTCGCAGAAGGCTCGGCAGTCGATTGGGTTGGACTGGGACTCATCGACGGCTACGGCAGTCCGGCCACTGTGGGGACGCTGGGCCTCGCGACCTTCCTTACGGCAATGACTCTGGCAAGGTGGTTCGGAACAAACCTGCTTGACCGATTCGGACGCGTGCCGGTCCTCTCAGTTCTCTCAGCGTTTCTGGTCGCGGGAACCGCACTGTTTATCTTCGGCCCGAACACAGCTACCGCGTTCCTTGGGGCACTCCTATGGGGTGTAGGCGCTTCGCTTGGGTTCCCCGTCGGAATGAGCGCTGCGGGAGATGACCCAAAGAAGGCTGCGGCGCGTGTCAGTGCCGTCGCGACTATTGGCTACGCGGCTTTCCTTGGTGGGCCGCCACTGATCGGGTTCCTTGCAAACCACTGGGGAGTCTTGCACGGGCTCATCGCTGTCCTGATTGCAGCACCCTTCTCTTTCTTGCTGGTGCGGGCGCTTAAGCAAGAGCAGCCGGGCACCTAGTGCCAGAAATGTCTGCGCGGAGCGAAATAGAGGGTGAGACCTGCGTCTTTTGCCGCGTCGATACTGAGCTGATCCCGCAGCGAACCGCCCGGAGCTACGACTGCGGTGACGCCCGCGTCGATAAGAGTTTGTAGCCCGTCTGGGAACGGGAAAAACGCGTCGGACGCTGCGACCGCGCCCTTGGACCGCTTCTCATCTCCACCCAGCGTGTTTGCGCGTTCCACTGCTAGCTTCGCGGCGTCGACGCGGTTCACCTGGCCCATCCCCACACCAACCGTTGCCCCGTTCTTCGCAAGGACGATCGCGTTGGACTTCGTGAACTGGGCAGCCTTCCAAGCAACTTCAAGATCGCGTACCTGCTCCGGGGTGGCTTCTACGCCTGCTACGAGACTCCAGGAGTCCACCCGGTCCTCTTCCCCCTGCTTATCGCGCTCTTGGACTAACAAACCGCCGCCGATGCGTCGCTCATCCCGGTTGGAGTCTGGCGCAAGCTCTGCTTTCAGCAGGCGCACGTTAGGTTTCGCAGAGAGGATTTGCAGCGCTTCGGGAGAGAAGCCAGGGGCAATGACGACCTCGGTGAAAACTTTGACTATCTGGTCAGCCGTCTCTGCATCCACCGGGCGGTTCAACGCCACCACTCCCCCAAATGCGGAGAGTGGGTCGCAGGCAAGAGCTGCAGCATACGCTTCACCTATCGTTTCCGCTTCAGCAATCCCGCAGGGGTTTGCGTGCTTGATGATTGCGACTGCGGGCCCTTGGAAAGCGTCTGCCGCAACCATGGCTGCCTGACTGTCTTGGAGGTTGTTGAAAGAGATCTGTTTGCCGCCAAGCTGCTCCGCCGCTGCGATCCCTCCACCGGCACCTGAGGCGTCTTTGTAGAGCGTGGCGCTCTGGTGTGGGTTTTCGCCGTAGCGAAGCCCCGCAACCTTCCGATACGAGGAACCAACCCAACCCGGCTCTTGCCCGTCCCGCCTGCCCAGCCAGTTCGCGATCGCGATGTCGTAGTCGGCGACCAGTTGGAACGCTGCCTCCGCAAGCTCCAGCCGGTCCCCAGGCGTTGTCCCACCCTCCTCGAGCGCCTCAATGAAGGAGGGGTACTGGTCCGGGTCGGTCAAAACGGCAACGCTTGCGTTGTTCTTCGCGGCGGCGCGGATCAGCGTTGGGCCGCCTATGTCGATCATCTCGATGCACTGTTCGAAACCGGCGCCGGACGCTACCGTCTCTGCGAACGGGTAAAGGTTTGCAACGACCAGATCGATAGGGGCAATGTCAAGAGCTTCCAGAGAGGCCATGGAGTCCGGGTCGTCCTGACGCGCCAGGATTCCCCCGTGGATTTTCGGGTGCAGGGTTTTCACGCGACCCCCCAGAATCTCGGGAAACCCTGTTTCTTCGCTTACCTCGCTCACAGGCAAGCCCAGGTCGGCGATGAACGCTGCCCCTCCCGAGGTCGCCACCATAGCTATTCCGCGGTCGTGTAGAGCGCGGGCTAGATCTGCGAGCCCTTCCTTGTTTGAAACGGAGATTAGTGCTCTCCTCACAGGTTTGCGGCTCACGTGTAAAGACCTCTCTTTTCAGTGTCGTGTTGTTAAAGTTTGAAGGAACGCGGTCGCCGCCGTCTTCGACGTTTCGGCCGCCTCTGGCGCGTGGGCCCTGAACCGCCCGGCCCCGTCTGGCTCACACAGGTCAGACACGGCTCGAAGCGAGACCCAGGGGACACGAAACAGGTGGCAGGCTTGCGCAATTGCAGCGGTCTCCATGTCTACCGCGAGCAGATCCGGAAAGAGTTTCCGCAAGTCCTCGGCATGATCAGCTGTCACAAAAGAATTCGAGGAACCCACTCCCCCAACCCACGCGGTCAGATCCGCTTCCCGCAAGGCTCGTTCAGCGCGTTCCTTAAGGTCTGGGTCAACCTGGTACGTTTCAGGCATTCGGGGGATCTGCCCGGGAGCGTAGCCGAAGGCTGAAGCGTCTGCTTCGTGATACAAAGCAAAATCGGCGATAACCACATCGCCAGCGCCAACCTGCCTACCCAAGCCGCCGGCCGTGCCTGCAACAACCACCAGGTCCGGTCGGAAGAAACTCAAGACTCCCGCCGCCGCGATCGCGGCGTTCGTGGTGCCGATTCCGCTAGTCACCAGCATGCAGGAGGAACCTTGCATAGTTCCTTTCCGAAAGAGAGCTGGGCCTGCGTAGGTGGGTCCAAGAACTGAGACTTCTTCAGCACCTTCAAGTTCGTCCAGAAAGGGTCGGGTTTCCTTCCCCATTGCCGCGATGATCGCGACCCGTTTTTCGGGTGCTCCTTTCGCGGGCATCAGCCTTCCACTTCGTCCCACTCGCAGCGTTCCTTAAGGAACGCTGCGACTGCTTCTTGGGCGCCCTCTAGAGAGTGGTTCGCGCCCCAACCGCACTGGGTCTCATTTGCAGCAGGGACCTCAGTCGCCTCAAGAAGATCGGTGAAGGTTTGTGCCAAGAGTTCCTTGAACTCTTCAGGCTGGAGGTCAAGAGTGAGAGCGTAGAACCCGGTTTGACACCCCATTGGAGAAAAGTCGATGAGTGCGTCCGTGTGATTCCTCATGAGTTCCGCGGTCAGGTGCTCAATCGAGTGCACGGTCGGCATTGGAAGGGCTGCCACATTCGGTTGCGTGAACCGCACGTCGTACTTGACGAGCTCGTCGCCACCCGGCAGCGTCTTGCGATCCGCAACGCGAACGTATGGAGCCTTGACCTTCCTGTGGTCCAGGTTGAAGGACTCAACGTTCATCTTCGGGCTTTGGGCTTGGTTTTCCATGACTCAAGGGTACCGGCCCCCTGGCGACACGCCGATGCCGCGTCTTTCGAGAAGCAATCTTCTAAGGGCCCCGTCCACAGAAAAGGAAACTGGGGAAAGAAGTTCTCCACAGGCCACTCCACCGCGCCGAGGGCAAGAACCATTGTGTCGGAGGGGTGAATGACAATGATGTGACTAGGGTGAACCACTCCGGTTCGGAACTGTCCACAGGTTTTACCCAGGCACGCAGATTTACCGCGAAACACGAGATGTAGGGGGTCCTCGACAAATAGAACACAAGGTGTAGTGTTGCCTCTCGTGGGGACGTTGCGCTCTCCGATAACCACAAGGATGTAACTACAACCGCCGGATCCGCCGCCAGGACGACCGGCCGGAAGGACACAAAATGACAATCACGGTCTACTCAAAGCCACGATGTGTCCAGTGCGATGCCACTCACAGAGCTCTCAATCGCGCCGGAGTTCCTTTCGTTAGCGTCGATGTCAGCGTTGACCGTGACGCCCTTGAATACATCATCGGTCTGGGCTACCAGCAGGCTCCCGTCGTGGTAGCCGGTGAAGAACACTGGAGCGGCTTCCGTCCCGACCGTCTCGCTAGCGTCGCCGCGCTGGTGCTGCAGCCAGCCCTTAGCTAGGCCGTGTCGGCCAAGCCCAGCGCAGCAGAGACAGCTGGGGACAACCCGGCTCAAAGCGAACCGCGGGTCGTCTACTTTTCATCCGCCACGGAGAACACCGCACGCTTCTTGGATCGTGTCGGGTTCCCGCGTGAGCGGATCCCACTGCGTGCAGCAGACCCCTTCCTGAACGTCGACTACGACTACGTGCTTGTCATCCCAACGTACGGGGGCGGCAACGTCCGCGGCGCGGTACCGAAGCAAGTGATTAAGTTCCTCAACGATGAGACGAATCGTAGCCATTGCAGGGGCGTTGTCTCAGCTGGGAACACAAACTTCGGTGAGGCCTACTGCCTTGCCGGCGATATCGTTTCAAAGAAACTGGGAGTACCCCACCTATACAAGTTCGAACTCCTAGGGACCCCCGGGGATGTTTCGCGAGTACAAGAAGGACTGAGGAAGTTTTGGTCGACAACATGACAGACACTGGCCTGGAGCCAGCATTGCCGCCTGAGCAGGACTACCACGCGCTGAATGCGCAGCTGAATCTTTACGACGCTGACGGGAACATCCAGTTCGACGCGGATAAGAAGGCTGCACGCCAGTACTTCCTGACCCATGTCAATCAGAACACGGTCTTCTTCCACGACCTGAAAGAGAAACTCGACTATCTGGTTCGTGAGGGCTACTACGAAAAAGAAGTCTTGGACCAGTATTCGTTCGCCGACATCAAGGCGCTCTACAAGCAGGCCTACGCCTACAAGTTCCGCTTCCCAACCTTCCTGGGCGCGTTCAAGTACTACACTTCCTACACCCTCAAGACCTTTGACGGGAAGCGCTACCTTGAGCGGTTTGAGGACAGGGTCGCAATGGTCGCGCTCTACCTTGCCCAGGGCGACATCGAGATGGCCCGCCACCTGGTCGACGAAATGATGTCCGGCCGTTTCCAGCCGGCGACCCCGACCTTCCTTAACGCCGGGAAAGTGGCTCGCGGTGAGCTGGTTTCCTGTTTCCTGCTCCGGGTTGAAGACAACATGGAGTCCATCGCTCGCGGCATCAACTCCTCCCTGCAGCTTTCCAAACGAGGAGGCGGCGTCGCCCTGTCACTCACGAACCTGCGGGAAGCCGGCGCCCCGATCAAGCGAATCGAAAACCAATCTTCCGGGGTGGTCCCCGTGATGAAACTGCTGGAAGACTCGTTCTCTTACGCGAACCAGCTCGGAGCTCGTCAAGGGGCCGGCGCCGTCTACCTGAACGTTCACCACCCCGACATCATGTCTTTCCTGGACACGAAGCGTGAGAACGCTGATGAGAAGGTTCGGATCAAGACGCTATCCCTGGGTGTTGTTGTGCCCGACATCACGTTCCACCTTGCCCGCGACAACGAAGACATGTACCTGTTCAGCCCCTACGACGTGGAGCGAATCTACGGGGTTCCCTTCAGCGACATTTCCGTGACGGAAAAGTATCGGGAGATGGTGGACAACCCGGAGATCAAGAAGAAGAAGATTAGTGCTCGCCGCCTGTTCCAAACGATCGCCGAGATCCAGTTTGAGTCGGGCTACCCCTACATTCTCTTTGAGGACACCGTAAATAGGGCGAACCCGATCGACGGTCGCATCTCCATGTCCAACCTCTGCTCGGAGATCCTCCAGGTCTCGGAACCTTCCGAGTACTACCCGGACCTCTCCTTCAAACATGTTGGAAAGGACATTTCCTGCAACCTGGGGTCTCTAAACATCGCGAAAGCCATGGAGTCTCCCAACTTCTCGGAAACCATCGAGTCGGCGATCCGCGCCCTTACCGCGGTCTCCGAGCTGTCGAACATCGAGTCCGCCCCATCGATCGCCGCAGGAAACGCTCGCTCCCATGCGGTTGGCCTTGGGCAGATGAACCTGCACGGCTTTCTTGCGAAAGAGCACATCTACTACGGGGACGAAACCTCACTCGACTTCGTGAACATGTACTTCATGACGGTTGCGTATGAGGCCATCAAGGCCTCGAACAAGATCGCGAAGGAACGCGGGGAAACGTTCGACGGGTTTGAGCGCTCCGACTACGCTTCCGGCAAGTTCTTCGAAAAGTACATCGAGGGAACCTGGGAACCCAAGACAGAAAAGGTGAAGGAGATCTTCGCCAAGTCGACAGCGCACATCCCGACCCAGGAGGACTGGAAGAAGCTGGCGGCTGACGTAGCCGAGTACGGGATGTTCAACCAGAATCTGCAGGCCGTCCCACCGACCGGTTCCATTAGCTACATCAACAACTCAACGTCTTCTATCCATCCCATCACCTCCAAGGTTGAGATCCGTAAAGAGGGCAAACTGGGGCGCGTCTACTACCCGGCTCCCTACATGACGAACGACAACCTGGAGTACTACCAGGACGCTTACGAGATTGGCCCTGAGAAGATCATCGATGTGTACGCGGAAGCAACGCAACACGTCGACCAGGGACTGTCACTCACGCTGTTCTACCCTGACACGGTCACCACCCGTGACCTGAATCGCTCCTACGTTTACGCGTGGCGCAAAGGCATCAAGGCCCTTTACTACATGCGCATTCGCCAAAAGGCTCTGGAGGGAACAGAGATCGAAGGCTGCGTTTCCTGCCAGCTCTAGCCGGAAGACTGCGGCCCGGCCGAGTCCGCGGCGCGCTCTGGGGTTCCGAACCAAGCGTTAAAGAAAGCATAGAAGTTCTGGTTCCCCCAAGTGGAGCAGGCGTCCCCTTCCCCGGATAGCGCTGCCTGGTTCGGTTGGTAGGGCGTGTAGTTGTAGAGGTTTGACGTTGCCAGGTTTTGGATCGTTACCTCTGGCCCCTCGCAACCTTCACCCGGCGCGTACGGGATTGCCACCGGGACCCCGGCAAGAACCATGTAGTCATGGGGGTTCGCCTGGTATTTCCGCATCTGCCTGGCAGCGTAGTAAACCTGCTTCGTGAAGCCGTAGTATTCGGGATCGCAGGTAGAGTCGTCTGGGCACCGGTATCCCGTCGCGATCGCGTACCGAGATTCGTTCAGCCTGTACCCTGAGGCCGTGATCAGACCCTGCTCTTTTTGAATCAGGGTCAGCAGAACCTGCGGGTTTATCCCGCACGCCTGCGCTGACTTCCAGATGATGGAAGGAGCGTCGTCATCCAGTTGACCTTCAAAGGCACCCGAGCAGTACTGGTCGGGTTCGAACGAGGGGGAGTCTTCCCGAAAGTCGGTTAGGCAGGCAGTGCCGTCAAATCCAGTGCGGCACCCCTCGTTCCACTTCTTGATGAAGGAACGCACCTGCGCTTCGGAGTACGCGGAGGCGTCAAAGAACTGCTCGTCACTGATGATAAAGGTCGGGTCAAAACCCTGATATGTGATCGCAGGTCCCTTCGGCTCGGGTGGGAGCTCCGCAGTGACCGCGGCGCTATCTGGGGGCAAGGGGCCTTCGAAACCACGAAGCATCAAGACGACTGCGACCGCTAGGAGCCCCGTCGCTGAGAGAAGGCCTACCCAAAGCAGGGCGCGCTTAGACCGACCGAGCGACATGGTCGATGATGGCGGGGACAGCTGACTCGATGATCTCCAGGGTTTCCACGAAGTCAGCTTCGGAACCGTACCAGGGGTCTGGCACGTCAAGCTCGGTGCTTTCCCCAGAAAGATACTCGTCAGTGAAAGTCCGGAAAAGCTGGGTTTCTGCCAACCCACCTGCCCTTCCCCAGCGACGGGCCAGCCTTGACAGCTCTTGGCTGTGCTGCTGGGTCATTGGCAAGATCAGATCAAAGTCGTCAAAGTCCTCCGGAGTGACTCTGCGGGCCTGGCGGTCAGGGACGTCATAACCAGCCCGGCGCAGTGTCTTGGCGGCGCGGTAGTCGATAGGATTTCCTACCTCGTACGCGGTCACCGCTGCAGAGTCCACTTCTACGTCCAGCCCTGCTTCCGCGAGCTTGTCAGCAAGCACGACCTCCGCCATGGGAGAGCGGCAGATGTTTCCTGTGCAGATGGTCAAAATCCTGTAGGTCACTGCGTGTCCTTTCCTAAGAAAGTCCTTTCGCCTGCCTCAACCCTGGCCGGGATCCGGTTCTCTTCAGGGGGTTTAGGGCAGGTTCCAAAGGGAGAGAGGTGGGCCGGAAAGATCTGCGCTCTGTTCATGTCAACGACGACAGTCTCTCCATCCACAACAACCTCAACCGTTCTCCAGCCAGGGGTTTCGTCCATGCCAGTCTCGTCATAGAACATGACGTGGGGAGATTCTGGATCCCCGCTGACGGTCAAGTCCAAGACTTTGCCATCGGGTAGAGAGACTTCCGCGCTTGCCCAAGCTCTCACCGTGGAAGTCCCACCTTCTATGGCGGTTTCGACTTCGATGTCCCGTGGTTCGGCGAAGGGAAGGAGCCTGCCACGCAGAACCCAGGTTGGGTCAAAGTCGTATCGGTCGAGCCCGCCGAATTGCGTGAGCCGATTCGCTTTCGGGTCGCGGACTCGGACTGCCGGGCCCCAGAAGCGGTACATGATTTCAATCTCGCGGCCGTCTTGGTCACGGAGACTTCGGTCAGACTCCCCTGGCTGTACTTCGATCTTGAGGGGCTCGGTTACCAGCTGGTCGCCTTGGAAAACAGAGACCCCACCTTCGTCGGGCGTGAAGGTCACCTGATCACCCTTCACCTCCCAGAGACCAGGAAAATGCGAAAGCGGCTTCGGTTGATCATCCAGCCAGACAAGCTCTACCAGTGACAACCAGCCATAGGGGTCACGCAGAGCTTCCTCCCTACTTTCGATCCACTCGTTGCGTCCGCTCTTTGTGCCAACCGACCCGACCATCCGTCCCCCTTGGAAGTAGCTGCCTGGCGAAGTCTATCGGCTCCCTTGCTTGCAAGTCCGGGGAGGTTTAGGAGGCGCAGGCCAGCCCTTCCCTGAGGGCAGCTAGGTTGTCTTTCATTACCTGCAGGAAGTCGCGGTCCGCATCGTTTTGAATTTCGAGCGGGTCTAGGTTGACCCCCGCCACGCCCAGTGTTTGCGTGAGTTTGGTTTCTCTGTCACCTTCGTGGTGCCCGGCACCACCGGGCTCTACAAAGAGTGTCGTGATGCCGCGTTCTTCGATGAAGCGGAGAACCTCGTTGATGCGGGCCGGAGACGGCTCAGCTTCAGGGTCCAATCCCAACACTCCAGACTGCTCTAGCCCGTACCTTGCTGCCAGATACCCGAAAGCTTCGTGGGAGGTCAGCAAGGTCTCTCCCTTGCAACCGCCAAGCGCTTCCGCGTACCGGGCGTCTAGTTCTTCCAGCTGCCCCCGCAACTCGGCCGCGTTCGCTTCGTAGTATGGGGCCTGCTCAGGGTTCGCTTCCCCGAGTTGAACCGCAAGGTGGTCCGCGATGTCTGCTGAGATCAAAGGGTCAAGCCAGACGTGGGGATCTCCCGGGATCATGTCGGCCGGGTCAACAGCTTCAAGCGCGTCGTAGCTCTCAGTTTTCGTGACTGCAATGGCTTCCTCCATCGCGCTTTGGAATCCACCCGAAAGATACAGCGCTAGGTCCGCGTCTCCGACGCGCGCAGCTTGCGCGGGCGAGAGTTCGAGGTGATGGGCATCGCCCCCACTCGCAGCAACGTTTTCAACAACGACCTGGTCACCACCGACGGTGAGCGCAAGGTATTCCAAGGGATAGGCTGCGACAACCACGCGGGGAAGGCCCTCAGAGCTCTCACTTGCTGGCGCATCGCCGCTGCACCCCGCAACCAGACCAGCTGCTGCGAGCGCACCAACGAGCCCTAGAGCCCACTTCAGTTGTCTCACACCTCTGCCGCGCATAGTGGCCCTCAAACTACTCTTATTGCGATTGGCTTGCAATAAGAGGCTAAAAATCCCAGTCGTCGTCTTCGGTCTCGACGATCTCACCAATAACGTAGGAAGAGCCGGAACCTGAGAAGAAGTCGTGCGTTTCCGTTGCGTCGGGCGCAAGCTGCGCCAGAATCGCAGGGTTCACGTCGGTCTCATCCGCGGGGAAAAGTGCTTCGAAACCAAGGTTCATCAGGGCCTTGTTCGCGTTGTACTTCAGGAACTTCTTGACGTCTTCAGTCAGCCCGACGGGATCGTAGAGATCCTCCGTGAACTTCACTTCGTTGTCGTACAGATCCAGCAACAGTTCGTAGGTAAAGTCTTTCAGCTCCTGCTGCCGTTCCTCGGACGCCTTCCTGTACGCCAACTGGAACTTGTAGCCGATGTAGTAACCGTGCACGGCCTCATCCCGGATGATCAAACGAATGATGTCCGCGGAGTTCGTGAGCTTAGAGTGAGACGCCCAGTAGAGCGAGTCATAGAAACCCGAATAGAACATGAAGGACTCGAGCATCACCGAAGCGATCTTCTTCTTCTCAGGATCATCAGCGACGTAATACGAGTTGATGATCTCTGCCTTCTTCTGAACCTCGGGGTTTTCCTCCGCCCACCTGAACGTCGCATTGATGTCCTCGGTGTTCAAGAGAGTGGAGAAGATAGAGCTGTACGACTTGGCGTGAACCGACTCCATGAACGCAATGTTCGTGTACACAGCCTCCTCGTGCTGGGTCAGGGCATCTGGGATCAAGCTCACAGCACCGACCGTTCCCTGCAGCGTGTCCAGCAGCGTCAGGTTCGTGAACACGTTTGAGAAAGTCGTCTTCTCTGCGTCATTCAACGTTGCCCAAGAAGGAAGATCGTTCGACAACGGGATCTTCTCTGGCAACCAAAAGTTTGCAGTCAAACGGTCCCAGACTTCGAGATCCTTCTCATCTTCGATCTTGTTCCAGTTGATCGCCTCGAAGACCTCACGCTTCGCATCTTCGGCCACTATCGCTCCTTTGCTTCCGACACAGTCGACTTAACCCTATCCGCGGCCGCGCCCAGGCAGGACGTGCATCTTCTTACCCGATGCGCGGCCGAGACGAGTGGGAGGCTCCGTTACCGAATCGTTACAGACCGAACTTGTGTTCTGAGAGGGCTCCCGATACAGTGAATTTCACGTATTGGGAGCGCTCCCAATGCTCTGGTCAAACGACCATCCGGTGCGGGAAAGCCAGCACCTAGACCCAAGGAAGTGAAGATGCTCCACATCAAATCTAGAAAACTCGCCATTGGCGCGTCTGTCCTCGCGACAGCGGCTTTGGCGCTAACCGCCTGCTCCGGCGGCGGCGACAAGAAGGACGAAGCTGCAGAGAGCGGCGAGGCCGTTGACTCAAGCGGCGATGGCAAGGAAATCACGCTGACAGTCGCGACGTTCAACGACTTCGGCTACACGGATGAGCTCCTGAAGCAGTACGAAGACGAAAACCCAGGCATCAAAGTTGTCCACAACCGCGCTGCCCTTTCTGATGACGCCCGCGCCAACTACTTCCAAAAGCTCGGCAAGACAGGTCTCGCCGATATCGAAGCAGTAGAAGTTGACTGGTTGCCCGAGGTGCTCGAGTACGCAGACCTGCTTGCCCCGGTTCCGGATGACCTCAAGTCGCGTTGGCTGGACTGGAAGGTCGAAGCCGCGACAGACAAAGAAGGCAACCTGATCGGCTACGGCACCGACATTGGTCCCGAAGGCATCTGCTACCGCGAAGACCTGTTTGAAGCAGCTGGCCTACCCTCAGACCGCGACGAAGTTGCTGAGCTTCTTGACGGCGACTGGGCCAACTACTTCAAGGTTGGCTCTGAGTACACCGATGCAACCGGCGCTGCTTTCTTCGACTCGGCTGGCGCCATCGCTCAGGGCATGATGAACCAGGTCCAGGCGGCTTACGAGAACCCGGACACCGGCGAAATCATCGCGACCAGCAACCCTGAAGTAAAGGACATCTTTGACGAACTGACCGCAGCAGCCGCAACACAGTCCGCGAAGCTTGGACAGTGGACCGATGACTGGTACGCAGGCATGGCAAATGGCGACTTCGCGACCACCCTGTGCCCAGGCTGGTTCCTTGGGATCATTGAAGGCAACGCTCCTGACGTCGACGGCTGGAACCTTGCGAACGTGTTCCCGAACGGTGGCGGCAACTGGGGTGGTTCTTACCTGACTGTTCCTGCCAACGGTGCGAACGTCGAAGAGGCCCAGAAGCTTGCTGATTGGCTGACTTCTCCTGACACTCAGATCAAGGCATTCGAGAACGTCGGAGCGTTCCCCAGCCAGAACGAGGCCCTCTCCTCTCCCGCGCTGCTTGACTCCGTCAACGGCTACTTCAACGACGCACCTGTCGGTGAGATCCTTGCTGACCGCGCCAAAGCAATCACCGTCAGCCCCTTCAAGAGCACCGAGTACTTCAAGATCAACAGCTTGTTCCAGGACGCCCTAACCCGAACTGAAGATGGTTCGCAGGATCCGGCAACCTCTTGGGACCAGTTCGTCTCCGAAGTCGACGCGCTCGGCTAAGACAACCCAAGAACCGAACAGGCAGAACTGTGTCTTCAGTAACGACTGTTCCCTCCAAGCGGGGGGCGGGTCCCTCATCCCGTCCCCCGCGCCGAGTGGGATTTGGCGAACGGATTGGCAGGTGGGACGTCAAGATCGCGCCCTACTTGTACATCTCTCCGTTCTTCATTGTCTTCGCGTTGGTGGGTCTCTTTCCCATCGCTTACACCGCAGTCATTTCCTTCATGGACTGGGACTTGGTTCGCGGTTCGGGTACGTTTGTCGGCTTTGACCAATACCTCTACGTCCTGGGCCAGCCCAAGTTTTGGATTGCGGTCCGCAACACTTTCTCTATCTTCTTACTTTCCAGTGTCCCGCAGGTTATTGCTGCCATCTTCCTTGCCGCGATGCTGGACCAGAACCTAAGGGCAAAAACGTTCTGGCGGATGGGCGTGCTGGTGCCCTACGTCATGGCGCCAGTCGCGGTCGCCCTGATCTTCTCAAACATGTTTGGCGACAAGTACGGCCTGGTGAACAACACTCTGGCCTCGCTTGGAGTGACGCCGATTGCGTGGCACGTGAACGCGTTTTGGAGCCACGTAGCGATCTCCATAATGGTGAACTTCCGGTGGACGGGCTACAACACGCTTATCCTGCTGGCCGCGATGCAAGCGGTGCCCCGAGAGCTGTACGAAGCCGCAACCGTCGACGGGGCGGGTGTGGCGCGCCAGTTCTTCTCCATCACGCTGCCGTCGCTGAAACCAACCCTGATCTTTGTGATCATCACGTCGACCATCGGCGGCCTGCAGATCTTTGACGAGCCCAGAATGTTCGACCAAGCAGGCACGGGTGGCGCGAACAACCAGTGGCTGACCGTCAGCTTGTATCTGTACCTAACCGGCTGGGGTGAGTGGAACTTCGGCCGCGCTGCAGCAATAGCCTGGCTCCTTTTCCTGATCATCTTGCTCATCGGCGTCATCAACCTATTCATCACCCGCGGCGTCGTTGCGGACGCAGGAACCAAAGACGGCCTCTCCCGCAAGGAGCGGCGAGCACGCGCGAAGGCCGCACTGGCGAAGGTGAAAGAAGAGAGCCTTAAGCAAGAGGAAGCGCGAGCTTCATCCGCAGCAATGGCTCTGGAAGGGAAGGACCTGTGAGCACCGACGTCATCTCAAAGCCAAAGGCTGAGCCCAAAACGAAGAAGCGGCGGGGCCGCAGGGTCGGACGCCCTTCCTGGATTGTCTACGGGATCCTGGCGGCTGCCCTTCTGGGGTTCCTGTTCCCCTTCTACTGGTCTTTCCTGATCGGTTCTAAGGACGCCTACGCCCTTCGCGATCCGAACATGAGCTGGATCCCTGGGGGAAACTTCCTCAAGAACGCGGCAGCTGTCATTGAAAACCCCGCGGTGAATTTCTGGAAGGCACTTTGGAACTCCTTCTATTCCTCCGCAATAATTTCGGCATCGGTTGTTTTCTTCTCCACTCTTGCTGGATGGGCTTTTGCAAAACTGCGTTTCAAGGGTTCCCAAGGCCTCTTGGTATTCGTTATCGGGACCATGGCTGTCCCGGCTCAGCTAGGCGTCGTACCCCTCTACATCATGTTCTCCAAGATCGGTTGGACAGGAGAGATCGGAGCCGTCATTGTCCCCGCCTTGACGACCGCTTTCGGAGTCTTCTGGATGACGCAGTACCTCCAGCAAACCGTTCCTGACGAATTGGTTGAGGCGGCAAGGGTCGATGGGGCGACAGCGTTCCGCACGTTCCTGACGGTTGGCGTCCCCGCGGCACGCCCAGCAGCAACAATGCTTGCCTTGTTCACCTTCGTTTCGGCGTGGAATAACTTCTTCTGGCCGTTCATTGTGCTTGACCCGCAAAACCCGACACTGCCTGTCGCATTGTCCTTGCTTCAAGCAAACTATTTTGTTGATTACTCGGTGGTTCTTGCCGGGGTTCTGCTCTCTACCATTCCACTGTTACTGCTGTTTGCAGTCTCAGGAAAACAGTTGGTCGCAGGTATCATGCAGGGAGCAGTGAAAGGATAATTGCAGATGGATTCCAGACTCCAGTTGGCCACTTCCACAAGCGGCGACAGTGGACTAAGGCGCATCCCAGAAGACTTCCTGCTAGGCGCGGCGGCAGCCGCGTATCAGATCGAGGGAGCATTCGATGAAGACGGGAGAGGCCCATCGATTTGGGACACTTTCTCCCGCGTCCCTGGCGCCATCGTAGGCGGTGACACCGGTGACGTCGCCTGCGATCACTACCATCGCTACAAAGACGACGTGGCCCTGATGAAAAAGCTGGGTCTGGAAACCTATCGCTTTTCATCGTCCTGGGCCAGGGTCTGTCCTGATGGGGTCACTCCAAACCCGAAAGGACTGGACTTCTACAAACGCCTGGTGGACGAACTCCTAGAGGCCGGCATCCTGCCCTGGCTGACCCTCTACCACTGGGATCTCCCCCAGGCACTGCAGGACGTGGGCGGCTGGCCAGAGCGGGATGTGGCCTACCGTTTCCGCGACTACGCGATGGTCATGCACGAAGCACTCGGCGACTCGGTTGAGGTTTGGACGACTCTGAATGAGCCCTGGTGTGCCTCTTTCCTGAGCTACACAGGTGGGGAACACGCGCCAGGCCACCACAGCCTCAAAGAAGGCATGCTGGCCAGCCACCACCTGCTGCTTGGGCACGGCCTGGCTATCCAGAGCCTGCGGGAGGCAGATCCCGAACTGAACCTGGGATTGACCCTCAACTTCACGGTCGCTGACCCGGTGAACCCGGACAGCCCTGAAGATCAGAGAGCAGCCCGGCTCGTCGACGGGCAGGCAAACAGGTGGTTCCTAGACCCGTTGTTCAAGGGCTACTATCCGAAGGACATCGTTCAGGAATTCGCGGAGATTGATCCGGGGGCTGGCGCAGCGTTCGCTGATGCGATCCATCCGGGGGACATGGAAATCATCGGGACCCCCTTCCCGACCCTGGGAGTGAACTACTACCAGCCCAGTGTGGTGACGGCCTCCTTCGAACCTCCCGCGGAACTTGGAGAGCGACTAGGGGTGGTAGAGCTGGACCCTGCCCCGAACGGCGGTCCTGCTCTGGAGCGGAAGGCACAAAACCCAATGCCTGCTTCGCGCGGCTTTGTCTCACCCGACCCACTGCTTCCCCGGACGGCACAGAACTGGAACATCGACCCGCTCATGTTCAAAGACCTGTTGCTACGAGTCCACCGTGAATACACGAAAGAAGCTGGGACAGCCCTCTACGTGACAGAAAATGGCGCTGCTTTCAATGACACCGTCACGGAGACGCCAGAAGGCCCCGTGGTCCGGGACCCGGAGCGCACTGCTTTTCTCAAGTTGCATCTTGGAGCCGTACTAGACGCCCGTGAAGAGGGCGCCGACGTGAACGGCTACATGTACTGGTCGCTCATGGACAACTATGAATGGGCTTGGGGGTACGACAAGCGCTTCGGCATCGTCTACGTGGATTACGCAACGCAGCAACGAATCGTGAAAGAATCTGGCTGGGCTTACGCAAAGATCATCAAGGATCGCACGCTTGACGTCCTGCCGGATGCTGGCCTGGTTGTCAGGCAGGACTCGCTGCTGGAAGGTCGCACGAAGTCCATGAGGAAATCGAACTAGCTCGCCGCTTCGGAGCACTAGGGAAGTAATGAAAACTGCAACGCGTCCCCGCGGGGGCCAGGCTGCAACCTTAGAGTCGGTCGGGAAACTGGCGGGGGTCTCCCGCTCGACCGTTTCCCGGGTGATCAACGCATCCCCTGGGGTAAGTCAGAAAGCCACCGATGCTGTCCTGGAAGCTATCGAGCAACTTGGCTACGTTCCAAACCAGCTGGCTAAGTCCTTGGCTTCCAAGCGCACTTCTGTCGTTACCGCCCTTATCCCCGAAGATCTAGACCGCTTCTTCGTTGACCCCTTCTTCAGTTCAATCGTGACCGGCATCGAGTCCTACGTCTCTGAGACTGACTTAGTGCTGAACATGATGATCGCTTCGCAGAGATCGTTCCAAAAGATTGTGAACTCTTTGGCCGGCGGGCGTGCGGACGGACTCCTTGTTCTTTCCCACCACTCCGACCACGAGCTGGGGGAATCCTTACGACGCAAGATGCCCGTGGTCTACGGCGGCCGGCCAACGGACGACGCTGCAGACGCCAGCTACGTAGACGTGGATAACATCGCGGCCGCCAAGACTGCAGTGGAAGCCCTATTGAGGGCAGGGTGCAAGAAGATCGGCACCATCACTGGGCGACTCGACATGCCGGTTGGTGCCGACCGTCTGCAGGGGTTCACTGAAGCAGTGACAGAGGCTGGCGTAGCCGGCCCGATCGTCTACGGAGACTTCACAGCTGAGGGTGGCAGGGAGGCCGCCCGGAAACTCATTAGCGGCGACCAAGAATTCGACGGGCTCTTTATCGCCAGTGATCTGATGGCCCGCGCCGCAGTCGACACACTCTTGGAGTCAGGCCTACGCGTCCCTGAGGATGTCGCTGTTGTTGGCTTCGACGACTCCACGGCTGCGACGTCATCCCACCCCTATCTCACAACGATCCGCCAGGATCCCTATGAGCAGGGAAGGGCAATGGCACAGCTTCTCTCGGAACGTATGCGCAATCCGGAGATGCCTTCCCGTGCCGTTCTCCTCAACACTTGGTTGGTCGAGCGCGAAACCACCTAGTCTGCTAGAAAAGCGATCGCTCGACCGAGCCTTCCTGCTCATCGAGGGCGGCGAGTGCCTGCCAGGCAAGGTCTGCATCCAGCAGAACCAGAGGGGGAGCCCCTCTCCGTGAAACGGTGAGCGGCTCCGATTCTGCCGAGGCCATGACCTCTTCCCAACGATCGGGCACTTCGCTTGCAGCGATGGCGTCCAGGACCGGGGCTTTCGGCTCTGTGCTGTCGGCGAATCCATAGTGCTGCTGCAGCTGATCTGGGGTTGCTGCTAACCGGCGGGTCGGCATGGGTTTGGCGCCCGGTGGTGGAACCCCAAGCGCACTGTTCAGCTTGACCGTCGAACCAAAGCCTGGGCCACGGTTCGGTTCGCGGCGCTGCTGGTAAGACTCTGCTGCCTGCCTAGCCCTAGTGTCGGCTTCTTCGTTGAGAGGGTGGCCCGCGTGCCCTTTCACCCATTCAAACCGCACGTTTCGGCCCCTAAGTGCGTCATCTAGGTCCTGCATTAACTGAAGATTTGCGACAGGCTTGCCATCTGCTTTCTTCCAGCCTCTAGCCCGCCAGTTCGGCATCCACCTGGTCACCGAGTTGATGACGTACTGCGAATCCGCAAGGACGACCAGGTCTTGGTCGGCAAAGCCTGCTTCAGCCGTGTCTTCCAACAGTTCCAGTAAAGCAGTAAGTTCTCCGATGTTGTTCGTGGCTTTAGGCCACCCGCCCGCCGCCCAAGTGTCCGCGTCGACGACCCACGCCCAGCCTGCGGGACCGGGGTTTCCGAGCGCTGAGCCGTCCACAGCTGCCGTGATTGTCATGCCTTGATACTAGGTCTTCGGTGGGGCGAAACCGGAAGGCTCCGCGTACCCTGAATGCATGGCTGAAGATAGACGAAACTTTTCGCGCGGCTCCCGCCCGCGTTTTGACGACCGACCTAAAGAGGGCACTGACAAGGACCTGCTCCAACTTCTGAGAAACATCGATGGTTCTAGCTACGGCGCGTACAAGCGTGTCGTAGGCAGGTGGGATTACGGGTTTTTCCGCGTTCACATCGACCGCATCCAGGCGGACCCCTATGCCCCACCTTCGGCGGTGCGGATTGTGTCGAGCCCGAAGGAGATAGGACTTCCGGAGGAAACCTTCTCAACCAAAGAGCAGTGCATCGCGACCGCCGACTTCCTAACGCGTTCCTTCAAGACCGCGTTGAAAGCTGCGAAGCGATCCGCTCTTTCCATCACTTCCGTGGGACAAGAGATTCTGGAACGGTCGGCAGCATCGGTGACCCCAGAGCGGGTGGAGCTACGCATTCAAGTGGCGATGCCCGCGCGCGGACGCACTGTGCTGGGAAACCAGGCAGCCACAATCTTCGATTTGGAGCTGCCTGACGCGGTGGCCGAAACCTTTGACTTCACCTCATCCGGGGCCGCTTCCTACCGGGACGCGCTGGTCAAACACGTGGAAACCTACCAGGACTACTGCGCGCTCTCAGACGCCTTAGAAGAGAACAACTGGATCTCTTTCATCGCCGATGACGCAATCTTGGCCCGGAAGAGCGGGATTTCGCAGCTGCCAATGGAAGACGCGCTCCCGTTCACCTCGCCCGAAAGCCTGCGTGCCCAGGTCACCCTGCCGTTTGCGGGGACAGTGACTGGCATGGCCCTCAAGCCCGGAATCACGCTGATTGTTGGCGGTGGGTACCACGGTAAATCAACTGTGCTCTCTGCCATCCAGCGGGGCGTCTACAGCCACGTACCCGGGGACGGACGCGAACTCGTGGCAACACTTCCGGAAGCCATCAAGGTCCGCGCAGAAGATGGGCGACCTGTCACCAAGGTGGACGTCTCCCCGTTCATCAACCACCTGCCGAGCGAGAGCAACACCGCGAAGTTCTCTACACAGAACGCGTCGGGCTCTACATCCCAGGCGGCTTCGATCATCGAGGCAATCGGAACGCACTCAAGAGTTTTGCTGATTGACGAGGACACGTCGGCAACCAATCTGATGATCCGTGACGAGCGCATGAGAGAGCTGGTTTCGGCTGCGGAAGAACCCATCACACCGCTGATCGACAGGATCAGCGGGCTTGCGAAAGACGCCGGGGTCTCCGTCGTAATCGTGATGGGTGGGTCAGGTGCTTACCTGGACGTGGCCGACCTTGTCCTGCAAATGAACTCTTACCGGCCGGAAGACGTGACTGCTCGCGCACACCAGATTGCGGAAGAGAACCCGCGGGAGCGCACGGACATCCCCGGCTTCCCCGAAGTGCTCCCCCGCTACCCTGAGAGAATCGGCAAGCCCACGCAGCGATCCAAGACACGCTCTGCCGGCGTCGACGCCATCACTCTGGACCGGCAAGCCGTCGACATTTCAGACGTCGAACAGATCGTGGAACCAGGACAAGCGGAAGCTATCGCCTGGTGCATGCGCGGCATACTCCACGAGCTCGCGGACGGGGAAAAAACCCTTTACGAGCTCACGGAACTGGTTGAGCACCTGATAGAAGACAAGGGACTTGACCAGCTGGTGAAGTTCGGGGCGCGGAAGCACCCGGCTTTCCTAGCGAGGCCCAGAGCGGTCGACATCGCCGCAGCAGTCAACCGCTACCGGGCACTCGAGATCAGGAGCTGAGCTAGGCCAGCTCAGTTTGAGGAGGCGCTCTTGTTCACAGCGCCATCCTTCGGCTTGACGTTGGGGCCACCCTCAATAAAGGCTTCAACAGCGTCGCGCGCCGCTTTGTCGACCATCTGCACGGGCGGAGACTTCATGAAGTAAGCGGAAGGCGCCCAAACGGGACCGCCGATTCCCCGATCCAGGGCTATCTTCGCTGCGCGGATCGCGTCGATAACAATGCCTGCGGAGTTCGGCGAATCCCAAACTTCAAGCTTGTATTCCATCTGGATCGGAACGTCACCGAAAGTAGTGCCTTCCACCCGGACGAAAGCGAACTTACGGTCCTCCAGCCACGGCACGTAGTCCGAAGGACCCACGTGGACGTCCTTCTCATCAAACTCACTCTTCATGTTCGAGGTGACCGCCTGAGTCTTCGAGATCTTCTTGGACTCGAGTCGACTGCGTTGCAGCATGTTCTTGAAGTCCATGTTGCCGCCCACGTTCAGCTGGTAGGTGCGGTCAATCTTTACGCCCCGCTCTTCCATGAGACGAACGACGTCGCGGTGGCTGATGGTCGCGCCGAACTGGCTCTTGATGTCGTCTCCAATGATCGGTAGGCCAGCCTCTTCAAACTTCTTCGCCCACTCTGGGTCAGACGCGATGAACACCGGCAAGCAGTTCACGTAAGCGCAACCAGCCTCCAGCGCGCACTGCGCGTAGAAGCGGTCAGCTTCTTCAGAGCCCACTGGAAGGTAGGAAACCAAGACGTCAACGTCCTTGTCCTTAAGCACCTGCACTACGTCCACTGCTTCCGCAGGAGATTCATCAACCGTGTCCGCGTAATACTCGCCGAGGCCGTCAAGGGTTGGGCCGCGCAGTACGGGCACGTCCATGAACGGAACCTCCGTGAACACCACAGTGCAGTTCGGTTCAGCGACGATCGCCTCTGAGAGGTCGCTGCCAACCTTTGCTCCGTCCACGTCGAACGCCGCAACAAAGTCCACGTCACCCACGTGGTAGTCGCCGAACTGGACGTGCATCAGACCGGGGATGGCGTCATCCTTCGAGGTTTCTTTGTAGTACTCAACCCCCTGTACTAGGGAGGATGCGCAGTTGCCAACCCCGACAATGGCGGTGCGAATGGTGCTCATAAGGTGCCCTTCAGCTCGTAACTTTGGAAATGTCGTTATCTGTATCGGTTGTTTTGAGTCCCGGGTCCGACTGGATTAGCCGGTCTATCCAAGACAGTTCATTCAGGGCTTGCGCCGAATCCAGCTCACCCTTGGAGCGCACCCAGAAATCAGGTGACTGTTTCGCCTCTTGGCCCGCTTCATGGCGCGCCAACACCTGGGCTCTTCTCTGCATCAGCAACGTGAGGCGCGTCGCTGGTGTCGCCTTCGACATCAGTCCCATCGTGAGGTCCAGGGACTCGTCATCCACGTCCGCGTCTGCCAAAGCACTCCTGAGGAAACCGCGTCCCGCAGCAGTGGTTCGGTAGACAACTTGGCGTTTCTCGGCTGCCGCCCTAGTGGGCTCTTCGTCGGCAGACTCCACGACCTCGATGAGCCCGCGGTCTGCAAGCCTGTGCAGAGCCGGGTACAGGGAGCCAAAGGAGAGTCTCCGAACGGACCCCAGGGAGCGCGACAATCTTCTGCGGAGTTCGTAGCCGTGCAAGGGTTCTTCGAGTTCGCCAAGGATTGCAAGCTCAAGCATGCTGGAGCGAACCCCCATCCCCGCGCCTCCCGAACTCGATTACAACCAAGATGGTGACAACACTAGCAGGCTGTATCGGCACGATATGACACAGAACCATTCGCGGCCGGGTGAACTAGCACTCACTTGCGGAACGGCAGACGATTCTTCCGCGAGAGGCGCGCAAGTTCTGCGGCGTAAGGTCCAGGCGGGATCTGGGGGATCCCGTCAAGTGTCCACCGGTGCGCATAGTCAAGGTTGAACGCGGGTGAACAGGAACCGCAAGCGCTAACGCGGGAAGGGCGTCGATGCAGTTCGCGAGTGGAACCACATGAGGGGCAGGTGCCCACCCACCTGGCGGGCGGCTTGGGCAGGGAAGCTGGTAGCTGAGCTCTGGGGGTCGCGCCAAGTCTCACGGCGACGCTTTTCCACGCGTCCCCGTGACCCGCACGCGGGCCGGCCAGCGCGTGGGCAACCTCATGCAACACAACATCGCGCACCACGTCGCTTGGGTAGAGAGGCAGCAGAGCGAGGGAAAAACTCAGAGTGCGTTCCTTGTGGTTACAAGCTCCGGCTCGGCGCCTGGCGTGGTCCCACAGCACCCGCCAGCGCTGTAGCCCGTGAGCCTTCAGGGTTTCTTTAGCGAGCGACTCCACGGAGGTCTTTAAAACCTCCACGGAACGGCTCTCCTGTAGGTTTCCCAGGCTATTCACCCCAGAGCGTCAATCTTGCGGAGCAGGCGAGTTGAAGAAACTCTGCCCTTTGTCCCCAGCGTCTGAGCGAACAACGAAACGTACAGTTCTTCGACCAAGAATGTCAGGTCGGCAAGCTCGCGCTCGGTAGCCAAAGAAAACGGCCTGCGGGCGAAACGCTCCTTTGCGTCCTCCAACTCCGCTTCCACCTGAGCGAGCTGAGCAGCCTTAGAACGGTCGAGTTCAGCCGACCGCACATCCTTTGATGCGGAACGCACCCGGTAGGCCCCTGCTTGCAAGTAGCGGGGCAGGTTCTGCCTAATGGCTGCAGGCTGACTCACCAGGTAGCCGTCCGAAAACAGCGCAGACGCCCGTGTCTTGGTTTCTCGCAGAGTCCGTTTCAACGAGTCCTTGCTGTTCTCTGCGAGCGCTTCTTCGAGTTCGGCGTAGGCGGCAGCGCTTCGAACAACGGTGCCCAGAACCTGGTAGACGCGATCTTCAAACAGAAGGCGCGCTTCCGCAAAGAGAGCGTCGTACTGTTCTTTGTTTCTCACCGAGTAGGCACCCGCCTCCGCAGTCAGCTGGTCTAGGACCTCGCGAGCCGCGGCGCGTTGCGCGTCCTCGACCAAAGCTTCCGTGCTGGGGTAAGGAGAGGCAGCCAGCAGCAGCGCTTCCTTCCCGCTCCACCGGGTCGTGACCCGCTTTAGGTCAAGGCGTAGGTCCTCAAGCAAAAGACTCGCGAGCCCTTCCGCGTGCTCCCAATGGGCTTCATCCAGCGAGGTGAAGACGCGGGCTACGCTGCCGTCTTCACTTTGCTTCGCGGCGAAAGCGGGGTAGCCGCGCACGTTCCGCCCCCCAGGGCCCTTCGCGTCCAAGTGGAGCGGCAAAGGCTCCTCCGGCAATCCCTGAAACTTGCCCAACTCTTGCGTCGCGCCGTCAGCATCCTGCCGGCGCGAAATCGCTTCCGCGAGAGCCTCTTGAACAGCTTCCTCAACTGAGCTTTCTGCTTTTTTCTTGAACCGTCGTTGAAGCGCTTCCAGGTCCTCCCCGTAGCCCAGAATGGCACCCCGGTCGTCAATCACCTCGAAGCCCACCCTCAGGTGATCCGGTAAGGAAGCTGCTGCCACCTCCAAGTCGGTGTCAGAGAGCTGGACTCCTCTCGCGTTTGCTGCCCCTCTTCGGAAAGCCTCCAAGAAAGAGGCGGAGGAACCCTTTTTTGAAGAGTGTTTCGGGTCGGGAGACATCTCCTTTGGGACGCCATCCGAACGCACCGACCCGAGAGCGCCCCATTCTTTCAAGCGGGCTAGAGACGCTTCCAGTGAGTAGGGGTCAACGTCTTGCTCCTCTGGTTCGCTTGCTTCCTGCGCTGAATCCCCCCGGCGCATTTGGGCAAGGATCGCTTCCCCGCTCTCGGCTGCAGGGGCAAGCAGGCGGCGCTTCGGCTTCGGGAGACCGCGGACCATCGCAGTTGCCAGCTCCGGCAAGAGTCCTGGGACCAGCCAGTCAAACCCCTCATCGCTCACGGAGTGAAGCTGGCGAAGCGGAATCGAAATGCTGACGCCGTCCTGCTTAGTTCCCGGTTCAAAGTTGTAAGAGATAGGGAACTCGAGATCGCCCTGAACCCAGGTGTCGGGAAACCCCAACGGATCGGCAAGAGCCTGCTCCGGCAGCAGCTCAGCAAGAGAGTAGTCCAGCAGCCCCGGGGTTTTGCGCCGCTGATCCTTCCACCAGCGATTGAAAGATTGGGCGGAAGTCACGCGCGCGGGGATTCTCGCGTCAAAAAAGCGGTAGCGCGACGCCTCATCGGGCACCTGTGCCGGGTCGCGAAGCCGCTGGCTGAGTTCTTCTGCAGCTTCCATAACCCTGCGGTTGTGAGCCACGAAGGCGTGGTGGTTTTCCCGCCAATCGCCATCGACCAGCGCGTTCGAAATGAACATTTCGCGTGCTAGCCCCCGCGCTGACAACTCCACCTCAGTTCCCATGAACTGACGGCCAATCACCGTGTTTCCCAGGGACGTGAGTGGCACCAAACGGTCAGCCGCGAGCGTGAGTCCGTACAGCGTGACTCGCTCCCGGACCGCGGCGCTCCCTTTAGCCCTAGACCAAATGGGCTCGGAGTAGCTGCGCTTCAGGAGCGCCGCACCGTACTGCTCAATCCATTCCGGCTTTATCGCGGCAACGGTGCGCGCGAAGAGTCGGGAAGTTTCCACCAGCTCGGCGGCCATCACCCAGGAAGGGGTGCGGCGTGCCAGTCCCGACCCCGGCCAAATGGTGAAGTGGGTTCCACGCGTCCCAAGGAAATCCCGTCTGGGCTCATCCCAGTTACCGACGTTTGAGAGAAGGCCGGAAAGGATCGAGCGGTGAACTTCGTCGGCACGCACCGCCCCCGGGCCTTCCCCGAACTCAAGAACGGCTGCAATAGCGGGGTTCTCGGCGTCTACATGCCGGGTGACCTGGCGGGCGGAAGGGACGCCAACGGGTCCGACCTTGATACCTATTTCGCGGCACATCCCCCTCAGTTGAGAGGTAATGTCACGCCACTCCCTGTACCGCAAGTAGTGAAAGAACTCAGAACGGCACAACCGGCGGAAGGCGCTCCCTGACATGTCTCTTGAGGCAAGCGATAGGTAGCGCCACAGGTTCAGGTAGGTGAGGAAGTCGGAGTTCCGGTCAGTGAACCGCGCGTGAGCCTGGTCAGCTTGTTGCTGCTTTTCCAGTGGACGCTCGCGCACATCTTGGATCGAAAGGGCTGCGACGATCACTAAGACCTCGGATGCGCACCCCAGGCGGTCAGCTTCCAGGAGCATTCGAGCGAGCCTAGGGTCAATAGGTAAACGAGACATCTTCCTGCCAAGCGGCGTGATCCTTCCGCGCTCATCGAGTCCTCCTAGCTCAACCAGGAGCGCCGCCCCGTCACGGATAGCCCTAGCGCCCGGCTTGTCGAGCAACGGGAAGTCCCCGAGCGAACCGAGCCCCAGCGCCGCCATTTGCAAAATGACAGAAGCTAGTGAGGTCCGCAGGATCTCAGGCTCAGTGAAGCTCGCCTGGCCCAGGTGGTCGCGTTTTGAGTAGAGGCGGATTGCGACGCCGGGGCTGGTTCTCCCTGCGCGCCCTGCCCTCTGAGCTGCGGATGCCTGCGCGATCCTCTCAATCGGTAGGCGTTGAACCTTTGTCTTGTTTGAGAAGCGGCTGATGCGGGCAAGCCCAGAATCAACCACGTAGCGAACCCCGGGAACGGTTAGCGAGGTTTCGGCAATGTTTGTTGCGAGCACGATCCTGCGCAGAGAGTGTGGGGCGTAGATACGGTGCTGTTCGGCAGCAGAAAGTCGAGCGTAGAGCGGCAGGATCTCAACGCCACCTGGATGGTGAGGTCTAGACGGATCCGCGACGTAGCGGGCCCCTAGGTGACCTGCCAGCGTTTTTTCTGCTTCCCTAATGTCACGCTCCCCCGGTAGGAACACCAGGATGTCTCCGTCCGGCTCGTCCAAGAGCTCATCAACCGCAAAACAGAGAGCGGTCTCTAGGTCCACGTCGTCGCCAAGCCCGTATCCCAGCTCAGCTAGCTCTCCCGCGTCGGCCTCGTCACTCAGCTGAGTCCCGCTTTGCTCAAGCTGCTCTGGGGGCGTGGACTGCGCGTCCGCGATGTCAGGGACGAGGGGACGATAGCGAACTTCGACCGGGTGGGCGCGCCCGCTCACCTCAATCACAGGGACCGGCTGGCCCGTTAGGGAAGCAAAGTGCTCTGCAAAACGTTCCGAGTCAATCGTGGCGCTTGTGATTACAACTTTCAGGTCGGGGCGTTTTGGAAGGAGCGAACCCAGGTAGCCCAGGATGAAGTCGATGTTCAGGCTCCGCTCGTGGGCCTCGTCCACAATGATCGTGTCGTACTTGCTAAGAAGCGGATCGCTGCCGATTTCAGCGAGCAGGATCCCATCTGTCATCAGCTTGACCAGGGTTGTGGGACCGACTTCGTCGGTGAACCGCACCTGGTAGCCGATCACGTCTTTAGGTCCGCGCCCCACCTTGGTGCCAAGCTCTGCGGCTATGCGTTCCGCAACTGCCCTCGCCGCGATCCTGCGAGGCTGGGTGTGTCCGATCATGCCAGCGATCCCGCGACCCAGCTCCATGCAGATCTTTGGAAGCTGAGTGGTTTTCCCAGACCCCGTCTCACCCGAAACGATCACAACCTGGTGGTCCTTGATCGCCTCCGCAATTTCCTCTCGGTGAGCACTGACAGGCAGATCCGGGTAGCTCATGACCGGAAGTGCCGCGGCGCGGGCCGCTAGGACGGCGGGCGAAAAAGTGCTTTGTGGGGAGTGGGCGGGCATCGCTACCCGCGACCCTCGCGGGGAAGCTGCATCAAAATCCAGTCGCGAGCTAGGCTGCTCAGGCGCTCTAGGTTCCCCTCATCAGAAAACTCTGCGTCCTGGATGATCTCCAACCTGCTGCCGTCGGGGAACAGGTGGAAGGCTTCCGTCGCACTCACAACCAACCCGGCATTTTCGTCGGCGCGGTCGTAGACCAAGAGAGTAGGAACCTCAAGGTCGCGGAGCAGCTCAGGCGCCTTGTTCAGGGACAGATCCACCAGGGTCTGGGACGTGAGTGTGAATGTCTTGCGGGGTCCCGGCGAATCATCCGGGATCTCCATGAAGCCCTGCCTGTCGAGCTGCTCTAGCTGCACGGGGGCGAAGATCCGGTCCCACTCAAATGTGACTGGGCCCAGAACCCCACTTGTCACAAACATGGCCTCTACCGCGAACGGGTGTGCCTTGAACGCAGAGAGCGCACCGGTTGAGTGAGCGTGCAGCAGTTGTCTACCGAACCCCTGGTCGGCAAGCCAGGCGGACGCGGCCCGCAGGTCTTCTGTGCGGTGCTCGACGCTGATCGGGTCATCGTCAGAGTAGCCGTGCCCGGAATAGTCGAAAATGAGGGTTGCGTAGCCAAGCGACCGGTACATTTTTGACAGACGAGGAAAGTGGGGACTCGAGTTCCGGTCGCAGAGCACCGAGTGAGAAAAGAGAACCGCAGCGTTCGTTGAGTCGACCGGGTTTACGAAGGTGCCCCGCAGTCGCACACCCCGTGGCGTCAGAATCTGCACGTCGCTCACGTTTCAACGGTACCTGCCTTCAGCTCGCATCGCAGCTGCCTTCGCCTCAGGCATAGCCAGAACCTCGGTGGACAGTAGAATCAGGGAAGCGCCCGTGAGCGCCGAACACTAGACCCAAAACCGGAAGGCAAGAATGAAGAAGCTACGGACACTGCTGGTCCTAGGCATTGGGTTCCTGCTTGGCTCAAAGGTCGGACACGGCCCGTACGACAAGTTTGCTGCACTCATGCGCCGGCTACGGCAGACCAGGTTGGTTGCCACCCCGATTGAGGGCGCTGCCGCCCGGGTTTCGGGCGCGGTCCGCGAGAAAGGGTTCCAGGTGGCAGACCGAGTCGCTGACGCAACGTATCGCAGCATTGCCGGCGGCGGCCCCGTAGTCGTTGAGGCTCGAATCGTCGAAGCGCCCGAACCTTAAAGAAACAGTGGCACCCGAAAACGAACTCAGTGCTGGGCAGACCCCACCAACTGCAGCGCAGATTCGGCGTTGGCGGAAGCACCTGGCCGACGAGCGCATGGAGGCCGCCACCTACCGAAAGCTAGCGAAGAAAGAGAGTGAACCCGCCCGGTCGATAATGCTTGCTCTCGCAGACGCGGAGTCAAGACATGAAGCGCACTGGCTGACCCTGCTGGGCGACCACGCCTACCCTCCACCCAAACCCGCTCCGTATTCCAGAGTCCTCAACTCCCTCGCGACTCGTTTCGGGTCCGTCTTCGCGCTCGCAATGGCTCAGCGCTCAGAACAGCGGACTTCCTACGACCTTGAGGAGGATGCGACCGAGCAGATGGCGGCCGACGAACACATCCACGGTGAAGTCGTTCGGTCTTTAGCTGCGTCCTCCCGCGAGAGAATCGCCGGCAGCTTCCGGGCAGCTGTCTTCGGGATCAACGACGGGCTGATCTCCAACCTCGCACTGATTCTTGGTGTTGCCGGAGCGGGGATGGGCTCGGGGTGGATCATCACAACAGGTATCTCGGGGCTGCTGGCCGGCAGCCTTTCCATGGCAGCTGGAGAGTGGATAAGTGTCTCCGGGCAAAAGGAGCTGCTGGATGCGTCCACGCCCGACCCGAACGCTCACCACTCGCTCACGAAGCTTGACGTGAACTCAAACGAACTTGCCCTGCTGTTTCAGGCCCGCGGCGAAAGCGCGTCGGACGCGAAGGAGCACGCGGAGAGGGTCTTTGTCGAGCTAGGGGATGAGGAAAACGAACCGGGGACCCTGACGCTTGGACTCGAGTCGGCGGCAGGCCCGTCTCGGGGCGCGTCTGATGCTGCTGGGAAGCCCCTATCCGTAGCTTTCAGTTCGTTTATCTTTTTCGCACTCGGCGCCTTCACGCCACTGATCCCGTACCTGTTTGGAGCAGAGGGCCTCACCGGTCTCTATTTCGCGGCCGGTCTGGTCGGAATTGCACTCTTGGTCACCGGCGGGCTGGTTGGAGTTTTGTCAGGCAAAGCTCCCTGGATTGGGGCCTTACGTCAGCTTCTAATCGGATTCGCTGCTGCTGGCGTTACGTTTGCACTCGGCTCACTGATTGGCGGCGGCAGTTAGCGATGGACGTTTTCGGTGAGGGTGCCCTGCACGACGTCTTCCGGGTGATCGACCTGACGGGCGTGTTGCTGAACGGGATCCTCGGCGGAAAACTGGCCCGCGAAAAGCACTTTGACGCTGTGGGATTCGTGGTCCTTGCGGTTCTTTCTGCGATGGCTGGCGGCATCATCAGAGACGTGATGCTCCAGGTCGGTCCACCCATCGCGATCACCGACCCTCTCTATATTGCGACGGCGCTTGTCGGAGCCTCGATCGCCTTCCTGTGGAAGCTCAGGTCCCGCTTCTGGGTCGTCGCACTGATCATCGCGGACGGCACAGTGCTCGGTTGCTGGGCAGCGACAGGGGCAGCCAAGACTCTAGCTGCCGGTTTTGGGGTGATGCCCGCCCTGCTGCTGGGCGTGACCACCGCGGTTGGTGGGGGGATGATCCGTGACGTTTCTGCTGGGAACGTGCCCACTGTCTTTGGGGGCAACAACCTTTATGCCACCCCTGCCTTTGTTTCCGCAGGGATCATGGTTGCCCTCTTTTCATTTGGCTATCCAATGGCGGGAATGGTTGCAGCAACGGTCATCGGCTCCTCGTTCACCGTCTTGGCGCATTGGCGCAAGTGGCAGCTCCCCGTGCACAGCGACTGGAGCCTGTCACTCACCCCCGCCCAGCTGAAAGCTCTGTTAGCCAACCGGCCCGGCGAACCGACCCCGGGCAAGAACCCTCCGGGAGAGCTGAAGGGTCTTTCAGAAGAGCTAAGAGACGTCGAAGCCGCCCAGAGCGAAGAAGACGGTACCAGCCTGCAGGGTTAGTAGGGATGCGCCGGGGCTTCGCACGTGAGATTCTTGCATCATGTGCGGTCGCTTCACGATGTTTTCAGATGACGAGGAACTGGCTCGCCTATTCGACGTTGACGTCGTCGAAGGTGAACACCACGAGTCGTATAACGAGGCCCCTTCGCAGCTGATCCGCGCGGTCCGCACTAAGAAGGATGAACGCCGCCAACTGGACCTGATGCGTTGGGGGCTTGTGCCTTTCTGGGCTAAAGAGTCCTTCAAGCCCCTCATAAACGCCCGGGCAGAAACGGTGACCGAGAAACCGTCGTTCCGATCTCCCGTCTCCAAACGGCGGTGTCTACTCCCAACCAACGGCTACTACGAATGGCAGAAGAACCCAGAAGGAGAGAAGCGACCCTTCTTCCTATCCCTCGCAAACAACCAGGGCGAGCCCGCGCCGCTTGGGGCAGAACCGACCATGGCGATGGCGGGAATCTTCGATTGGCCGCAGCGGAAGGAGAATGAAAGAGAACAGGTGCTTGACCTGATCCAGGACAAGCAGGCGGGCATTCCCGACCCGCCGACCACCGCTATCATCACACGCGCCGCGGCTGACACTCTTGGGCACATCCACGACCGAATGCCGCTGTTCATCCCCAAGTCTTTGTGGGAGACCTGGCTTGACCCCGAGTTTCAGGACCCGGAAGCACTCCGTGAACTGATCCGTGAAATCCCAACGCCCCCTCTGGTTCCACGAGAAGTGGGAAGGGCCGTTGGGAACGTCCGTAACAACAGCCCCAAACTCATCGTTCCCGTCAGCTAGGCCCTACACAGGTTCGGCGCACGGCGCCCCTCCACCGCTTAACAACAGGAGATCGCTCCCTTTCGGCCCGATGGTGCACAATTGCCCTCATGTCCACGCGAACACCGCGCCGAGGCCCTCAGAGCAGCCTCCGTAACCTGACGCCACGGAGGACGCTCCTGGTTCTAGGGATAGCGCTATTCGCCTGGCTACTTGTCCCCGGTCTAGGCCCGAACCTGCTCGGTTTGCCAGAACCCGGCAGAAGCGAAATCACAGGCGAAAACACAGACTTCCTGACCCAGCTGAGCGAGCTTGAAGTGGTCGAGCAGGTGGATGCCCCCGCCTACAAACGAGCAGAGTTCGGTAACGGCTGGGCCGACCTTGACGGAGACGGCTGCAACACCCGCAACGAAATCTTGGCTCGCGACCTTGAGGATGTGACCTTCCGGGAAGGCACTGGCAACTGCGTTGTCGAAACCGGGATCCTGTACGAGCCCTACACTGGAGACACCGTAAAGTTCGTCCGGGGCCCCGAGACCTCTGCGCTAGTTCAAATAGACCACGTGGTCGCGCTCGGAAACGCCTGGTACGCGGGTGCGTGGGAATGGGACGCGACGCGGCGACTAGAGTTTGCGAACGACCCCCTCAACCTGCTGGCGGTTGACGGAAACGCGAACTACGAGAAGTCCGCGCACGCGGCGGACCGCTGGCTGCCGTCGTACAAGGACTCCCGCTGCGAGTTCGCCGCGCGCCAGGTGACAGTCAAGTCGCGTTGGGAGCTATCGGTAACTTCCAAGGAAGCAACTACACTTGCGGGCATTCTCGAGACCTGTCCCCAAGTCACGTTGAGTGAGTAGAGGGAAAATGAGCGAACCAAGAAGCAGACTAACGCCGGGCGGTGTCGCCGCCCTCCTGGGGATTGGGATCGTTGCTGGTTTCCTGTCAGGGATGTTCGGTGTGGGCGGCGGGATCATCATTGTGCCGGGGCTCATCGCAGTCGCAGGCTTCTCGCAACGACTGGCCTCCGGCACATCGCTCACTGCCATCGTTCCGCTGGCGTCAGTCGGAGTCATCTCCTACGCGTCCAGCGGGGACATCTCAACGGCTGGCGGCCTAGTCCTGGCCCTGGGAGCCATGGTCGGCGCCCAGCTAGGGACGTGGATTCTCGCGCGAATAAAGGTAAGGCCACTCCAACTCATTTTTGTTGGTTTCATGGTCCTGGTCATCATCAGCCTGTTCCTTGTTGTCCCTTCCCGCGACGCCACTTTCAAGCTCACGCTCCTCTCCAGCGTCCTGCTGCTAGCTGTTGGTTTCGTAACCGGTGTTCTCTCGGGTCTCCTTGGGATTGGGGGAGGCGTCATTGTTGTCCCCGCGTTGATCATCCTTTTTGGGTTCTCAGACCTGGTTGCGAAGGGGACTTCTCTGCTCATGATGATCCCCACTGCCCTAACTGGCACCCTTGCCAACGTTCGACACGGGAACGTCGACGTGCCCGCGGCCCTCCTGGTCGGACTCCCTGCCTGCGGCACTACCTTCCTGGGCTCCCTCGCAGCAAGAGCAGTCAGCCCGGCGCTCGCCAACACGCTTTTCGCGATCTTTCTCAGCGCTGTAGCTCTGCAGCTACTCTGGAAGGCCCTGCGAAAACCAGAAGTGACATGAGGAAGCCAAAATCCTTGGGGGCAACAAGGCAAACACAGGTTTGTTAGGCTAACTTACTAAGCAGAGCTTTCAACGCACAGGAGCGGAAGTGGCGACACCATCGAAGGAAGTGGCCGTCAGGCCAAGAACAACCGCGGTCGTTTTGGCAGCGGGCGCAGACGACGAATCGAGAAGGCTTCTAACCTCACCGCTTTCAGATTCCACAGTGGTGCAGCTTGCCCTGGCCAACGTCCGCAAGGTAGTCCCGTCCGAGCGCATCATCGTGGTCGTCGCAGCTGGGGACACTGAGGTCCGCGCACTACTGGGAGACGATCTCACGTACGTCGAACAGGACCGCCCGCTAGGAACCGGGCACGCCGTTTCAGTCGCGCGCGACCTGTTCCCGCCCGACACCGACCAGCTGCTAGTGACTTACGGTGACACTCCCCTACTGCGCCCCGACTCACTTCGGGGCCTACTGAACCGGCACCACCTGATGGAAGCCGACTTCTCACTGCTCACAGCCAACGTCTCGGAGCCACTCCCCTACGGGCGCATCCGTCGTGACGACGACGGCAAGGTGTCTGCAATCATCGAACCCGAAGACCTGGGTTCTGAAGCCGACAACCATGAGATTAACGTGGGCTCCTACGTCAGTGCCCCTGCGGACCTGCTTGCGAAAATCGACAGCCTTGCCGCTAAAGGCGAGTATCGCCTAACCGAGGTCGCACGCAGTTTCATTGACCAGGGCGAAAAAATCGTGTCCTACCAGATCTACGACACAGATGAAGTTCAGGGAATCAACACGGATGAGGAGCTGGGCCAGGCCGCGGACATCGTCCTCAAGCGCCTCTTCATGCCGACAAAGGACACTGACACCACGATCAAGTTCGGTACGGGCGGGTGGCGCGCGGTGATCGGTGAGGGCTACACCCTCGGAAACTTGCGTCGCCTCTGCCAGGCCATTGCGAACGAGGCCACGCGTCAGGGCATCGGTCATAAAGGCGTCGTGATCGGTGGCGACCGGCGCTTCCTGTCTCGCGAATCAGCTGAAGCTGCTGCCGAGGTCTTTGCGGGCAACAACATCCCCGTCCTGCTCCTTCCCGACGACGTCCCAACCCCGCTTGTCACGTTCGCTGCACCCCACATGGACGCGGCCTACGGGATCATCATCACCAGCTCCCACAACCCGCCGAACTGGAACGGCGTCAAGGTTTTCCGTTCGGATGGTTCCCTCCCCCTTGACGAAGAGACGGACCAGTACCAGGACGAAGCGAACGAACTCACGGTGGACGACGTCATCACCCTGGACCTGGAGCTCGGTAAGGCCGCTGGGATCATCAAAGAGAAGTCCCTGACCGATCCGTACATTGACGCGATCGAAGAGATCGTCGACGTGGACACAGTCCGCGGCTCTGACCTTCGGGTGATCGTCGACCCCATGTACGGCACAAGCCAGCTGACGCTTGGCACCATCCTTTCCGACATGCGCGTCCAATCCGAGTTCATTCACGCCTCGCACAACCCACTTTTTGGCGGGATGGCTCCCGCCCCCGACTCGGAACGCCTCTCCTCGCTCATCAACATCATCAAAAACGGGGATGGGAAATACGACCTGGGCATGGCGACCGACGGCGACTCCGACCGCATCGGCATCGTTGACGAAACCGGCGAATACATCACCACGAACGACCTGCTGCTTCTTCTCTACTGGTACCTCCACGAGGTTCGGGGAGAAAAGGGCGGCGTTGTCCGCAACGTCGCAACCACCCACATGCTTGACCGGCTCGCCGCGCATTTCGGCGAAGAATCCCGTGAGTGCAAGGTCGGCTTCAAACACGTCACTGCTGGTATGCAAGAGATCGACGCAGTGCTGGGCGGAGAATCATCGGGCGGCCTAACGATCCGCGGCTGGATTCTCGGCAAAGACGGGATCTTCGCATGCTCACTGGTTGCGGAAATGCTGGCCCGCACGGGCAAAAAGATCTCTGAGCTGCGCGAAATGATCTACGAAATCACCGGGCGGCTGTACCAGCTTGAAGCGAACGTCCCGGCAACCCCAGAGATGCGGATTGCCGTTCCTCGCAGGCTAGAGGCTGAGCCGCTCACCCACATCGGGCCCTACAAGGTTGTCGAAGTGCGGCGCGACGACGGCGTAAAGATCATGCTCGAAAACGACAACTGGGCGTTGCTGAGGTTCTCCGGAACGGAGCCGATGCTGCGCATGTTTGTCGAGGCTGACACCCCAGAAAAAGCTCAAGAGCTCCTCACGTGGCTTGAAGGCTTCGTGACCGCCTAAGCGGGACAAGACCAAAACAAAGGCCCAAGGAAGGCAGACAGTGAAGTACGGACACTTCGATACGGACAAAGACGAATACGTTATCGACCGCCCCGACGTCCCAGTGTCGTGGACGAACTACCTTGGGGGTAAGGACTACGCGGCGGTTGTCTCCCACAACGGAGGCGGCTACAGCTACTACAAGTCGCCGGAGTACGGGAGGATCACTCGCTTCCGCCAAAACGGGGTTCCGCTGGACCGCCCCGGCAAGTACGTTTACGTGCGCGACGATTCCGATGGTGACTACTGGTCCATCTCTTGGCAGCCGGTCGGGGCTCCCTTCCAGGCGGAAGAAGAAGACCCTGAGGGCAAGGCCACGACGGACTCTGAGGCAGCGGTCTACACGTCCGCTCATGGCCTTGGTTACACGCGCTACGAGTCCCTGTACCGGGGCATCGACGCCAAGCAGACTGTCTTTATTCCCCTGCACGACGACCTGGAAGTGTGGAATGTAACCCTCACAAACACCACCGAGGAGACGAAGGAACTCACCACTTCTAGCTACGTGGAGTTCTCCTTCCACACAATCAGCATCGACAACCAGAACCTACAGATGTCGCTGTATGCTTCCGGTTCCTCGTACAAGGACGGAGTCATTGACTACGACTTCTACTACGAACCGTGGACGAACCACTTTATGACCTCTTCGGAGGAACCCTCCTCGTTCGACTCCCTGCGCGACTCGTTTATTGGCCCTCACCGTACAGAGACGGACCCGATTGCGGTGGCCAGGGGCTACGGGTCAGATTCGGTCGGGACAACGCAGAACCACTGTGGGGCGCTCCTTCACAAGCACACACTGGCACCGGGAGAGACCAAACGGCTGGTGTATGTGCTCGGCTACGGAAACTACGAAGTTGGCGCGAAGATGCGCGACAAGTACTCCAACATGGAGACGGTCGACGCAGAGTTTGCGGCGCTTCAGAAGCACTGGCGAGACAAGCAGGACCGCCTGCAGATCGACACTCCGAACCAGGGCATGAATACGCTCATCAACAGTTGGACGCTGCTGCAGGCGGAGACGTGCGTGGTGTGGTCTCGCTTTGCCTCGTTCGTTGAGGTGGGCGGGCGCAACGGACTGGGCTACCGTGACACCGCACAGGACGTCATGAGCGTCATCCACTCAAACCCGAAGAAAACTAAGCAGAGGATTGTGGAGCTGCTTCGAGCCCAGGTCTCCTCAGGTTACGGGCTTCACCTGTTTGACCCGAAAGCGTTCGACCCTGACGCAGAGGTCCTGCCGGACATCCCCTCTCCCACCATCGTCCCCACGGCTTCCACCGAGGACCTGATTCACGGACTTGAAGACACCTGCTCCGATGACCACTTGTGGCTGGTGCCCTCGGTACTGGAGTACGTGAAGGAGACCGGAGACGTCGGCTTCCTAGATCAAGTCATCCCATTCGCGGACGGCAAGGAGGCAACCGTTTACGAGCACCTGCTTGCTGCCCTTGACTTCTCAGCCGAGCAAGTTGGTCCGAACGGCGTGGCCCTTGGGCTCCGTGCCGACTGGAATGACGGGATCAACCTGGGTGGCGGAGAAAGCGCGCTGGTCACGTTCCTGCACGCGTGGGCGATCCAGGAGTTGCTGCCTGTCGCAAAGGCTCTTGGGAAGACTGACGACGTGGAGAAGTACACCCGCGAGCTAGAGCGCATCCAGGAGGTCACCAACAAAGAGCTGTGGGACGGTAACTGGTGGATCCGCGGCTACACGCATGACGACGTGAAGATCGGCTCTGCGGAGAATGAAGAAGGGAAGATCTTCCTGGAGCACCAGGCTTGGCCCGTCATTGCGGGTATCACCAGCCAGGAGCGTGGGGAGACCTCCATGAACTCGGTGCGGGAACTCTTGGGCTCCGAGTACGGGAACCACTTGAACTGGCCTGCATTCACCAAGGTCGATGACTCTGTTGGCTTCCTAACCCGCGTCTACCCGGGAATCAAGGAGAACGCAGCAATCTTCAGCCACCCGAACGCCTGGCCCATCATCGCTGAGGCGAAGCTGGGGCGCGGGGACGAAGCAGTCGCCTTTTACGACGCGATCTCCCCATACGCGCAAAACGACAACATCGAGGTGCGCGGAGCCGAACCGTACGCCTACGTACAGTTCATTTACGGCCGGGACCACGAGGACTTCGGAAAGGCTCAGAACCCGTGGCTGACGGGGACGGCCGGATGGATGTACACCGCTGTCACCAAGTACATCTTGGGTATCAGGCCGACTATGGAGGGCCTGGTTGTTGACCCTGCAATCCCAACCTCTTGGCCGGGCTTCAGTGCCGTGCGCAAGTGGCGGGACGCGACCTACAACATTCGGGTGGAGAACCCGGATGGGGTGTCCCATGGAATCGCAAGACTGGTTGTTGACGGGGTTGAAATGGACCCGTCACTTCCGGTGCCGATCGCACCGAAGGGTGCAACTGTCGACGTCGAAGTAACGCTCGGCTAACCCCACTCTCTTTCCCGTTTTGGCCGCGCATCGCCCCTTTTGGGCGCGGTGCGCGGCCAAACCTCAAGAGAGGACGCGGGACAAAAGCAAGGGGCCCCAGCCAAATCGGCTGGGGCCCCTGTCCACCTAACAGTGAGCGAAGGTACTAGTCGAGAGCAACGATCTCAACGGCGCTAAGACCCTTGGGAGAGTTTTCAACGCGGAACTGGACCTTCTGGTCTTCGTAGAGGTTCCGGATACCGGAACCCTCAATGTTGCTGTAGTGCGCGAAGACGTCGGCGGAACCATCATCAGGGGTGATGAAGCCGAAGCCCTTCTGCGAGTTGAACCATTTGACGACACCAGTTACTGGATCTGACATGCGGGAATTCTCTTTTCTTATCCGCGGTTGCAACCGGTCCCGGCGGGACCAGAGGCAGTGACACTTTTTCTGTTGCACCGCGGGGCTTCCCGGACAGTACTTCTTGAAAGCTGTGACTACACCTATACGGTAGCGCACCCGGCCAGAGAACTGCACCGCCGTCTGCCACAGCTTCCTCGTCCTCCGGTAGTGCGCTTCCACCGGGGGTAACCTGGAAAGCGTTGAAACCACCCGCGAAGGAGCAGACATGAGCATCGTCGACAGACTTCTAGAACTAGAGATCGAGTTGCCGGAAGTCCCCACCCCGGTCGCCGCCTACATCCCAGCTTTGGTCCAAGGAAACGTGGTCCGCACTTCTGGTCAGCTCCCGTTCAAGGGTAAGAAGCTGGTCTCGGAAGGGCGTTGCGGGACCGTTGCAGTCACGAAAAAGCGAGCAAAGAAAGCAGCCCGGCAGGCAGCACTAAACGCCGTGGCCGCGGCTGCAAATGCTGCAGGTGGCGCAGAGAAGCTGGCCCGCGCCACGAAAGTCACGGTGTACGTGGCATCAGACGACGGGTTCTTCGCTCAACCAGAAATCGCAAACGGCGCCTCCGAATTGCTACTGGACCTGTTTGGGGCCCCGCACATTCGTAGCGCCGTTGGCGTCGCAGCCCTACCCCTCAACGCAACCGTTGAGGTTGAGGTGGAGTTTGACCTGGTGTGAGCCGCTCCTTCTAAGCGTCGACCTTCACGGCCTGCAGGATCTTGTCAACCGAATCCTTCGCGTCCCCAAACAGCATTTGCGTGTTGTCTTTGAAGAACAACGGGTTCTGTACCCCGGCGTAGCCGGTCGCCATTGAGCGTTTGAAAACAACAACGTTCTTTGCGTCCCACACCTTCAGCACAGGCATGCCCGCGATCGGTGAACCAGGCTCTTCCGCCGCGGGGTTCACCGTGTCGTTAGCGCCAATCACCAGGACCGTGTCAACGTCGCCGAAGTCGTCGTTGACCTCATCCATTTCCTTCACCACGTCGTACGGCACCTTAGCTTCGGCCAGTAGCACATTCATGTGGCCTGGGAGGCGCCCAGCAACCGGGTGAATCCCGAACTCAACGTCGACTCCCTTCTTGCGTAGAGCCTCAGTCAGCTCGGCGACCGGGTACTGGGCTTGGGCTACCGCCATCCCGTAGCCGGGGGTGATAACCACTTTTCGTGAGCCCTCCAGCATTGCAGCCACCTGCTCCGCCGAGGTTTCCCGGTATTCACCGTCTTCCCCACCGGCCACCGTGGTTGAGTCAGCAGACCCGAATCCACCGAGGATGACAGAGATGAAAGAACGGTTCATCGCCTGACACATGATGTAGGACAGGAAAGCGCCTGATGCGCCCACAAGCGCGCCGACAATGATTAGCAGGTCGTTGCCCAGCATGAATCCTGCTGCGGCTGCCGCCCACCCGGAGTAGGAGTTCAACATGGAGACAACCACTGGCATGTCCCCGCCTCCGATGGCGGCAACCAGGTGAACGCCAAGGATCAATGCGATGACGGTCATGGCGACGAAGGGGATCCAGGCCGCGGTCGAATGGCCGGCCAGGATGAACCACACCATGAGCCCTAGAGAGGCGACAATTGCGGCAAGGTTCAACCAGTTTCTCCCAGGAAGCGTCAGGGGAGCCCCAGAAACCTTACCGGACAGTTTGAGGTAGGCAACGATCGACCCGGTAAAGGTGACGGCCCCAATGAAAACCCCCAGGAACACTTCACCCAGGTGGAACCCTCCAAGCATTTGAGCTTGCGCATCAGGAGCTAAGAAAGAGTTGTAGCCGACCAAGACGGCGGCGAGCCCAACAAAGCTGTGCAGCAAAGCGATGAGTTCAGGCATCCCCGTCATCTCAACTTTGGCTGCGCGCCAAAGACCCACAGCACCCCCGATTCCCATCGCAACCGCAATCAGGATCGCCGTGACAAGGACTCCGCGGCCCGGGCCAGAAGAGAGCGCCAGCAGGATGGTGGCGGAAAGGGCAATGGTCATTCCGATGATGCCCCAGTTGTTTCCCATGCGAGAGGTTTCGTGAGACGACAACCCCCGAAGCGACAGGATAAACAACACCGCTGCGAACAGGTAAGCAAGCTTGACGACGTGGATGGTCCAGTAAGCGGGATCAGACACGCTAAGAGCGTCCGCGGGCAGGACTCCGAAACCTTGGACTAAAGAAAGAGCACTCACTGTCTATTCTTAACCTTTCTGGAACATCGTCAGCATGCGGCCCGTGACTCTGAACCCGCCGAAGATGTTGATCGAAGCAACGACAATCGCGATGAAGCTGATGGTTGTCACGGCTAGGTTGTCAGAGCCGATTTGGGTGATCGCCCCGACCAGGATGATCCCCGAAATAGCGTTGGTGACCGACATGAGCGGCGTGTGCAGCGAGTGAGCTACCCCGGTGATGACGTAGAAACCGACCACGATCGCGAGCACGAACACCATGTAGTGGTCCAGGGCGAGGATCGGGGTGAAAAGCACCAGGGCAGTCGCCAGTAAGACTCCTGCGGCTATCCCTAGGAATTTGTTGCGTTTCTCTTTAGCTGCCTCCGCTGCCTGAGCTGCGGCTCTTGCCGCGTGGGCCGCGGGGTCATCCGTAGCTTCGACAGGTGCGGCCGAAACTCTAATAGGCGGCGGGGGAAACAGGATCTCGCCTGCATTGGTAACAGTGACGGTTCGGACGATTTCGTCTTCCAGGTCCAGGACCAAGTCACCGTTCTTCTCCGGCGTCATCAGCTTGAGAAGGTTGACAATGTTCTGCGCGTAAAGCTGTGAAGACTGGGTGGGGAGCCTGCCGGCCAGGTCCGTCCACCCGATGATGGTGACACCGTTGTCGGTGACGACGCGCTCACCCGCCACCGTTTGCGTTGTATTCCCGCCGTTCGCGGCGGCCATGTCGACAATGACAGAGCCCGGAGCCATGGCTGCTATCGCGGCGTCATCAAGCAGGATCGGGGAGGTGCGTCCGGGGATGTTGGCCGTGGTGATGACAATGTCGGAACCGGCAGACTGTTTCGCGTAGACCTCATTAGCAAGCTTCATCTGGTCTTGCGTTAGCGCTTTCGCATACCCGTCGGTGGATTCCTGCTCCACCGAGGGGAGTGGGACGAAGCGGGCCCCCATGGACGCCACCTGCTCACTCACTTCCGGGCGGACGTCGGTGGCTGAAACCTCAGCCCCCATTGAACTCGCAGTCCCAATCGCTGCGAGCCCAGCAACACCCGCACCAATCACGTAGACCTTCGCGGGCGGCATCTTGCCTGCCGCGGTGACCTGGCCGGTGAACAGACGCCCGAACTCGTTGGCCGCTTCGACCACTGCGCGGTACCCCGCCACGTTTGCTTGCGAAGACAGCACGTCCATGGCCTGCGCGCGGGAGATTCGCGGAACCATGTCCATGGCCAGCGCTGTGATCTCTGCCTTCGCGAGATCCTCAACGATCTCAGGATGCCTGGCCGGGGCGATTCGGCTGATCAGCGTCCCCCCGGGGCGAATCTTCGCTATCTCGGCGGGCGTCGGCTCATCAAGGGCCAGCACGATGTCGGCGCCCAGAGCCGCGTCCCGATCCACAATCTCCGCACCGGCATCCTGGTATTGGTAGTCGGGGTAACTAGCAGCAGCGCCCGCACCTTCTTCAACAACGACCGTGTAGCCAAGCTTAATCAGTTTCGTCGTCGTGTCGGGGGTAGCTGCAACTAAAGGTTGATCGGGTCCCTGCGCTGGAACACCAATTCGCATGCTCTCTCCATTCCTGCGGTGGATTTGACACCTTTACCATGATAGGCGGTAGGTCTCACAGACACGCTCCCTATCCACGCCCCCAAAGCCACGTAGGATCGAGTAGCCACGGGAACCCGCAAGGGTTGAGATGGGAAGACCCCAGACCGTAGAACCTGATCCGGCTAACACCGGCGGAGGAAGCGCAAACCGTGGCATTGACTGCTAGCTGCGGAGGACCTGATGACTCCACTCAACCTCAGATGGCGCGTCGTCGACATCGTAACTGCTGCCGTTTTAGGCGTTGCCGTCGGCGTGATAATGGTGATCTGGAACCAAGTCGGATACTCACTGTTCACCCTTCTTGGTTTCCTGCCGGGCCTTGGCGGTCTGGTTTCAGGGATCTGGTACCTGGGAGGTCCTCTAGGTGGGCTAATCATCCGCAAACCTGGCGCGGCCATCTTTGTTGAGACGCTCGCGGCCGTCATCTCGATGGCCATCGGCTCAAAGTGGGGCGTCGAAACTGTTATTGCAGGACTGATTCAGGGGGCGGGGGCAGAACTTGCCTTCGCCATCTTCCGCTACCGGAAGTTCGGGCCTGGGGTGGCAGCACTGTCCGGCGGCCTCGCAGCCCTGGGAGCGATGTTGTTCGAGGGCGTGAGTCACGGGTACTTCGCCAGGTCGTTCACGTTCCTAGCGATCTATTGGAGCAGTTCGATCCTGTCCGGGGTGGTCCTTGGCGGACTGCTCGCCTGGGTCCTGGTGAAGGGGTTGGCGCAAACCGGGGTTTTGAACCGGTTTGCCTCAGGGAGGGAACATGCCACCCGCGTCTGAAAGTGCAAGGGTGACCCAGCTGAGCGAACTTGAGTCGGACGTCGCCGCTGAGGCTTGGGGTTGGCGCCACACGGGCCGGAAAGACTGGGCGTTGAAGGACATCACGTTCCGCCTGCAGCCAGGCGAACGAGTCCTTTTGGCTGGCGCGTCGGGTTCTGGAAAATCAACACTCTTGCACGCCCTGGCAGGCGTTTTGGAGCCCGAAGAGGGGGAGTCCGAGGGTAGCTTGACTGCCGCTGGCAGGACAACTACAGATCCTGCGCTCCGTGGTAGGTCAGGCCTGGTGCAGCAAGACCCCGCTTCTCAGGTGGTTATGGAACGCATTGGGGACGAGGTCGCGTTCGGTCTGGAAAACATAGGTGTCCCTGAAGACGAGATCTGGGGGCGGGTGCAAGATGCTCTCACGATGGTGGGTCTTGACCTCCCGCTAGACCACCCCACAGACAAGTTGTCTGGTGGGCAGAAGCAGAGGCTTGCCCTTGCTTGTTCTCTAGCGATGAGACCCCGGGTGCTTCTTCTTGACGAGCCCACCGCTAACCTTGACCCCCAGGGGGCTCAGGAACTGAGGGAGCACACGAAAAGAGTCGTCGCCGACTCGGGCGCAACCCTTGTCGTTGTCGAACACAACCTGGAGCCTTGGCTGGACCAAGTCGACCGAATCATCGTGCTCTCTAAGGGGTCCATCATTGCCGACGGCCCAGCTCACCAGGTTCTAGCAGAGCACGGCGAAAAACTCAGGTCTGACGGGGTTTGGGTCCCCGGAGAAAACGCCAGCGACCTGATCGACCTCACCGGGCCGCGGGCCGCAGCAAGTAGCCGCGGAGCGGTCATCAGCTCTGAAGACCTGGCGGTCGGCTATTCCCAAGACGGACCCATCATCAACGAGCACCTCAACTACAGGTTTCCTGAAGGGAGTGTTACCAGCGTTGTCGGGCCGAACGGAGTCGGGAAAAGTACCTTCGCCCTCACACTCGCGGGGCTCCTCCCACCTGTCTCCGGACAGATCTTGGCAAGCGAAACCCTCAAAGCGGGCGCGAACCTGCCACCTGACCCGAACGACTGGTCTAGCACTGACCTGCTTGGGCGAGTCGCCATGGTGTTTCAGGAGCCCGGCTACCAGTTCCTCACTTCAACAGTGCGGGAGGAGCTGGCGCTAGGCTTAAAACTCAAAAACCCTCAAACCGACCCGACCGCAAAGGTCGACCGGTTCCTGACAGCGCTACACCTGGACCATCTTGCCGGCGCTAATCCCTTCAGCCTCTCAGGAGGAGAAAAACGCCGGCTCTCCGTTGCAACCGCCATGATCAACGAGCCCCAAGTGTTGATCCTGGATGAGCCGACATTCGGGCAGGATCGAAACACCTGGATCTCCCTGGTGTCTCTCCTAAAAGAACTCGCCGCTTCCGGCACGACCCTCATATCGATGACCCACGATGAACTGTTCGTCCAGGTCATGGGAGGAGAGCTTCGGCGACTGGAACCAAGCACCAGAAAACAGGCGCAGGAAGAACAGCGTCGCGAACGGCCTCCCGCCTCTAAAGTGAACCCTTTTGTTGCACTGGTCGGACTGTTTGTCCTTACGCTCCCCCTCATCCTGACAATCGACCCCCTGAGTGCAGCGGTCGCTCTAGGGCTCGAGCTGCTGCTGCTCCCGCTGCTAGGCATGAGCCCGAAGCAGGTACTCAAGAGGGTGTGGCCGTTGCTGCTCGCAACCCCCTTCGCGGTGATCTCCATGTTGCTCTACGCCGCGGAGGGTGGCCGCGTATTCTGGCAGCTTGGACCTGCGATCATCAGTGAGAACTCCATCCAGCTTGCGGTTGCGATTGGGCTGCGCATCCTGGCGGTCGGCTTGCCTTCCATCTTGATCCTTTCCACGATCGACTCGACCCAGATGGCTGACGCTCTTGTCCAGATTGCGCATCTTCCCGCAAAGCTAGTGCTCTCCGCTCTAGCAGGAATGCGCATGGTCTCCTTAGCGCTTTCATACTGGAAGGCTCTTGCAAGAGCAAGGCGGTCGCGGGGAGCTTCCGGCGACGGGCGTTTCCAAGCCTTCCTGAAAGGCTCGCTGTCTCTGCTGACCTTCGCGATTCGCCGAGCAGGGGTTCTGTCAACCACGATGGAAGCGCGCGGCTTTGGAACGACCAGGAAAAGGAGTCAGGCGCGGGAGTCTAACCTGACCAAAGCCGACGCTGTGATGCTCCTGGTGAGCGTCTCCATCCCCCTTATTGCGATAGGAGTCGCCGTTTCTGCGGGGACGTTCCGCTGGTTCGGTGTATGAGCGGGAAAAAGAGGAACCCCTTCGACGATGGTTTCGATCGCGACGCCGCTTGGAGGTACCAGCGGCTACGGCCCGCCTACCCCACCGAGGTCACCGAAACGATCGCCTCTTTCCTGCCGAAAGGCGCCCGGATCGCTGACTTAGGTGCAGGTACCGGCCAGCTCTCTCTTCCCTTGCTGCAAGCCGGCTTCCAGGTAGTGGCCGTAGAACCATCAAAGGGGATGCGCGACGTTCTTTCCGGAGCGCCCTGGGCCGAGCACCCTGACCTAAGAGTGCTTGCCGCGTCTGCTGAAGAGACCGGGCTGCTAGACAACTCGGCCGAAGCACTCACTTGGGCTGACAGCTTCCACTGGCTGGACAAGGAGAGAGCCACTCTGGAAGCTCAACGGATCCTGAAACCTGGGGGCATTGCCTTTTTGGTGGCTAACCAACTTAACGTTTCAAAACCTTGGGTTCACCGGCTCAGCCGCATCATGCGCTCCGGCGACGTGCTGAGAGAAGTGCCAGGGGACCTCTTGGGTCCTTTCTTCTCTCTTTCTTCCAAGCACGCTTGGAGTTGGGAACACCAGCTTGCGGTCGAGGACCTCTTAGAGCTAGCGAAGACGCGCAGTTCCTACCTACGCTCCAGCCCAGAGGTTGCAAGGCGGATGCAAAACAACTTGCGCTGGTACCTCATTGATCACCTGGGATTCCGCCCCGGAGAGCAGGTGCTCCTCCCCTATCGCACCCTGCTGTGGGCGTTCAGAAAGACCCTCAAATAAGGACCCCTTTGCGCTGGTCGGGACGCAGCCATAATCTGGTTAATGCTGACCAGGTGTCAGCCGAGTTCAGGGAGGCGGCGCGTGATGGAACCCTCCCTCCTCGGCGTCATGCTGGGGCTGGTTTTCTACGCGATCTCGGCGTCACCATCCCTCCTACCCAGAAGGTGGTGGTGGCACGGCTTCGTCTCGGGGCCAATCACCGCTTTGGGCTACACCATTGGCTGGGGGCTCAGCAACGGCATCGGCTTCCTGGCGCAGGCGACTGGATTGCGCGTAACCGGGCCACCAGAGCTCTTCTTTTACGCAAAGTGGACCGGCGTTGTGCTGGTCGCCCTCTGGGTGGTCTGGGCTTCTGCAAAGGCGTATCGATCATCCAGGGAAGCTGCTCTTCTGGTTGGCATCCGCCCGGTGGGGATTGGTGAGTACTGCTTAGGGCTAGTAGCCACAGCCGTGATGTTCGTGGTGAGCATGGCGGTCGTCTACACTCTCACGAGAATCTTCGTGATGATCACCGAGATCCTGGATCACTGGCTTCCTTGGTTCCTCTCCTGGGTGCTCGCGGCGATCGTGGCAGTCGGCCTGGTGCTGGTTGTTTCTAACAAGGTCGTCTTCAAACTGTTCATGGCCTACTTCGCGAAGGTCGCGGAAGGGCTGAACACCCGATCAAACGCTCACTTGAGTCCTCCTGAGGTACCCGAGCGGTCGGGTTCCTCATTCTCCTCGGCGCCGTGGGAATCGATTGGGGGCCAAGGGCGCTTGTTCCTAGGCCACGGACCCTCAGCTCAAGACATTTCTGAAGTCACCGGAAAACCAGCAATGGAACCGGTACGGATTTACGTTGGTCTCCCACCGGGCCGAAAAGATCTGAAGCGCGTAGTAGAGGAGGCGGTCAGCGAGCTGCGACGGGCAGGCGGCTTTGACCGTGCGGTCCTGGTTGTCTACACAGCAACGGGGTCTGGGTGGGTTGACGAATGGGTCTGCCAACCCCTTGAATACATGACGCGCGGCGACTGCGCGATCGTTACGGTCCAGTATTCATACCTGTTCTCAGCCGCGATGATGGTGTCTGACCTTGGCACGTGCGCCGAAGCCGGCACGCTCCTCTTTGAAGCAGTTGAGAAAGAAGTAGAGAAGCTTCCGATCGACGAGCGCCCGCTGGTCATGGTCGCTGGCGAGTCCCTAGGAGCTTACGGGTCACAAGCACCCTTCGCTTCTCCCGATGACCTGATCAAACGAACCGACGGTGCACTTTGGGTGGGTTCACCGAAAGCGTCGCGCCTTTCCTCGCTCTTGACAGAAAATCGGCAGGGTGGAAGCCCGGAGGTTGCACCCGTCGTTGACTCCGGGCGGCACATCCGTTTCGCAAACAACCCCAGCCAGCTAGATAAGGACCTGTACGGACGTGACCTGGGACCTTGGCACTACCCTCGTAGCGTCTTCCTGCAACACGCGTCCGATCCCGTCGTCTTCTACACCCCAGACCTGGCGTTCTCAGAGCCGGATTGGCTGCGGGAGCGCGTCGGGCCGGACGTCTCACCCCAAATGCGCTACACGCCGCTTGTCACGTACCTCCAGGTGCTGACCGACCTGCCGGTTGGGGGGCTCGCGCCCGCCGGCCACGGGCACACCTACCACCGCGAACTCATGGAAGTTTGGGTCAAACTGCTTGGTTTGGACGAGGAGCAGGCACGGGGCGCGGTTGATGAAGGTAGTTGGATAACCCCTGTCATGAAGGGGCGAATCGCAGACGCCATCGAAGAGGACCTGGCGGACTACTACAAGGGCAGGCACGAACAACCCGGCCAGAAAGACTAAAGCAGACCTTTCTTTTCCATCCTTCTTAGCGCAAGCCACCCCAGTGGGATGCGCCCGTAGAAGGTCACTAGGCGGAACGAGACCGCTGCTGACAAAGCGATGGCCGGTGGGATCCCCGCAACCTGCAGGCCCGCTGTGAGCGCAGCCTCCACCGGCCCGATCCCACCCGGTGTGGGGATCACCGAACCTACGGCAGTGGAGACCAGGAAAGTGATCGCCAAACTCACCGGGTTCAGGCTCCAGCCGAAGGCCGCCAGCGCAGCCCCGAATGCTGAAATGAAGCTGAGGTTCATCAGCACGTTGCCCCCGAAAGCAATGGCCAGCTGCTTCGGGTGCCCCAGGATCCACAGCAACTGCGGGTACGCCTGGTTCCAGGCTGGCTGGACCTTTGCGACCACCCAGCGGCGTAGCTTCGGAATCGAGAAGGCGGCAGCAACAACTGTGGCAATAGCAGCGAAGATCCAGACCAGAGCCCGCGTGGGCAGGTTGATCTGCACAGACGTCCCGGTCGCAACAACCAAAATCAGCAAGAGAATCACAGAGGTCAAGAACTGGCTGACCTGGACCAGGGTCACTGTTGCCACAGCCACCGGTGTCGCAACCTTTTTCTTGCTCAGGTAACGCAGGTTCACCGCGGCAGGGCCGATTCCTGCGGGAGCGACAAGAGCAACGATCGACGCTGCCATCTGCGCCAAAGTCGTGTCACGCAGGCCAATCTTCTTCGGAGAGAAAGCAACCAGGGGGATCGCAGCAGTCACCCACGTAAAGGTCCCTAGCGCAAATGCGAGCACCAACCACCAGGGGTTCGAGTGCTGCACGGCGTCCACCACGGCGTCGAAGTTCAAACTGCCGAACAAAACGACCAGGGCGGCAGCTGCAAGGATCGTCATCAGGACGGTGCGCACCGAGAAACGCTCTACCTTGATCGGCTCCGGAGCCTGCGCGGTGGGGGCAATAAGAGACATTTCGTCGCGCAGCTTCCCTAGCAAGTCCTCTTTGCGCGCCAGGTGGCGCAGCGCACGCGGGAGCACCGCACTCTGCAGCGCCAGCCCCGTGGAAAGAAGCTCAGCTCGACCCAGCTGCTTCTCCGCAGACGCGATTGCCCGTTCCGGGCCCGCCACCAAAGACAGGTAGACCAGCATCTGCGCGCAATCGATTAGGCGTGTTAGACCGCCTTCCCCAAGGTCACCGTGGTTCCAGTCGAGGATCCAAGGACTCATGGACTCATCAATCCGGAGGCACTCAATGTCGATATTGCGGTGACAAATGCCTGCGTTGTGTGCAACGTGCAACTGTTCCCAGAACTGGTCGAGCATCGCGTCGCTGATCTCAATGTCGCACTGCGAAGCTTGGTAAAGACTGATGACCGGAGGGAGAACTTCCCAGAAGACGACGACCGAGGTGCCCGCTTCTGCGAGCCCCGCCGGCCTGGAGGTGCGCACACCCGTCCTAGCAGCGGCCGAGGCGGTGAGCATTATGCGTTCCGCATTCGGCTTGATCGCCGGCGAAACCCAGCGCGAGATCCCTTTAAGTCGGAAGTTCTGCCAAACATCGTCCGCCATTGCAGCGAAACCAACGTCCGGATCCGACACGTGCATATCCAAGACCCGCCCGTCCTGCATCCACGCTTGGTATAGTCGCCCGCGGCCGGCGTTAAACTGCGGTGTCACCTGGAACTCAGACTCAGAGCTGTCGGCTGACCCAACCACGAGAGGCGGGTGAATCTGTCCCCGCCTTGAATCAGGCGCTCCGCTTCCCTCTACTACCCTCCAGGTCTCTAGGGGTTCGGCCGTGGTGTCCAGGTCGACTCGAACAATACGGCTGGGTTGCAGTCCGATCTCAAGGCAGGCTTCCACCAGGTCAGCGGGGCCGGCGCGCCCATCGTTGAAACCTGCAATCAGTCGCGCCAGGGTCCCTAGCAAGCGTCCTAGAAGAACGGTGAGAAACATCCCGGGAACAGTTCCTGCACCCCGGATCAAAGAGAATAGGAGGAGGACCCAAACACCCCACCACGAGTACCGGATGACAGCGTTGCTGCTGGCCGTGCCCGCAACGGTGAGCATGGCGGTAAGAACAACAAAAACAAAGTTGACTGTGCTGAGCTCTCCAGTCGGCGTGGAAATGACCAGGGAGTCCTTCAGGAACGACGGCAAATAGGGGGTTGAGAGAACGACTCCCCAGGAAACCAACGCAGAAGCGACTCCGGTGAGCACCGTGTGGATGATCGAAGAGTATTCGGCCCGCCTGAGCAGACTCACCACAAGCGCAACCGGGGCGGCGATCACGAAGAAGCCTTCCAGGACGGAGAACGGGAGGAAGAGGATGTCTCTGATGACGTTCCCAAACGCAGCCCGGAAGTCGTCCGCCACGCCCTGTGTTGTTGACTGAGCGTAAACCCCTATTAGCAACACGAGCGCGACCGCTCCGAGGGCCGCAACAGCCTCAACAGCGTCCTCAACCCTGCGTTGTCGGGCAGGGATTCGGTCGGACACCAGCACTGGTCCGGTGAGCCGCGGCTCCGCAATCAAATCAAGGCCACCGAAACTGATAGGGGAGGCTTCGGGAGCCTGAGAGTCGACTTCCGTTTCGTCCAGTTCGAACGCGGCGTCCTTGTCCGCGGGACCTAGAGGGGCGCGGGAGGGGTCGAGTTCGGCCATGGTCCTAGCCTAATGGGGTCAGCGGGACCCAGCGCTTAGCCCGCTCTTGAGAGATGCCAGGCATTTTGGCTGACGCCCTAGCCAGAACGCAGGCCCCATATAAGCTAGGCAAAGGCGCGCACAGCGCAGCCCGGTGAGTTGCCCTTTTGATAGGACCTGCGCGTGTTTCGAACCCCACTCCTTCTGACATCCTTTGCCGCGAGCGCGGCAAACAGTGGAGACCAGCGCTGGTGGGAGATCGTGATCGGCTGGTTCAAGGATCCAAGTGACCTGCTGATCTCCATGGGACCGTGGGTGCTGGTTGGTGTTGCGCTCATCGTCTTCGTTGAGTCGGGCGTTCTGTTTCCTGTCCTCCCGGGGGATTCGCTCATTTTCGCGGCGGGGCTCCTCCACATCGCCCTCGGCCTCAACATGTGGGTCTTGATCCTGGTGATTTTGGTCTCGGCCTTCGCCGGAGCACAGGTCGGCTACTGGATCGGCCACCGCTGGGGGCGTTCTCTGTTCAAACCAGACGCGCGCTTTCTGAAAACCGAATACCTGGTGCAGGCAGAATCCTTTTTTGCCCGCTACGGTGGCCGCGCCCTGATTATCGGGCGCTTCATCCCTTTCGTCCGAACCTTCGTGCCGCTCGCCGCGGGGATAGCGCGCTTCAGCTACCCGCGTTTCCTTCTCTTCAACACCCTGGGTGCCCTGCTTTGGGGAGGCGGCGTGACCTGGCTTGGTGCGGCACTGGGGGAGGTTGAGTTCATCCATGAAAACCTCTCGGTGATCATCATTCTGATTGTCTTCGTTTCAGTGCTTCCGATGGTCTTTGAATACTTCGCTCACAAGAGGCGGGAATCAAAGACCCCCGCGCCTCAGTCTGTAGGCAGCGACCAGTGAACCTAGGGGACCTGTTGGCCTGGTCGCCTTTACTGCCACTCATTGGCGGGATGGTTATCTTCTGGACCTGCAGCTCTTACTTCTGGTTGCGTCTGGTCCGCGTACCCCCAGCGCTCGCTCTAGCAGCTTCTCCTGCGATCACGACGTCTCTGGTTTGGGCGCTGAGTCTTCTCTGGTACCAAGCTGGATGGACGTGGTCGGGCTCTACCGTCTTGCCGGTCTTGGCTGCCACCGGCGCGATTGGCGCGTTGCTGCACTTGCTGCGGCGTGGCAGGCCGACCAGGTCTTCTGTTCGCCGGCTGGCACCCTTGGTTGCCGCCGGGTTCATTGGTTGGTGCTTAGCAGCATTGCCGATGATGCTGGCAGGAAAGCCGAGCAACCCCATCCAGCAGTGGGACCCCACTTTCCACATGAACGGGGTCTGGGGCATCACCCAGTACGGAATTGCTGCTCCGGGCCCAGGTCTGGCGCACAACTTCGGGGGAAGCCTCTCGAAGGAGTACCCCATTGCCTGGCACGCGTTCACTGCGCTTTTCGCAACCGGGCCGACGACTGTCTTAGCAAGCAACGCCAGTGCCCTAGCTCTGATGGCGCTCTGGGTTATTGGCGCCGCAGCCTTCGTCTACTTCCTGTACGGGCTCACTCCCGCAGCAGCGGCGGCAGCGGTCATTGCCGGTGTTTTACCTTCGATGCCGGCGGATGCTCTGGGCGCGTATTCGCAAACCCCAAACGCAATGTCCGTTGCCCTTATGCCGGGCGTTGCAGGGCTAGCGCTCCTTACTGGCCGAAGACTGGTCCGTCTCTTGCGAGAGAGCGAACACGGAACCTGGGGTGTCTGGCTCATTCAAGCTGGAGCGCTTGCCGTCGCCCTTTGGGGTGGCGTGCAGGCACACCCGGTCATTGCATTCAACCTCACGGTTTTCCTAGCGGCGCCAGCCATTGTGGGAATGGTGCAACTGGTGGTCTGGGCAAAGAAGAACCACAAGCCCGTCCTGCTTCTGGGAACAGCGGTTGCAGGCGTTGCCGCCATCCTGGTCCTAACGGCCGTGATGCTGACGCCCGAAGTAGCCTCCATGCGCTCTTACAACCGGTCCGGGGTGGGACTTGCGACCGCATTTTCGCAGACCCTTATCCCGGTTCCCCCCTTCCCGGCGTCTTGGGGAGTGCCACTAACCGTCGGAACAGCGGTTGCGCTAGCACTCACCGGATCCGTCTGGGTAGCAAGGGTGCGTGGCGGGCGCGCAACGACGGTAAAGTGGCCCGGTGAGCACGCCCCTGCAGCGTGGCCCATTTGGTCGTACGTGCTCTTCCTCGTCCTCGTTTTCTTCGCCTACGGGCCCAACTGGGCTGTCCGTAAGTGGTTTGTCGGCCCCTGGTTTTCGGACGGCAGAAGAATCATGGAACCGATGTCCCTCGCTCTGGTCATCCTCGCGGCACTGGGTTTCCAGTGGCTCGCAGGTTTGGTCCGGAGCCGCTTGGGACGCTACGGACCCGCATCCCTCGCAGCTGCATTGCTCCTGCTCACCGGTTTTGGTGGACTGGTAGGGCGGACGGCGGCCTTCGCGTCCGTCACGGACCCCGAGCAGCTAGGAAAGCCTGGGATGGCCTCCCAACGCGTGCTGGACATGATGTCCGCCCTTCCGGATCTGCTCCCTGAAGACGCTGTGGTTCTGGGCGACCCGAAAGCCGGCGCGGCCTACTCGCAAATGTTGGGGCAGCGCGTGGCGTACTTTCCGCAGCTCACCCTTGCTAACGCCGACCGTGACGCCCAAGAGTTCCTGGTGGCCCACTTCAACGAAATCGGTTCCAACCCTGAGGTTTGCGAGGTTCTCAAGGATCAGGGCATCACCCATTTTTTCCAAGCCCCCGACGGCTACTATTACGGAAGGCTCAGGTCGGAACGGGTGCCAGGCCTGTATCAGGTTGACACTGAGAGCGGTTTCAGACTCATCGAGGACGCAGGGGACGCGCGCCTGTATGAGATCACCGCTTGCGACTGAACCCAGGAGAAGAGGACGGACGTGTCTGAGGCAAGGCAACATGATCAGGGAGCGACAAACTTCCCTGGGCCCCCACCAAGCAGCGACAAGTTTGAAATCGCGTTCTTAGGCCCCTTTGGAACGTTCACAGAGCAGGCGGTGTGGAAAGTTGCGCCTGCCGGCGCGAAGCTGGTGCCGGCGACCTCAGCTTCGCAGGCCCTCGAGATGGTGCGTGAGGGACTGGCAGACCGCGCCGTCGTCCCCATAGAGAACTCGATTGAAGGTGGCGTGAACGCCACTATTGATGCGCTCTCTCGCGGTGACTCCCTGGTGATCGTTGCCGAGGTCTTAGTGCCGGTGCGTTTCGTCCTTGCGGCGCTGCCAGGAACAGAAAAGGAAGACGTCTCTCGCATTGGGACGCACCCGCACGCGTGGGCTCAGTGTCGCACCTGGGCGGAAACGAACCTGACCGGGGTGACGCACGTGCCCGCGACAAGCACAGCTGCGGCCGCTGAACTTCTAGGCAGCATGGCTGACAAAGATGCTGAGCTTCCGTTTGAGGCGGTGCTCTGCAACGCCACTTCTGTCGATCGCTACGGCTTGGTCGCACTTGAAGAAGATGTCGCTGACAATCCGGGGGCGGTGACCAGGTTCGTCATGGTTTCTAGGCCTGGGGCCACCCCGGCCCCAACCGGTGCCGATAAGACTACGATCCAGGTCGCCCTGCCGGACGACGAAGCGGGGGCTCTGCTTTCAATGCTGGAACAGTTCAGTGTCCGCGGAGTCAACCTCTCTCGCATCGAATCCCGACCGCTCGGCGGCGCTCTGGGACACTACGCCTTCTCAATCGATATTGCCGGGCACGTCAGCGAAGAACGGGTTCGTGCTGCGCTTGTGGGTCTGCACCGCACCTGCCCTAAAGTTACGTTCCTGGGGTCCTATCCTCGGGTTGACGGGGTCAGGGCCGAAGTCAGAAAAGGAACTACGGACGAGGACTTTGTTGAAGCCCGGCAGTGGCTTCAGGACATTGCAGGCTGACCCGCGTCGACCGGCGCTTCTACCGAACTTCTTGGCACACGCACCACCAGGGCGCCGGGATCCACGCGAACGCGGACAGTCCGTGCAGAACCGATAGGATCGCCATCGACCTGAATGGGTTGCGCCCTGGCCAGGTCGACCCGAGCAGCCCCAGCCTGCCTGAACTGAATCATCCCCAGGTCGTTCTTCACGTTGACCGGTTTCAGTCCCGCGCTCTGACCGAACACCTTCGCGGAAAGCAGCGCCCACCCGAGCAGGCCGCCGCGAGTGTCAATAGTGATCACGTCCATTTTGCCGTCATCCAGAGAAGCATCCGGGGCTAGCACTGCGAAAGGCAGGACCCCGCAGTTTGCGAAGAGGATGGTGCGTGCCTGCAGCTTCGTGCGTTCGCGGGTCTCATCCGACTCGTCCGCTGGCAGCACGCCCTGCTCCGCGCCGAGAGTGTGAGACTGGTGCACTGCTTCTTCCAGCGCTGCAGGCAGAGACCTACGCCACTTGGGGCGGTAGGTCTTTTCTTCCCTGTCCCTGTAGATAGTGACCGTCGCTTTCATCCGCTCGCGCCGCAGAGACTTGGTTGCAGCAACCACGTACGCGGACCAGCCGATCCGCTTCTTTAGGTTCGGGTCAGTGTCCGCCATTGTCTGACCATCGAAGCCAACGCCGGCGATGACTGTGAAAGCGTACTCGTCGCGGCTCGGCTCAACCGCACCTGGGCGCAGGCTGCGGACGCTTTTTGCGTCCGCCTCCTGAAGCAACATGCCTTCCGCTGGGAGCTGCGAGGCCTTGTCAACTGACCCCGCCTTCAGCCAGGCAAGGTCCATCCTCCTAGAAACGGGAGAGAGAGCCGTTCCAAGAGCCGCGTCTAGTTCCAGCGGGATCCCAAGGTTGCGGGCGAGAAGGTTCCCTGTACCCATCGGCAGCAGTGCCATTGGGACCCCCGAGTGTGCCATCCCCGCCGCAACCGCACGCACCGTCCCGTCCCCTCCGGCTGCTATCACAACCTTTGGTTTGGACTTGAGAGCCGTGATCGCCTGCCCGGTCCCGGGGTCCTGGATGCTCGTTTCAATCCAGGAGGCCGGCTCGCCGGTCATCGCTACTACGGCAGCGTCGACTTCCTCTTTGAAAAGTGCCAGGTCCGGTGGTTTCGTTGGGTTAACAACGACCCACACCCGACCGAGTGAACGGATGCCACTCGCTTTCGCTACTGCGAGGGCCTTCGCTGTGTCGATCGGGTTTGACTGCTCGGTGTGCGTGCGCCGCAGGACCACAACGGCAACCACGGCTGCGACCAGTAGCACTGCGATTCCAAGCCATGTGAAGACGGTGAGCAGCTCCATGGGTCCGAGGGTAGCCGGAATCTCCCTCGACCCGAGGTTGGGGTCAGAGCGCCTGGCGCTACCATTGCGTCATGATTGACATTCGGCTGCTTCGTGAAAACCCCGACCTGGTTCGTGAATCGCAGAGGAGGCGCGGCGAAGACACCCACCTTGTTGACGAAGTTCTGGCTGCTGACCGGGCGTGGAGAGCAAAACAGCAGCAATTCGAGTCCCTCCGCGCGGAGCAGAAAGAAGTCTCCAGGAGCATTGGCAAGGCTTCCAAAGAAGAGCGCCCCGTAGCACTAGAAGCCGCGAAAGCGCTCGCTGCGGAGGTGAAAGCTGCGGAAGAACAGGCCTCCGAACTCGAAGCACGCACGAAAGAACTCAGCTACAGGCTCTCAAACATGGTTGACCTGGCAGCGCCGGTCGGTGGCCCTGACGACTTTGAGGTTCTACGCCACGAGGGCCCCAAGCCGCGAGACTTTGAAGCGGAAGGTTTCACCGCGAGGGACCACCTTGAGCTTGGCGAGGGTTTGGGCGCTATTGACATGGTCCGTGGTGCGAAAGTCTCCGGCTCGCGTTTCTACTACCTGTCCGGAGTGGGCGCACGCCTTGAACTGGCACTGCTTTCCATGGCCGTTGACCAGGCGACCGAGAACGGGTTCACCCTGCAGATCACACCGACCCTGGTGAAACCAGAAATCATGGCGGGAACGGGTTTTCTGGGTGAACACTCTGATGAGATCTACTACTTGGAAGAAGACGACCTATACCTGGTTGGAACCTCCGAAGTGTCGCTGGCGGGATTCCACAAGGACGAGATCATCGACCTTTCGAAGGGCCCTCTGCGCTACGCCGGTTGGTCAACCTGCTACCGCCGAGAAGCTGGTGCTGCCGGGCGCGACACCCGCGGGATCATCAGAGTCCACCAGTTCAACAAGGTTGAAATGTTCTGCTACTGCAAACCTGAAGACGCCGAGGCGGAACACCAGCGCCTCTTGGACATGGAAGAACAGATGCTCGCAAAAGTGGAGCTGCCCTACCGGGTGATCGACACGGCAACGGGCGACCTTGGTTCGTCGGCCGCCCGAAAGTTTGACTGCGAAGCCTGGCTGCCAACACAGGACCGTTGGATGGAGGTCACCTCCACCTCCAACTGCACCACCTTCCAGGCAAGGCGGCTATCGGTGCGCGAACGGACCGAAAATGGGATTGAAACAGTCGCAACACTTAACGGGACTCTCGCGACGACTCGCTGGATCGTCGCCCTTCTGGAGAACCACCAAAATCCAGACGGATCTGTCCGTGTCCCAAAGGCGCTCCGGCCCTACCTGGGCGGCCAAAAAGTACTCAGCGTCAGCTGAGGGAAGTCTAGGTAGCAGGTTTTGAGCAACACTCTTCTGGTCCCGCCCCCGCACCAAGGCCCGGCAGTCCCCTACCAGGAACAGCTAGAGGCTGCGCGCGCCTCACTTCCGGACCACCTGCCACGCGAGGCTTCAAAAATCATGCTGGCATTGGATGTTGACGGGACGCTTCTGCTGCCGGAAGGTGCCAGCCCCCGTGTTCGGCGCGTGATGCACGAAGCACTCGAAGCCGGCGTGAACGTGGTGATTGCAACCGGAAGAGGAATCGACGGAACCCGTCCCGTCTTCACCGAGCTGGAACTACCGGACGGCTACACCGTTTCCTCGAACGGTGCTCAGACCGTCCATTGGACCCGCTCAGAGTCCCTTAGCAACCCCGGCTATGAACCAGAAATCCTGGCGGAACACCGCTTTCATCCCGAAGAAGCAGGGAGGGTCCTGCTGGAGGCGCTCCCTGGACTCCTCTTAGGAATAGACGACGGCGTGGAGGGGATGCTTGTCACCCAAAGGTTCCCTGTGGGCGAGCTTCTCTCGAGGCAGAGAGTCGTGCCGGTGCATCAGCTCCTTGATTCGGAGACGCCACGCATGGTCGCACGAGCCCCCTGGATGGATCGTGACGACTTTGATGCCGCCCTTAGCCAACTAACTCTTGACAGCGTTTCGGTCGCCGTCGGCTGGACCGCGTGGGCTGACATCTGCCCTCTTGGAGTCTCTAAGGCAACGGGACTCCAAGAGCTAGCTGACTTACTGGGTGTACCAGCCCAGGGGAGTGTTGCGTTAGGTGACGGCACCAACGACATTGAGATGTTGTCCTGGGCTGGGCACGGGGTAGCGATGGGCGGGGCATCCGAGGTCGTGAAGGCCGCCGCGGACGCCACGACTGGCCCCGTTGACTACGACGGCGCTGCAGCAGTGATCGAGGCGATCCTTGAGAGGGTCTAGTTCTTACCGCGCCCCTCTTCAGTCAGTGGTTTGTGGTCCGGAGAGCTCGCGTTCGCCCGGATCCGGGTTACCACCAGGACCAACCCTAAGATGATCATGGCGACCAAGATGAACACCACGACCCAGGGGACTTCTCCGACCGTTTCACCGACCACGTCGATGACGTCGCCCAGCTGGTCGGACTGCGCTTCAAACACAAACATGCCTTTAGGGTACTGGTAGTGGTATCGAGTATGTCCGGGCGTCGACGTCTTGCTCGCGGAACTCCTATGCTTAGGTCGACGGTTAGCTTGGACGCAGCGGGGCAAAGACGCTAAGGGTGGGGACTTATGAGCTGGATAGGCTCAATCGAACACAACAGATGGCTATCAAACCAGATGCAGGCGCTGCTGGTGCACGGGCATGCGGCGCTTGCACCGACCGGCTACGGCTACTTTGAAGCAGACGGTTCGCTTGACACGGACCGACCGGTGGACCTCGCTATAACTGCACGGATGACTTTCGCTTACTCGCTTGGGACGCTGCTTGGGATACCAGGTTGTCGGCGCTACTGCGACCACGGGATCCGCAGTATGCAGACGTACTTCCGAGACCGGGAGTACGGCGGGTGGTTCACCGCGATCGAGCACGCACCCGCCGCCGATGGAGCAGGCCTCCCTTGGGCTGATGGTGGGGATGACAAGTGGCAGTACGCGCACGCCTTCCTGATCTTGGCTGCCGCAACAGCCGCCACAGCCAACCGTCCAGGAGCTGTGGAGCTTTTACGGGATGCTCTCGCGAATCAGGATGAGCACTGGTGGGAAGAGCAAAGTGGTGCGGTCGCAGACCGGTACTCGCGTGATTGGTCTGAGGGCAACGATTACCGCGGGCTCAACTCCCTTATGCACTCCGCTGAGGCGTACCTTGCGGCTGCCGAGGCAATCCATGAGCCCCTTTGGATCCTGAGAGCAGGCCGGATGCTGCAGCTGGCCTACGCGGAGGCGGAGAAGTTCGGGTGGCGCACCCCGGAGCACTTTGATAAGAACTGGTCGCCACAACCGGACTACAACATCGACGCCCCGAACACGCCCCACTACCCGTACGGCGTCGTTATCGGTCACGGCCTTGAGCTTGCGCGGCTCGGGGTCGAGTACCGTGGGGCGCTCCGAGAGTTTGGACTCCCGGAGGAATGGGACATCCTTGACGGCAGCACACAGCTGTTCGACCGAGCCCGAACCGACGGGTGGCGGCGAGGTGGCACTCCAGGGTTCCTCTACACGACGACGTTGACGGGAGAACCGGTCCTTACCGAGCACTTACAGTGGGTTGTGAGCGAAGGCATTGCGGCCGCAGCTGCGCTTCGTCAGGCTGTGCTGGATGACGGGGGAAACAGCGGGGACGTTGAGCTTTACGACCACGCCTACCGAACCTGGGTGGACTACCTGAACGACTATCTGCTCCTCGAGACAGGTGTTCTAGCACGCGTGCTCGACGCGCACAACGAGCCAACTGAGGGAACCATTCCAAGCCGGCCGGACATCTACCACCCGATCCAGGCACTGCTGGCCTCGCGCGTGCCGCTGTGGCCGCCGGTCGGTGCGGCGATTGGGCGGGGGCTGCTGGACAAGCCTTCGGGTGTCCCGCCTCGGCTGGTTAAAAGCAAGCGCCGGTTCTCTCGTAGTGAGCAGCCACTCTTCAGCTGGAGGCAGTAGCGGCGTCTTGGGCTCCACAACTTACGGCTTGGGAAGTAGACTCTATTCCCGGGAGAGTTGACCGAGCGGCCGAAGGTGATGGTCTTGAAAACCATTGTGTCGAAAGGCACCAAGGGTTCGAATCCCTTACTCTCCGCTCTAGGGCTCTGGCCGCCAGAGTAGAAGGCTGTGGAAAATGGATGTTGAAGAGGCTCCCGGGGCAGGCTCTGCTCAGGAAGCCGAACGCATTCTTCAGCTAGCTCAGGAAATTGCGGACCAGGCCCGCCGTGACGCCGATGTCTATTCGGCGGCGCGTCAACGGGAGGCTGACGAAATCGTTGCGGAAGCCCAAAGAGAACTGGACGCCGCAGCGCAGATCCACCAGCGCGCCAAGGAGGCCGAACAAGCAGCAGAGCAGGCTATTCAAGCAGCACGTGAAGAGTCGGCGACCATCGTTGAGGCTGCGCTGGCTGAAAAGAACCGGCTCATCGTTGAAGCAAGATCGGATGGGCAACGCGCTTATGACGATGCGGTCGCAGGCACTGGCGAGCTGCTGCGCCAAGCAGAGCAGGATGCGACCCGCAAGATCGCGGACGCCGAATCGGAAGCAGCCCAGATCCTCGAATCCGCACAAAGAGATGCGGCCGATCTCCGCCAAGCCGCGTTCGACCAGGTTGACAAGATCGACCGTGAGGTTCGTGAAACTCAAGAGTCAGCGGCGAAAGAGGCAAACGCAGTGCTCGCCGCCGCTCATCAAGAGTCCGACTTCGTCAAGGGGCAGGCCAAGCAGAGGCTCAACGATGCCGAAAGGCAGGTTGAAGAAGTCCTGGATAGGGCGCAGCAGGTAGCGGAAAACGTGGTCGCTGCTGCCCATCAGGACTCCAAGCAACAAGCGGCCGAAGCACAAGAGAAACACCGCCTGCTCCTGGAGGACGCTGAGCGACAAGCTGACAGCATGCGCTTGGCGGCCTCGGCTGTATTAGAGGACGCTCAGAAGCAGGCCCAACTGTTCCAGGAAGAAGCTCAGCGGGAGATGAACGCCCTGCGGGAGCAAGCGGCCGCGGAGTCACGCGAACGTGCTGAGCAACACCGTCAACAGCTCCACAAAGAGCTGCAGGACGCCCGTGCCCGCGCCCAAGACCTGATAAATGAGGCTTCTGAGACCCTCGCGGCCTCAAAGAAGCAGGCAGACCAGATAGTCGTGCGGGCAACTGAGACTGGCAACAGTTTGGTACGGGAAGCCGAAATCGACGCGGAGGGCATCCGGAAGCGCGGCCAACGGCTACTAGCGGACGCGCAGGCGCGCAGCGAGCAGCTGAGAGCAGACGCCGCGGAAGACCTTGAGAAGCTACGGGAGGAGACCTTCGCGTTCTCCCACAAAACACGCGACGAAGCGATCCAGACGCTACTCGATGCGAGAGCGCACGCAGAACGCGTCCAAGAAGATGCGGAGCATGTGCGGAGGACTGCTCTCGCAGAAACCTCCGATCTCGCAAAGCAAAGGGAGATGCTTGCAGCCGAAATAGCGAGCATCTCGGCTGTCGTTGAAGCCTTGGCAGTACCTATTTCCGTAAACCCCACCCAAAGTGGCCTAGACGGCAACGAAGAACAACAGGAAGCGCAGGATACGTAGATGAGCCAGATGAACTTCGACACCGTACGCAGGGGGTACGACCCGGACCAGGTCGACCAGGCTGTGGCTGCCCTTCAGTCCACCGTTTCCCGTTTGGAGAACCAACTCGTGGTGACACAGCAGGCCGGGCAGGCGGCCGCTAACCAAGCGCAGGATCAGCAGCACCTGGTGGACCAGCTGCAGGCGGACCTCGCGGCGACTCGTGCGGAACTTAAGGACCTTTCAAGCTTGGAGCACGCCGACTTCAGCCATTTAGGTGACCGAGTCGGTCAGATTCTCACGCTGGCTAAAGAAGAGGCTGACGACTTGGTTGCGAAGGCTCGCACGCAGGCAGACGAGCAGACCGAACAGGCGCGTGCCCTGGCAGACCAGACACGTCAAGACGCTGAGCGCGAAGCGGAGGAAGTTCGGTCAAGAGCCGAGGCGGACGCAACGCGAACTGTCGAGGAAGCGAACGCTCATGCGGACGACGTGCGCGCGCAAGTGAAGAGTGAAGCTGCTGCCGCCAGGGACGAGGCCGCCGCCCTGATGGATTCTCAACGGGCCGCGGCGACCGCTGCCGCAATCGATTTTGAGAAAACTCTTGGGGAGCGTCGGCAGGAGGCCCTCAAGAGCCTTGAAGCGGACATCGCGGCTAGGCACCAGGAAATCAACGAAGCCACCGTGAAGTTGAATGAGATCCGGGGCGAAGCTCAAAAGACAGAGTTCGCGGCCCGCGAGCGCGCGGAGTCGATTGTCAGGGCTGCCGAGCAGCGTGGGGATGAGATTCTGATTGAGTCCCAGACACGAGCCGACCAGGTTCGTGACAACGCGGAGCGTGAACTGGCGGCAGCCCTCGCTCGCCGCGATTCGATCAACGAACAGTTGTCGGGGGTTCGCGAGATGCTGGCGGCGTACGGTTCTCCGGGAGCGTCTGACATCATTGACGTGACCGACGCCAGCGAGGTCACTGACCAAGCTCACCAGGAAGAGCCTGGCGATGACGCAGAGCACGAAGAGCAGCACGAACAACCTGACGAGCAGCAGCAGGAATCCGAGGAAGAGGCTTCTGAGGGAGCCTCAGGCGAGAGTGGGGATGACAGCGAGATTCCCGAGCACGACCCTGAGCATCAGCAGGACTAGGCTCCGCTGGGTGTCTTTGGCGTTCTGACCAGCGTTAGGACCAAGGCGATGATCAGGCACAGCCCCGCAGCAACTGCTGAGGCAGCCAGAGCGACCTGGAAGCTGCGATAGAGCGGCGCTGACAGCAGGCTCCACGACTGACTAAGCACCGAGGCGAAGGCGGGATCGAGTTCTACTGTCGCGTCCGCCGCGAAGCTCGGGATCTGCACCACGAAATAGGTGGAGACCGCAGCCATCAGCCCAGCGGCACCGGCAGCGAGCACCCATCTGCGCGGGCTAATGAGCAGCGCAAAGGCAGCCGCGACAGCTGCGACGATCACGTACTGCTCCGCCTGACCCACCAGGGCTCGGTACCAGCTCTGAAGGCTGCTGACGTCTTGGAGCTCAAAGATGGGGATCTCTTCTTGAATCTCCGGGATGAACCCCGCGACCATACCGAGCGTCCCATCCAGGTTTGAGCGGACTGCTTCGATCACTGGGTTGAGGTTCAAGGTCACTGCGAGTGTGTCGCCTGGAAGCGGGTTGGGGTTGCTCAGGGCACCCAGGATCTGAGAGTGGACACTCCCTAAAACCTGGTTGAACAGCTGGGGAAAGGATGGGGAGTCCAGGAATTTCTGCGTTTCCGCTTCCACGGTTTCTTGCACCTGGCCGGCAAGAAGCGTCGTGGCTTCTTCCAGTGCCGCGCTCACGTTTCCTTCATCTTGAACGCCGAGAAGGCCACTCAATCCAGAAAGCAGGGGGACGTCCTGGAGGAAGCTATCGATGCCGGCGGTCCATTCTCCTACTTGGGACGTAACAGGGTTTTCGAGCACGTACTCTCCGGCGGCGTTTCCTGCCTGGGTCACGATCGCTTCTTTTAGGGCCTGACTACTAGCGATGGGAGCCAGCGTTTCCGTTACGTTCGCTGTGTTTGCAACGTACGTCGTCACCCAGCTTGAAAGTAGCGCCGCTGCAGTGCAGGCCACTGCAACCAGCGCAGACAGGACTGAAACGACCCATCGCACAGCTATAGCCATCCCGATCGCCTCCGCCCTCGCGCCGCTCCGACTTTTCGCCAGCCCTTGACTCAAGTATGGGGCAGGCTAGGGCTGAGACGCAGACCATTTGGCGCTGGGACACCTCCGCAACTACCATTAGAGACCTGGAGACGTCGCATAGCCAGGTCGAGTGCGCCTCCCTGCTAAGGAGGTAGGGGCTTTTCGTCCCTCGAGGGTTCAAATCCCTCCGTCTCCGCAG
>CAYFUU010000003.1:0-2779 GCA_964346595.1 uncultured Actinomyces sp.
ATGAACGACACCCTGGACGGCGACTACCAGACGTTCAAGGCTAACGACGGCGCGTACGTCCGTGAGCACTTCTTCGGGCGCGACCCGCGCACCAAGGCCATGGTCCAAAACTGGACTGACGATGAGATTTGGGCGCTAAGGCGAGGTGGGCACGACTACCGCAAGCTTTACGCTGCTTACAAGGCGGCCGTTGAGCACACCGGGCAGCCCACTGTGATCCTGGCGCACACCATCAAGGGCTACGCCCTTGGTCCCTCTTTCGCAGGCCGCAACGCCACCCACCAGATGAAGAAGCTGTCGCCGGATGACGCTAAGCTCCTTCGCGACCAGTTGCAGATCCCGATTTCTGACGAAGAGTTGGATAAGAACCCTGGCGTGCCGCCTTACTACAAGCCTGCGGACGACGACCCAGCACTGCTTTACATGAAGGAACGCCGCGAACTTCTGGGTGGGTACCTGCCGGAGCGCAAGCACTTCGACCCGAAGTGGGAAGTCATCCCGGACAAGCCGTTCGTGTCCCTTGGGAAGGGGTCGGGCACACAGAAGGTCGCTTCGACGATGGCGTTTGTGCGTGCCCTGAAGGACTTGATGCGGGACAAGCAGGTCGGCAAGTACGTGGTGCCGATCATCCCGGATGAGGCTCGCACTTTCGGGCTCGATTCCATCTTCCCAACAGCGAAGATCTTCAACACCCACGGACAGAACTACACTGCGGTTGACGCGGACATGATGCTCTCCTACAAGGAGTCCACAGAGGGCCAGATCCTGCACACGGGCATCACCGAGGCCGGTTCCGCTGCCGCGCTGCAGACATCCGGAACGGCCTACACGACACACAACGTGCCGCTGCTACCGGTCTACATCTTCTACTCAATGTTCGGGTTCCAGCGCACCGGCGACCAGTTCTGGGCGGCGGCCGACATGCTTGCGCGCGGCTTCGTGATCGGAGCAACCGCGGGTCGCACGACGCTGACCGGTGAAGGCTTGCAGCACCTTGACGGGCACTCCCACCTGCTTGCCTCCACCAACTACGGCTTCGTCGCCTACGACCCTGCTTACGCCTACGAAATGAAGTACATCTTCAAGGACGGGATCCAGCGGATGTACGGGAAAGACGATCCGCGCGACCCGAACGTTCTCTACTACCTCACGGTCTACAACGAGCCCATCGTGCAGCCCGCAGAACCAGAGAACCTGGATGTCGAGGGCGTCATTGGCGGCATCTACAAGGTCGAAGACCACAGTGGGTTTGGACCGAAAGCTCAGATTCTAGCTTCCGGTGTTGGTGTGCCGTGGGCGCGAGACGCAAAGAGACTGCTTGCAGACGACTGGGGTGTCGACGCCGCGGTCTGGTCAGTGACCTCTTGGAACCAGCTGCACCACGACGGGGTTGAGGTCGATAAGTTCAACTTCTTGCACCCGAACGAAGAGCAGAAGGTGCCGTTCTTGGCTAAGCAGCTAGCGGGTGCTGAGGGCCCGTTCGTTGCGACCTCCGACTGGATTTCCAGCGTTCACAACCTGATCCGCCCGTGGATCCCAGGCCAGTATCTGACCCTTGGCACGGACGGCTTCGGCATTTCCGACACCCGCCGCGCGGCCCGGCGCTACTTCCACGTCGACGCTGAGTCAACAGCTGTAAGGGTCCTGCAGGGCTTGGTGAACGAGGGCAAGCTAGACCACTCCGTGCTTCAGCAAGCAATCGACAAGTACCAGCTGTTCAACTGCGCGATCGACGCCGCTCCCCCGCTAGAGAACTAGCCGAGCCGCGCGCTAGAAAAACAGCCTAGCGCTCCCGTGCAGGGCCCTGGAGATCATCCAGGGCCCTCACTACGTCCCCTACATTTCGCCACGAACGCACTTGGGTGTCGGGCACGCTGACCTTCAGCTCCCGTTCAAGCTGGTCTACTAGCGCCCAAAGCGCCAGGCCCTCAATCCCCAAAGACGCAAGAGATGAGCCCGGCTTGGGTGTCAAGCTGGACTCAGGAGCAGAGCCGGACCCCGGAGCACCGCTGGGCTTGGGAGACAGGCCCTGGATGGTCGCGGTCACTATGTCGAGGGTTTCGCCGGCCCCGACCGCAGGCTCCGGATCAGGTTCGAAGAGGCTGGACAGCTCAGAGCCGAAAAGGTCGCCGATACTCATCTGCTACCCCTAGCCAACGCGGTGCAGCAGACGCACAGGCGCGCCCGCCCCTGCGTAGCGGAACGGTTCAAGCTCGTCGTCCCAAGCCTGCCCGAGGGCTAGATCTAGTGCTTCGAGGAGTTCAGCGTGGCTGCTGCTGCGCTCGAGGGCTCCGCGAATGCGATCTTCGGGAATGACGACGTTCCCAACAGTGTCGGTCTGCGAGTGGAAGATGCCGAGCCCAGGGGTGTGAGCCCACCGTGCCCCATCACTGCCTTCCGAGGGATCCTCCGTCACCTCATAGCGCAAGTGCTCCCAGCCGCGAAGGGCTGAAGCTAGCCGAGCCCCGGTGCCAACGTCCCCGCCCCAAGACAGTTCAGCGCGGAGCATGCCGGGGGCCGCGTCTTGGGGAGTCCAGTCGAGCCGCACTTCGCGACCCAAAGCGTTGCTAGCAGCCCACTCCACATGAGGGCAGAGGGCAGGGGGTGCAGAGTGCACAAAAAGTACACCTCTAGTCGCGCTACCTAACATAGCTACCTCCAGTTCGGCCAGGATCGCTTCCCCGACGCTCCCGACAACCGGCAACTATGCCCCGCGATAGCGGAACAAGGTCCGCTAAGGTGACGCTTCAAGTATCTCCCATCCCGCAAGCGAATGCCA
>CAYFUU010000003.1:2879-30755 GCA_964346595.1 uncultured Actinomyces sp.
AGCTGGAAAGCTGGGCAGGCGCGCTGAAGCCGCTCCGCGACAACTAAGGCCCTGCCCCGCGGGGACCTCCTCGCGGGGCAGACCCACCGAAACCGAAGGAAGACGTGCTCAGCGGACCCCAGAGCGACGCCTGCTCAGCGAAACTAGGCAAGGGACGCGGCGGTGGGAACCGGAAAGAGACGCTCCCCGTGAAGACTGAAGAGAAGCGCGACTACTCTCCGCTAGCCGTCAGCGCGTGGGAGGACGTGTTCCGCTCGGTCACCAAGGTTGCAAGAGACCTGGCGGTGTCCGAAGCCTGGTGCGAACTCAGCCAAGCCGAGTACGGGGTTCTCTACACCCTCACCAAGAAACCTCAGGGCACGAAAATCCAGGAGTTGGGTGAAGACGTTCTCCTGACCCAAACAGGCCTGTCCCGCCTTGTCGCCAGGCTAGTCGACAAGGGGCTGGTTGAAAGACGCACCGACCCTCAGGACGCTCGCTCAGCTCTGTTAACCCTCACAGATGAGGGCCGCGCAGCCCAGAAACGGATCGGGCGCGTCCACGCACGCGAGATCACGGAAGCACTCGCTCCCCGGCTCACACCCGAAGAGCTCGAGCAGCTCGCAGTTCTTTCCCAAAAGCTACTGGGCCCGCCGAAGTAGCGGGCTACCAGTTGGCTTCGCGGATCGCCTTCAAGGCTTTCTTACGGTTGGCACGGGAGAGCCTATCGATGTACAGCATCCCGTCCAGGTGATCGGTTTCGTGCTGTAGCGCTCGCGCCATCAGCTCTTCACCCTCGACAACGATGGGTTTGCCGTCAAGGTCAATGCCCTCAACGCGCGCGTACCAGGCGCGTTCCGTCGGATACCAAAGGCCCGGGACTGACAGGCACCCCTCATCCCCATCCTGGTATTCCTCCGTGGAGACCTCTACCAGCGTTGGGTTCAGGACGTAGCCGACCTCCCCGTCAATGTTCCAAGAAAAAGCGCGTAGGCCCACCCCGATCTGGTTCGCAGCCAGACCGGCCCGGCCATCCTGGTCAACGTTTTCCAGCAGGTCCTCCACGAGCGCTTTCACCCGGTCGTTGATTTCCGTGATCGGCTCACACGGCGTCCGCAGGACCGGATCGCCGATAACTCGTATTTCCCGCGTTGCCACTAGGCCACTCCATCCGCATCTAGCTTGCCCAAAAGAAGAGCGTCCGTGCTCTCCCCCACTGCTTCCATCAACCGCTGGTGCAGCCTCGTGATCTCGATGACGGCAAGCTCGAAAGGCACTTCCGCGCGTTCACCGCTTCGGCGCACCCGGACCTCAACCTTGCCGTTCTTGAGCCCGCGCCCAACAACCACGGTGATCGGGAACCCGATCAGTTCAGAGTCAGCGAACTTCACGCCTGCGCTAACGCCACGCCTGTCGTCAAGAAGCACGTCGAGGCCCGTCGACTCTAAGTCTTCAGCAAGTTCACGCGCAGCTGCTTCCAGTTCTTCGCCCTTGCCTGCAACAACCACGTCGACGTCGAAAGGAGCGACGGCCGCGGGCCAAACCAACCCGGAATCGTCATAGTTCTCTTCGGCGAGCGCCGCCAGAACGCGGGAAACCCCGATCCCATACGAACCCATCGTCACGACCCGTGACTTCCCATTTTCGTCCAGGACACGAAGCCCCAAGACCTCAGCGTACTTCCTCCCAAGCTGGAAGATGTGACCAACCTCGATGCCCCTGTGAAGCGTCAGCGGACCGCTGCCGTCCGGAGCTTGGTCGCCTTCCTTCACCTCGGCAGCCTCGATAGTCCCGTCGGCACCGAAATCGCGTCCCATCACAAGCCCAAAGGTGTGTGCCTGGTCTTGGTTTGCACCGCTCACCCAGCTGGTTCCAGGCGCAACGCGGGGATCCACCAGGTAGCGGATGCCCTCTCCATCCTCACCAAGACCCAGGATGTCAGGGCCGATATAGCCCTGGACTAGCTGGGGGTAGGCCTCAAAATCTTCGTCGGTTGCAACCTCTACCTCAAGAGGCTCAAGCGAAGCCTCAAGGCGTTTCATGTCCACTTCGCGGTCGCCGGGCACGCCCACCACCAGCAGGCTCCGTTGCCCTTCCCCATCCGTCACCGCACACACCACGTTCTTCAAGGTGTCTCCGGCTTCCCAGGGACGGTCCTCCCTTGGGAACAACGCGTTCGCCTGCTCCACAAGAGCCTCGATAGTCTCCGAGTTCGGAGTCGGGAGGGTCTTAGCTTCAGGCAGCCCTTCCCAAGAGGTGGGCTGGGGCGCCACAGTCACCACGGCTTCCGTGTTTGCAACATAACCGCCGGGAGAAACGACGTAAACGTCTTCACCTGCGTTGCTGGGGACCAAGAACTCCTCGGAAGCTGAACCGCCCATTGCCCCGGAAACAGCTGAGCAGATCACGTAGGTGAGCCCCAGCCGGTCAAAGATCCGCTGGTAAGCGTCCCTTTGCGCGTCGTAAGACTCCTGCAACTGCGCGTCATCCAGATCGAAGGAGTACGCGTCTTTCATGAGGAACTCGCGGCCCCGTAACAGGCCTCCCCTCGACCTAGCCTCATCCCTGTACTTCGTCTGGATTTGGTAAAGGGTAAGTGGTAGTTCCTTGTAGGAGTTCACCATGTCCTTCACCATTAGGGTGAACATCTCTTCGTGGGTGGGAGCTAGCAGGTAGTCGCTGCCGCGCCTGTCCTGGAGCCGGAACAGGTTCGCCCCGTATTCTTCCCACCTGCCGGAAGCCTCATACGGCTCCTTCGGAAGAAGCGCCGGGAACAAGACTTCCTGCGCGCCCGCCGCAGCCATTTCCTGGCGGATGACGTCCTCAATCTTCCGAAGCGTCATGAGCCCAAGTGGCAACCACGAATACACACCCGGAGCGACCCTGCGGATGTAGCCCGCCCGGATCAGCAGCTTGTGGCTGGCAAGCTCCGCTTCAGCAGGTTCTTCGCGCAGAGTGCGAACGAACAGCTTGGACATCGTTGTGAGCACGTTTTTCCTTCCTACCCGAAGCCGGGAGACACAAGGACCAGTCTAGGGCGGTCAGCGTAGAGCGCGGTGAACGCTTCGTGTCCAGCGCCTAAAAGTGGTGTTGCTGGAGACTATGCTTCCCCAAACCGCTACAGCGCTACGAAGCCCAGTGGTCTGGTAGCGTTCCCGCACCTGGAGGGTGCAGGTCCCTGGCGCTGAGGAGACCATTCGAAGCGCCAAAGACGCCTGATAGTACTGGTTCGCGGGAATCTGGTCGATGGATTCAAAGTCGGTGACAAGGGCAACCAACTGGCCCTCTTCCTGGTATTCGACCCGCAGGGGGACGTCCCAAAGGTCGGCGTACACGCTCACCAGCTCCCCGGTGAACGGCCAAACCTGGTCGGGGTTCGCGTCAAAGGTAGCGGAGCGATCCGCCTGAACCTCTGCCATCGGCAGGATCAAGTCGCCTGGCATAGAGACAAGCGCCTGAGCGCGCGTGAGCCCAACTCGGCGCGGGAAACCTGACAGTGCTAAGCCGAAGGCGACCCCCAGAGCGGTGCCCAACGCAGCCTTTGACGTGGTGCTACGTAATGACTTCAACTTCTCCGTCACCGTCTTCCAATCCCATCTCCCAAGCCAACTGGTTCGCGTAGTGGATGAGCGTCTCTACGATCTGATCCTCAGGGACCGTCGCTACTACCTCTCCGCGAATGAAGATCTGGCCCTTGCCGTTGCCAGAGGCAACACCAAGATCAGCTTCCCGTGCTTCACCCGGCCCATTCACCACGCAGCCCATCACCGCCACCCGAAGGGGGACAGTCAGGTCTTTCAGCCCTTCCGTTACCTCTTCGGCGAGGGAGAAAACGTCCACTTGGGCGCGGCCGCAAGACGGGCAAGACACGATTTCCAGTGTCTTTTCCCGAAGGCCCATCGACTGCAAAATCTGAAGCCCAACCTTGACCTCTTCAACGGGTGGGGCCGAAAGAGAAACCCGAATAGTGTCGCCGATGCCCTCACGCAGCAGCGCACCGAAGGCCGCCGCCGACTTGATGGTCCCTTGGAAAGCAGGACCCGCCTCAGTAACGCCGAGGTGTAGCGGCCAGTCGCCCGCGTCCGAAAGAAGTTCGTACGCCCGGATCATGGTCACCGGGTCGTGGTGCTTCACCGAAATCTTGAAGTCGTGGAAGTCGTGCTCCTCGAAAAGCGAGGCCTCCCAAATAGCTGATTCGGCAAGTGCCTCCGGGGTCGGGCCACCGTACTTTTCGTACATGCGCCGGTCAAGGGACCCTGCGTTCACGCCGATACGCAAGGAGACTCCGTGGTCTTTCGCAGCCCTGGTAATCGCGCCAACCTGGTCGTCAAACTTGCGGATGTTTCCCGGGTTGACGCGGACAGCCCCACACCCCGCCTCGATCGCCGCAAACACGTACTTCGGCTGGAAATGAATGTCAGCGATCACGGGGATGGTGGATTGACGCGCGATGATCGGGAGAGCCTCAGCGTCCTTATCAGTCGGGCACGCAACGCGCACAATGTCGCAGCCGGCAGCCGTCAGTTCGGCGATCTGCTGGAGCGTGGCCCCAATGTCATGCGTCTTCGTCGTGGTCATCGACTGAACTGAGATGGGGCTTCCACCACCGACAGGAACGTCACCCACATGAATCAGCCGCGTCTTTCTGCGGCCGAACGGGTCCAGGTTCACTTCGGGTAATCCAAGGGCTACGGCTTCACTCACGGCTTCATTATCCCCCTGATCTCGCCTACAAGGCCACGGTCTTGGTCACGCTCACGCAAGAGACAGCGGGGCCAGGACGTCTGCCAGCACCAACAACACCGTAATCACTAAAAGCGCACCGAAAACCCCATAGGTAAGCGGCATCAGCCGCGCGGTGTCCGCAGGGAGCGGCTTCGGTTTCCCCTGAACCTTCGCCACAACGTTTTTCGCTCCCCCGTAGAGCGCGCCCGCAACGTGACCGCCGTCCAGGGGCGTCAGCGGGATCAGGTTGAAAACGAACAGAGCCATGTTCAAGGAGGCAAGCAGGGAAATCATCATCACGATACGGTCGGTGACGGAGAGGCTGCCTGCCGCACTCCCCGAGTCGGCGGTTCCCAAAGGATCCGGCGAGGTGATCTGCCCAGCAATCTGCGCAACACCCACCAGGGAGACAACCCCGTTCGGATCCCGCTCTTCCCCGGTCACGATGGCCTTAGTCGTGCGATACATGCTGACGGGCAGCGACAAGATCGCTTTACCTGTTCCAGTGAACTGCTGCCAGGAAACGGAGCCCACGTCGACAAGCGAGCCTCGTTCGCGTTTCAACTGGCTCACGACCCCCACGAACCGCGCGCCGTCTGCGTCAACCTGCGGCACGATCTCAAGTGCAACGCTCTGACCGCCACGGTCCACCACGACCTGCGTCCCAGTTTCCGGCGTTTCTTGGATGAGTTCTCGCAACTGGTCCCACGAAGTCACTTCAGTGCCAGACCAGGCGGTAACAGTGTCCCCCGCCTGCAAACCAGCCGCCGCGGCAGGGGTAGTTTCACCGTTCGTTTCCTGAACGACCTCACCAAGGGTGGTCGAGGGGGCCTGCCACCCGAACCCGAGCAGAACCACCGCGATCAGGACAACCGAGATAGCGAGGTTCGCCAGAGGGCCCCCAGACATCACCGCAAGTTTCTTCGGGGTGGAAAGTTGGTAGAAGGGGACGCCCGAGGTCCCTGCCGCCCGCGCGTCCGCCACGTCCTGCTCGGATTGTTGCCGGGCCTGCTCCGCGAGGGTCAGCGTGCCGTCCTTACGTTTTGTCTTCAACCCTGGGCGGCTGGGCGCAAACATCCCAACAATGCGGACATAGCCGCCAAGCAGCACAGCTTTCAGGCCGTACGTGGTTCCGTTCTTCTTGGTCTTCCAGATCTCCGGACCAAAGCCAACCCAGTATTCGGGGACGGCTGCCCCGAACTTCTTCGCGGGGAGCAGGTGGCCAAGCTCGTGGAGGGCAACCGAAACGATTAGGCCGACCAGGAGGACGAGGACACCAATGACCCACATCAGAGGTCGCCAATCAGCTGCTTGGCGCGGGCGGCGGCGTCACGTTCTGCTTGGAGCACCTCTTCCAAAGAGGGATCAGCCGCGCCCTCGTGCGCTTCGAGGACCCTTTGAACCACGTCGACAATGCCAAGCCAAGGGAGCGCGCCTTGCAAGAACGCGCCCACGCAAACCTCGTTCGCGGCGTTCAACGCAGCCGGGTGGGTTGCGGACTCCGAAAGGGCCGCGCGGGCCAGCTGCAGAGCTGGGAAGGTGTCGTGGTCGACGGGCTCAAACGTCCACTCAGCCTGCTGGTCCCAAGAGAGCGGGACGCCAACATCAGGGAGGTGGACTGGCCAGTCCAGCCCCAGGGCGATGGGGACTTTCATGTCAGGGTAGGAGGCTTGGAGGACCGTAGAACCGTCCATCCACGTCACCATGGAGTGAACAATGGACTGAGGGTGGATGACCGGGGTGATCGAGTCTGGCGGGACGTCGAACAGGAGGGCGGCCTCGATCAGCTCCAGGCCCTTGTTCATCAGGGTTGAGGAGTTAACCGTGACGACGGGCCCCATGGACCAAGTCGGGTGCGCTAACGCGGCCTGTGCAGAAACATCCTGTAACTCGCTGCGCTTTTTGCCGCGAAACGGGCCACCGGAAGCCGTCAAAACTAAAGAGTGCAGGTCGGAACGCCCGTCCGTGTTCTTTGCAGTGAGCCCACGGTTGTGAGTGCCAGACATGAGCGCTTGAGCAATGGCTGAGTGCTCAGAATCCACCGGGACAATTTGCGCTGGCCTTCGGGTTGCGCGCTTCACCAGTGAGCCGCCCACAACAAGGGATTCCTTGTTTGCAAGAGCCAGCGTTGCCCCCACCTCAAGCGCCGCAAGCGTGGCGCGAAGCCCAACCCCACCGGTGACCCCGTTCAGCACGGTTGAGTCCGGGTAGGTGCCCGCTAAGAGAGCCGGAGTCTCCGCGCCCACCAAAAGCTCGGCCCCCACCTCCCTTGCTGCCGCCTCTAGGAGCAGAAGCCCGTCCTTTTCGGGCTCAGCTGCGACCGCCACCACGCGGGGCCTAAACTCAAGGACCTGCTTCGCCAGCATCCCTGGGTTTGCTCCACCCGCAGCCAATCCCAGAACTCGGAAACGCCCGGGGTGAGAGCGGACCACGTCCAGGGCCTGGGTCCCGATGGAGCCTGTCGACCCTAGGATGACAACGCCGATGGCTCCACTCACGAAACAGCCAGCAGCACGTACATCGCTTTGCCAAGGAAGGCATCAACCTGGGACTCGACGTAAGCGTTTTCACCGCGAGCCGTGTCAAACAGCGCAAAACGCAGGTCAGACTCGCTTAGGGCCGCCTGGTCGTCAAAGAATGCTGCGAGCCTATCCAGGAGAGCGTCAACTTCAGCGCAGTCGTAGCCGATGCCGCGGTCGGCGGGGTGAGCGAAACGGCTCCCCGCGGGACGTAACAGCCTCGGGTACAGCACGGTGGCTTCGTCAGCGATCTTGGAGAACCACGCGGACTCTCCGTGCTTCGCGATGTAGTCTGCACGGTCCCGCTGGATGAATGCGGACTCCAAGCGAGAAAGTGCTGCGTCCACATTCTCCGTTTTGAAACCACCACGGACCAGTGGAAACGCGGCTCTACGGATCTCTTCGAAAGAGATGTCCTGGGCGGACGCCCCGCCCTCGTACGCGCGGCGCGCCTCCTGGAAGAACTGCACCACCGGTTCCTCTTCGTATCCGCGTGAGAAGCGGCCCGCACTCGGGAACAGTTCAGTCATTCGTCCTTCTCCTTCGTCCCGGCGCCGGGAGGCATGTCCCTCTTTGATTCTTGCGCTTTCGCCCATTTTGTCGCAAGTTGGCCGCAAGCCCCGTCAATGTCGGCGCCGCGGGTGTCGCGAATCGTGGTGGTGATGCCCGCGGCGCGCAATGTCCGCACAAACTCCTGCTGCGCCTCTGGTGTTGACGCAGTCCAGATTGTTCCTGGGGTGGGGTTTAGGGGGATGGGGTTCACGTGAGCCCACCCCTTCCCTCTGGCATTCAGTTCGTCGGCTAGGAGCTGAGCGCGCCACGGCTGATCGTTCATATCTTTGATGAGCGCGTACTCGATTGAAACTCTGCGCCCTGTCTTCACGAAGTACCTGCGGGCGGCGTCCAGCAGCTCCCGAACCTTCCAGCGTGAGTTCACAGGGATCAGTTCGTCACGCAGATCATCGTCAGGGGCGTGTAAGGAGATTGCGAGGGTCACCGGGAAACCACTGTCGGCCAGCTTGTCAATCCCAGGCACCAATCCGACGGTAGAGACCGTGACGTTTCGCGCGCTCATCCCGAACCCTTCAGGAGCGGGGTCAAGCAGGCGGTGCAAAGTCTCAGTTAGGGCTTTCCAGTTAGCGAGGGGCTCCCCCATTCCCATGAACACTACGTTCGATAGGTGGGTGGGTCCACCCTCAAGCTCACCTTCTTCGCAGGCGAGGCGAGCCTGACGGACCTGCTCAACGATTTCAGCAGCCGACAGGTTTCGGGTAAGCCCCATTTGCCCGGTCGCGCAGAAGGGGCACGCCATCCCGCAGCCCGCCTGGGAAGAAATACAAAGGGTGGTCCTGGACGGGTAGCGCATCAGCACTGATTCAACATTGACGCCGTCGTGAAGGCGCCAGAGAGCCTTTAGAGTCGTGCCCTGGTCGGCACTTTGCTGCCCGATCTTCGAAACAAGCGGGGGCAGCAGGGTCCCCACGGCGCTTTCCCTGTCCCTCGGGGGAAGGTCGGTCATCAGCTCCGGGTCGGCGACGTTTCGCCCAAAGTAGTGCCTGGAAACCTGGTCGGCTCTGAAGGCCGGCAGTCCCAAGCTTTTTGCCCACTCCCGCCTCTGCTCCGCGGGGACGTCCGCAAGGTGAGCGGGCGGCTTACCCCTTCTGGGCACTGTGAACTGCAGCTTCGGTTTCGCGTCAGGGCTCTTCGCCCCAACAGGAGCCTCATCGGTTGGGCGAACTTCACGGACCGTTCTTTCCATCAAAGGTTCACCAACCGAAAGCTGCCATGTACAAGACGAAAAATGCTGGGGCTGTGAACAAGAGCGAGTCCAACCGGTCCATCAGGCCCCCGTGCCCCGGAACAATCGCGGACATGTCCTTCAGTCCAGCATCACGCTTAATGAGGGATTCAGTCAGGTCCCCTGCAGTGCCAACCACGGACCCCAAAACAGCGATGACAAGAGCCCACCACCACGGGATGTCCATCACCAGCGTCCCAACGTACCCAACGGCACCGCATAGGACCACGCTGCCAGCGAAGCCCTCCCAAGATTTCTTTGGGGAGAGCTTCGGCGCCATCGGGTGTTTTCCAAACGTGATGCCTGCTAGCCATCCGCCCGTATCGTTCGCAACAATCGCAAGCACGAAGAAAACGATCGGCCACGGCCCCTCACTGTGGAAGGACATGAGCGCCACGAACGAAGCAAAGAAGGGGATGTAAACCAGGGTGAAGATGCTGGCTTGGATGTCAGCCACCGGACGGGTCGGCAAGTTTGGCTGGGCCATCCGCCACGCGATCGTTACCAGCGACGTGAGGTAGAGACCTATCAGCACCCAGGTGAGCGAACCAAGCGCGGCCGAGGCGAAGATACCCGCCCCGCCCAGATACAGCGGCACGACACTAACCTGAGCATCCCTCCTCGCAAAAGCTCCAGCAACTTCCCAGGTTGCGACCCACATCAGCAGGCACACCAGCACCAGGAACGCGGGGCGCGCAAAAAAGAGCGTGGAACCCACGGCTGCTATCAAGACGATTGCTGACGTGACGGCGGCAGGCAGGTTCCGTCCAGCCTTGCCGGTCGCTGTGAGCGGCGGCTTTTCTTCCGTCGGCAACGGCCGGACGACCTGCGCCCAAACAGAGCGACCCCGATTAGTCATGCGTTGCTGCTAGACCTCTAGCAGCTCTTCTTCTTTGCCTGCAAGGGCAGCGTCAATCAGGTCCACGCGTTCTTTAGTGACCAGTTCTAGGGCCTTTTCGGCGCGTTCAGCCTCATCCTCGCCAATATCGCCGTCCCGTTTCGCGGTTTCGATTAGCTCCTTCGCCTTGCGACGCGCGTTCCTGATCGCGATCCGCCCGTCCTCAGCCCTAGCTTTCGCCTGCTTCACGTAGTCGCGGCGACGCTCCTCCGTGAGCGCTGGAAGAACCACGCGGATGACCTTCCCGTCATCATTCGGGTTCACTCCGAGGTCCGAGTCGCGGATCGCGTGGATGATCTCATTCGTCGCGTTCCGGTCAAAAGGAGTGATTAGGACCGTGCGGGCCTCAGGGATGTTGATGGACGCCAGCTGCTGCAGCGGCGTGGGAGCGCCATAGTACTCAACCAGCAGCTGAGTGAACATGCCGGGGTTGGCCCGTCCGGTTCGAATGTTCTGGAAGTCATCCTGGGTTGCGCTGACCGACTTGTCCATTGAGTCTTCAGCTTCCAGCAGTATGTCGTCGATCATTTCGCTTCCTGTTCCGTTTCGTTTCCCTCTGTCGTTACAAGCGTTCCGATTGTCTCACCGATCAGCGCCCGGGTGACGTTGCCGGGCTCATTCATCCCGAAAACCCTCATGGTCAGGTCGTTCTCCTGCCCCAAAGCAAACGCCGCAGCATCCACAACCTTCAGTTGGTCTGCGAGGGCTTCCGAGTAAGTCACAGCTGGTAGCAGCTGCGCGTCCGGGTCCTTCTTCGGGTCTGCTGTGTAGACGCCGTCAACACCGTTTTTCGCTACCAAGAGCTCATCGCAGTGCGTTTCTAGGGCCCGCTGTGCCGCAACCGTGTCGGTTGAGAAGTAGGGCATGCCGGACCCGGCCCCGAAGATGACAACGCGACCGTTCTCCATGTGGCTAATGGCCCGCAATGGAATGTAGGGTTCCGCGACCTGAGTCATCGTGATTGCGGTTTGGACGCGGGTCTCGATGCCCGCCCTCTCCAAGAAGTCTTGCAGGGCGAGCGCGTTAACCACGGTGCCGAGCATGCCCATGTAGTCAGCTCTGGCGCGGTCTAAACCATTCTCCGCCAGTTCGGCTCCACGGTAGAAGTTTCCCCCGCCAACAACCACAGCAACCTCAACACCGCTGTTCACCGCGGCGGCTATTTGTGAGGCGACCCCTTCCAACACGGCAGGGTCAAGCCCGATTTCACCGCCGCCGAAGACTTCTCCTGACAGTTTGAGCAGGACTCTGCGCCGACCAGCTTTTTCTGTTTCTTCCACGGGCAACCCTTCTTCAGCTTCCACCCTGAAGTCTAGGTGAGAGCGCCCCTAGGGGCGCATTGGTAGCAGAAGAGGCCCCAGCTGGGGCCTCTTCAGTTGGCGCTACTACCTAGCGCTAGTTTCCAACCTGGAAACGAACGAACTCAGCAACTTCGCCGCCGACAGATTCAAGAACCTTGCCGACCGTCATGGACGGGTCGCGAGCAAAGTCCTGATCCACCAGCGCGTTGTCCTTGTAGAAGGCGTTTAGGCGGCCCTCAACAATCTTGGGGACAATCTTTTCAGGCTTGCCTTCCTTCAGCGTGATCTCGGTTAGCGTCTGGCGCTCAGCCTCAAGAACATCTTCGGGGATCACGTGACGCGAAACCCACCGGGGACGGAACGCAGCAATGTGCATCGCCACGTCGTGCGCAAGGTCGGCGCCGGCTTCGTTGGTGACAACGAAGACACCAACCTGTGGGGGCAGGTCAGGGTTTGTCTGGTGAAGGTAAAGATCAACGTGGTCGCCGCTGACGCGCGCAATCCGGCTGACCTCCGTCTTCTCACCGACGGTCGCACCCATCTCGTCGACCAGGTCCTGCACAGTGCCGCCTTCAGCGGGCGCTGCAAGTAGTCCTTCAAGGTCGGCTGCTTCAGCTGCGACCGCAGCCTCCAACACCTGGTTAGCGAACGCAACGAACTTGTCGTTCTTCGCAACGAAGTCGGTTTCGGAGTTCACCTCTACCATGGTGCCGCTCTTACCGTCTTCAGAAACGGAGGCAACGATTAGGCCTGCAGCAGCCTCGCGACCTTCACGCTTTGACAGCGACTTGAGGCCCTTCAGTCGGATGATCTTAAGGGCGGCTTCTTTATCTCCGTCCGCCTCAACCAGGGCGTCCTTGACGTCCATCATGCCGGCGCCGGTCTGCGCGCGAAGTTCCTTCACGTCAGCCAGTGTGTACTTAGCCATCTATCTGGCTCCTTTCAGTGCTGCGCTACTTGGTTTCCGTCTCAGCTTCAGCCTTGGCCGCTGCAACGGACTCGACCTTTTCTTGTTCTTTCACGTCGACGGAAGGGGCTGCGGGCGCCTTCTGTGCAGGGGCTTCCTTGGCGGGAGCAGGGGCAGGAACCTCTTCAACCACTTCCTCGATCGCCTCCACTACCGGTGCGGCTTCTTTGGCGTCTGCTTCCGGGCTGCTTTCAGCAACCGACGCTTCGGCTGCTGAAGCTTCGAGCAGTTCGCGTTCCCATTCGGCGAGCGGCTCAACAGTCGCCTCGCTTTCCTTGCTGGGAGCGTTGCGTGCCAGTAGACCTTCGGCGACTGCGTCAGCAACCACGCGGGTCAACAGCCCTACGGCGCGGATAGCGTCGTCGTTCGAGGGGATACCGTAGTCAACTTCTTCAGGATCCGAGTTCGTGTCGAGGGTGGCGATGATCGGGATGTTCAACTTGCGTGCTTCCGAAACCGCCAGGTGTTCCTTGGTCGTGTCAACGATCCAGACGGCCGAGGGAGTCTTGCTCATGTCGCGGATGCCGCCCAGGGTGCGGGTCAGCTTGTCCTTCTCACGACGCTTCATCAGCAGTTCCTTCTTCGTGAGCCCCGTTGCAACGGAGTCTTCGAAGTCAAGCTGCTCAAGTTCCTTGAGCCTTTGGAGACGCTTGGAAACGGTGGAGAAGTTGGTTAGCATTCCGCCCAGCCAACGCTGGTTCACGTAAGGCATCCCGACTCGCTGTGCCTGTTCGGCGACGGCGTCCTGAGCCTGCTTCTTCGTGCCAACAAACAAGATAGTTCCACCGCGAGCGACCGTCTGCTTCACGAACTCGTAAGCGTTGTCGATGTCCGCCAGGGTCTGCTGGAGGTCAATAATGTAGATGCCGTTACGTTCGGTGAGGATGTATGGTTCCATCTTCGGGTTCCAACGGCGGGTCTGGTGTCCGAAGTGGACACCGCTCTCAAGGAGCTGACGCATGGTTACAACAGCCATGATCGTCCTTTCACTGCTGCGCAGTCAGGGGCCCGGTTAGGGGCCCGGATTTCGGTTGTCTATCTGAACTCAAGGTGAGCCCAAATCCTGGTGCCACGGCCGGGGGCTCCTAGGGTTACCCCAAGGACCAGCGCCCGCGCCCCGGACAGCGTCCGGTAGCGACACGCGAAGTCATCCGCCAGGATCTGCCTAGCGAATGCTGAGGAATAGTTTAGCTTGAGCGCCGCACGGGCAGCGTCGCGAGAAGTGTGAGGCACGACAGGTTTCAGCCCACAAAACACCGTTTGGGACTAATCCACAGCTTGCAGATGTCTTCCTGCAAGGGGCGCATGCGCCCGGAATGCTTGAGCCATGTCTCCTACTGTTTCACTCCCTGGCGTCCGGGGTCTGGTCTCAATACTGCTCTCCCTAGTCTTGCTGTCCGGGACCAGCGCCGCGCAACAAACCAATAACCTGACGGAAGCCAACGATCTCCCGTGGGGTTGGCCGTCAGGATCCCCCGCGGCAGTCCTGGTCTCCTTCGACCTGCCAGAAAAGCACTGGATGCCAGGGCACCGGGGCGTTGACTTGGCGCTGGTGCCAGGGGACCCCATCTACTCTCCGGCCAGCGGAACAGTGATCTTCACGGGGATGGTGGCGGGGCGCCCGGTGATTTCCGTGATGCACGCAGGCGGCCTCCGCTCTACCTACGAACCCGCTTCGGCAGCCTTAGAGATAGGGCACGTGGTGGGCAAAGGGACCCTCATCGGTCACCTTGAGGAGCCTCCCGACACGTATTCTCACCTTGGCCTGCACTGGGGCGCTCGCTTTGGGTCGAATGAGTACATCAACCCGCTTCGCATGATCGCGGGCCCGTCGGTCTTGAAACCGTGGGACTAGGCCCTTGGGTGAGCGCGCAGGTAAGTCTGGGTCAGCCTACGCGCGTCAACGTGGGTGTAGCGCTGAGTCGTGGAGAGGGAAGAATGTCCCAAGTATTCCTGCACGAAACGCAGGTCCGCTCCAGCCTCTAGCAGGTGAGTCGCGGATGAGTGTCGCAGGGTGTGTGGTGATAGTGAGCGCACCCCTGCCCTGGCGGACAGCCTTTCCAAGCGGGCTCGCACAGTTCTTGGGTTGAGGCGCCCCCCTAGCTTCCCCAGGAACAACGCCTCTGTTTCTGTCCCTACTAGTTCGCCCCGCACGCCCAACCATCGCTCTAGGGCTTTCCCCGCGGGAGCACCAAAGGGGACGACGCGTTCCTTACTGCCCTTCCCAAGGACCCGTAGCGTTCGTGCATTCAGATCCACAGAAGTGAGGTCAAGACCCGTCAACTCAGAAACACGCAAGGCTGCCGAGTAGAGCAGCTCGAAAACAGCCCAGTCCCGAACCGCTACGGGGTCGCCACCACTCGCCTCCTGCTTAGCCTTCGCGAGCAAAGACTCCACTGCCTCCAGTTGCAAGACTGTGGGCAGGGCGGACGAACCCTTCGAAACCTGGAGTGCCGCAGTCGGGTCGGTGGGGATCAGCCCTTCGTCCACTAAGAACAAGCAGAAGCTTCGCACGGACGCAGTATTCCTGGCGATTGTGGCCCGCGAGCGCCCCGAACGCACGCGGCTTCCAAGCCAGGTCCTCAAGGAACGAGGAGTGAGCAATGGGTCAAGCCGTGACGCTGGAGTCTCTTCTAAGTCGACCCCCAGGTGCTCAAGCAGAAGCCGCACGTCTGTTTCGTAGGCGCGCCTGGTTTCTTCAGAGTGGCCGTGGGCAAGCGTCAAAGAACGCCCCCAGTCCCCAAGGACCTGACCCGCGGTGCGTTCCATGCTCCGATCCTACGGGCGCCCTCCCTTAGGCAACGCGGCCCCAGTGCCCCGTGTCGGACACGGTTGCCAACCCCTGTGCTTCTAGGCCCAGCAGCCCCATGCGCACTTCACCAATGGAAAGCCCACTTTCTGTCGCGGCCTGCTCCAAGCTGGCGCTGCCTCTACGCGGCAGTGCGTCCCAGGCTCGGCGTTCCAGAGGATCAACTACGTCAAGCTTGCTTGGATTCTGCGACTGCCACGTTCGTACCTGCTCCGGGAGGTCGAAGAGTGACCCGCTCTCGTGTTGGTCAACCTGTCCTAGGAGTGCAGTGACATCGCTGGTTTCAGTGATGACATGAGCGCCGTCCTTCAGGAGTTGGTTCGCTCCCGAAGAGGTCGCAGAAGTGACCGGGCCTGGGATGGCACCGACTTCCCTTCCTAGTTCCACGGCTCGGTTGGCGCTGGCGATGGCTCCTGAGCGAACGCCAGCTTCAGCCACGATGGTCACTTCAGAGAGTGCGGCGATTATGCGGTTCCGCTCCAAGAACCTCCACCTTGCGGGACGGTACGAAGGCGGCATTTCCGCCAGTAGGCCTCCCCCGCTTGCCACGATCTGGCTGAACAGAGACGTGTTGCCTGCCGGGTAGAGGTTCCCCAGTCCCCCGCAGAGCACGGCAACCGTCGGCAATGCCTTATCTCCCTCAACCGGTTTGAAACCCTTCAGTGCTCCGCGGTGAGCGGCTGAGTCGATGCCGTACGCGCCTCCGGAGACGGTGCAGATTCCGGCGCTGGAAAGTTCGAATGCAAGGTTCGTGGCGACGGCGTTCCCGTAGGCTGTGGAGGCCCGTGCCCCAACCAAAGCTACGCAGCTCTGGCTGGGTTCAGGTGGGCGTCCCAAGACCCACAGGGCAAAGGGAGCTGCTGGTCCCAGCGCATCCAAAGCCTCAGGCCAGGCCGGCTCATCCTTCGTCAAAAGGGTGCCACCCAGTGCAGTAAGCGCGTTCAGTTCTCGCTCCAGGTCCAAGTTCTGCAGGCGCAGGCGAATGCGTTCGTGGACCAGGCGCCACGGCGGGCCCGCGGTCTCTTCCACGCGCGGCTCCCTAAAGGGTTTCGCTGCCCACTGAAGAGCTTCTTCGGGTCCGTAGCGCTCCACTAGCGCCCCGATCCGAGTGTCCCCCGGTTCCGCTATCCCGCTCCAGGCCGCGAGCGCGTGCTCCGGGCTCAAAGTCTTCAAAGACTTGTCTGTCATATCCACGATGGGACTCCTTCCGCCACGCCACGCAAGGCCATTGCGAGTTGGTGGTCATCCGTGTTTGGTTCGTTTCTTCCTGCTAGGTCAGCGCATGACCAGGCCATGCGCAGGATTCTGTCGGCGCCGCGAAGTGAGATGATTCCGCGCATCACGTAGCGTTCAAGGTCTTTGCTGTAGGAACGCGAGAAGCCTTCTTTTTCGCGGAGAAAGCGCCCAGGTACTTCTCCGTTAAGGCGCCACGGCGTGTCTTTCAGGCGCCAGGCACTCCTTTCCCGAGCCTCTGCGACCTGCTCTGCGACGTCTGCTGTTCGAAGTGGCTCTTCGCTGAAGAACGTGAAGTTTTCAGGTTGGTCGACGTGGACTTGGAGGTCGACCCGGTCCAGGAGTGGCCCGGAAAGTCGCGCCCTGTACTGAGCTTTTCTGTGTGGGGAACAGCGGCAGCTCTCCGAACCGCGTCCGCTCCCGTAGCCGCAGGGACAAGGGTTTGCTGTGAGGACCAGTTGGAACTTTGCTGGAAACGTGACCTGAGAGCGGGCGCGGTGAACGGTGACGTTTCCTCGTTCTATCGGTTGCCGAAGCGCGTCGAGGGTTCGTTGGTCGAACTCCGGAGCCTCATCCAGCAGCAACACCCCGGCATGGGCAAGGGAAACGACTCCGGGCCTGATCGGGTTCCCTCCGCCAATCAGGGAGATCAGGGTAGCTGAGTGGTGCGGCATTTCCAGTGGTGGCCTCGAGTGCAAACTGGTGAGGCGGTCACTGCTTTCCACCAGGGACCGCAGGGCTGTCACCACTTGGGCGTCGCGTGGCGACAGGTCAGGGAGCAGCCCGGGGAGTGCGCGCGCCAGCATGCTTTTGCCGCCTCCTGGCGGGCCGTGAAGCAGCAGGTGGTGCCCGCCGACGGCAGCGACGGTTAGTGCCTGCACAGCGCGTTTTTGGCCCCGGATTTCTTCCAGGTCGACTCCGTCTTCGGCTCCGGCGGGCGCGCCTGCAGGTTTCACCCCTGGCTCGACTCCGTCTGCGGCAATGTCTGCAAGCTCCGCCACGTGGTTCCAGCAGTCCTTCGCGGGAACTCCCGGGTTTGCGAAGGCATACAGCAAGTCGGAAAGGTGGCGGCAGGGGATGACTTCCACGCAGCCGGGCAGTCTTGCTTCTTCTGCGTTGGCCGCTGCAACCACGATGCGTTCCAGTCCGGACTCCCCCGTCGCAACCGCTGCGGGCAGCACTCCTGGGACTGGGAGCAGCTCTCCGTCAAGTCCCAGCTCGGCGATGAACACGCTGCCTAGCGCCGCGTCTTCCGGGAGTAACCCGCGCGCCACCAGCATTGACACCGCGATCGCAAGGTCGAAACCTGAGCCGGTCTTGGGAAGGTCTGCGGGAGTGAGGTTTACTGTGACCCTGCGATTCACCGCCGGCAACCCGCAGCTGAACAGGGCGGCCCGCACCCTCTCTTTCGCTTCACGCAGGGACGCATCCGGAAGACCAACCAGAGTCGTGCCAACGATCCCGGGGCCAATATGGGTCTGCACCTCAACCGGGATGCCTGCAAGGCCAAGCAGTGCAATGCCGTTCGTCCGGGCAAGAGCTGTGCTCATTGAGCAACGTCCTGCAGCCAAGCGAACAGTGGGGCACGTCCCGGTCGAAGCTGGACACCAACAAGGTCAAAACGGCACGGGCTCCAGTGCCCGTGCTGCGCAAGCCACGCGTTTCCGAGCCTCAGCAACGTGTTGAGTTTCTTCTGGTCCACCGCAGCGAGTGCGCTGTCAGGGCCGACGCCAGTGCGTGTCTTCACTTCCACGAAAACCGTGGTGTCCCCGTCCCTCACAACCAGGTCTAGCTCCCCGGTTCGCCCGTACCGCCAGTTCCGGTCCAGAACCTGGCAGCCGTTGGCAATCAGAAAAACCGCTGCGGCACGCTCACCTTTCGGCCCTAGAAGCCTGGCGTCTGGCTTCCGCACGCAAGTGGTGGTTTCTGAGCTGTTCACGCCTCAAGGCTCACCCAGACACGCTGCAGCTCTTAGCTCCAAGCAACGGGGTTGTTAGAAACCCCCAGAACTGAAGAATGGGGAAAGAAGCGGGAAAGGCACCCTAACCCCTACTAGGGAGTGGGGATCTCCAAGTCCGGTTTAGAAAGCTCCTCCACATTCACGTCCTTAAAGGTGACGATGCGCACCGACTTCACAAACCGTGAAGGACGATAAATGTCCCAGACCCAGGCATCCGTCAGGGTTATGTCAAAGAAAATGTCTCCCCCAACAGGGCGCGCCTGAAGCTCCACCCCATTGCAAAGGTAGAATCTTCTCTCCGTTTCAACGACGTAATTGAAAAGCGGTACGACGTCCCGGTACTCCCGGAACAACTCCAGTTCAGAAGCGGTTTCGTAAGCTTCGAGTTCTTCCGCACTCACCTGCCAGCCTCGCTCCTACCCTCCACCACACTCTGAGTGGGAAGGTTCCACCCGAGCCTGTGGCGTTTGCTTGCCCCAAGCGTCCTCAGCGCTTCGATGTGCACCTTCGACGCGTATCCCTTGTTTCCGGCCCAATCGTACCCGGGATCAGCTATCTCCATCATGTAGCGATCCCTTGCGACCTTCGCGAGCACTGACGCCGCCGCAACCACGGAACAGTCCCTGTCAGCCTTCACGCGGGTCGTCACCGGCCACGGCACGCCGGGAGCGTCGGCCTGGTCAGCTGACGAAAAGAGGTCGTCCTGGCTGAGCCAGTCGTGGCTCCCGTCAAGCAGGATGCGAACGTCCGCACCGAAGTCTTTTCGTAGGCGCATCACCGCAAGCGCGCGGCGCCCCGCGAGCCTAAGTGCGGCAGTAAGCCCCAGCGCTGAAACCTCGCTGGGACTTGCCCAACCAACGCTGTGGGCCAGGGCCCACCGAGCTATTGGGGTTACCAGCTCTTCCCGCCTGGAGGGTGAGAGCACCTTGGAATCAGCGAGCCCCTTCGGCGCTCTTCCCGTCGAACTGTCCACCGCCGCGGCTCCGACAGCGACGGGACCCGCAAGCGCTCCTCGTCCCACCTCATCAATCCCGACCACCACCCGCGCGTCCTTCAGGAGCCGCAGTTCAAACCTGCGTGTGGGAACCACGGGGCTCACGGCTCCGGAACCTCACTAAACACGCCGCGCGCCCCCAGAGTCGACCACCTGTCAAAGGGCCAGATCTCTGCCCACGCGCGCCCAATCACAGAGTCCTCAGAAACGAAAGCAGGCGTGCCGTGGGAGTAGTGGTACAGGGAGTCTGCGGAGTTTGACCGGTTGTCACCCATGACCCACAGCGAGTCTTCGGGGATAACCACGGAAAACTCGCCGCTAGACCCTAAAGGCCCTTTAACGTAAGTTTCGTCGATGGGCGCTCCGTTCACCGTGAGGCGACCTTCGGCGTCGCAACAGGCAACCGTGTCGCCCCCGACACCAATGACGCGTTTCACCACGACCTGGCTTCCGTCCTTCGGCACTAGCCCCAAAAACTCGGCAACAGGTCGAAGTGGGCTTTCCGACTCCGGGTCCACATCACCCAACCACCCCAGCGAATCCTCGAACACCACCACGTCGCCGCGCTCCACGTCGGTACCGAGCCCGGGCAGCCGGTTCACGGCTATCCGGGAGCCAACCTGGAGGGTGTCTTCCATGGAGGAAGAGGGAATCTGGTAGACCTGCACGACGAACATGCGTAGCAGGAGTGCGATGAGAGTGGCCCCGACCAGCACTATCGCTATTTCGAGGACCCACTTGACCGCGCGAGAACGCGACTGTGCACGCCTTAACTCGGCGCGCATCGGGTAGCGTACAGGCTCTACCTTTGGCGCGAAGGCTTCACTACCTGACGCTTCCACCACGTTGCCAGTCTAGCGTCCGCCCTTGCCGCAGCGTTTCGCTACTTGGCGTCCTGCACCCCGGACTGCTTTTCGCGAACCTTGGCGGCCTTGCCCTGGCGTTCGCGCAAGTAGTAGAGCTTCGCACGCCGCACGTCGCCACGCGAAACAACTTCGATCTGCTCGATGCTTGGAGAGTGCACTGGGAAAGTGCGTTCGACGCCAACGCCGAATGAGAGTTTGCGGACCGTAAAGGTCTCTTTGAGCCCAGAGCCTTTCCTTGCGATCACAATGCCCTGGAAGATCTGGACACGCGAACGGTTTCCTTCCTTCACCAGGACGTGCACCTTCACGGTGTCTCCTGGACGGAAGTTCGGGATGTTGTCCCGGAGGGAGGCTGCGTCAACCGCATCTAGCTTCTGCATGGTTTCTCCTTGTCGAGCGCCGCCGCAGGTCGGTCCGACAGGTCGCGGGGTCACCCCCGAGCTCTTGGCGCGGGCCCTTGCTTTGGTTTCCCCCTGCGGCAGGAGTGACCCAAGGACCCGGTCATCCAGCTTGCCACAACCTGGGGGCGTCGCAGTCGTCTAGGCCGGTGGATCGCGGGTGAGATCGCGCACGAAGACGTCGTCAGCGTGCTGCCTTCCACCCACCTCGAAGGTGCGTGAGCCGTCTTTTGAGTAGCCGTGGCGGCGGTAGAAGCGGGCCGCGCGCCGGTTGCCTTTGTTGGTGCCAAGCGCGCTCCACTTTGACCCCCACGCCTGAACCGCATCTTCAAGTGACCACTCCAGCAGCGCACCCGCCACCCCGGATCCTTGCCAGTTCGCATCCGCGTAGCACTTGGAGACGTATGCGCAGTCCTCAAGGGTGCGTCCTTCACCGAGTGCACCTTCTGGATGCTCTGGGAGCAGCAGCGTGTAAGCGATGGCTTCCCCGCCCACTTCAGCGACCCCCAGCCGCGCCCCCTTCCCCATCTCAGCGCGCAGAGCCTGCGCAGTCAGGTTTTCCGAGGTGAACGCGTCGATTTCCTCGCCGGAGGTCCCCGGAGGGCACGCGAGAGGAAAAGTCCGCGTCGCAAGCCTCGACACGAGCTGCAAGTCTTCCTCGTCCTGTTCCACGGGACGGAACGCAACGGGGACAGGTGGGTTGGTGGGAAGCAGACCCTCGCCCGCGAGCACTTCCCGGTCCCGACTGTTCAGCGCCCCTTCTTCGGAGAGCAAAGCAGCAATCATGTCGGGGCGGGTGCGCAGCGTCCTCCGGAGAGCCGAGTCGCGGCGCCAACGCTGAATCCTGGCGTGGTCCCCCGACACAAGGACGGGTGGAGTGCCCAGAGAGCGCCACGTACGAGGGGAGGTGTAGACGTCGCCCTCCAACAGCCCGGCCTCTGAATGGGATTCCTCGACAACCGATTCGGGGTTCCCCACGACCCCTTCAACAAGGCGGGCGACTCCCTCAACCAGGGCGAGCGCCGCGATCTCTCCCCCGTTTAGGACGTAGTCCCCAAGGGAGTACTCAAGGACCTCGACACCTTCCTGGGCTGCGTAGTGGGCGGCAATGCGCGAGTCAATGCCCTCATACCTTCCGCACAGAACGACAATGCGCTCCGCTTTTGAAAGCTCCTCCAGCATCCGCTGGTTCAAGGGTTTGCCGGCGGGCGTTGGGATTGCAAGAACAGTGTTTGCCGGCTCCCCGCCTAGAACGGAATCCACTGCGCGACCCCAGACGTCGGGGCGCATCACCATTCCTGGGCCGCCCCCAGCCGGCGAGTCATCCACGCTTTGGTGGCGACCCTCAGCCCACTGCCGCAGGTTGTGCACTTGCGCGTGAATCTTCCCGGTCTCCTGCGCTTTGCCCACTAAGGAGAGCTGGAGGACGTCAAAGTACTGGGGGAAGATAGTTATCAGGTCGAACTGCACGGCGCTCCTTAAGGGAGGTCAAATAGACCCTGGGGAGCGTCGATGATGACCTCGCCGTCTTCAAGGGAAACCTTGGGGACTATTTCCCGGACGAACGGGACCATAACCTCTTTGTCACCCACCTGAACCAGCAACTGGTCGTGCGCCGCACCTTCATGCAGGCCGGTAACGGTTCCTATCAGGCTCCCATCGGGGTCCACGGCTCGAAGCCCCACCAGTTCGTGCGGGTACCAAGCGTCTTCTTCACTGCTCTCCTCGGTGAGCAGTCGGCAACCCCGTAGCGCTTCAGCTTGGTTCCGGTCCTGAACACCCTTGAAACGGCAGGTGATCCTTGCCCCTTGAACCCGGCTGCTAGCAACCGTTAGCGTCCCGCCAAGAGACGCCAAGAAGCCTTCCGCGAACGCACTTTCTAGTGCGCCTTTGGAAGGCTTTTCTACGGTCAGGTTCTGACCTGGCGCGAACACTTCTTCGGGGCGGTCGGTTCGGACTTGGACGAAGACTTCACCCTTCAGTCCCCTGGCCGCGCCGACCACCCCGGCAAGAAGAAGTGCGCTCACTTATTCGACGACGTCGACGCGAACGTAGCCCGGCCCGTGCAAAGCGGAAATGACGGTGCGCAAAGCCCTAGCTGTGCGGCCACCCCTTCCGATTACTCTTCCCAGGTCGTCTGGGTTTACGCGAACCTCAAGCATTTCGCCGCGGCGGGTCCCCCGTGTGGTGACGCGGACGTCATCCGGGTTATCGACGATGCCGCGAGTGAGGTGCTCAAGGGCATCGGCAAGCATGCTCACTTGCCCTCTTCCGCAACTTCTTCAGCAAGCGCCGCGTCAGCGTCCTTGACCTTTGCGTCGGCCTCTTCAGCCTGGGCAACGGCTTCCTTCGCAGCAGCTTCCTTAGCCTTCTCGGCTGCGGCGTCTGCCTTGGTCTTCTGAGCCCTGTCCTCGGCCGCCTTCACCGCAGCTGCGGTCTCAGCTGCCTTATCGTCTTCCGCAACTTTGATGCGCGAAACAACGTTCTTCTTGCCCGCCGCGCGGGCCAGGTCACCGTTCAAGCTAAGCAGGCGACGGGCCTGGTCGGAAGGCTGAGCGCCGACACCAAGCCAGTAGACGGCGCGGTCTGAATCAATGTCAATCAAGGAAGGGTTCGGTGTCGGGTCGTACGTGCCGATCTCTTCGATCACGCGACCGTCACGCTTCTTGCGTGAGTCAACAACAACGACGCGGTAGTAAGGGTTATGGATGGAACCCATCCGCTTCAAACGAATACGAACTGCCACTTTTGTGGTTTCTCCAAATCTTAAAATGGTCGAGGGTCGGCCGGTTCGGTGGGTCACGAAACGCCCGCTCCTACATGGACGCGTCAACCTAGATGAGAGGGGTCTAAGCAGACGAGTACAAGCGCCAAGTCTAGCGGCAATCCCGCCACGATCCATCCTCGTGGGACCCCAAAGCGGGCCCTACCCCGTGGAATCGGTCACGGACAAAGGCTGGGACTGCAAGCTCAAGGGTCGTGGGACACTGGACTCATGGAGAACAACACGAACCTTGAACTTGATGTTTCCGAACTCCCGCTGGACGCCCAGCTTTTGCAGGTCGCTCACGAAGCGGCCCTAGCTGTCGTCCCTTATCTACGGCGTGTTGCGAGGTCTTCTCCAAAGATCGACACGAAGGTGGACATCCACGATCCCGTCACGGTGCATGACAAGGCGGCCGAGGTAACGCTCACCCAGTTCCTCTCTAACGCTGTTCCCGGGTCGCGTTTTTTGGGCGAGGAAATGGGTGAAGTCGGCATGGAACCCGAAGCAAACTCGCCTTTCGTTGGGGAGGTGACGGACTTGGGGTCCTCTGTTCGTTGGATTATCGACCCGATTGATGGCACCGCGAACTTCGCTTCAGGCCTGGTGTACTTCTGCACTTCTATCGCAGCGGAGCTGGATGGGAAGGTCGTTGCCGGGGTGATCACTGTGCCAATGATCGGTGAGTCCTTCCTTGCGGATGCCAGTAGCGCCTGGCATGTCGGGGCGGATGGAGTGAGGACGCCGATGCGGGCCGACGGGCCACCTAGTGAAGACACTGCGCTCTTGGCTACCTATTACCCGGGGCTGTGGGCGTTGAACAACACGCCGCAGCTAGCGTTAGAGCATGACCGGGCGCTCATGGAGAGTTTTGCGACGGTTAGGAGGCCCGGTGCAGGCGCATTGGACTTGGCGAACGTGGCAGCCGGGTGGGTCGGCGCGTCGATGGGAGTCGGGTTCAAGCCGTGGGATGTTGCGGCTGGGATCCACATGGTGCGGGTGGCGGGCGGTGAGGTGTTGAACCTCCCTATGGGGACGGACCTGCCGGATGGGCTGCGACCGGGAGTCGTGGCCAGCGGCAGAAACCTGGATGCGAGTACTGCGAGGCGTGTGCTTTGGGAGGTGCAGGAGTGCCGCGAGGGACTCTAGCCCCCCACCCCCACCCCCACCGATTCGGCCGCGCATCGCGCCACCACCACACGCAGCCAAAACCGTGGGATGCGCGGCCGAAACGGAGTTGGGAGGAAGGAGACGGGGAGGAGGGCTAGACGCGGCCGAGCATCCGCTTCAAGTCATCAGGCAACGCGTCGAGCGACTCCCGGGTAAGGCTGGGCTGCTCTTGCGGCGCCCCTACCCCGAAAGCCGCACCCTTAGCCGCGGCACCGCCCTGAGAGGACGCAGCCTTCCTCTGCTCGGGCGGCAGCATGGCCTCAAGCTCCTGCTGACGCCTCTTCGCCGGGTTCCCCGACCTAGCTTTCTTCGCGACCCTGCGTCTTTGCGCCTGGGCGGCCCTAGCATTCTGTCTCTGCTTAGCCCGCCCAGCTCCACGTCCCTGCGCCATCGACTGGAAGTCTGGCATCGCCCCGGGAGCCATCCCCCCTGGACCCATCGAGGACATCATGGTCTTCGCGCTCTCAAAGCGCTTCACCAAAGCGTTGACGTCCCTAACGGTGGTGCCAGAACCGCGAGCGATTCGCGCGCGCCTTGAACCGTTTAGTATCTTCACGTCGGCACGCTCGGCCGGTGTCATTGACCGAACGATCGCCTCCACACGATCGACCTCGCGTTCATCAAAGTTCGCAAGCTGGTCACGGACCTGGCCCATCCCGGGCATCATGCCCAAAACCTTCTTCATGGAGCCGAGCTTCTTCACCTGCTGCAGCTGAGACAAGAAGTCATCAAGGGTGAGCTCCCCCGACATGACCTTCTTGGCCATCTTTTCGGCTTCATCCTGGTCGAACTTCTTTTCAGCCTGTTCGATGAGAGTGAGGATGTCTCCCATATCCAGGATGCGCCCGGCCATACGGTCAGCGTGGAAACGCTCAAAGTCGTCGAGCCCCTCACCCGTTGAGGCGAAAAGGATCGGCGCACCCGTTACGCCACGAACAGAGAGTGCTGCACCACCACGCGCGTCACCGTCCAGTTTGGACATAGCGACGCCCGTGAAGCCGACCCCGTCACGGAACGCGGTCGAGGTCTGCACCGCGTCCTGCCCAACCATTGCATCCAGAACGAAGATGGTTTCGTGAGGATTCACAGCATCGCGGATGGCGCGAGCCTGAGCCATCATTTCTTCGTCGACGCCAAGCCGCCCGGCCGTGTCAACAATGACCACGTCAATACCGTTTTGGATCGCGTGCGCAAGACCGCTCTCCGCGACCTCCACCGGATCTCCAACCCCATTACCGGGTTCAGGAGCCCAAACCTCCACACCGGCTCGGTCCCCAACAACTTCCAACTGGGTGACAGCGTTAGGCCTTTGAAGGTCAGAAGCAACAAGCAGGACCGACTTATCGTTCTCCTTCAGCCACTTACCAAGCTTCCCCGCCAGAGTGGTTTTGCCAGCACCCTGCAACCCAGCAAGCATGAACACGGTAGGGCCGCGCTGAGCAAACGTCAGTTCGCGGCTTTCCCCGCCCAGGATTTCGACGAGTTCGTCGTGAACGACCTGGACCACCTGCTGCCCGGGGTTCAGTGCCTTGGAACGCGCCGCGCCAGCTGCTTTTTCACGCACCCGAGTGGTGAACTCGCGGACGACAGGCAGTGCCACGTCCGCGTCCAGGAGAGCACGCCGGATCTCAGCTAGAGTCTCATCGACGTCCGCCTCTGAGAGCAGCCCTTTGCCGCGAAGGCGCTTGAAAGACGCGCTTAGGCGATCTGAAAGAGTGTTGAACACGTTGCTCCTTGGGAGTTACTTGCGAGTCCTAGGCCACAAACAGGGTACAGCAGCCTTACTCGCCGACTATGGCATCAACGAAAGCTTCGGGGTCAAAAGGCGCCAGGTCATCCGGGCCTTCACCGAGCCCAACGAGCTTGACCGGAACGCCAAGCTCCTTCTGAACCGCGAAAACAATCCCGCCCTTCGCGGACCCGTCAAGTTTGGTGAGGATGATGCCGGTGATGCCAACTGCTTCCGCGAACACTTCAGCCTGGCGCATCCCGTTTTGTCCTGTGGTGGCGTCAAGGACCAAGAGGATCTCATTGAGCGGGCTCTGCTTCTCCATGACACGGCGAATCTTGCCCAGCTCATCCATCAGGGTCGCTTTGGTTTGGAGTCGCCCCGCCGTGTCGACGATGACGACATCGGAGCCCTGTTCTTTCCCGGTTTTCACGGCCTCAAACGCCACAGACGCGGGGTCCGCACCCTCACGGTCGGAGGAGACAACGGGGACACCAACGCGGTCCGCCCAGGTTGTCAACTGTTCGGTCGCGGCAGCCCGGAAGGTGTCCGCAGCTCCCAGCAAAACCTGCTGGTCTTCCGCAGTGAGCAGGCGCGCCAGTTTCCCGACAGTGGTCGTCTTGCCGGTCCCGTTCACCCCAACCACTAAGACAGAGGCAGGGCCAACCTGGTCCCCTTCCAGTTCGGGTTTGCTCAAGTCCAGTCCGCGACTGGCGTCCGAGGAAACTAGTTCCAAGAGCTTCTCCCGCAAAACCTGCCGCGCGGCGTCCGCGTCCAGACCGCCACGGATTTTCGCTTCCTTTTGGAGCTGGCCCATTATCTCTTCTGTGGGTCCCAGCCCTACGTCGGCAAGCAGCAGGGTTTCTTCGATTTCTTCCCAGTCCGCAGCCGAAAGGTCTCCCCTGGCGAAGATCGACAGTAGAGCGTTCCCGATTGCGCCCGAGGACGCCATGCGCGCCCGCAGCCGCCCCATACGCGTCGCGGCACGTTCCGGGACGTCAACAACAACTTCTTCAGTGACCTCCGGCTCTTCTTCAACCTCAACTTCGGCTACCGGCGCCGGCAGCGTCTCAGCGGGTGCCGCCGCTTCCGGTGCCTTTGGAGGGGGCGACGCCTGCTCTGGGAGCGCGCTTTCTTTCGGCGTCTCATCGCTTTTCTTGGAGCGCAGCGTTTTGACAGCGAACCAAACCGCAACAACAACGACAACGGCAACTAGGACCGCGACGATGATGCCTACGGGCGTGCTCAAGAAATCAGCCAAGCTTGTCATGGTGGGTCCTTCCGACAAGAGGTTTTGTTCCAGGTCACCAGGGTACTTGGAAACCCGCCCGCTAACTCAGAGCGTTCGGGTCTTCCTTGTCCGAGGTTGCGTCTCTCAGCTTCGGCAGCCGAGCTTTCCACGCGTCCAGCTTCGGTTCTTCTTGGAGATACTTGAGTCCCCCAACCCAGCTGGAAAGGGACGAGGAGTCTTCGAGTTCCTCCGAGTTTTCCGTGGGAGTCCAGTTCACGTAGCTGTGCCGAAGTTCGGGCTCCGCACCCTCCACCGACTGCTCGACCGAAACCTCTTCTGAGACTTCAGGCGAAGGCGCCACTACTGGCACAGGAGCTAGGAGTTCGGCCGGGACTTCCACCGAGTCTTCGACTGAAGGCTCTTCGGGGAGTTCAACCGGGAACGTCACAGGGACATCCGCAGGCTGGTCGAGTTCGTCCGGTTCGGGCGGGGCAGGGGGCGGCGGAACACTAACCTGAGGCTCCGCTGCAGGCCC
>CAYFUU010000003.1:30855-39966 GCA_964346595.1 uncultured Actinomyces sp.
GTTCGGGCGGGGCAGGGGGCGGCGGAACACTAACCTGAGGCTCCGCTGCAGGCCCCGGTTCGACCGCGTCTGCTAGCAGGTCCGAAGCTTTGTGAGCACCTGCCTCAGCGTCCTTGTCGGGTTTGGTGAGGCTCGTCTTCGCGAGATTCGACGCCTGCTCCCACAGCCCCTTGGCAAAAGCCCCAACCGTGGTCCAGAACTGCCCTGGCGGTATCTCCGGAACTGCGCCGACGTCCGAGGCGCCGGGGTTCGTGGTTCCTATCAGATCCGCGGCCCGCAGCTCATCAAAGGTGGGTGGTGGGGGCCCTTCAGGCGGCGGAGACCAAGGCGGATACTTCGGCAGTTTAGGAAGTGCTGCCACCGCCACCGGGGAAGACGCGAAGGTCCCTGCCACCGCTGTTCTGCCAGCCACGTTGGATGCCCCACGCTGGTAACCCTGGCCGGATTGCGCCATTTCTGCCGCTATCCACAGCTCGTCAAACGAAACGCGCCGTGGCTGGACAGGTTCGCCCCGCAGGGTCTTCACTCCGGACGATTTAAGGTCCGCAGTGTTTTCTGCCCACTGCAGACGCCACTGCCTGGTTGGTTTCTGCACCAGTGCCGCAATGATGATGACAGCGGTCGCGAGGATGATGAACGCCAGCACAACCAAAAGCAGTAACGCGGGAGTCTTCACACCTTTTCCGATCCGTAGTTCAAAGTGGCACCGAGTCAGGCCAGAACCTATCGGCCCCCTGATTGTAGGTCACCTACTGCTCCATCTTGTGTGACACAACAGCCGTGACACCATCCTTCATCGACAGGCCGTAAAGCGCGCCGGCGATCTCCATGGTTCGTTTCTGGTGGGTGATGACCAGTAACTGGCTCTCTTTGCTTAGGTCTTCAAACAGGCTGAGAACCCTTGACAGGTTGGTGTCGTCGAGTGCAGCCTCCACCTCGTCCATCACGTAAAAAGGCGAGGGCCTGGCAAGAAAAATCGCGATCAGGTAGGCGAGTGCTGCAAGGGAACGCTCCCCGCCACTCAGGAGGGAGAGTCTGGTCACCTTCTTCCCAACGGGACGTGCGAAGATTTCAACGCCTGTTTCCAGAGGGTCCTCCGGGTCTGTCAACTCCAGGCGGCCCTTACCGCCTGGGAAGAGACGCTGGAAGACTTCCCGGAACTTTTCAGCTGTGTCCGCAAACGCGGCGATAAAGGACTCGCGGACCTGGTTGTCAACTTCGCGCACCAGTTCCAGCAGGTCCGCTTTTGACCGCCCTAAATCTTCAACCTGGCCTTCCAGGAACTCCAGTCGAGAGGCCAGTGCCGCATGTTCCTCAACAGCCAGAGGGTTCACCACCCCTAGCCGAGCCAGCTGACGCTCAGCCCGCGCCAGCGCGTCCCCCGCGAGCACGCGGTCAAACGCGACCGATTCGTCTTCGCCCTGGGGAGCCCACGGGTTGTGAGGACCGAAGCGCCTTAGGAACTCGTCAACCTGCGATTGCAGTTCGCTTGGCCACTCCAGGGTCGGCTCACTAGGAGCCTCTAACCCCAGGAAACTGAGGACCTGCAGCTGCGCGTTTTCGTGAGTGCCCTGCCGCCCAGCAAACGCGACTTCCGCCTGCAACAACTGCTCACGGGCGCCGGCCTGCGCGGCTTCACTCCCGGCCAGTCGAGTTTGCAACCTCTCGGCTGCGAGCTGTTTTTCGCGGCGCTGCAGGTTCAACTCACGACGCTCAGCCTCACAGGCACTGGCCGCCTCACTGGCCCGTTCGGCTCCTGCAGCAGCGCGCTCCGCGATCGCTTTGGCGGCCCTTCCAACCTGACGTGCGGAGGACTCTCTTTGAAGTTGCTGGCTGCGCTCTTCGCGAAGCCGACCAGCTTGCGCAGTAAACGCTGCTGACTGGGCGTTCATTGACCGGGACCGTTCACGGGCGACGTGGGCCGCCATTCGTGCAGCGGTTTCTTCTTCCCTTTTTGCTTCGAGTGTTTTCTCTGCCTGGTCCAACTCCTCTTGAGCTTGGGCAAGAAGCTCTTCAGAGGGTTCTGGACGCTCCGTCGCCTGTTCCTGGATTTTGGCAAGCACCTGTCTTGCTTGCTCAAGACTGGACTCTGCGCCCCCCACTGCTTCTTTTGCACGCTCCAGCTCAGCCTCACCGGCGTGGATCAGTGCTGCAACCCGGGCGCGTTCCCCCGCAACCTCAGCGCGCTTCGCGTCAGAGGCTCTAAGGTCTTCCAAGGCTGCTTCGCGCCGTGCGGTCGCTGCCATGAAGGCTGAGCGCGCCTCACTGGTTTGCAGGGAGACCTCCCTGAGCTTCTCCTCCGCTGCGTCAGCCTGCTCCTGCGCTTTCGAATGCTCGGCCCTCAAGGTGATGGTTGAAGTTCCAACCTCGCTAGGAAGGTGAACGGAGTGCCTTGTGAAGACAACTCCGCCCCTAGTCGCAACCAGGCGAAGCTGTGGGAAAGCCTCTAGAAGAGCGAGCGCTGAGCTGGCGGACTCACTTACCCAACAGTCTCCAAGCAGCTCATGTAGAGCGGCAGAGAGTGTTTCGGGCACGCTTGTCACCGCGAGCGCCGGTGCGCCGTAATCGTTGCCTTCCAGCGGCGATGGTTTCATCTTCCCTTGGCTTATCAGCCCTGTAACGCCGTCGTATCCGTTCGTCCCAACCTGGGAAAGAAGCTGCTCAGTCGAGGTGCCTTGGCTCAGAACGCGGGCGGAGTCCATGGTTCCAAGCAGTGCTTCCACCGCCTGTTCCCACCCGCGCTGCACCGTAAGCAGTTCGCTCAAGGTCCCATCCGGCGAAACGCCCGCAACCTCCCGCGCCCAGGTCCCTGCGGGCCCCTTCAGGGCGCGACCAAGCGACCGGGCTAGCGTTTCGACCTGGGAAGACAGTCGCGCAACACTCTGAGTCGCCGCGCTTTGCGCCCGCTCTTGCGCTTCAAGGCGCGCGCGAGCCGCCGTTTCTTCCTTTGCAGCGGACTCATACGCGTCTTGCGAAGGTGACCGACTTTGCCCGGCGGGCTCGGGTGGCAACTGAGGAAGCGCCTGCAATCGCGCTTCCGACTCTGCGGCTGCCTCCCGGCTAGCATGGACTCTCTGCTCAGCTGCTGCAACGTTCGCAAGAGCACGCTCTCTGCCAGTTTCAAACTTGCGGTAGGCCTCCAGGCGTTCCTGAAATGCGCCTTGCTGGCGGAGTAGCTCAGAGCGAACTGACGTGGCGCGCTTTTGAGCTTCTTCGCGCCCCTGTTGCGCCTCTCCAAGTTTCGCTTCCGCTTGCTCAGCAGCCGAAGCGGCCTGCTTTGCCTCAAGTTCGGCTTCCTGCGCGCGCTCGAACGCAATGTTCACTGCATCATCGGTGATGGCCGAGGGGACGCGGGCTGCGGCAGCGCCGCGTTCAATGGCCAACTCAGCTGTTGCCTGCAGTCGCCCCGCCAACTCGCGAAAGTCACGGTATCTCTCTTGTGCCGCTTCCCCGAGGTTCGTCAGCCTAGCCAGTTCGCCCCGCACTTGGCTGAGCTCTTGCGAGAGCCGTCGAGCCCCGCTTTCCGCTTCGGCGTTCGCCGAGCGCATGGCAGCAAGCGCGGCCTTCTCCTTTTCTAACCGCGCAGCCGATTCCGCAAGGTCTGCCGCTAGAAGCCTGGACCTCGCGTAGTCGGCTCTGGCACGGACTCCGGCCGCCTCCCGCGCAGCCTTCGCCTGCCTGGCGAGGGGGCGCAATTGCCGTCGGATCTCCTCAGTGAGGTCCAAGACGCGCACCAGGTTCTGATCCATCGTCTCCAGCTTGCGTAGCGCACGTTCTTTTCGTTTCCTGTGCTTGGCGACCCCGGCAGCCTCGTCGATGAACGCCCGCCGGTCCAGGGGGCTAGCACGCAGCACCGCGTCCAGCTGACCCTGACCGACAATGACGTGCATTTGCCTACCCAGACCGGAGTCGGAAAGCAGTTCTTGAACGTCCAGAAGCCGCACCGGCTGCTTGTTGATTGCGTACTCGCTACCACCGGAGCGGAACATGGTCCGTGAGATGGTCACCTCGGAGTAGGCGATGGGGAGCCTGCCATCGGAGTTGTCGATGGTGAGTTCGACTTGAGCGCGCCCCAGTGCTGGCCGGGTCTGAGAGCCCGCGAAAATGACGTCGGCCATGTTGCCGCCGCGCAGGGATTTTGCTCCCTGCTCACCCATGACCCAGGCCAGGGCGTCAACAACGTTAGATTTCCCGGAGCCATTCGGCCCGACTATCGCGGTGATTCCGGGCTCAAAATGAAAACGGGTCGTGGACGCAAAAGACTTGAAACCGCGCAGGGTTAGGTCTTTTAGGTACACGGTAGGTGACTTTAGGCCAGGGCGTAGTGTTCGTAGTCAAGCTCAGGGAACCACAGCGCGATCTCTCTGATCGCTGAGGTTTCTGAGTCCGACGCGTGCACAATGTTCTGCACCGCTTCGGTCCCCCACGCGCGCCCCAAGTCGCCCCGAATGGTGCCGGCGGCGGCTAGCGTTGGGTTCGTTGCTCCAACCATGTTTCGAACGCCCTCAATCACGCGGTCACCTTCGACCACGACGGCCACGACAGGGCCCTCCATCATGTAGTCGAGCATGTCCGGGTAAAACGGGCGTCCCTGGTGCTCTTCATAGTGTTCCGCGAGCAGGACTTCGGAGGCCTTCTTGATCTTGAGGCCCTTCAGGACGTATCCCTTTGCTTCGATGCGCCGCAGGACCTCTCCGGTGAGGCCCCGAGCGAACCCGTCGGGTTTCACTAGCAGAAGCGTGTGCTCTTTATTTGGGTCAAGAAGGTCTGGGGTTGGCATGGTGCTCCTTAGTTATCTTGTTCGTTCACTACGCCTGCTACGTCAAAGCCGGCAGTAATCGCGTCTGCGAGCGCATCAGCCGCGGCCTTTGCGTCGGGCCCACTGGCGGTGACCTCTACTTCCCGCCCTGCTGGGAGTGCCAGAGCCATCACCGCAAGCGCAGACTTAGCGTTTGCGCCGCCCACTTGGATGTCACTGTCGAAAGTAGCTGCAAGCGCAGCCAGTTTGGCTGCAGGCCTGGCGTGAAGACCCGCAGCGTCAGCAATAACGGCTGTGCGGGTCACGGCACCTTCCTGCAGCGCATCCGGTTCTTCTTCGGGAAGGCCGCTGCACATGAGTCGCGCAGCTTCCGTGACAGCTCCGACAACTTCGCCCAGACTGCCGCCGTTTTGGGCACTCACCGCTGCAGCTATAGCGCCTTCAACAAACGGCCCAGGCGCATGGCGCAGCAAGTCCGGATCGTCAGAGAACTCGATGATCGTGTCGACGGTCATGGCTGCTGAACCCAGGTCGGAGACAAGGACTACGCCGGCGCCTTTGGAGGAACGTAGGGCCTCACCTGTCACCATCTGGACGGCGTCGAACGAGGTTCCAAGCCCCCCGTTCGGGTTCCCTCCCGAAACTCCAATGTGGACATCGGGTGCCATCTGGGCTGCCAGCTCTTTAGTTCCCTCAGCAATCAGGCGGGAGTGGGAAACAAGGACAAGTGCAACACGCTTCGTCAACGAGGCTCCTACGATTCTTCGCCATAGACGTCACGGGCTGCGTCCGCCGCGCTGCGCAGGATTAGTGCCGAGGAAACAGCTCCCGGATCCAAGTGACCTATGGAACGCGCACCCAGGTAAGAGGCGCGCCCCTTAGTGGCCTTCATTGGTTTCGTCGCTTCAGCTCCCGCCTCTGCGGCGCGTGCAGCAGCCTCAAACGCTGCTAGGACTCCGGCGTCCGCGGCTGCACTAGCAGCTTCTGCTGCTGGAAGCCACGCATCCACCATCGTCTTCTCCCCTGCCACAGCCTTCCCGCGAGCCTGGACTCCCTGGGTAGCGGCAAGCAGCATTTCACCGACGTCTTCCGGGGCTAGCTCACCGTCCGAAAGGGCTGTGGCTGCCCGCAGGTAGGCGGTGCCGTAGAGGGGTCCCGCCGCACCGCCAACGGTAGAAAGAAGCGTTTTCGCGACGTACTTCAGCAGGTCCTGCGCGCTTTCGGCTGAGTCCAACCCATCTCCGCGCACCACAGCGGTGAATCCGCGATCAAGGTTTTCGCCGTGGTCCCCATCGCCAATCTGCCGGTCAAGATCAATGAGATATTCACGGTTCTCACCGATGACTACTCCGGAGTCCTGGGCCCACTTACGCGCCCATTCCAAGCTTTTTGACACTTTCAGTCCTTACCCTTGAGTGGTCTTGCTGCTAGCTAGACCATGCGACGGTGCGAACCGGCGCGTCGAACAGTTCTAGGAGTTCATCGTCTACCCGAAGTAGTGAGATAGAGACGCCAGGCATTTCCAAGCTGGTGACGTAGTCGCCGACCATCGGACGTTCCAAGATGATGCCGTCTTCTTTCAGGAGGGAGGCAAGCCTGCGGAAAACTATGTAGAGCTCCGATTCGGGGGTCCCCCCCATGCCGTTCACTAAAGCAATGACGCGGTCACCGGCTCGAAGTCCCAGGTCATCGCGGACCTGAGCGTAAAGCTCCACTGTGAGGGCGTCAGCGTCTTCCATGGGCCCGCGCCTATATCCCGGCTCCCCGTGAATTCCGATCCCGAGCTCGATTTCTTCTTCACCCAAGTCAAAAGAGGGCTTGCCAGCATGCGGGACAGTGCAGGGACCAAGAGCAAGCCCCATGGAACGCATGTTCCTGTTCACTTTTTCGGCTACAGCAGCAACTTCGTCAAGCGAGCGCCCCTGCTCCGCAGCGGCCCCAGCAATCTTTTCAACAAAAACGGTGCCCGCAACGCCACGGCGCCCCGCAGTGTAAAGAGAGTCTTCGACAGCGCAGTCATCGTCAACAATCACTGACCTGACGGTAATCCCTTCCATTTCTGCAAGGTCTGCCGCGGTTTCGAAGTTCAGTATGTCGCCCGTGTAGTTTTTGATGATGTAGAGGACGCCTGCGCCGCGATCCACGCTCTGCGTAGCTTCCAAAACCGGGTCAGGGGTCGGGGAAGTGAAAACCGGTCCGGGGACTGCGGCGTCCAGCATCCCAGTTCCGACGTAGCCGGCGTGGAGGGGTTCGTGGCCGGAACCCCCACCGGAAACCAGCGCAACTTTGCCGTCTTCCTTCGCTTGCCTGCGCCCCACCCAGTTCGGGTCAAGGTGGACGTCTACCACGTCGGGATGGGCCAGAGCGAAGCCTTCAAGTGTTTCGACCACCACGTCTTGCGGGTCATTGATGAGTTTCTTCACCGGCGCCTCCCCTTTTTCTGTCCGCAGCGAACCCACCTGCCATCTTGCCACTGCTACAGGCGCATTGTCAGCGAGCGGGGTCCAGCGCTGCTCATCAGGTAGCGCTACTTGTCGAATAGGGCCTTGGTCTCTCCGGCAAGCACTATCGACCCAAAGACAACCACGGCTCTTTGCAAACTGGGGTCCGTTGGCTCGTCCATGAGCTTGGTCGCCTCATCCAACGCATCCACCAGGTTCTCTGCGCGGCTCACGCGATCTTCACCGAAAACGTCCTGGGCGATCTCCACTAGCTCATCAAGGTCCATCGCCCGCGGCGTAGGCATTGAGGTGACAACGATGCGTTCCATTGCCGGCTCGATCTCTACCAGCATCGCTTCGATCGCTTTGTCTTCCATCGCGGAGAAGACACCGACCAGATAGTCGGTTTGGAACGCCTCTTGGAGACCCTCCCTCATGACCGCGACCCCCGCTGGGTTGTGGGCGGCATCGACGATGACTGTAGGTGAGCGCCGAACAATCTCGAGGCGTCCCGGCGAGCGGGCTTGCATGAAACCCTGCTCAACAATCTCAGCCTGCAGGGCACGCCCGCCCATCATGGCCTCAACAGCAACCAGCGCGGCTGCGGCGTTCTGGGCCTGGTGAGCACCGTGGAGAGGAACAAACAGGTCTTCGTAAAGCGCGGCGGGGGTCCGTACAGAAATCAGCTGTCCGCCAACCCCGCTTTGGCGTGACTCAACGCTCCAGTCAACGCCTTCAAGGCGCATGAGCGCGTCAACTTCCGCAGCACGCTTTTGGATCACTTCTAAGGCCTCGGGTTCTTGCGCGCTGACAACCGCAATCCCCCCTGCCTTGATGATCTCTGCTTTCTCGGCCGCTATCTCTCCCAGCGTCTCCCCCAGGTAGTCCTGGTGGTCAATAGAAATGGGGGTGATGACCTGCACGCCAGCAGGTGCAACGTTGGTCGCGTCCCAGCGTCCCCCCATCCCCACCTCGACCACCGCCACGTCAACGGGGATGTCAGCGAAAGCCGCGAGCGCCGTGATAGTGAGTGCCTCGAAGTAGGAAACCTGAGGGCCGCCCGCCTCTTTCGCCTTTTCGTCAACCATCTGGATGTAGGGTTCAACGTCCCTCCAGGCAGCCAAAAACTCTTTTGCAGACAGCGGCTGACCGTTCACCTGAATGCGTTCACGAACGCTTTGCAGGTGGGGCGAGGTGAAGGTGCCGCTCCGCAAGCCAAACCCACTCAGCAGAGCGCTTGCGAGCCGTGTTGTCGAGGTTTTCCCGTTAGTGCCTGCCACGTGAATGATCGGGTAGAGGTCCTGGGGGTCTCCCAGGATGTAGAGGACCTCCTGGACCCGCTCCAGGCTGGGGTCGAACTGGTGCTCGGTTGTCCTGGCTGCCAGTTCTTTGTAGACGACGTTTAGCTCGGCTTCTGCCTCCGCCTCATCGAGCAGCGCTTTTTGTTCAGCCTCCGGGTCTTCGTCTTCTTCTTGCGGCTCCGGCCCGTCGCCAAGGATGGAAGCGATCAGTTCGGGGTCAGCTCCGGCCAGGAGGGTGTCGCGAACAACCGCGCGGAGAGCTTCCAGTTCGTCGTCTTCGCCTTCTTCCGTGTCCTCTTCGGCTAGCTCCTCCTCGTCATCTTCCTCTGCCGCCAACAGGTAGGGAATCAGTTCGGGGTCAATGGACCCGGCCGCTTCGAAGCCTTCTTCTTCGCTGTTACTGGTCATCGCTAACCCTTTCCACGCTGATTGAGACTGCGTCGCCCTCGGTCACTTCAAGGGCCTTCGCAAGGGTCTCGTGGGCAATCATTTCCTTGTAGGTCTCCACAGTCTGACCGCGACCTTCCGGCACCACAAGGGAGACGCGGATCCGGTCCGCGACGTGCAGCCCGGCATCCTTGCGTGCGTCCTGAATGGATCGCACAAGGTC
>CAYFUU010000003.1:40066-70520 GCA_964346595.1 uncultured Actinomyces sp.
TAGTCGGTCAAGTGGACGGATTCGTCGCCCGTGAGCCCCCGCCAGATTTCCTCGGTCACCAGAGGGAGGAGCGGTGCCGCGACCTCGGTAAAAACAAGCAAGGCGGTGTAGAGGACGTTGAACGCGTCTTTGTCCTCGTCCCAAAAACGCTGACGTTGGGTGCGGACGTACCAGTTCGTGATGACGTCAAGGTGACCGCGCAGGGCGGCGGACGCGCGGGGGATGTCGTAGTCGTCCATGGCGGCGCGAACCTCTTCGGTGACCTCCAGGGTACGGGCCAGGAGATAGCGGTCCATTTCAGGTAGTGCTTCGACGTCCGCATCTTCTGCATCAAGGCGCTCAAGGGCGATTCCTTCGCCTCCGTTGCAGGCGTTGCCATAGAGAGTCAGGAAGTAGTAGGTGTTCCAAAGTGGCAGTAGCACCTGACGCACGGCGCCGCGGATGCCCTCTTCAGTGACGATCAGGTTGCCGCCTCGAACAACAGGAGAATCCAGCAGGAACCAGCGCATGGCGTCCGACCCGTAGGTGTCAAACACTCCGGTGACGTCCGGGTAGTTGCGCAGGGACTTACTCATCTTGCGTCCGTCGTTCCCCAGAATGATCCCGTGAACCAGGGAGGTGCTGAAGGCGGGCTTGTCGAATAGTGCCGTGGCAAGAACGTGCAGGGTGTAGAACCATCCGCGGGTCTGTCCGATGTACTCAACGATGAAGTCGCCGGGGTAGTGATCCTCGAACCATTCCTGGTTTTCAAAGGGGTAGTGCGCGGAAGCGAACGGCATGGCGCCTGATTCAAACCAGCAGTCAAGAACTTCGGGGACGCGGCGCATCATCGTTTTCCCGCTAGGGTCGTCCGGGTTCGGGCGTACCAGAGTGTCGACAGCGGGGCGGTGCAGGTCGATGTCCTCAACCGGGACGCCGAAGTCCTCTGAAATCTGCTGGTAGGACCCGTAAACGTCGATCCTGGGGAAGCGCGGGTTGTCCGACTTCCAAACGGGGATGGGGGCGCCCCAGAAGCGGGTGCGGCTGATGGACCAGTCGCGAGCTCCTTCAAGCCACTTGCCGAACTGCCCGTCTCTTAGGTGCGAGGGAACCCAGTTGATTTCTTCGTTCAGTTCCAGCATCCGGTCGCGGAACTTCGTGACCTCGACGAACCATGAGGATACGGCGCGGTAGATCAGCGGCTGGCGGCAGCGCCAGCAGTGGGGGTAAGAGTGCAGGTAGGAGTCCTGTTTGACTAGGACTGGGCGGCGGGATTCCTCAAGGCGCTCCACCGGGCCGGTTCCTTCGCGCAGGTCGGAAAGGATCAGCCGGTTTGCGTCGAAGACCTGGACGCCTTCGTAGTCGGGGACGGCTGGGGTGAACTTGCCTGAGTCGTCGACGGGCACGACGGTGCCGATGCCGTTCTCCTTACAGACTTTCATGTCGTCTTCACCGAAAGCGGGAGCCATGTGGACAAGCCCGGTGCCGTCCTCCGTTGTGACAAAGTCTGCGGCGGTGATCTGGAAGGCTTCTGGCCCTGGCGCAACTTCTGGGTCCAGCCCCTCAAAGTAGGGGAACATGGGCGCGTAGCGCCTACCGGCAAGCTCGCTGCCCTGCACCGTGCTTGTGGGGAGTTCTAGTGCTTGTTCCGCGGTTTCAACGCCGAGTTCGGGAAGGAACTGGTCTACCAGGTCGGCGGCGATGATGACGCGGCGCCCTGCCAGCTTCCCCTCTTCCGGGGTGATAACTGCGTAGTCAACGTCCGGGTGGACTGCGACTGCAAGGTTGGATGGCAGGGTCCAGGGGGTCGTCGTCCAGACCAGGGCAAGTTCGTCGGTTGCGTTTCCATCCTCGTCAAGCAGCGGGATGCCGACCGTCGCTGTCTGGTCTTGGCGATCCTGGTAGACGTCGTCGTCCATCTTCAGTTCGTGGTTCGACAGGGGGGTTTCGTCGTTCCAGCAGTAGGGCAGCACAGAGTAGCCCTCATAGATGTAGCCCTTGTCAAACAGGGTCTTGAACGCCCAAAGGGTCGACTCCATGTACTCCGGGTCAAGTGTCTTGTAGTCGTCCTTGAAGTCCACCCAACGCGCCTGGCGAGTCACGTAGTCTTCCCATTCGCGCGTGTAGCGCAGCACGGAAGTCTGGCAGGCGTCGTTGAAAGCCTTGATGCCGATCCCCGTGGGTCCTTCCACCTGGGACTTGTCGACAATGCCCAGTTCACGTTCAGTTTCAAGCTCTGCGGGCAGACCGTGAGTGTCCCAGCCAAAGCGGCGTTCGACGCGATGCCCCAGCTGTGTTTGGTAGCGGCCCACAACGTCTTTCACATAGCCGGTGAGGAGGTGGCCGTAGTGGGGCAGGCCGTTCGCGAAGGGCGGGCCGTCGTAAAAGACGAACTCGTTTGACCCGGATTCGCCCGCATCCCGCTGTTCAATGGACTTTTGGAACGTGTCGTCTTCAGCCCAGTACTGGAGGACCTGCTCTTCAATAGCAGGAAAGTTAGGCTTCGGGTCAACCTCCGCGTCGTCCCTGTGCAGGGGAAAGCGTTTCGAAGTGTCTTTTTCGGCCACTGTCTTCGTCCTTTCGCTTCGCTGCGTCGGACGAGGATTGCTCCCCGCGGTACCACCCCGCTTGCACCAAGGTTTTGGTGCCACTTGTCTTCAAGGCTGTGTCGGGCCCGCCCGTTCGGTTCTAGTAGGCGCCGTAGCGCTGTTCTTCCGAATGCTCCCCGGTGATTGCCGGATCAACGCCCTCCCATGATAGGGGCAGGTAGCGGGGTTCGGTGTGTGAGGTTCAGCGACCCCGCCCCTGCGATTCGGCTGCGAGTCGCCGCTATCGCCGCCTCTAAGTGCCACGACCCGCAGCCGAACCGGAAGGTCGGTGTAGTCCCGGGGGTCCTCCCCAAGTTGCTTGCTGGCGACTATGCACAGAGCACTGCTTGGGAGGGATTTTGTCGGGACTAAAACCTAGACTGGGGGTGAGCGATGCCACAGCGGCGGCGCGGACGGCGATGGGGGAAGCATGGCACTTCGAGCACAGATCACAGGAGCAATAACTGAACCGGTCTTGCGGTTCACACCGAAACAACAGTCGGTCCTGGATTTTCGAATCAACGCGACGGCAGCAGTCAGGAATAAGGCGACTGGGCAGTGGGAAGACCTGGGGTCTCCCCTTTGGGTTTCGGTTGCGTTCTGGGAGCACGAAGCACAGACCCTCAACGAAACCCTGGATAAGGGCGACCGGGTCACTGTAGAGGGAACGTTGGTTCAAGAAACCTACAAGCGCCGGGATGGGGCTGAAGGCACTTCTTTGTCCTTGCGGTGGCCGAAGTTCCTGGGAGTTGTTCCCAGCAGACGCCCCACGCAGGGCCAGCCGCCAGCTGCGGCGGCCCCGGCAGCGGACCCCTGGGCAACTGACGCGCCCTCCGGGGGCGCTCCCTTCTAGGAAGAGCGAAAACGGTAACGGGCCCCCACCCAAGGGGTGGAGGCCCGCGTATCCCATCAACACAGTGTGAGAGTCCGGTGCTACAGGCGCTTGTCGCACCGGCCCTCGGGCTCAACAGTAAGCAACCCAGTTGAGTAAAGGCTTAGACGATCCTGGGAACTTGCTGGGAACCGAGAACCCTCCCCTCAGGACGCTCGGGTTCAACCCTGCAAGGGCCGCGGAGTAGCATTACCGAATGAGCAAGACAGATTCTTTGAAAGCCCACGTCCTGGAAACAGCCGCGATGGACGAGTCCGTACGCCCCCAAGACGACTTTTTCCGCCACATCAACGGGAAGTGGCTAGAGAACCACGTGATCCCAGCCGACCGCGCGTCGGACGGCGAGTTCTACCGGCTCCGCGACCGCAGCGAAGAGTTCACCCACGAAATCGCTAAAGACGCGCTGAGCGGCGCCATCACCGGTCCCGAAGCTGAACGCATCGCGATCCTCTACGGACAGTTCATGGACGAAAGCCGCCTCAACCACTTGGGTGCGGCTCCTCTTCATCCTCTTCTTGGCCCCATCGAAAAGGCTGAGACGCACGCTGAACTCGCGTTTGTGATGGGTGATCTTGCCCGGTCAGGCCTCTCCGGATTGTTCTCCTGCGGCGTTGCCGCGTCCCTAAACGACACGTCCAAGTACGCGTTCTACATCGAGCAGGGCGGCCTGGGCCTTCCGGATGAGTCCTACTACAGCAACGAAGAGTACGAAGAATACCGCGTCAAATACCAAGAACACATCGGGCGCATCCTGACGCTGGTCGGTGTTGCCTCGACTGAAAGCGCGGACGAGATTGCCGCGGAAGTCATGACGTTTGAAACCCTGCTGGCCGGCTACCACTGGGACATCGTGAAAAGCCGCGACGTCCTCGCACAAAACAACCCGCGCGACTGGACTCTGCTCACTGAGGAAGCCCCGGGCTTCAACTGGGAAGACTGGGATCGGGGCCTTGGGATCTCCCTCGACGGCAAAAACCTGTCGGTCAGCCAGCCGGACTTCCTCGTTGCTGCGAGCGACCTGTGGAAGCGCACACACCTGCACACCCTCAAGTACTGGCTTGCCCGCCAAGTCGCGGACGCGTTCGCGCCCTACCTCAGCAACGAAATCGCTGAAGAGACGTTTGATTTTTACGGCCGTACCCTCGCCGGCATTGAGAAGATGCGGCCCAGGTGGAAGCGCGCATTGAGCCTTGTTGAGGACCTTGTCGGGTTCGACATGGGCAAGCTTTACGTTGAACGGCACTTCCCAGCCGAATACAAGGAGCGGATGGACCACCTGGTTCAGAACCTGCTTGACGCTTACCGCGACTCCATCAAAGAGTTGGATTGGATGGGGGACGACACGAAGGCGCTGGCCCTCGCGAAGCTCGACACGTTTACCCCGAAGATTGGGTATCCAGACAAGTGGCGGGACCTCACGGGGATGCAGATTTCCGACGATAAGACGCTGGTTGAGAATGTTTTGGCTGCGGAAGAGTTCGACACGGAGTGGGAGTTCAGCAAGCTAGGGACAGAGGTGGACCGGCTGGAGTGGATGATGACTCCCCAAACGGTGAACGCCTATTACTACCCGTCCATGAACGAAATCGTGTTCCCAGCAGCGATCCTGCAGCCTCCATTCTTCAACCCCGAAGCGGATGATGCGGTTAACTACGCGGGGATCGGCGCTGTCATTGGCCACGAAATCGGGCACGGTTTCGACGATCAGGGCAGCCAGTTCGACGCCGCCGGAAACGTCAGCAACTGGTGGAACGAAGCCGACCGTGAAGCTTTCGAGGAGCGCACCAAGTCGCTGATCGACCAGTATGACCAGTTCTCCCCTGCTGCCCTCGACGACAGCCACAAGGTGAATGGTGCACTGACGATTGGTGAGAATATTGGTGATCTTGGTGGCCTTTCGATCGCGTGGAAAGCGTGGCAGAAAGCGCTGGCTGAAGAGGGCATTGAGTCTGTCGAGGACGCCCCGGAGATTGATGGGCTTAGCGGAGCAGAGCGTTTCTTTGCGTCCTGGGCGCGGATCTGGCGCGGGAAGCACCGCGATGACTACGCGATCCAGTTGCTTGCGGTTGACCCGCACTCCCCCGCAGAGTTCCGCTGCAACGGGATCCTCGCCAACTTCACCCCATTCGCCGACTACTACGGGCTGCAGGAAGGTGACGGTCTCTGGGTTGCCCCTGAAGATCGCGTGACCATCTGGTAGACCCCAGCTGCTGGCTGGCCCCCGCTGGCTTGGGGAGCGTTACAACTTTGACAATCCGAAAACACTGAAAACCCGAAAGAGACTGATGCCTGGTTTGAACCTGACGCGCGCTGAAGCAGAGGACCGCGCAAAACTCCTGCACGTGAACAGCTACGACGTGGATCTTGACCTCTCCGGTGAAGGCGAGACCTTCCGCACGAAGACGGTCATCGACTTTGACTCAAAGGAAGGCGCCTCCACTTTCCTAGACATGGTGGCGGCCAAGGTCCACGCTGTGGAGCTGAATGGCGAGTCGGTCTCAGTGGCGCTCTACGGTGACAACCGGCTTCCTCTTGACGGTCTGAAGAAAAAGAACCGGCTGTTTGTCGACGCCGACTTCTTCTACATGAACACGGGCGAAGGAATGCACAGGAGCGTCGACCCCGCGGACGGCAAAGTCTACCTGTACTCACAGTTTGAGGTGCCGGACGCCAGACGCGTCTACCCAACGTTTGAACAGCCTGACCTGAAGGCCTCGTTCACGTTCACCGTGAAAGTCCCCAGCTCCTGGACCGTGTTCTCGGTGTCTCCGACGCCGGTCCCTGAGCTCGAAGACGGTTTCTCAACGTTCCGCTTCGCGCCAACCCCGCGCATCTCGACGTACATCACTGCGATTGTTGCGGGCCCCTACGTCGGGAAGACCGCGACAATCCGCTCGATCGATGGGCGAGAAATCGACCTGGGCGTCTTCTGCCGTGCCTCTCTCGGAGAGTATCTGGACGCGGACCGGATCATCCAGATCACTGAGCAGGGCTTCGGCTTTTTCGAAAACGCGTACGGAATCCCCTACCCCTTCACGAAGTATGACCAGATCTTTGTTCCTGAGTTCAATGCTGGTGCAATGGAAAACGCCGGCTGCGTGACCCTGCGCGACCAGTACATTTTCCGTTCGAAGCCGACCGACTGGCAGCTGGAAAGCAGAACAAACACGATTCTTCACGAGCTCGCTCACATGTGGTTCGGTGACCTTGTCACCATGAAGTGGTGGGACGATCTGTGGCTGAATGAGTCGTTCGCAGAGTTCATGGCCCATTTGGCGACCGCTGAGGCGACTCAGTGGGCTGACGCGTGGGTTGGCTTCATGGGCCGGAAAGAGTGGGGGCTTGCTCAAGACCAGAAGCCTTCAACCCACCCGATCAGGGCTGACATGCGAGACCTGGAGGATGTCGAGGTCAACTTTGACGGCATCACCTATGCGAAGGGTGCGTCGGTGCTCCGCCAGATGGTCGCTTACGTTGGCCGCGAAAACTTCTTCCTGGGCATCAACGCTTACTTGACGAAGCACGCGTTTGACAACGCTTCCCTTCAGGATCTGCTGGATGAACTGGAGGTAGCTTCGGGCAGGGACATGTCTGCGTGGAGCAAGGTCTGGGTAGAGGAGGCGGGAGTCAACCTTCTAAAGCCAGCGGTCGAGGTGGCCGAGGACGGGACAATCGAGTCTCTTTCGGTGATTCAGGAGTCGTTCACCCCGGGCGCTTCGCTTCGCCCCCACCGGTTGATTGTGTCGGGCTACAGCCTGAACCCTGATGGGGAGCTGGAGCAAGTCTTCACTGAGGAACTTGATGTTGACGGCGCGACCACGCCTGTTCCGCAAGCAAAGGGAGTGAAGCGTCCCGACCTGATCTTGGTGAACGACCAGGACCTGGCGTACGCGAAGATTCGTCTAGACCCGGATTCGCTGGAGTTTGCGACGCAGAACATTACGCTCGTGAAAGACGCTTTGACCCGCCGCGTGCTCATGGCCGCAGCTTGGGACATGACCCGGGACGGTCAGATGCCCGCGACCCAATTCCTGGATTTGGCGTTGCGGGACCTGCAGATAGAGGATTCTATTTCAGCAGCCAGCACCATCTTGAACCAGGTGGACACAGCAGTCACTTCCTTTGTTGCCCCAGAAAACAGGGCTGCGCGTCTGGAAAGCACTGCGGAAAGGCTGCAAGGTCTGGCTAAGGCTGCCCCTGCGGGATCTGACCAGCAGCGCTTACTTGTGCAAGCAGCCGCGCGAAGGGCATTCACACCTTCGCAGTACGACTACCTTCAGGACTTGTTGAATGGCAAGGAAACACTGGAAGGCCTGACGGTTGATGTCGACTTGCGCTGGGATCTCCTGTTCGCACTGGTTCGCGGCGGGAAAGCCGGAGAGGAAGAGATTGCGGCACAGCTTGCAGAGGATGAGACGCTGACCGGCGAACAGAACGCTGCTCGGGCCCGCGCGACCGTCAATTCTGCGACTATTCGCAAGCAGACGTGGGAGACCATCATGACCGAACCGGGTGTTCCGAACGACACCCTGTGGGCCATGGTCCGGGGCTTTTGGAGCCACGTCTCAACCGAACCTGTGGTTTACGAGCCTTTCGCTGAGGGCTACTTTGATCACCTGGTCCGTACGTGGGAGCAGCACACGTTCCAGATCGGTTCCCGCCTTGCGGAGGTTATGTTCCCAAGCGCCCTCACCGGCTATCTGCCGCAGGCTCGGGTTCCGGAGAAGGCTCAGGCCTGGCTAGAGGAGCACCCGGAACAGCCTGAGTCGCTGCAGCGCCTGGTTGGCGAGCAGCTTTCGGACTCTCTGAGGATGCTCGCTGCTCAGGCTTGCGACGCCGCCTGCTGACCCCAGGCAGGCCCCAGCAGGGGCCCGGACCGCGGGGGCAGGCTCCCCACGGGCCCGCCCCACCCCCGTTTCGGCTGCGCATCCCAGCCGTTTTGGCTGGGATGCGCGCTACCTTGAGGCCTTGACTGGGCCGCGGTTGGCCACCGAACCCAGTGAACAACGTCGTCGTTCTTGTGCACCCGCAGCCGAAAACAGGACGCAGGGAATAGGACGCGAGGTGTGCCGACCGCCCTAGGCTGACAAACGCCACCAACAGTTCGCCTGATCCCGCGACGAGTCGAGTCACGGGCACCGCTTTTTCTGGGGACCTGCTCACCTTTTTCGCGCGAAGAACCGGTGCGATGATACTTTGAAAGCGTCGAAGTTGGCGGCGAAGCCACACGCTGGTTTGCGCAAGAGGGGTGGACACGTGTCTCAAGCTGAAGCGATCCTTGCAGGGCTAGGCGGACCAAAAAACGTTCAAGACGTTGAACCCTGTATTACTCGACTTCGGGTTGACGTGCTGGACCAAAACCTGGTGAACGAAGCTGCCCTGGCCGAGGCCGGAGCCTTCGGGGTAGTCCAGGTCGGGACAACCGTTCAAGTCGTAGTCGGACCTGTTGCCGACTCGCTCGCAGACGCGATCAACCGGATCCTCTAGGAGCTCGGCGCTCTAGCCGATGCTCCTCCTTGTGCCGACCCAGTCTTCTAGGTTCGGCCCTGGCTTTCAGTCCAGATAACGTCGGGCTAGCGACCAGGGTAGAGCGATCTCCCCACTCCTAGTGAGGCGCTCCTTCCGCTACCACGCCCTGCAGCTGGTTCCCTCGGGTTTGACCCTAGGCCGGCAGACTCCACCCCAAGCTGACGGGCTTCACCCCATCCTGGACGGTCCAAACGGACGTCGGCAGTCCAAACGGATCCAAAAGGGTGAAAAACCTGGGTGTTCTGTCCGTTTGGACTGCTCATGACCGTAAGCACCGCCCATGAGAGCCCAGCTCTCGCCCGCGACGCCACGCCTCATCGCAGACTCGACACTACAAAGCCGAAGTCCTAGCTCAGACGCAGGCCAGGTCCCAGCGCGGCCGAGGAAGCCAACTCGAAGTACGCAATGCGCAGCCGAAACAGTGGTGCCGGACGCGCGGCCAAAACAGCGAGTGCGGGAGCGGGCTGCCCGTCCTACAGGACTCCCCGCTTCTTCCTTCCGAACTCATCACGCATCGTCGCAAAGACCCCTTCATCCGAATCGCTACCCGCGTCGCGCGCCAGATCCTCAATCCACACCCTGTGGCCCGCGTCGTCCGCCAGCGGCACCCTCCAATTCGGGTACTCGTGCTCCGTCCCCGGGAAGTTCTGGGGCCTGCGCTCCCCCACCTGATCCACAAGCGCCGCAGCAACCAGCCGGGATGGGGTCCTAGACACGTAGCGGTGCAGTGCCTCTATCACCTGACTCTCCGTCGGATCCGCCGGCACTAGCCCGTACTCGGTTAGGCGCGCAACCGTCTTCTCCTGCTCAATCCGGTCGCGCTCACGCACCACCTCAACCGGGTCTACGAGCAGGTCCATCTCATCGCGCAGAGTCGTCTGCACGCCTTCAAGGTAGCCGCGGGTCGGCGGCAAATCATGGGTGTTGACGGTTGCAAGCACCCCACTGCGGTATTCATGCGAGTGGAGCGGCATGTCCAAGTGGTCCTTCTCAAACCAGAACACAGACGTGCCAAGGATGCCGCGCTCCTCCAAGTATTCGCGGACCCAAGGCTCAACCGTCCCCAAGTCTTCCCCGATGAGGATTGCGTCAGCCCGATGCGCTTCCAGCAGCAGCACCCCAACCATCGCCTCGTGGTCGAAGTAGACGTAGGTGCCGTCGGCAGGTCCACCGTCCGAAGGGTGCCACCAAAGCCTAAACAACCCCAGGATGTGGTCGATGCGGAGGGCATCAGCAAGCTCCAGAGCAGAACGGATGACTTGCCGGAAGGGCTCGTACCCAACCTCAGCGAGCCGCGCGGGAATCCACGGGGGTTGCGTCCAGCTCTGCCCCTTTTGGGCGTACATGTCGGGCGGGGCGCCAACGTACATCCCAGGCGCAAACAACTTGGGCGAGGACCAGTAGTCCGAACCCGACGGGTGCGTCCCAACCGCCAGGTCCGCCATGACACCGATAGGCATCCCTATGCGCGCCCCAACCTGGTTCGGCACCCGGAGCTGATCCGCCGCGATCCATTGCAGCCACTGGTAGTAGCGCACTAGATCCGCATGATCCTCCGCGAATTCCTTCGACTCATCGGTCGCAGCGCTTCGGTACTCCTTCGGTAAGTTCGTTGTCCCAAGCACCTCCGTGATCGCCGACCACAGTGCATGCCTGTAGAGATCCTCGCCACCCTCAAGACAGAACGCCTCAAACTCCGCTTGCCGGTAAACAGGACGAGGAACCGCGTAGATCAGCCGCAACGCCCGATCCTTCGCTTCCCATGTGGCGTCGCGGTCCAGTTGCGCGTCCTCGGACTCGTTCGCAACAGACGCCCTCAGCTTCGCGATCTTCTCCCTCTTGTTTTTCCCGAGGGACGCGTACTCCGGGATAGCTTCTGGGCGAATGTAGGTGACATTCAGCCAACGCCTGGAAACCGGGCGGTATGGAGAATTGTCGATCGGGACCGTGCTTTCCGAAGCGTGCAAGGGATTGATGAGAACGAAATCAGCACCTTCTTGGCCGCAGACGGCAATCAAGTCCGCGAGATCTTCCGCGTCCCCAACACCCCACGACCCGCGCGACATAACGGAGTAGGCCTGCACGTTCACGCCCCAGTACCGCTGCTCACCAGAGAGCACGCCCGGCGCGAGCTTCGCGGGCACTACGTAGAGCGGCGCGGAAACCGGCTCTCCCTCATCAACCCGTGCGTAAACCTTGTGGTAGCCGAGCGGCAGAGTTGCGGGGATCTGGAAAGTGGCGCGGCCGCGCAGTGTCCCGTCAACGAGGTGAGGCTCAACGTAAACGTCTTTCGCAACGAGCGCGCCGGAGCTGCCGTCTTCCAGCACGTACCACGCGTTCACCTGTTGTCCGTCATCAACATGGACCTGCAGGTCCGCTTCATTTCCTTCACGAACCACCGTGCAGACGGGCAGCGTCCGCATCCAGGGGAGGTCTTCCGAGTGGCGGATCGCCCGCAGCACAGCCTCATTAGAGCAGCCGGGCATGACCGGCACACCCATCGCTGAGAGAACCTTCAGCAAGGATTCAGAGGAAACCTCAGTCAGTTCCCCTCCAAAGCCGTAGTACGAGGTGGCAACACGGTTAAGGTCCGCGAGGCGCCTTAGTGCGTCGATGTCGACTGGCGTTCGTTCAGTCTGGACTTCTTCGTCCACGTCTCCCCCTAGAGTTCAAAGGATTCTCCGCGCCTGCGGATCCGACTTCGAGGATACCGCTTTCAGGCAGTGGGCAGAGCTCTCTTAGTGCAGGCGGGAGCGCGAAGATGGTCTTATGTACGCCGTGATCGAAGTGCCCCAGTTGGACCAGGAGCCCGTCGCTTCAGTGTTGCGGGTTCTCCAGTTGACACCTCGCAGCGCGCTCGCGGGATTTGACGCGACATTTGCTGGCCGCTCGCTGCCGCAGGCGCGGCGGATATACGGAGGACAGGTGGTCGCCCAAGCGCTGCTCGCAGCCGCCGCTACTATTGCTGACCCGGATCGTCTTCCACACTCCCTACACGCATACTTCCTGAGGGGCGGGGACCCAAGTGGGCCGCTGGACTTCAATGTGCTCACGCTCCGTGATGGTGGTTCGTTTTCCGCTCGCAGCGTCACAGCGCAGCAGAAAGACCGGGAACTGCTGGTGATGAACGCGTCCTTCCATGCCGCCGAGGACGGGCTCCAAACTCAAGCGGAGCCCCCTGAAGTGGTGGGACCGGATCGCGCAGACTCTGCGCTAGCTCTGTTTAGGGACCTGGACCACCCTGTCGCGAAGTTTCTGGGTAAGACAGCCGCTTTTGATGTTCGCCACGTGCAGAAGTCGCTCTATGTGGGCCCTGCCCCGGCCCGCGAAACAACCCAGCAGCTGTGGATGAAACCCCGCACACCAATCCGGGGTGCATCTCAAGTTGTGGAGAGGGCCCTCCTTGCGTACGTCATTGACCAAGTGATGTTGGAGCCCAGCCTGCGCTCCGTGGGGCTGCATTGGTCGACCCCCGGTATGTCTCTGGCTTCCCTAGACCACGCAATGTGGTTTCACAGGGACGTTGACATCAACGACTGGTTGCTGTTCGACGGGACCAGCGTGTCGGTTGGGGGCGGAAGGGCCAAAGCTGACATCCGCATCTTCTCCCGTGGTGGGGAGCTGGTTGCCTCAGCTGCTCAAGAGGGCATGGTGAGGGTCCCAGCGCCCGGCGAAAAGCAGGGCGGGCGCTGGACCTTCAGCGACTAGTCGCGGCGCAGGCGCCTGTGCGTGGCGCTCTTCGGCCTAGCAGCTTCGACTCCAAGACGCTCAACTTTGTTCTTCTCATAGTCTTCGAAGTTTCCTTCGAACCAGTGCCATTTCGCCTGGTCGTCATCGGTTCCTTCCCACGCCAGGATGTGGGTGGCGACGCGGTCCAGGAACCAGCGGTCGTGGGTGACAACCACTGCGCATCCGGGGAAGTTCTCTAGAGCGTTTTCTAGCGAACTCAAAGTTTCGACGTCTAGGTCGTTGGTAGGTTCGTCCAGGAGCAGCAGGTTTCCGCCCTGCTTCAGGGTGAGCGCCAGGTTGAGTCGGTTTCGTTCACCGCCGGAAAGCACGCCGGCAGGCTTCTGCTGGTCAGCACCTTTGAAACCGAACGCGGACACGTAGGCACGCGAAGGCATTTCAACGTTGCCGACCTGGATGTAGTCAAGGCCGTCTGAGACAACTTCCCAGAGTGGTTTGTCCGGGTCGATGCCGGCGCGGTTCTGGTCGACGTAAGAAATCTTGACGGTTTCCCCGATGTCCAGGCCCCCGTCATCGAGGTCCTCAAGGCCAACAATGGTTTTGAACAGGGTTGTCTTGCCGACACCGTTCGGCCCGATCACACCAATGATCCCGTTGGGTGGCAAGGAGAAGCTGAGGTCCTCAATCAGAACACGGTCCCCAAAGCCCTTCTTCAGTTTCTTCGCCTCAATGACGACGGAACCCAAGCGGGGCCCAGGCGGGATCTGGATCTCTTCAAAGTCGAGCTTGCGGGTGCGTTCAGCTTCCGCCGCCATCTCCTCGTACCTCTCCAGACGGGCCTTCTGCTTCGCCTGACGCCCCTTGGGACTGGTGCGAACCCAATCCAGTTCATCCTTCAGTCGCTTGGCTAGCTTCTGGTCCTTTTTCCCCTGGATCTGCAGCCTGCGCTGCTTCTCTTCGAGGTAGGTGGTGTAGTTACCTTCGTAGGGGTAGAGCCGCCCGCGGTCGACCTCCGCAATCCACTCCGCAACGTGGTCCAGGAAGTAGCGGTCGTGGGTGATCGCGATGACAGCACCCGGGTAGGACTTCAGGTGCTTCTCCAGCCACAGGACGGATTCGGCGTCCAGGTGGTTGGTGGGTTCGTCTAGCAAAAGCAGGTCCGGCGCTTCAAGAAGCAGCTTACAAAGGGCGACGCGACGACGTTCACCACCCGAGAGGACGCTCACGGGGGTGTCGCCTGGGGGGCAGCGGAGCGCTTCCATTGCCTGGTCCAGCTGGGAGTCAAGATCCCAGCCGTTCACTGCGTCAATCTCCGTTTGCAGCTCCCCCATCTCCGCTAGCAGCGCGTCAAAGTCTGCGTCCGGGTCGGCCATAGCTTCAGAGATCTCGTTGTACCTAGCAAGCTTTTCGACGGTGTCCTTCACGCCTTCCTGCACATTCTCAAGGACCGTCTTTCCTTCGTCCAGCTTCGGTTCTTGCTCCAGGATTCCCACCGAGTAGCCGGGCGTCAGGCGCGCCTCACCGTTGGATGGTTCGTCAAGGCCTGCCATGATCCGCAGGATCGAGGATTTACCGGCGCCGTTGGGTCCCACCATGCCGATCTTCGCGCCGGGCAGGAAAGCCATGGTGACGTCATCCAGGATGACCTTGTCCCCGTGGGCTTTCCGTGCCCGCACCATTGAGTAGATGTACTCAGCCACTTGTTTGTCTCCTACTGCAGAGCTTTTGCTTTACTCCCATGCTAGACGGCGCAGAAACAAATCAGAGGTGGCGTCCTGCCGCTAACGTCACTAAGCGGCTTTCCTCTCTTTCTCTTCCTGGTCAAGTACCAGGTCCAGCTCTGTGGGGGTGTCTTCAACTTCACTACCTTCCTCGTCCCGCTCTTCGGCGTCCTCGATCTCTTCTGGCGCCGGGCGCGTCGGTTCGCGGCGCAACCTGGAAAAGCTGGCGACTCCGAAGACTAGGTCGTGGCCGAAGGTGACCGCGTGGATCGCGATGTCTCCTTGGGCTTCCCCGTCTTTGTTGATCCAATACTGGGCCGCCGGGCGTCCAATCACGACAATGGGTGCGCCCCTTCGCAAAGAAAGCTCTGCGTGCTCGGCAAGAACACCCCAGCTTTTCACTGTGAACCACTGGGGTTCCCCGTCCTCCCACTGCCCGTCGTCGCGCCGGCGCGCCCTGGGCACCGCCATCCTGAACCTTGCGAAAGGCTTTACCCCTTCTTCCTGACTGCGGTGAAGCGCTATGTCGGATGCGACCCGGCCCCTCAGGATCATTAGATCTTGCACGCTCATTGCTGTTTCCTTCCAAGTTGGTTAGAAGGCGCCGCTGCGCCTCACCGCTACTCTTCGGGACTTCGCCTGAGAGGGGGAAGGAAAGCCTACCAACCTGTGGAAGAAGGCTTAGTTGGCGCTTTGGGGACCACCAGCGAAGTCAGCGAACGAACGCTCAGCTTGAGCCAGCACCCGGGCAGCTAGGTCGTTGTAGTAACCATGCTCACTCACAAGCTCTTCGGGGAACAGAGCCCTGCGGTAGTACTCAAGTTCCACGATAGAGTCTTGGATGTCAGCAAGGGCGCGGTGCGACCCGTTCTTTGCGGGAGCGCACGCATACACCCGTGGGTACCAGCGTTTCGCGAGTTCCTTCACCGTCGAAACATCGATGATGCGGTAGTGCAGGTGGTCTGTCACCTGCGGCATATATGCGCGGAGGAATCGTTGGTCTTGGCCAACGGAGTTCCCGGCTAGGAGCGCGCTACCTTCTTCAGGGACAACCCTCTTCAAGTAGTCAACAACCTGCTTCTCTGCGTCCTCAAGTGACATTCCGCTTTCAAGGCGCTCCAGCAGCCCGGAGTCCGTGTGCATGTCCCGAACAAAGTCAGACATTTGGGAAAGGGCGGCCTCACTCGGTTTGATCACCACGTCGATTCCGGGCGCCAGCGGGTGCAGAAGAGAATCCGTCACGATCACGGCGACCTCAACCAGTTCATCAACGGCTGGGTCTAGCCCCGTCATCTCGCAGTCGATCCAAACAAGTGGGGTTTTCGCGGCTTTTTGGGGTGGGGTCAAGTCATTCACGTTTCTCACGATATCCCGCTTCGCCAGCAGCGTTCCATGCGAGCCGTACACTGAACGGCGTGAATGAAACAAAACTGCCCGTGAGTGGCGCGCAGGTGGAAGACGCCGCCCGTCTTTTGAACGGGGTTGCGCGCATCACCCCGATCCAGGAGGTTGAGCGTCTCTCGGGACCTGCGGGCGTCCCTGTGATGGTGAAGCGGGAGGACCTGCAAAGGTGCCGTTCCTTCAAGATGCGCGGCGCCTACAACAAGATGGCTCGCCTCACTGAAGAGGAACGCGAACGAGGGGTCGTTTGCGCGTCGGCAGGAAACCACGCGCAAGGAGTCGCCCTCGCCTGCTCTGAGTTAGGCATTGACGGCACAATCTACCTTCCCTCGTCCACACCCCGACAAAAGCGCGACCGCATTGAAAGCCTGGGTGGCGCTCACGTGCGGATGGTTTTCGTTCACGGCACTTTTGATGAGGCCCAGACCGCTGCAAAACAGAACGCTAAGGAAACGGGGCGCGTCTACATCCACCCATTCGACGACCCCGACGTCATGGCCGGGCAGGGTTCGATCGCCAAAGAAATCTCCAACCAGGTTGGCTCCGACTTGGACACAGTGCTGGTCCCGGTCGGAGGTGGAGGACTGCTTGCAGGCGTGGCAGCCTGGTTGAAAGCAAACCGGCCGAGCGTGCGGGTAGTCGGCGTGGAAGCAGCCGGCGCCGCATCCATGTCCGCCGCGCTTGAAGCCGGGGAGCCCGCAACGCTGGAGAGCATCGACGGTTTCGTTGACGGGACCGCGGTTCGCCGCGCAGGGGATCACACCCACGCGGTCATTGACTCCCTTGTCGACCAGCTGGTTGTGGTGCCGGAAGGCGCAGTCGGGAAAGAAATGCTGGATCTTTACCACACTGACGGGATCATCAGTGAGCCTGCCGGAGCGCTCGCCACGGCTGCCATCGCCATGGCCGCCTCCGGGGACCTTCCCGAACTTCAGCTGACCGGGCCGACGGTTGCCATCATCTCTGGTGGAAACAACGACCTGTCCAGATACGCGGAAGTCCAAGAACGCTCGCTGGTCTACCAGGGGCTACGCCACTACTTCCTGGTTTCGTTCCCGCAACGTCCCGGCGCCCTACGCGAGTTCCTGGACGAAATCCTTGGACCAGACGACGACATCCTGTACTTCGAGTACACGAAGAAGAACAGCCGCGAAACAGGCCCCGCGCTGGTCGGCATCGACATCCACGCCCGCGAAGACCTTGTTGGGCTTCGCGAGAGGATGGCCGCGTCAGACCTAGAAATTGACGAACTAGACGCAGATTCGGAGCTGCTGAGGTTCCTCATCTGACTTCGGCAGAGTATCCTTCTATCTGCGCACTTAGCACTGCCCCCGTAGCTCAGTGGATAGAGCACCAGACTTCTAATCTGATGGTCGCGCGTTCGAATCGCGCCGGGGGTGCTCAGTCTTCCGCACCTGGCGGCAGGTCAAGCGGCTCCAGGTCGGCGAAGCGCCCCATCTCCTCTTCAGTGTCTTCCACTGACAGGTCCTCTGGCGATGACGCCACAGTCACGGTAGTCCCTGGCAGAAGCGAGAACGGGCGGTCCCCAATAACCACCGGCATCGCGTCCGCTCCTTCTGCGTCGACCGTCACCTGCACAGAGGAACGGGTTGCGGCAACCGCCACCCAGCGCCCCTCAAAGCAAACTTTGAACTTTAAGAGTTCCCACGAGGGCGGGAGGTTCGGGTCAATCTTCAACCGGCCGCGGACCAAGCGCACGCCGCCGAACCCCATAACCGCAGCCGACCAGGCGCCGCCAAGGGACGCCAGGTGCAGCCCCAGGTCCGCATTCCCGTGCAGGTCAGCGAGGTCAACGTAAAGAGCGCGGTCAAAGTAGTCGCGAGCCAGCTCGGTATACCCAACGTCCGCCGCAACAATCGACTGGGAAGCGGCAGAGAGCGAGGAATCCCCTGTCGTCAGCGGATCGTAGTACTCAAAGTCAGCGCGCCGTTGTTGCAGGGGGAACTCGTCCCCAGAAAGGTATAGCGCCAGCACCACATCGGCCTGCTTGATCACCTGGTGGCGGTAGATAACTAGCGGGTGATAGTTCAGCAGCAGCGGGTAGTTCTCCCTTGGCACCGAATCAAAATCCCAACGCGGCTTCTGCAGGAAACTGTTGTCCTGCGCGTGCACCCCCAACTCCCGATCGAACGGGATGTGCATGCCGCGCTCAATGCGGCGGAACTCAAGCAGCTCCCGATCACTCAGTCCAAGCTTCTTTCGAAGCGCCACGTAATCGCCGTGGTGGGTGCGGTCCATCCACGACGCCCAGAAGAGCACGTTTCGCAGGTTCTCGCGAGCCATCACGTTCGTGTAGAAGTTGTCGTTCACGACCGCCGTGTACTCATCCGGGCCCGTAACCCCGAAGATGTGGAACTGGGGCGAGGCTCCCTGCTCGGGTTCATCCCAAAACCCCAAATCCGCCCACAGGCGGGCCGTTTCAACCAAGATCTCAAGGCCCTGAGCGACCAGAAAGTCCGCGTCCCCTGTCACCCTCATGTACTGGTCAACCGCGTACGCGATGTCGGCGTTGATGTGGTACTGCGCGGTCCCCGCCGGATAGTAGGCGGACGCTTCTTCGCCGCTGATGGTGCGCCACGGAAACAGCGCCCCCTTCTGGCTCATGGTGGCAGCGCGCTGGCGGGCCGCATCCAATAGTTGGTGGCGGTAGCCGAGGGCTGCGCGGGCGGACGAGGGAGCAGTGAACGTTAGGAAAGGGAGCAGGTAGATTTCGGTGTCCCAGAAGTAGTGCCCGTCGTACCCCGTCCCGGAAAGACCCTTCACGGAAACGCTGGTGCCACGCAGCAGTCTGCTGCTTTGGATCAGTTGGAACACCGTCCACCGGAGTGCTTTTTGCGCCAGGGGGTCCCCTACCAACTCAACGTCGTGGCGCTTCCAAAGGGAAGCGAAGGCCCTACCCTGGCGTGCGAAGAAACTGTTGACTCCAACGCTTTGCTGCTCTTCCAGGGCCTGCTGGCTGGACAGCACTAAGGAGTTGATCGATTCTGAGAGTTCAGCAGAAAGTAGGGGGCCTTCCGGTTGTTCGGGAGGCTCTTCGAGTGAAGCAACAACATCGGAGCGCGCGTAAGAGAGCCACTTGGAAAGCCGCAAGGTTTCCCCTGGAGCAACGACCGCGTCGTAGTGGACGCGTAGGGCTGTCCCGTCGTGTTCCTCACTCTCAGTGATCCCGCGAAGAGGCTGCCCGTCCGGCCCCTCAAGAGAGACCTTGTGAGCGTAGGAAAGCGCCGCCATCATTTTGGAGGTCTCGGTGCGAAAGACAATGGTGCCCGCTTCCCCCTCACCACTTCGGGAGATCACGTTCAGGTGGCCCGCAAGCGCGGCCGGACCCCGCGGGTCGCTCATCCCAGCATCCTTAGCAACCTCGCCGCTTTGGGCACTAGATTCCTCGATGATGGAAGCTACGCGAAGCGGGGTTTTTGTGCCCAGTGCCGTCACACTCAGGTCCACGGCGGCGACACCGGGAACGCTAATGGAGACCGCGACCCGCTGGGAAACTTGTAGTCGGACGCCGTTCTTGCCTTCCCAAACAAGGGAGTCGGTAAGAATCCCCCGGCTCATGTCCAAGTCTCGTTTTGAGGAAAGCAGCGAGCCCTCTTCGAAACAGACTCGCTGACCACCCGCGAAGACTTCCAGCCCGGTCGCATCCGGCAGGGATTGCAGGGTTTGCCCAACGCGTGCCAGCCCGTAGGCGTTTTCGGCGTGGATGATGGGCCAGCTTTCATGGAAGCCCGCAAGCAAAGTGGTGGCTGACTCGTCACCGCCTAGCCGTAGCCCAATCTCACCGCGTAGACCCAGGTAGCCGTTCGCGAGCGCCAGCAGAGCAGAAACTTCCGGGGAACGCGCTTGACACCCGTTGACCTCTACCGACCACGGGCCGCCACCCTCCAGCAGCTCCGCAGCCTTTTCAACGCCCTCTAGCGGCTTCATTGCTTGAAGCCTGACGGGATTAGTTCCTCCAGGTCTTCCACTGTCAAGTCCGCTCCGGACTCGGTGAGCGCGCTCGCACCAACCCCGCGGTCCACCCCGATGACGCGCCCGAAGTTGCCTGCCCGACCCGCCGCGACCCCCGCCAGTGCGTCTTCAAAAACGACCGCCTGCTCCGGCCTGCTGCCTAGTAGTTCCGCGGCCTTCAGGTAGGTTTCCGGGCTGGGCTTGCCTTCTAACCCTTCTTCTGCGGCGAACGTTCCGTCCACCACCACGGGAAAGTAGCGGGCGAGGCCACTCATTTGAAGAACGGTAGCGGCGTTCTTGGACGAGGAAACGACAGCGCGCTTGACGTCCGGGAAACGACTCACCCACCTTAGGAACGCAGCAGAGCCCGGGTAGGGGTTGATCCCCTGCTCTTGCAAGATCCGACTGAAGGCAGCGTTCTTTTCTTCCGCCAAACTCCAAACGGTGTCTGCGCCCTCGGCAGGTTGGTCCGGTCCCCCAAGGGGCAGGGCGATCCCGCGGGAAGCAAGGACAGAGGCCACGCCGTCCATCCGGGCTTTACCGTCCACGTGCGCGTGGTAGTCCGCCTCCGTGTAGGGCTCGGCGCCGCGGGAGCCAAGGAAAGGGGTGAACAGATCAGCCCACGCGGCCTTGTGAAGGTCGATTGTTGGGGTGAGAACCCCGTCAAGGTCGAACAGCAGCGCGGTGACTGACCCGTCCTGCAGTCTTCGAACCAAATCCTGTTTTCTCGTCAACTACGCCCGTCCCTTTTCCTTGAATGTCCTTCAAGGCTAACGAACGGGAGGACCGGGCCAGACCAAGGTTCTTCAGCTGTTGGCGGACTCCAAGCAACCCTGGAGTCCGCCAGGTGCTGTTGTTATCGGCGCGCCCTTCGGGACAGAAGGGTTAGTCCGGTTCCTGCGATCAAGAACGTGGCGCCCAGTGCCATGAACACGGTTCCACGCGACCCTGTCTTCGCCAGTTCCCCAGTTTGGGGTACCTCAGGCTCAACCAGGACCGTTTGTCCCCGGTCGTTCAAGTCAGCGTGCATGGCGACCAGGTCTCCGTCCTTCAGTAGCTCCTCAAAGACCACGATCGTGGTGTCCCCCATGGACCTTGAGTCGAACTGGAACTCAACGTCGACGCAGCCGTCCGCTTCTGTTGGCGTGAAGGTGGCTTCTGAGGTGACTGTCTCCCCGCCGGAAAGAAGTTTTTTACCGGTTTTCCCGTCCATGAGAACACCTTCTAGGACGTACTCTGCTCCCGGGATCAGATCCAGGTAGCAGACACTGTCTGTCAGGACCACCTCCTTTTCCAGGGGCAGGACCTTCTTGTTTTCGGGCCCGGTCGCGGTGGTCCCGATTTGCGGGTTGCCGGTGACCGTGAACTGTTCGGTCTCATCCGGGATGTGGGTGGAGAACGGGAGGACGCGGTCGTCCCCAGCGAAACTGTGCACCACCTGGTAGGTGCCGCGAATCGGCTTGCCGTCCTGGTCCAACATCACTTTCCAAGACAGGTCTGCCTGTCCTAGGTAGACCCCGTTCTTTGCGGGAATGGTGAGGGTCTGCCCTATCTGAGTGGCGTTCTCCAAGCTCTCAACTTCGGTGCCTTCTGGCCAGAAGTACAGTTTCTGTTCAATGGTCTTCGTGTCTGCCCCGTACCCAGCAGCGCCCGCAAAGTTAGGGTGGTCCGCAGGAAGCCCGGAAATCCACACGTCATCTACCAGGTAGGTGTTGTCGATAGTGGGTTTCACGGTCAGGCTCGACTCAACTTTGCCGCTGTAACGGACCAGGGAATGCTCAGCAGCTACGCCGTAGCCGTCTGACCAGTTTGCTGCGATCAGGTGTCTGTCCGCTTCTGCAACCTGGGGCTGGTCTCCTGTTTCCATCTTCCACACCCACACGATGAACCCGGGTTCCGCATCATACTTCGCTTCCACACGGTAGGTGCCGGGTCCAGCAGCGGTCAGCTCAGCGGTCGCAACAGCTTCAGCACCTACAGGGACTCTCGCCGCGGGGCTCGCTGGACGTTCACCCACGTAGTAGGCCGTCCCCGTGAACTTAACGTTCAGTGGCACGTAGCCAGGCTGCCCTGGAAGCGTCCCGCCCTTCCCTAACCAGAGCGGGTTCGAGTAGGTAGGGTCCGCCTTCACTTGCAGACTGTCAGCAATCACCGACGCGCCTTGTTCTACGAACTTGGCGCCGGCCTCTGCTGTGCTGGAGACAAGCACCGGTTGAAAGTCATGGAGCACTTCCTCGGTCGGCGTAGGAGGGTCTAGTACAGCCTTGGTTCCGGGGACCTGCGTGATCGTTGTCTGAGTTCCGTTGGGACGAGAGAACCCGCTAAGAACACTGGGGGTTGCAACGCGGCCAAATTCGACGTTTGCCTTCACCGTGCCGTTGCCACTGGACGATCCAGCCAGGGAGATAGGAGAGGACGCGGTCTTGCCAGCCCACGTTTTCCCGTCCGGACTGAGGGTGCCCGCACTAATCGAGCTGCGGTTGAAGGTTGCGGGACCGCTGAGCGTCACCGTCATGTCAACCCCAGCAACCCAGTTACCGGGCCGCGACTCCACACCGAGCCCTAGAAGATCAAACGTTTGCCGGTTTTCAGATGCTGAGAAACTCGCGTTCCCCGCAGTGAACTCAGCCGTGTTCTTCCGGGCGTCTGCTGCCATAGTTCCCGCCATCTCCGCGATGATCGGGCCCGCCACCCCTCCCGTGTCGTTCAGGGTGTTCACGAGCGCACCTAGGTGGGCGCGACCGCCGCCGACTTCGTAGTTGAGGTGAGCCAGGACAGAGGTCGCCGCACGAACGCCCGCATCGCTTTGGGTGCCGTACTTGGCCAGCACGTAGGCCATCTGGTCGTTGTCTTGCAGCTGGAGGGCCGACGAGCTCCCTATCCCTGAAGGGACTTGCTGCAGCGACACGGTTTGCGGGTTTTTCTTTCCCGTGGGGGCTTCAGCGGTGAAGTCGATGCACCACTCCCCTTCTCCATCGACGTCTAGCGCTCCGAGCCAGTGAGCTGGAACCCCGTCAATCGCGTACCGCCAGTGGTAGCCATCCCCGTGGCTGAACCCCGGAAAGTTCAAGGGCCCCACCAGGGTTGCCGCAGGCGCGGCCGCTAAGGCTCGGGCCATCATCGGCGCGGGCGCGACCTCACCGGACTGGGGTTCTTCCAGGCTCTGCCTCGCCTGAAGAACTTCAACGGGCGAAGGGCCGGGGAGACTGCGCAGCTGCTGCGCTAGTTCCTCCACCTTGTCCTGATAGGGATCGGCTTCTTCACCGCCCGCCGCAAACACCTGCAGCGGGACACCGAGAGCCAGTGGAAACGCTAACGCTCCCACCAACCCCATCACCCTTCTTTGCCACTTTGTTTTCGCCATCCTGCGCTCCTGTTCGTTTCAGTTTTCTGCTGGCCGCCAGCGCTTCACGCATGGGGGCAGCTAGGAACCTAACGGCTTTAGGAAGGGCGCTGGCCGAAGGGATGTCTTGCCTGTTGAGAACCGCCAGTGCCGGACTTGTGGACAAAACAAGTGCGGGACCCCTTTCGGGATCCCGCACTTTGTTGTTTTCTGCGTTGCTAGACGCGGAAACGAATCGCAGCGACCAGTTCGACGATGCCCCACACAATCGCGGAGATGCCGACCAGCCACCACATCACAAGCGCACCGAACAGCGGCGACACGATGATTGCGATGCCAGCCAGGATGCTGATGATGCCGTAGAAGATGGCCCAGCCCTTGGAGCTACCCATGCTCGTGCCGGAGAAAGCCTGGAATCCTTCGAAGATCCAGCTGAAGCCAATCATCAGCACGATCCACCAGACCACGAACACCGCGGAAGTGGAGGGGTTAGCGATGATGACTACGCCGGCAACTACGGCCAAGATGCCGAGCAGGATGCGCCCAACGCGCCCCCACCCGGAGATTTCTTTACCGAAGAGACCGCCGAAGAAGTAGGCGACGCCACCAACGATGGCGTAGATGCCCGCGACGATTGCGACGGTGAGTGCGAACGCACCACCGGTTGCCTTAGGCCAAACAAGAATAAGGACGCCTGCTACCACGCTGAGGAGCCCCAACACGGCCAGCCAGACGCGGGATGTTGTCCGCACCTGCGTCAATAGATCTGTACTCATATCAATGCCTTCCATTGAGGTCAGAAGGACAGCGCGATGCCGACCCTCCCTTTAAGCGTAGCCCGCTAAGCCGCAAGTCGGTCAAGAGAAAACGTGAAGTGATCAGTCCTCGGGCTGGATGAGTCCTTTTTCATAGGCCTTGGCCAGACGGCGCGGGACTCGAAGATCGCGGCCCCCAACACGAATGGTCTGGAGAGTATCCAGGTCCGCTTTCCATGACGAACGGCGGGTGCGGGTGTTCGAACGCGACATCTTGCGCTTGGGTACTGCCATCGCAAATCGCTCCTTACTCACGTCGATCGGGTCTTGCCCGAAAAGATCCTTGCCGCCCAGGCGAGTGCCCTTTGAGCGGCCTACAGGGACAAGCTTCGCATGGAGGGGCGAGGAGGTGAAACCGTGATGCGACAATGTCAGCATGTTCACGCTGCAGGCTGGAAGCCAGGCAAGGGCCGAAATCACCGTAAAACGTTCACGTTTCATCGCGACGCTGCAGCGGACCGACACTGCGGAGCAGGCTCGCAGCGAGACCGCCCGGGTGAAGCGCGAGTTCCCTGACGCCCGCCACAACTGCTCAGCCTTCGTCATCGCGAAGAACGAGGGACCAAGCACCACGCATTCCAGTGATGACGGGGAACCCCCGGGCACAGCAGGCTCACCGATCTTGGAGGTGCTCTTAGGCGCTTCGCTGGTGGACGTAACCGCTGTCGTCACTCGCTACTTCGGCGGCGTGCTGCTAGGCACAGGTGGGCTTGTCCGCGCTTACACCGACGCGACCAGGGCCGCAGTGAGCGCAGCTAGCCTGGTTCGTTTGGAGAGTCTCAGGAAAGTGAAGGTTTGGGTCCCACTCAGGGTCGCAGGCCGCTTTGAAGCGGACGTTCACGGCCTTGGCTGGCCAGTCCTTGAGAGTTTCTGGGGCCCTGAGCTGGCGCTCACATTGGCTCTCAAAGAGACTCAGGTGAGCGAACTCTCAGAGCTTGCAGCAGACCTGTCGCGCTCCCCCGCAACCCTGGAAGACCTGGGGCAAACCACCCTAGAGATGCCAGTGTCCAACCCTTTTGCAACCTCGACGTCTAGGTCTTAAGACCCTTAGACTCAAGTCCAATCCAACGACCCAAGAACCCAGACCCAAGGAAGCGCCGAACATGGCAAACATCAAACCTTCTATCTGCTCGACTATTGGCGGGACGCCCTTAGTGCGGATCAACCGCCTCACCGGCGACGGCGCTGAAGTCGTAGCGAAAGTTGAATCATTCAACCCGGCCGGCTCCGTGAAAGACCGTATTGCGCGCCAAATCCTGGATGCAGCGCAGGCTAGTGGCGAACTGAAAGAAGGTGGGACGGTGGTTGAGGCCACCAGCGGGAACACTGGGATCGCGCTTGCGATGGTTGGTGCGTCGCGCGGTTACAACGTGGTCCTAACCATGCCCTCGTCCATGAGTAAGGAACGGCGTGCCTTGGCCCGCGCTTTCGGCGCTGAAGTTGTCTTGACTGACCCTGCGGAAGGCATGGCCGGAGCGGTCGCCGCAGCAGACCGGATCGTTGCGGAGCGCCCTGGAGCGATCCTAGCAAGGCAGTTTGAGAACGCCGCGAACGCAGAAGCTCACCGCGTTACGACTGCGCAGGAGATTTGGGAAGACTCGGACGGTGAAGTCGACATCTTCATCGCGGGCATCGGGACTGGCGGCACCATCACCGGCGTCGGCGAGGTCTTAAAAGAGCTGAAGCCAGGCGTAGAGGTCATCGCAGTTGAACCTGCCGAATCTCCCCTACTCACCCAGGGCCATGCCGGCCCCCACCTGATCCAGGGGTTGGGCGCAAACTTCGTGCCGGACGTCCTAAACGCTGACGTCATCGATGAGATCATCACGGTCCCCGGCGAAGAAGCCTTAAAAACCGCTAGGGCCGCAGCCTCACAAGAGGGTCTTCTGGTCGGCATCTCTGCGGGAGCAGCTCTCGCAGCCGCAAAGGAAGTCGCGGCAAGACCGGAGAACTCTGAGAAGATGATCGTCGTAGTCCTCCCCGACACTGGGGAACGCTACCTTTCGACGAAACTGTTCGAAGACCTGATGGATTGAGGTTTGCTTGAGACTCCCTAAACCCTTAAGGCATGTAAAGCAGGATATTGAAGCTGCGCAGCAACGCGACCCAGCCGCAGGCTCCGCGCTTGAGGTTGCCCTGTTTTACCCCGGCTTACACGCTGTTTGGGGCTACAGGCTCGCCCACTCCCTTTGGAAGTCAGGCGCCCGTTTCCCAGCCCGCGCCCTTCAGAACATCACCAGGTTCTTCACCGGCGTTGACATTCACCCGGGCGCGACGATAGGTGATCGCCTTTTCATTGACCACGCCATGGGGGTGGTGATCGGGGAAACGGCTGAGATCGGCGACGACGTTCTGATTTTCCACGGGGTCACGCTTGGCGGCGTGACGATGGAGTCCGGGAAACGCCACCCGACGGTCGGCGACCGCGTCATCTTGGGCGCGGGCGCCAAGATCCTTGGGCCGGTTGAGCTGGGCTCTGACGCGAAGGTTGGTGCCAACGCTGTTGTTGTCCACAACGTCCCCGAAAAGGGTGTCGCAGTTGGCGTCCCGTCCCACCTGGTTGGGAAGAAGGGCGCCATGGGATCGCACCAGCATGGCATCCTAAAGCCGATCCTCCCCCAGGACTCACGCGAGGCCTGCAGTGACACGGTCAGCATGCGCAACCAGATCCGCGTCACGAACATCTCGGCAGAGTTCAAAGCCACTTATTTGCACGAGGACGGGGTGATGGTGGAGCCCGCCCTCCACATCTAGCCCCAGGCGCAGCTAACCCCGGGCCAGCTTGTCGCGGGACCCGGGGTTAGAGGACATAACTGCTACTTCTAGACGGCGTCTGGGTCAGTCTTGGACCGCACGGACATCACAGCCAAGATCGCGGTGATGAAGATCGCCCCAACAATGGACAGTCCGTTCCAAAGGACGTCCAGACCGAAGCCTGCCGCACCTCCGCCGGCAAACCCGAGCAGCACCAGGAAGTACAGTCCCGAGTTGTAGAGGTTCGAGGATCCGTCGGGTGCTTTCTTGGAGAAGAAGGATTGCATCAGGTAGTTGAACGCCAGCTGTACAACCAGTGTTACCGCTACGTTCCCGTACAGCATTCCCTTGATCTTGTGGAAGCCGTTGCCCTGCATCCCCGCAGCAAAAGAGATCACCCAGGTGATGTATTCGGGGCGCCACGCGTCCGTCACAATCAGGATCAGCGCAAACACCAGGAGTCCAATGAGGATCACCTGGATTACGGGGGAGTATCGGCCGTGGTTGCGGAGCGCCATCGCGATGAATGCGCCCGCGAAAAACGAGCCCAGTCCGAATGCGAGCACAGCCCCAGCAGCGAAGAAGAACTTCTCCCACTCCCCTGCCACCAGCTGGTATCCAACTTGGATGACGTTGCCCGACTGGACCGTCGCGAACGTTTTGGCGTGAGCAAACGTCCACGCGTTCAGCATGCCCGCGCTCACAGCAAGCAGGAAAGCGATCCCCGGCATTTCCATTAGAGGAAAGCTGGAAGGGTGCATCGACTGCTGCGTGACCTTTGCCAGGGACGTCCCTTGTGGGAGACCTCTTGGCTTGACCGTAGTTCCGGAGCTTTGAGACATAAGAACCCTTCCGTCCCTAGCTTCCAAGTGCGTCTGCTATGCCATGCCGCGGAGCCGAAACGTCATCGGTCTCAGCGATGATGCCCGCCGGTCCGGACGAGGGTGCGCTCTCATCGACTTCGGGTTTGCCCGCTGCAAGAACGCTTGTGACCTTAGCGAATCGGTTCAGATGCTGGCTCAGCGCGAGCTTTATCCCTTCTGGCAGCTTGCCCTTTTCAAGGGTGAAGCTAAGACCAAAAGCGTTCCCGTCGGATGAGTTGAGCTCAGGGTTCGCTGTCGACGGGGGGACAATGACGCATCCCCACGCGGCTCCTAAAGAGTTGAGCTGCTTCACGACAGCCTCCTGCCCCGAGTGGGGAAGCTCCGCGGTTGCCATGGCGGTGAAAGCTTTGTCCTCCCACTTCCCCGCTATCGCCCCGTCGTGCTGCGAGTCGACGAATGCTTTGATAGACGCGGACATGGCTCCTGTGTGGGCTGGCGAGGTCAAAATGTAGCCGTCCGCCCATTCCAGGTCTTCGGTGGTTGCCTTCGGGTGGGCCTTCGCCGACTCGACTTCGTGGCTGCCAAGGACCAGCTGGGGCACTCCGCGGACGCGGACGCTGGCCCCTGCCTCCTCAAGCACTTCCTGGCACTGCTCCGCTAACGCGGCGTTTGCTCCGAAGATGGATGAGAAGACCACCAGGATTTTCGGAGCGCTCACTTCGCAGCCTCCGCCTCTTTTGCTTTGCCCTTCTCAAGGTCATACCAGACCACAGGTGCCGGCTTCGAGTCGGTTGGCAACGACTCAACGAACTCGTCGGTCGTCAGCAGGTGATCGGCGACGACCTGCACTGGGTTAGACGCCAGCCACTGGTTCAGGGAGATATCGGAGTAGTTGGGGTACTTGAAGATCTCCGCGAAAATGAGCGGTTCGTCACCCGTGTTTTGGATGTAGTGCCCCGCAACCAGCGGAACCACTCCCACGTCGCCCGCCTTGTAGTCGAAGGTGCGCGCCAAGCCCTGTGAGTCGAAGACGGTCATGCGAGCTTGGCCCTGGATGTAGTACTGCCACTCGGCTGCCTTCGGGTGCCAGTGCAGCTCACGCATCCCGCCGGGCTCCACCTCAACGAATGCAGCAGAAATGGTTTTGGCCGCAGGGAAAACGTCAACGTCAACGATGCGCACGCGACCCGCCTCAGACTCGATCGGTGTGACCGTGTCCATGTGGAGGGTGAAGGGCGAGGGAACTGGGCCAGCAGGGGTTGTCCGTTCGACCTCATCAATGGGGCCCGGGACGTTGCCCTTGAAGATGTACAGCTCCTCTTTCGGGAACATGGTGATTTCACCTTCGGTTTTCTTCAGGTTCGCGGCAAGCACGTCCTTTGGGGTGTGCATGAACCAGTCCGAAAGTAGGAAGGTGGAGTCATCTGAGAAGTTCGGGTCGGAGAACACCAACAGGAACTCGCAGCCCTCATCCAGCGCCTGGATGGAGTGCGGGAGACCACCTTCAAAGTTCCACAGGTCACCGGCAACCACGTCGTCAATGAAGTAGCGTCCCTTTTCGTCAATGGAGGTGACGCGTGCGTTGCCGACCAGCATCAAACCCCATTCGGCTTCTTTGTGCCAGTGCAGTTCCCGGTACGCTCCTGGCTCTAGTGCCATGTCGACGCCGGCGACGTCCTGGGAAGCAGGTAGCTCCCGGGCCGTTACCTCGCGTGCCCAGCCGCCCGGCTGCAGCCGTTGGTGAGTGTCAGAGAAGCTGAACCTCAGGTTCGGTAGCGTCCCAGCGTCGGTCTCAGGCGGAACGATCAGGTCAGGATTCTCCATGTCCCGCATGATGTCGCGGGGACCGAGGTCCAGCCATCCCTTCCCATCGGAGGTCCTTATGGGCTGCGGAACCGGGGTGCCAGACATGCTTCAACCACTCTTTCATCTAGGTAAATAGTGCTTACGTCCTTCATCCTAGACGTCATTTTCTCTACGATGAGCGTGCAGGGGCCCTAGCCGCCATAAGCTCGCTAAGCGAAGAATCTGCTAGAGATCGACGTCGAAACCTGATAGCCATAGAGACAGAAACAAACGGCACGGAGGTTGAAGTATGCTCCAGGACGATCCTCAAGATGAGGTCGACACCGCGCGCGACGGGGAGGGTTCGGACGCAGCGAAAGCGGGTGGCGTGCCACTCGATGCGCCCGACCTAAACGCTTTTACGTGGTCTTCCCCAAACCCTTTCGGGGAGGAGACGGCCTACCTGTTGCTTACGCCAAGCAAGGCGCAAGCGGGCAGCGAACTTTCAGAGCTGGCTGACTACTTGGGCCTGAAACCGCTTGGTTTCGGCGGGGACATGCCCTGGGTAGGAACCGACTATCTCTGTGTGGCCCTGCGCGGCTCATTTGCCGATCTTTGGGCCGGCGAGGGCTCGTGGCTAAAAGTCCCCGTTTCGGACGCCTGGACTGGGAACGCGATAGGCCGCAGGTACATAGTGCTTGTGCTCGGCAGCGAAGTGACTGGCGAAGAGCTGGCACCTGAAGAAATCTCAAGCTACCTCCGCTCTAACCAAGACGTGTTTGCGGGTTTGGTGAAGATCCGTCTTCGGGTCACTGACCAGTAGCCGTGACAACTTTGCAAGCGCATGCCGAACCCGCCGTGCTCCCGGGGATTCTCTGGGACCAGGGAGGCCTGACAAAGGACGGTGCCTCCCGTTTCGCGGGCTTAGCTCAGCCCGTGTTCCTCACGGCCGGCCCCCGCCAAGACGTCCTCAGGTCGGCTCTAGGTCAGGGTGTGGTCGGAACGACTCAGGCAGGTGCTGGCACGCCAGACGCAGCCAGGGTCGTGGCACTCGCCAAGGAAGGCCTGGGCCCCTCCCCCGTCGTGTTCTTAGGTGCCGGCGCTCCTTTTGACGCCCGTGAGTGGTGCGAAGAGCTGGAACGCGCACTGGTTGGAAGTGAGATC
>CAYFUU010000003.1:70620-75169 GCA_964346595.1 uncultured Actinomyces sp.
CGGAATGCCCTGACAAGACCCACAAATGAACTAGCCTGAAGCCATGACCGAACTAACAATGCAAGCAGACGCCTCAGCTGTCGATCTTGAACGCTCGGTCGACGGCCTTGAGCTCGCCACCCTGACCGCGTATGACGTTCCTGCGCTCGCTTCCCTCTCACTGGTTGCCTACGGCGAACCACTGACAGCGGAGAACTTTTGGAAAGCGACAGACGAAATCCGCCTCTACTACGACGGCGCTTTAGGCACCCCAAGGGATGACTCTTTCATTGGCGCCTGGCAGGACGGCGAACTGGTCGGAGCCATCTTCTCAGTGCTGGACGCACCCTTTGACGGGATTCCCCGCGGCCCGTTCGTCCTGGACCTGATGGTCGACCCAGAGCAGCGTCGTAAAGGCATCGCCACAGCCCTTGTCAGCGAACTCGGTAAGCGCACGCGCGACTGGGGGTATGATTCCCTCACTTTGCGCCTTGACCAAAAGCAGATGCCGGAAGCTCTCAGCCTTTACCGCCAGCTGGGCTTTTCAACCCAAACAGAGGAAATAGAAGAGGACGACTAGCCACTACCTTTGGCAGGCCGGACACCAGAACAGTCTTCTGTTCTGCACCAGTTTTTCGTTGATCTCGTTCCCGCAGACAACGCATTCGCGCCCCGACCGGTGGTAAACGTACCAGCGCAGCGACTCTGGGTCCTCTTCCTCAACCTCTTCCGGATCTGGGCGGTCGCCTTCACGCATCGTGGTGATGCGCCCTTCACTAACCCCTTTGTGGAGTAAGTCCACGTAGTCGTCCCAGAGGGCCTCAAGCCGTTTCACCGACACGTTCGCGCCCCGCCGCGCCGGAGAAATCCCAGCACGGAACAAGCCTTCAGCTCGGTAAATGTTCCCGACTCCCGCGATCATGGACTGGTCCATCACCAGCTCCCCGATGGGACGCTTCGAACCGCGGATGTTGCAAACGAACCGAGCCCGCAAGGCCTCCGGGTCGCTGCCCGTGTCAAGCGGGTCAGGCCCAAGACGAGCAATGGTCGCCTCCACGTCCTCTTCCGTCACCACTTCGCAGCGCGTGGGCCCGGTCAGATCGGCGGCAAGATTCTCGTTTTCAATGCGCAGCCGCACTTGCCCGACGGGGTCCGGCGGCGCCCACTCTTCTTCTTCCTCTTCATCATCAAAATCCGTGAGGACAAGGCTGAAGCCCTCGTTCTCCCTGCTACCAACAGAACGAAACCCCGTGTCCTCACGCAGGTCAGCATCAACTGAAACGCGCGGCGCCCCGATGGATGGTGCCAGCTCCGCCTCACCCGAAGCGTAGAACCGCCACGCCCCATAGAGCCCCAGATGCACGTGTAGCCACCGCGGCTCCTCCACTTCACCCGGCGCGTCGAAGCGAAGGAACAGGTGCTTGCCAACCGACCGCGCCTCTGTCATGACGCGCCCGTTCAGCAGCCTGGCCCCGTCCTCAAACCTTCCCTGCGGTGACGAAGTGAAACAGGTTGTTCCCGCAAACCAACGTTCGAACGTGTCCGCGAGTCGTTTGACGGAGTGACCTTCAGGCAAGGAGGGCTACTTTCCGGGAACTACAAAGTTCACCAGTTTGGGGGCACGCACAATCACCTTTACCGGGCGATCATCCCCAAGTATTCGTGTGATTTGCGGGAGTGCAAGCGCTGCCGCCTCCAGATCCTGCTCACTGATGTCAGCAGGCACATCAAACTTGGCGCGCAACTTGCCGTTCACCTGAACAATGCAGGTGATTTCCTCTTCGACCAGCAGCTGCGAGTCCAGAACCACTGGGAAGGGGTGGGCGGACAGGCTCTGGTCGTGTCCCAGACGCTTCCAAAGTTCTTCAGCCAAGTGCGGGGCCAGCGGCGAGGTCATCAGGATCAGTGGCTCGATCGCCTCACGCGGCACTGTCTTCAGCCCAGTCAGGTGGTTGTTCAGGACAATCAGCCGCGCGATCGCAGTGTTGATCCGCATCGCGTCAAACTCAGCGGTCACTTCCGCAGTGGTTTTTGCTACCAACCGTTTCGTTTCCAGGTCTGCTTCCGCGTCACTGACAGTGGTTTCCCCCGTCTCCTCATCAACCACGTTGCGCCAGAGCCTCTGCAGGAACCGCATTGCACCCGGTACGCTCCGTGTTTCCCACGGACGCGACAGATCAAGCGGTGCCATCGACATTTCAAAGACTCGGAACGCGTCCGCGCTGTACCGGTCGCACATTTCGTCCGGGGTCACCGAGTTCTTCAGTGACTTCCCCATTTTCCCGTACTCGCGCTTCACGGGCTTCCCGTTCCAGGTGAACCCGGTTTGCTCATCCCCCACGACTTCTTCCGCGGGGACATAAACACCGCGGTCGTCCGTGTAAGCGTAGGCAAGGATGTAGCCCTGGTTGAACAGCTTATGGAACGGCTCAGCCGCCGAAACAAAGCCCAAGTCGAACAGCACCTTCTGCCAGAAACGCGCGTAAAGCAGGTGCAGAACGGCGTGCTCGACACCGCCGACGTACAGGTCGACGCCCCCGGAGGGCTTGTCCTTGGTGGGACCCATCCAGTAGTTGTCGTTTTCCGGCTGGATCAACGCTGAGCCCTCATTCGGGTCCACGTACCGCAGTTCGTAGTAGCAGGACCCCGCCCAGTTGGGCATGGTGTTCGTGTCCCGTTGGTAGGTCTTCAGCCCGTCGCCCAGGTCCAGTTCAACACTGGTCCATTCCCCAGCGCGCCCCAGTGGGGTTTCGGGATCCGACTGGGAATCCTCGGGATCAAAAGTACGAGGAGAGAAGTCGTCCAAATGCGGCAGCAACACCGGTAGTTGGTCCTCAGGGAGGGCGTGAACGTGGCCGTCTTCGTCGTAAACGACGGGGAACGGCTCACCCCAGTAACGCTGACGCGAGAACAGCCAGTCACGGAGCCTGTAGGTGGTGGTTGCTTCACCTATTTCCTGCTCACCCAGCCACTCAACGATCTTTGCGATTGCTTCTTCTTTAGCCATGCCGTTGATGGAGAAGTCACCGCGGGCCGAGTTCACGATGACTCCGTCCCCGGTCCACGGTTCTTCTTGGTTGTCGAAGTCTTCGAAGCCCTCTCCGACGGGGGCAATGGTCGGCACGATGTCCAGGTCGAACGCTTTGGCGAACGCAAAGTCACGTTCATCGTGGGCTGGGACAGCCATGATGGCGCCCGTCCCGTAACCCATCAGCACGTAGTCTGCCGTGAAGATTGGGATGGACTTCCCGTTCACCGGGTTGGTTGCGTAAAGGCCCGTGAAGACACCGGTCTTCCCGCCTGCTTCGGCTTGGCGTTCAACGTCGGTCTTGTGCCTGGCCTCTTCCTTGTAGCCTGCAACAGCCTGAACGGGGTCTGCCTTCCCACCGGTCCAAGCATCCCGTGTTCCTTCAGGCCAAACCTCTGGCACCAGGCCCGCTTCCAGCAGCGGGTGTTCCGGAGACACAACCATGAAGGTAGCGCCAAACAACGTGTCCGGCCGCGTTGTAAAGACCCTAAGATCGTCAACGCCAGAGTCAGCACCATCAACCGTAAAGCTCACCGTCGCACCCAGGGATTTCCCGATCCAGTGGCGCTGCATCAGCTTGATCTTTTCGGGCCAGTCGATCCCACTCAGACCTTCGGTGAGGCGATCAGAGTATGCGGTGATCCGCATGTTCCACTGCCGCAGCTTCCGGGTGAAGACGGGGAAGTCACCCCGTTCACTGCGTCCTTCTGCCGTCACTTCCTCGTTCGCCAGGACGGTGCCTAGCCCCGGGCACCAGTTCACCGGGGATTCCGACAGGTAAGCCAACCGGTGGTCCGACAGAACCTGGTACTGCTCATCGCTGGACAGCTCGCTCCATGGCCGGCTGTCCGGCGTCGGCCATGATCCCGCCTCCAGTTTTTCAACCAACTCTGAGATGGGGCGGGCAGCACCTAGAGTGCCTTCACCGTTTTCTGCTTCTGGGTCATACCAGCTGTTGTAGATCTGCAGGAAGATCCACTGCGTCCACTTCACGTAGTCGTCATCGATGGTTGCGAAGGCGCGGCGAGGGTCGTGAGACAGCCCCAGTCGGGCCAGCTGGCGAGTGTAAACCTGGATCGCGTTCTCCGTTGTTATGCGCGGGTGTTGACCCGTTGAGATCGCATACTGCTCAGCTGGCAGGCCGAAGGCGTCGTAACCCAGCGTGTACAGGACGTTCTTGTCGTTCATCCGCTGGTAGCGGGCTAGGATGTCGGTCGCGATGTAGCCCAGGGGGTGGCCGACGTGAAGGCCCGAACCAGATGGGTAAGGGAACATGTCCATGACGAACCAGGGCTCTTTTTCAGCCCCTGGCCCTGCCAGGTCCCCAACCGGGTTGTCCGCGTCGAAGGTGCCGAGTTCCTTCCACTGCTTTTGCCAGTACTGCTCAATTTCTGCAGCGAGTTCCGGCGTGTAGCGGTACTCGGGTTCAGCAGGCTTCTGCTGCACTTCAGCGGCTACTTCGCTCTGCCCCTGGCCCTGGTTAGGCTCGCTCATTGATCCCCCTGAAAACTGTCCAGAGCCCAGGTTATCTCACCGGTTCTG
>CAYFUU010000004.1:0-14151 GCA_964346595.1 uncultured Actinomyces sp.
AGGCGGGTGACTGTTAGTAGTGCGGAGGGACCCACCAAGACCGTGTTCGTCTTAGGGTCGGTTGAGACCACGTAGCGCGGCTTCCCATCCTTCGCAGGGCGCCCCAAGTTCAGCCCTTTCCGCTGGCCGACCGTGAACTGGTAGCTGCCGCGGTGCTCGCCAACAACATTGCCCTCAGCGTCAACGATTTCGCCGGGCCTCTCCCCCAGGTTCTGGCGCAGGAAAGCGGCAGTGTCACCATCGGGGATGAAACAAATGTCAAAAGAGTCGGGCTTGTTGGAAACACCGAGACCTCGCCTCTCAGCTTCCCCGCGCACCCAAGCCTTCGAGGGGGCTGCGCCAAGTGGCAGCACAACCCGCTTCAACTCTTCAGGGCCAATGACGGCAAGAACGTAGGACTGGTCCTTCGCCTCGTCCAAACCCCTGTGAAGCTCAGGACCTTCGGGACCCTCAAGGATGCGGGCGTAGTGTCCGGTGCAGACGGCGTCAAAACCCAGCTCCCTGGCACGCTCCGCAAGCTCACGGAACTTCACGAACTCGTTGCAACGCACGCAAGGATTCGGGGTGTGACCTGCTCGGTACTGAGAAAGGAAGTCGGAGATCACCCTGTCTTCGAACTCATCCGACAAATCCCAAACCTCATACGGGATCCCGATGATCTCGGCAGCGCGCCTGGCGTCCTCTGTGTCCTGGGCTGAAGAGCAGCCACGGACCCGCGATGCACAAGACTGAGCCGCCTGCGACAAGACCATGTGGACCCCGGTCACGTCGTGACCGGCCTCGACCGCCATCGCTGCCGCCACAGCCGAGTCAACTCCGCCGGAAAGCGCAGCCAAAACCTTCATGGGTCAGTCCTTGCCCGCGGCAGCTAGCTTTTCAAGCAGCTGCGGGACAACCTCGGCGACGTCACCAACCACCGCAAAATCAGCGATCTCAAGGATCGGGGCGTCCGGGTCGTCAACAATCGCAAGAATGTTCTCTGAAGCAAGCACGCCGCTCACGTGGTGGATGGCACCTGAAACCCCCAGGGCCAGGTACACCTTCGGCGCAATGTTGAGGCCGGTCTGACCGATCTGGCAGGCACGCGGCAGCCAGCCCTCATCGCAGGCAACGCGGGTGGCACCGATTCCCGCGCCAAGGGCGTCAGCGAGACCCTCAACCAGCTCGGTGTCTCCGTCGATGCCGCGACCAGCAACAACGACCACATCTGCGTCCGTGAGCGGGATACGCTCCCCTTTTGCCTGAGGGGTGGAAGAGACCACCTGGACTGCCTTTGCGGCAGGCGAAAGCCCAAAGGTCAGCGGTTCTGCAGAGGTCGCTTTCCCTGGCGTCACCAGGGCACCCTCCGCGGGGCCAACCCCGGGGCGCACAGCCATGATCGCTGGCATATCTCCTGTGAAGGACGTCTTCCAAGACCCCTGCAGCGCTGACTTCAGCCCGACCAGAGCGCCGTCTTGCGCCTGCACGCCTGACACATCGATCCCAATGCCAAGGTCCTGCGCGGTCGCGACCATTGTTCCGGCGGCGCGGCCAACGTAAGTAGAAGGAATCAGAACGCCAGACAGGTCAGGGCAAGCCTCAAGTGCTGCGGTGACCGCGTCGGCGCAAGCAGCAGGAACCCTCGCGTTGAAGCCTTCAACGCCCGCTGCGACTGAGAGGACTTTGTCTGCACCCAGTGAGGCAAGCTCCGAAACGTCCGGGTCTGCCCCCAAATAAAGTGCGCAGACCTCACCCGTGGTGAGGGTGCGGGCAAGTGACAAGAGTTCTTTCGAAGCCTTGGTGCCACCGCGCCCCTCCGGGGCAGGTTCAACTACAACAAGCAAAGGAGAACCCAACACAGAATCTGGGAAACTCATTTTGCAACCACCCCAAGTTCAATCAAGCGCTCAGCAAGCTCGTTTCCACCCTCTCCCGAATCCGCGACAATCGTCCCAGCAGTCCTAGGGGAATGGTCGGCGCTCAACATGCGGAGCGACGCAGGCTGGTCCAGCCCGGCTTGCTCGACGCCAGCTTCCTCACTCAACTGCTCAAGGTCCCAGACATCAAGCGGCTTTGAGCGCGCGGCCCTCAGATCCTTAAAGCTCGGGTAACGCGGCTCATTGATCTGATCCGTCACCGAAACAACCAGGGGGCCGCTGGCGCGCAACGTGTCTTCAAACCCATCGACTTTGCGTTTGCCCTCGGCAACAAAACCATCGTCTGCTACCTCTACCTCTAGCTCAGAAACGACGTCTAGAAGCGGCCAGCCAAGCGCCTGTGCCACTCCCGCCGGCACAGCGGAAGCAGAACCATCGAAACTGGCCATCCCAGCCAAAACCAGGTCGACGGGCTCATCCTTGCCAAGAGCCTTGACCGCAAGCGCCAGCGTCCTCGCGGTCTTCGGGATGTCGCTGCCCGCGAGCGCATCATCGGAGACAACCAGGCCGGAGTCAGCGCCGATCTGCATGGCCCGCAAGACGCCGTCCTCGGCATCCTCAGGACCCATTGATAAGGCAATGACCTCGCCGCCGAACTCTTCCTTCAGCTGCAGCGCCGCCTCGATCGCATGCTCATCAAGCTCATTCAGGACGTCATCTTCGCCGCGGACTAGAACCCCGTCTTCGATTCTTGGTTCAGAAGCCTCATCCGGGACGTGCTTCACCAGGGTGACAATCAACATGTCCCAAGTCTGCCACGGCGAAACGCGGGGCCGACCGTGAGATACCGCGCTGGCCAGGCCTTAGGTGCCGCAGAGAACCGAAATGAAGGCAGACTAGGGGAGTAGGAATTCTCTTTCTAGTCCATGTAGGTGGTAAAGCATGACAGAGTCTGCGCTCGACCGGCTCACCGGTGCCGTGATGCAGCCCAGTCTTGAGCGGGCCGACCGGGAAAACCCCGACCCAACCCGCATCGGGGTCTACCCCAGCGAAGGCGGGGGGCTGGACATCGCCGTGGTCGCCCCGAACGCAACAGCAATGGACTTCTGCGTCCGCCGCGGTGATAAAGAGGAACGGTGGAACCTTTACGGCCCCGTCGACGGCGTCTGGCACGGTCACGTCGACGGCCTCGGAGAAGGAACCACCTACGGATTCAGGGCGTTTGGGCCGTGGGATCCCGACCGCGGACTCTACTTCAACCCCTCCAAGTTGCTGCTGGACCCTTACGGGCGCGGCGTCGCAGGCGAGGTTGACCTCTCCCCTGCCCTGTACTCCCACCATGTTGACCACGAGCTTTACCCGAAGACGTATCCGCTGGTGCAGTCCAACTTGAACTCGGCAATGCACACCCCTCAGTCCGTCGTCGTGCAAAACCACTTCCACGTGCAGAAAGGTCCGCGGATCCCCGCAGCGGAGTCCGTCATCTACGAACTCCACGTCAAGGGGTTCACGAAAAACATCCCGGGGGTTCCCGAAGAGCTTCGGGGCACCTATGCCGGCCTTGCCCACCCGGCGACCATCCAGTACCTGAAAGACCTCGGTGTCACCACCCTGGAACTGCTCCCCGTTCACGCAAAGATGGACGAGCCTTTCCTCACGGAACGCGGCCTCACCAACTACTGGGGATACTCGACAATGTCGTTTTTCTCCCCCGAACCCTCGTACGCAACAAAGGACGCGCAGGCACGCGGGGCGGGCGCCGTCGTTGACGAGTTCCGTGGGATGGTTCGCCTACTTCACGACGCCGGTTTGGAAGTCATCTTGGACGTGGTTTACAACCACACGTGCGAGGGCGGGGACACCGGTCCCACCGTCAGCTGGCGGGGCCTGGACTCGCAGATGTACTACAGGCGGATGCCCGAACGCCCCCGCACCATGATCGATGACACGGGCTGCGGGAACACCGTGAACTTCTCCGAAAAACGCGTTGTCCAGATGGCTTTGGATTCGCTTCGTTACTGGGTGGAAGAGATGGGGGTCGACGGTTTCCGTTTTGACCTCGCAACTACGCTAGGGCGGCTCGACGGTGGCTACACGCCCTACCACCCGTTCCTTATCGCGGCAGCCACGGACCCCGTACTCCGCGGCGTCAAGCTGATTGCAGAACCCTGGGACATGGGGCTCGGCGGCTGGCAGACAGGGAACTATCCGGCTCCATTCCAGGATTGGAATGACCGGTTCCGCGACTCAGTCCGCAAGTTTTGGTTGACAGATTTCCAGCAGATGGCTGCGGGCCGCGAAGCTGCGGGTCCCAGTGATCTTGCTACCCGGATCTCGGGGTCGCGGGATCTGTACTGGAGGCACAGCGCCCCCAGCGCTTCGGTCAACTTTGTGACAGCCCACGACGGGTTCACCATGGCTGACCTGACCATGTACAACCACCAGCACAACCTGGCAAACCTGGAAGACAACCGCGACGGGACCAACAACAACCACTCTTGGAACCACGGGATTGAGGGCGGGGCGGGGGCCGCCGCCGCCGGACTAGACATCCCGGATTCTGAAGGACTGGTTGAGGACATAGCGTTCGTCCGTGAACGCTCCAGGCGCAACCTGATGACGACGATGCTGGTGTCAGCCGGCACCCCGATGATCGCCGCGGGAGACGAGTTCGCGCGGACCCAGTACGGGAACAACAATGCTTACTGCCAGGACTCACCAATCTCTTGGGTCGACTGGGACCTGAACAAGGCCCAGGAGCGGATGTTTCAGGTGACGTCCTACCTGGTCGGGTTGCGAAGGAAGCACCCGGTACTTCGCCCCACCTCGTTCGCCGTTGGGAAGATTCAGCCCGGCGACACGATCGAGGACGTTTCGTGGTTCAAAGCAAGCGGTAAAACACTATCGCCCGAGGAGTGGTCGGACCCGGCAAACCGCGTGTTCCAGGTGCGGCGCAGCGGTTTCCGCTACGACGACGTCGACCTGCTGGTCGTGATCAACGGGATAACGGATGTGGCTGAAGTGAAGCTCCCTGAAAACCGGGGGCTCAACTGGGCTCTGGTCTGGGACACCTCCTGGGGCGCACCAAAACACGGTGGGATCACCAGTGTCGAGACGGCTCTCATGGAAGGTGAAATCGTGAAACCCGGCAAGAAGTTCATGATGGAGCCCCAGTCCATGTCCGTCTATTTCTCCAGCCCGCGCCGGGGCTAGACTCCTGTCAGACCAGGTGGAAGGACAAGGGCTCATGAGTGAAGAAACTGGCGCGCGCCCTAGCGCGGAAGAACGCGTTGCGAACGCTGCAAGCACAGCTTCGGTGAAGCGCGCTATTGAACGCTCCGCTGAAATCGAAGAGCAGCTCGACTTGGACCCATCGCAGTTCCGGATGCTCACCGGGGACCGCCCGACCGGGCGCCTGCATTTGGGTCACTACTTCGGGACCCTGAAGAACCGGGTGGAGCTCCAAAACCGTGGTGTTGACACCTGGATTCTTGTTGCCGACTACCAGGTGATCACGGACAGGGACGTGGTTGGGCCACTCAAGGAGCGCGTGCTCGGCCTAGTTGCGGATTACCTTGCGTGCGGCGTCGACCCTGAAAGGACGACAATCTTCGCGCACTCCGGCGTGCCGGCACTGAACCAGCTGATGATCCCGTTCTTGGCTCTGGTGACCGAAGCTGAGCTTCACCGGAACCCGACAGTGAAAGCCGAGTCAGAGGCGACGGGAGGCCGGGCCCTTTCGGGATTGCTGCTCACCTACCCGGTGCATCAGGCTGCCGACATCTTGTTCTGCAAGGCGAACATTGTTCCGGTTGGGCAGGACCAGCTGCCGCACCTTGAGCTGGCTCGGCAGATCGCGTCCCGCTTTGACCGCAGGTTTGGTCGAGCCAATCCTGACCGCCCTGTTTTCCGTAGGCCCGACGCGTTGCTCTCCGAGGCTCCGCTGCTGCTTGGGACCGACGGAGAGAAGATGTCGAAGTCCAAGGGCAACACCATCGAGCTGGGCTTTACGGCTGACGAGACCGCGAAGGTTTTGAAGAAGGCCAAGACCGACTCCGATCGCTTCATCACCTATGACCCTGCTACGCGCCCCGAAGTGTCGAACCTGTTGCTGCTTGCTTCGCTTGCAACGGGCGAGGACCCGGTCTTGATCGCTGAGCGTATCGGCGACGGAGGTGGCGGGACGCTGAAAGCGGTTGTTACTGAGGCTGTGAACGAAGCGTTAGCCCCGATCAGGGCTAGGCGAGCTGAGCTCGAAAAGGACCCCGCCTACCTTGAATCGGTCCTAGCGGCCGGGACAGCCAAGGCGAATGAAGAGGCCGACCGGACCCTGCTTGAGGTCCGCGATGCCATGCAAATGATCTACTGAACCTTGATTCCCTCAGACCTTGCAGGGCCGGTGCCCGCAGGGACCCCTGTGCCTGAGGCGATGACCGCCTACACAAACCGCCCCATCGACCTGGTGTGGCTTAACGGGGTCGGCGGGGTTACAGGCGTGATCCGGCGGAAGCCGCGGCACTACATCAAATGGAATCCGCCGGGCAGCCCCGAGTCTCTAGCCTCCGAAGCAAACCGACTCTTCTGGCTGTCAAAGCAGGGTTTTCCCGCGCCGAAGCTTGTGGAGTACCAGAGGAACGACAGCGAAGAACTGCTGATCACTGAGGAGTTGCCGGCCAGCAACGGCGTCGACCCTCGTTGGAAAAAAGACCCCGATGCGGTGGTGAAGGCTGTCGCGGAGGGCTTGAAGGCCCTCCACGCTCTTCCGACTGAAGACTGCCCGTTCACCTGGGACGCGGACGATCGAGCCGAGGCTTGCAGCACCAGCCCTGGGCCGCCTCCCCCGATCGACAAGCTGGTGACCTGCCATGGGGACGCCTGCACGCCCAACACTCTGATCGCAGATGATGGTAGCTTCGCGGGTCTAGTCGACTTGGGACGTCTTGGGCTCGCTGACCGTTGGGCCGATCTTGCAGTCGCAGAAATGTCTCTGGGCTGGAACCACCCCGGCTTCAACCCTGACCTCTTCTGGGAAACCTACGGAGTCCAGCCCGACCGGGAACGCCTTGCCTACTACCAAGACCTTTGGAACGCCGAAGCGTAGGAACCACACTCCGGTTCGGCTGCGGGTTGCAACCCGCAGCCGAACCGGAGTGTCGTGCAATGTCACCTTCTGCAGTCCGCCAACCGCGAAGGGTTGCTAGATTTGAAGGGTCGTTAGATTCGGCGAAACAAACTTTTCGGGAGGTTCCAATGAAAAAACGAGGTTTGGCAGTAGCTTTCGGAGCAGTGTTAGCGATGGGGGCCTTGGCGGCGTGCAGCTCCAAGTCTGAAACCCCGGACGTCTCTGAGCCTGTCGGCGACGTAACAATCACTGAGATCCCAGGGGAGTGGCTGCTTGAGTCCCTCGAAGACAGCGCTGCCGCAGTGGAAGAAGACGGAAAAGTCACCGGGGTGGACCTGACCCTTGGTGGCTCTTCAACCGAGGCGTGCGCTCCGGTTCTAGAAGGAGGCCTGGTTTCCGGAGAAGAGCTTCTCCTGACCCTGGCCCCTGTCGATCCGGCGCAGGCTTGCACCGCTGACCTGGTTCCCTACAGCTGGACCATCACTATGGACCACCCTGAGCGGATCACTCACGTCGTCGTAGAAGATGCGGATCACGAAATGGTGCACGAGTTCCGCGTGGGAGGCCAGTAGCCCTTCTTCTTAGTCCGCCCAGGTTTCACCGCTTTGGCGGACGTAGTCGAACGCGACAACGGCTGCGGCCGCCGCAAGGTTCAAGGAGTCAACCGCTGGGTTGAACGGGATCTTCAGGACCTGGTTGCAGGCGTCGAGCAGGTACTGGGTTAGTCCCTCACCCTCGTTCCCAAAGAGAATCACGGCGGTCTCCGGAAAGGTGAGCTCCCACAGGGTCTTTGTGGCGCCTCCAGAAGTGCCGATCAGGTCGCGCCCAGACCTCTCAGCCCATCCCACCAGCTCCTCAGGTGAGCAAGCCACGATCGGAATCCCGAAGACCGAGCCCATTGAGGCTCGTACCGACTCGTAGCTGAACGGATCCCCATGAGCGCCCACCAGCACCAAGCCTCCAAGACCCGCCGCCTCACAGGTCCTGGCAATCGCACCGATGTTGCGTGGGTTGCTGGCCCTGTCCAAAGCAAGGACCGGGACGCGCGGGTCAAGGTCAGAAAGCTGGGCTAGAGGTAGTCGTCCCAAGAAAGCGACACCGAGTGGCTTGTTGCGCCTGGAGACTTTGGCAAAGAGTTCCGGCGACACGGAATAGACCGGAACCCGAGCTTCTTGGAGTAGCGCGGCGACGTCGGTGGGCAAAGCATCCGGCCCACCGGAAACCACAACATAATCCAAAGAGACCCCGGCCTGTAGGGCTCGGGTTAGAAGCTGCATCCCCTCAGCGGCGAAGGCAGCAGGCTGAGATCGCCCGCCACCTCGCAGCAAAGCCCTAAGGCCCTTGAGTTTCGGGTTCGCAGCAGAAGTGATCGGGGTTTGCTCTAGCACTCTCCCATTCTGCCGCAACCTTCCCAGGTACCGATCAGTTCCTGGATAAGCTGGTGGGGTGAGTCTAAGAAACGCGCGTCTGTTGAACCGCATCCCCGCAATCGAAGTATTCCCTGTCGTTGAGAACACTTCCCTTCCCGCTAAAGCTACCGAAATGGAAGCTTTCCCGATCCGCGCAACGGTGTTCCGCGACGGGCACGACCAGTTCGGTGCTGACGCCGTCCTGATCACTCCGGGTGGGGAAGAGTTCTCACGCGCCCGCATGTACGACGTCTCCCCCGGCAACTCGGTGTTCGAAGCGTGGGTGATGCCGGACGCCACGGGCCCCTGGACTTTTAGGATCGACACTTGGAGCGACCCGTGGTCAACGTGGTTGCACGACGCTGGCGTCAAAATCACCTCGGGTGTCGACGCCGAGCTCATGTGCGAAGAAGGCGCCCAGCTGATGGAACGCATGGCTACGGGCCAGATCAAGCGAACCACGCGGCCCCCTCGCGCCCCCGCCTACCGCGCTGCGAAACCAAACGCTGCCGCGGTAAAAGCTCTGACGGAAGCAGCAGAGATTCTCCGAAACCAGGCGATCCCTCCCCTCGCCCGCTTCCAATCTGCAACCGGGGCAAACATCCAAGAGATCGCGAAGACCTACCCCCTACGCGACTACATTGAGTCGACAGAGAAATACCCGCTGCAGGTGGATCGCCGGACCGCACTGTACGGGTCTTGGTACGAGGTTTTCCCTCGTTCGTACGGTGCTTTCCAGCAAGAAGACGGAACGTGGAAGTCAGGAACCCTAAACGGACTCGTTGACGCACTCCCGCGGATTGCGAACATGGGGTTCACGGTGCTCTACCTGACCCCTGTGCATCCCATTGGGAGCACTTTCCGCAAGGGGAAGAACAACACTTTGGAAGCTGGCCCAGGAGATCCGGGCTCCCCCTACGGGATCGGGAGCGCCGCCGGCGGACATGATGCCCTTCACCCCGACCTGGGTTCGTGGGATGACTTCGACAACTTGGTGAAAGCCTCGAACGAGGCGGGGATGGAAGTCGCGTTGGACCTAGCACTCCAGGCATCCCCCGACCACCCCTGGGTCACCGAGCACCCGGAATGGTTCAGCAAACGCGCCGACGGCTCTATTGCTTACGCGGAGAACCCACCGAAAAAATACCAGGACATCTACCCCCTCAACTTTGACAACGACCCCGCTGGGATCTACAAGGCGATCGTTGACGTGGTTGAGGTGTGGATCAACCACGGGGTGAAGATCTTCCGCGTAGACAACCCTCACACGAAGCCCATCCCGTTCTGGCAGAAGTTCCTGGACTACATGAACGACGCTCACCCGGGCGTCCTGTTCCTGGCCGAAGCCTTCACGAAGCCCGCCATGATGCGCGCCCTTGGGATGGTCGGGTTCCAGCAGTCCTACACCTACTTCACTTGGCGGACGACAAAGTATGAGATCGAGGAGTACTTCTCCGAAGTCGCGAACCACACCGCGCAGGTGATGCGTCCGGCGTTCTGGCCGACGACGCACGACATCTTGACCCCACAGATGACGACCGGTGGCACCGCCATTTTCGCCTCGCGCGCTGTCCTTGCTGCGACCGGCAGTCCCACGTGGGGCATCTACTCCGGATACGAACTAGTTGAGAACGTCCAACGTCCGGGGTTCGAGGAGCAGATAGATAACGAGAAGTACGAGTACCGGCCGCGCAACTGGGAAAACGCGAACCTGTTTGGGATCTCACTGTTGCTGGAGAAGCTGAACGAGGCCCGCGCGAAGCATCCGGCCTTGCAGCAGCTACACCAAATCAGCATTCACCCGACTTCTTCGGACCAGGTGGTTTGCTACTCGAAGCACGTGCCAGCCCGGTTCTCACCCAGTGGTGAGGACGACACCGTGATAGTTGTCGTGAACCTGGATCCCCACACCGAGATTTACGCGTCCGTCTACCTGGATGCTGAACGTCTCTGGGCTCCTGACACGAAGAACCCGGAAAGCCCAGCATTCCAGTGGGCACGCGAGCCCTTGAACCTGGAAGTGGTTGACGAGCTAGACGGTCAGACCTACCACTGGGGCAATGAGAACTTTGTGAAGCTTTCCCCGTGGGAGCGCATGGCACACGTGTTCTGGGTAAAGTCTGCAGAGCACTATGCCTGAGACGGAGCAGGGACTGGATCTTTCCCTGCTCACCGACCAGGTGGTTGCCTGGGCAGAGACGAAACGGTGGTGGCCGGGCGAGCCAGGAGAGTCGGCGGGCATTCATGTGCTCGAATGGCTTCCCCACTCGGGAAAGCAGCAGCCTGCGTTGCTGGTCTTGCGCCTTGAGCTAAGCGACCTTCTGGTGCAGGTGCCGATCCTGGTGTGCGCGGAGCGCGACTGCTCGGACACTTCCACTGTGATCGCCACCCAGGGGAGCACGCAGGTTCTTGACGGAGTCAGCGAGCCGGCGTTTTGGGGGGCGTGGACTGCTGCGGCGGACCTCCCCCCCGGCTCCGACTTGGACTCTGAGTCACTGCTGCAGGCGACCCGCTCAGTTCAAGCACTCAGCGTTGAGCAGTCAAACTCTTCCGTGCTCCTGACCGGGCTTGAGCGCCCCATGATCGCGAAGGTCTACCGGGTCCTCCACCAGGGGCAGCATCCCGAAGCAGAAATCCCTGCAGCTCTTGCCGGCTGGGCCCACCTGCCAACTCTCCAAGCAGTATTCGAAACGCTTGTTGCGCCCGGGCACCACGCTTGCGGAGCTGTCCTCACCGATTTGGTTCCGGGGGCTAGGGACGGGTTCGAACTGTTCAGAAGAATGGTCGGAGCGGGCGAAGACGGGACTGAGCTTGCCGTGTCGGCGGGTGAAGCCATCGGGGAAATGCACAACCTGCTAGAGCAGAAACTGGGCATCGAATCTGCCCCGGACGCCGCGGCGCTTGCCGCGCGTATTGAGGGGCTGCTTGAGCCTGTCAAGCACGAACTCGATGAGCGGGAGGTACGGGAGGTGCGTGAGTTTGCTGCCGGCGCCGCGAAGACTTTAGGAAACGGGGAGGGAGTCGCGACCCGGGTTCACGGTGATCTGCACCTCGGACAGATGCTGCTGGACGAAACGGGCACGTGGCAGGTGGTGGACTTTGAGGGCGAACCACTCCGCCCTCTTGAAGAGCGTCGCGCGAAGGATTCCCCGGCCCGCGACATCGCCGGAATGCTGCGCTCTTTCGACTACGCGGGACAGGCTGACCAAGTGGACGACGGATCCTGGTCCTCGTCCGCTCAAAACGCGTTCCTGGATGGATACACCTCGGTGCGCAAGCTGTCGGCAGCCGACGTGCTTTGGCTGCGTGCTTACCAGCTTGAAAAGGCACTTTACGAGCTGCAATACGAGGCAAAGTTCCGTCCCGCGTGGAAGCGCATTCCCCTTGAGGCGATACGGGCCCTCACCACCGCAGACAGCTAGAACAAAGGTGCCAAGCGGAGCGAGCAACAGTGTGACGTGAGATACTGGGCGCATGACTAACACACCTCTTCCCATTTCCCATGATCTCCTAGCAGCCGTCGCTCACGGCTCCTACTACGACCCCCACTCTGTGCTTGGTGGCCACGTCGGTGACGACTCAGTCACCGTGCGCACGGTCAGGCACCTCGCTGATGAGGTAACGGTCGTCACGCAGGACGGTGAATACCCCGCAGTACATGAAGCGGACGGGGTATGGGCGGCAGTGCTCCCTGGGACGGTCGTGCCTGACTACAGAATCAAAGTGCGCTACGGGGACACAGAAACAACAATGGACGACCCGTACCGCTACCTACCCACTCTTGGCGAACTTGATCTGCACCTCTTTTCAGAAGGGCGGCATGAGGAGCTGTGGACGGTGCTTGGCTCGCACATGCTGAGCTACTCCGGCCCAATGGGCGACGTTGACGGTGTCGCCTTCGCCGTTTGGGCTCCGAACGCCCGCGCTGTCCGCGTCGTCGGCGACTTCAACTTCTGGGATGGAACTGGAAGTTCCATGCGCTCCCTCGGTTCCTCCGGTGTGTGGGAGCTGTTCATCCCCGGTGTTGAGATTGGGGCTAGGTACAAGTACGAAATCCAGGGACCTGAGGGCAACTGGTTCCAGAAGGCAGACCCGATGGCGCGGGCCGCAGAGGTGCCACCAGCCACGGCCTCTGTCGTAACCACCTCGAACTACAAGTGGGAAGACTCAGACTGGATCGAAAAGCGCGCGAAAACCAACCCGCACGCCGGCCCCATGTCGATCTACGAATGCCACATAGGGTCCTGGAAACAGGGTCTGTCCTACCGCGAACTCGCAGACGAAATGGTCCCGTACCTGAGCGAAATGGGCTACACGCACGTGGAGTTCATGCCGGTGATGGAGCACCCATTCGGGGGTTCCTGGGGCTACCAGGTGACCGGCTACTATGCTCCCACCTCCCGCTACGGCTACGCGGATGACTTCCGCTACCTGATTGACAAGCTGCACCAGGCTGGGATCGGCGTGATCCTGGACTGGGTTCCCGCGCACTTCCCGAAGGACTCTTGGGCCCTCGCCCGCTTCGACGGGACGCCCCTTTACGAAGACCCGGATCCGCTTCGCGGCGAACACCCCGACTGGGGCACGCTGGTCTTCAACTACGGCCGCAACGAAGTCCGGAACTTCCTGGTTGCGAACGCCCTGTACTGGATGGAAGAGTTCCACGTTGATGGGCTCCGCGTGGACGCGGTCGCCTCGATGCTCTACCTGGACTACTCGCGTAGGGACGGACAGTGGCACCCGAACAAGTTTGGGGGTCGCGAGAATTTGGAGGCCATCCAGTTCATCCAGGAAGCCAACGCGACCGCTTACAAGCGCAACCCCGGCGTGGTCATGATTGCTGAAGAATCGACTGCTTGGCCGGGCGTCACCGCGCCAACTACCGGAGGCGGCTTGGGCTACGGCTTCAAGTGGAACATGGGGTGGATGAACGACACCCTCGCTTACATGAAGGAAGACCCGGTCAACAGGCGTTGGCACCACGGTGAACTCACCTTCTCGCTTGTCTACGCGTTCTCTGAGAATTTCGTTCTGCCGCTGTCACACGACGAAGTGGTGCATGGCAAGGGTTCCATTGTGGCCCGCATGCCGGGAGACAAGTGGCAGAAGCTCGCAAACACGCGTGCGCTCTACAGCTATCAGTGGTCGCATCCTGGCAAGCAACTCCTGTTCATGGGGCAGGATTTCGCGCAGGAAGGCGAATGGTCTGAGGCCTATAGCCTTGACTGGTGGCTCCTTGACTACGCCGATCACAGGGGCGTAGCGGACCTGGTGAAAGATCTGAACTTCCTCTACAAGGATTCCCCAGCACTGTGGGATGACGACTACACCGGGTTTGAATGGATTGACGCGGGCGACGCCGACCACAACGTGATCAGCTACGTGCGCCAGGGACCTGGCCCAGACGGGGAGCTGGAGCACCTGCTTTGCGTCATCAACTTCGCAGGGAACCCGCACGAAAACTATCGGGTGGGCGTGCCGTTTGCTGGTGAGTGGGAAGAAGTCTTGAACAGTGACGACTTGAAGTACGGAGGTTCCGGGGTGAACAACCCGGAGCCTCTAGCTTCGGAGCCCACGCCGTGGATGGGTAGGGAGAACTCGATTGCGCTGAGGGTTCCGCCCTTGGGGGCGACGTTCCTGCGCCCGAAGAAGTAGCAGCTAGGACCAGGAGGCAACTGCTGGGAGGGGGTGGCGCTCTAGCCGAGGGGCTGGGGTGCCACCCCCGTTTCGGCCGCGCATCCCCCCTCGTCCGTTTCGGCCGCGC
>CAYFUU010000004.1:14251-69188 GCA_964346595.1 uncultured Actinomyces sp.
CCGTTTCGGCCGCGCATCCCCCCTCGTCCGTTTCGGCCGCGCGTCGCGGCATCGAAAGCATGCATGCGCGCCGCTCGATCTGGTGACGCACCTAAACCATGAGCATGGTCGCGAGGCGGGTGCGAGCCGACTTCACCGCATCTGGATCCCCTGCAATCTGGAAGAGTTCAACCAGTCGGGAACGTAGCTCTTCCTTCTGTTCCGCGTCGGACTCCTCAGCGAGCGCGGCTAAAAGAAGGTCAAAAGCGGCAGCCTCTTCTCCCGCTGCAAAAAGTTTGTCGGCTTGGGCAGTGCTGTCGGCGCTGCCGGCGGCTTCCTCTTGTCGCAGCTGGAACCGGGCTCGCGTGAGCGCTGTCTTGGCTTCGCGGTCAGCGGGGTTAGACGCGAGGACCTTCCTCCAAGCAGCAATAGCCTTCTCCCACTCACCCAGTGCTTCTGCTTCACGAGCTGGCAAGTGCGAGTCAGGGACCGGAGTCTCCAAGTCTGCTGCTCCAACGTTTACGCGACCGACGACCCCTAACTGCGGTGCAACTTGGAACAGTTCCGACAAAACACCTTCTAGGTCGGTCTCAGTTGGCGCGCCCTCAAAGAGCGGCACGGGCCTCCTTGCAAGGAGAGCAACGCCCGCAGGCAAACTCTGCAGCTGGAAGGCCTCGACCAGTTCCGGTAGCGAAGCTGCGTTGACCTTTCCTAACTGGAACGCACCCTGAAACTTCCGTGCCACCGCCTCGGCCGTCGCAATGGCCTGAGAGGACGTCAAGGAAGCTGCGGAGGTAAAGAGGAGAACAACCGGCACCGTCTGCGACAGGGCCATCGCGTCCTCAAAGTTAGCTTGCGTGATGTCAACGATCAGGGGCGCGTCGATCAGCGGTCCGGCCGCCGCGTGTTCGGAAGCCGGAACTCCGTAGGTAGGCGAGGCGGGGGCGCCAGCTGCTGGGGCCGGCGTGCCAAATGGTGAGGTAGCCGTAGCTGGAGCTGGCGAGGCTGCGGCCATAGCCGACAGGTCGTACGCACCGGAAGAAGACGCGGGGGCTGACTGGTTCATATCGCTCCTGTAATAGAAACCTGACGTGCCTGCAGTTGGGCCTGACAAGAACTAGACAAGACCATCATAGTTGGGGCGCATTGCGCACTGGAGAAGGCAATGTTCGCCCAACGGGAAAGCGAGTCGCAACAGCGCTCTCCACGCGGTGCAACCAAAACGCGAGGAGGGCAGTGCAATGCGCAGCCAAAACGGGAGGAGCAGCGACACGCGGCCGAAACGGGAGGGACACGCAGCCGAAACGAGAAGGCGGGTGGGGGCGGGAGAGGCGGGCGGGGGGCAGGGGCGGGTTAGGGCGCCACCTACTCCTTGGTCACGCTCTTAATAATGCGTTCCGCCCCCACAACCGCCACGGGCTCATCGCTTCCAGCCTCAGGCACCAAGAAGAAGATGTTCACCTGATACTTCACCGTCGCACTGGACTCAATCACCGGATCCTCAAGGTACGCAGCCGGCGTTCCCGCCAGCTCCAACGTCGAACCCTCCACCGTCTTCTTATAGACGTGCGTGTACTGGAACGAGGCCGCCATCAGCCCCTGCTCCGTCTCAAGCCTCACCGTCGTGATGGGCGCGTCACCCTCAGACGCCTCCGCCGTCACACTCCCCGCGACCTCAACGGCGTCGCTCAGAGCCTTCAGCTCTTCCTGATACCTTGGCGCGAACACGTTGTCTTCAAAGACCTTGTATTCGTCGTTGTCGGGGCTGTTGAGGTGGTTCACGTAGGTGGAGAGAACCTCTTTAGGGGAGAGTTCCAGGTCGGTGGTGTCATCCCGGAGCACCTTCGAGCCAGTTTGGACCGCCAAGCCTCGCACCGGCGTCCCCCCAACCAAGCGGACCCAGTTCTCAAGCATGTAGTCCGACTTTGCGTCCTTCTGCGTCAAGAAAAAGACTTCCGAGGGAGCGTCCGTCGTCGCATCCGACGCAACCACCAGGACTCTGGGGAACGAGGAGCCGACAGTCACCGAGTGGACCGCGTGCCCAACGATGAGGGGGGCAAGGTCCGTGTCGGTCTTAGAAGCGCGCACCAGCTGTCCGGTGCGCATTGAAAGCGCAGGATCGACCAGACGCTCTTCCAACCCGTCCGCACTCTTCGACGAGTCAGATTCGTCGATGACCGCCTGCACTTGTTCGACGATCCGGTCAACCTGCTCATCCGTCAAGGAAAGCTCGTCACTCTCATCCCCTGACTGGGCACCAGACTGGGCACCCGACTGAGCTCCGGACTGCGAGAAATCGCCCTCAACCTCAAGAACCGGCAGATCGCAGCCTGCTAAAGCAAAAACAGACACCAACAGAGAACCGACAAGAGCCTTAGTCGAGCGTTTCATTAGCTGCCCTCCTCAGAAGTCTCAGCTGCTTGTTGCTGTTCGGCGCTCTTCACCATTTCTTCCCATGACAGGGGCTTGCGGGTGCGCCTCCCCAAGGCATCCTCAGGAGCATCCTCTACCACCGGGATCTCACCCGTCCGGGTCTCATAGCGCCTCCCGTCAACCACCAGAGCTTCGACGCCTCTCTTCTCAGCATCCCGCATCGCACGCCGAGATGGGAAACCACGGCCAGCCTGCAGTGCCGCAAGGTTCATCATTCCTGATTCAGTAGTCACAACCTCTTCCGTCGCACCCGTTACCACGGGGGGTTCGGTGTCAACTGGAATCTCTGGAATGCTCTCACGAGTAGCCTTCGGTGCTGGCGCCTGAGTTGGGGTTCCGCTTCTGCGCAACCGCAGTTTAGGCAGGAACGCCTTCGGGCGGCCTTCAGCTACTTCTTCGACTGAAGGCTCTTCCGCGGGTTCTCCAACCGGCTCTTCCACGACGACTTCGACCGCTTCAGTGACTGCTTCCGCCAAATCTTCAGCGACAGGCTCCGCGGGCTCTTCAGGAGTTTCCTCAACTGCCTCGACCACGGTTTCGGCCGGCTCTTCGAGAGTCTCTTCACTGACCTCGGTTTCGCGGGCCGCATCTGGCAAAGGAGCGGGGAGCTCAGGCACAACCTCGGCGACGTCGGTGACAGTCCCGCCGATCTCCAAGGGCTCTGATGACTGGGTCGTTTTGGTTTCAACACGCCCTGCTGCGGTCTTCGGCTTACGACGCGCCGCGATGACCCCGGCAGTGCCTAGGGTGAGAGCCCCAAGAACACCTGCAGAGGTGAAGCTCCAAAGCGCCAACTTGTTCTCTTGAGGGGTCTGCCAGGAAAGCTGAATAGTCGGGGCCGGTCCCTCACCATCGGTGGCAGCCAAGAGGGACTGGTCCAGTTCGTCGCCCGTCAGTTCCAGAGAAACCGAGTGCTTTCCGTACTTGACTGCGGTCCACATGTCAGAGGCAAGAGGGTTTTCAGCTTCCTCTTCCTCTGCAGATTCCTCAGATTCTTCGGCTTCTTCGCCTTCTTCCGCAGGTTCGTCGCTCACATCCGGCGCCACGCCCTCATGAGTGATGACTTTCAGGGTCTCAAGGTCTGACAAGCCCACGATTTCGTCGTAGGGCTCGTCCTGAAGCCAGGCGTTGATGTCATCTTGCGAGCCGAGCGCCAACCAGATGATCGAATCATCAGGCACGCTGGCTTCAACCCTGACTCCAGCAACCTCTTGATGGGGTTCGTACAGTCGAAGGACACCCGCGCGGGTCATGGTGAACGGCTGGTCGGTGTCACCCGATGCTACGACTTGTTGCTGGGGGTGCCACACGGTTTTTGCCAGTATCCCAATGGTCAACATGATCAGGGCCAAAACGGCCAGGATCAGGGGGAGCGTGTAGCGTTTCAGTTGTCGCACGCGCTTTCCTTCCAATCTTCACGCCGTTTTGGCGCACCTCATCGGCTGTCAATACAGGGTAAGCCCATCTCCAGGCCGATTGCAGCGGAACCGCTCACAGTGTGAACTCCTGCCCCAACTATCACAGGGGGCGTAGGCCGCGATCCCAACAGCTCGTGTGCCAATGGCGTCTGGCACCCACACCAACCTCGGTCCCAAACGGGGCGTCACCAGGCCAAGCGACGACGTGATCGACGCCTGGCCCGACGGGGCGTCCGCAAGCGGGACAAGTGTAAACCCGCTGAGACGGCCCGACGCGTTGAACCTGGTACGACACCCCACCGGGCCCCATCTCGCTTCGGGCGACGCCCCTCAACGCGGCCTGGTTGAGGGGTCTTGAGGTGGGTCTGCGTGAGCGCGACGAACCCCTACCCACTAGATTGCTGCCTGACCCTTCCGGATCACAGTGACAACATCCAGGTTTTCGTTCATGACAAGGAGGTCCGCACGAAGACCTTCTTCCAGGCGTCCCCGATCAGTGATTCCAAGGATGTTCGCGCCCTGCTGGGTGGTGAGGTAGACAGCATCGACCAGCGACAGCTCGGAGCGCTTGACAGCGGTGCGGAGGCAGTCGATAAGACGCGCGGTGCCTCCGGCGATTGCATCCCCATCAACTAGCCTGGCAACTCCGTCCTTCACGCGGACAGCCTGGGGGCCCAGCTGGTACTGGCCGTCAGGCATGCCGGCGGCAGCCATCGCGTCGGTTACGAACACGCAGTTGTCGCGCCCAACCATTTCGACGACTTTCCGGACCAGTGAAGGATCGAGGTGTGTGCCGTCGTTGATCATCTCAACCACGACCTCGCCCCGCTTCGCAGCCTCAAGGAAGACGGAGATGGGGCCGGGGGCGCGGTGGTGCAGTGGGCGCATGCCGTTGAACAGGTGCGTGATGGTCGCCCGGCCACCACGGGTCGGAGTGTCCTTTTCGGCGATGTCCTGGACGCCGGCCTTAACAGCTCCTTCAGCGTCAGCGATGTCGCAGTCGGTGTGGCCCCACGACGGCAGAATGTTGCCGTCTATCAGGATCTTCACGGATTCGCGCCCTTCCGGGTCAGCGGCACGCTCAGGCGCGAAAGTCATAGAAACCGCATAGCCCTTAGCTGCCTTCACCAGGCGCTTGGTGACGTCGGGGGTTGCAGGAATCAGGTAACGGGGGTCTTGAGCGCCGCAACGAGCCTCAGAAAGGAAGGGGCCCTCATAGTGGATTCCCTGGATGATCTCCCGCTCGGTCGCTTCCGCAAGCAGGTTCGCCCGCGTTTCCAGTACCTCAACAGGTGCGGTGACGAGGGACGCGACAAGGGTGGTCGTCCCGTTCTTCAGGTGCTCTGTAGCAGCGGTGCGAACGTCTTCAAGTGTCAGAGAATCAGGGAAAGATGCCCCTCCCCCGCCGTGACAGTGAACGTCGATCAAACCGGGGGTGATGATCGAGCCGGCAGGCAGCCCCGCAGATGGCGCGTCAGCCCATTCTTCCGGCAGATCTGCTTCAGGGCCGACCCAAGCGATTTCCTGACCCTTCGTGACGACAACGCCATCTTCGATGACCTTGTCTGTCAGGACGACCTTGCCGCCCCACTTCGCTAGTGAACCCATTAGAACAATCTCTCTTCCGCGTTATCCATGCCACGCATTGCGGCATAGTCCAAAACCAAACATTCGATCCCTCGGTCTTCTGCGAGGATGCGTGCCTGTGGGGAAATCTCTTGGGCGGCGAAGACTCCCCGGATCTTGCCGTATCTTTGCTCCCGCCCCAAAAGTTCCAGGTAGCGGGTCAGCTGTTCAACGCCGTCTATCCCACCTCGCCGCTTCACCTCTACCGCGACCGGGCGGTTGGCGGGGTCGTAAACAAGTAGGTCGACGGGCCCGATGGGAGTTGGGTGCTCGCGCCGAAACAGAGTCCACCCCAGCCCGAAAATGGATTGCACCTGCTCCGCGAGCAGCTCCTGCAAGTGCGCTTCGACCCCGTCTTTAACCAAGCCAGGGTCTACTCCAAGCTGCTCTTCTACGTCCGCGAAGATCTCGAAAATCTTGATGACCAGGAGCCCGTCAGTCTTGGTCGGCTCTACCCGCCAGACCTCGCGCACCCCGAGTTCTTCGTCATCAGCGTCCGGGGAAGCCACAGTTAGGCGTGCAGGGGCACTCATCCAGTTGAGCGGCTTGTAGGATCCCCCGTCGGAATGTACAAGAACCGAACCGTCGGCCTTCAGCATCAAGACGCGTTTTGCTTTAGGAAGGTGAGCGTCTAGGCGACCAGAATAGTCAACGGAGCACTCCGCGATGACTAGCCTCAAAGCGTCGCCTCCAAAGCTTCAAAAGGACCCTTCACTCAGGCCTGAAAACCGCGAGGTTTCCCTGCCTCTTGACTTTAGGCCGGAAGGCTGCCATTTTCAACAACGACCGTGACGAAGTCCTGGTCGACAGAGGCAAAACCACCGTCAATATCCACTAAGACGTCGTCCCCATCAGTCCGGCTAATCTCAACCGTGCCTGCGGAAAGCACGGTGAGGATCGGCTGACGTCCCGGCAAAATGCCCAGGCTGCCATCTACTGCAGGGACCGCGACGTAGCTCGACCGGCCTTTCCAGAGCGACTCCGTCTTCCCCACCACTTCGACGTGGAGCTTGTCAGCGGGGCCCGGAGAACTCACGATTCCTTCTCAAGTTCGTGCCACTTGCGCTCAAGGTCGTCAATGCCACCAATGTTATAGAAGGCCTGCTCAGGCACCTGATCGTAGTAGCCGTCAGCGATTCGCTTGAATGCTTCGATGGTTTCCGAAAGTGGCACAGTCGAACCCGGAACACCCGTGAACTTCTCCGCCATGTACGTGTTCTGCGACAGGAACTGCTGGATGCGGCGGGCCCTGGCAACGGTGACCTTGTCTTCTTCGGACAGCTCGTCAACACCCAGGATCGCGATGATGTCCTGAAGTTCCTTGTTCTTCTGCAGAATCGACTTGACGCGCGTCGCCACTTCGTAGTGCTCTTGACCGACGTACTTCGGGTCCAGCAGACGCGACGTAGAAGTGAGAGGGTCCACAGCCGGATAGAGACCGCGCGAGGCAATCTCACGAGACAGCTCCGTCGTCGCGTCCAGGTGAGCGAAAGTAGTCGCCGGTGCAGGGTCCGTGTAGTCGTCAGCCGGAACGTAAATGGCCTGCATCGAAGTGATCGAGTTCCCTCCTGCAGAGGTGATGCGCTCTTGCAGCATCCCCATTTCGTCCGCCAGGTTCGGCTGGTAGCCAACGGCTGAAGGCATGCGCCCCAGCAGCGTAGAAACCTCAGACCCCGCCTGGGTGAAGCGGAAGATGTTGTCGATGAACAAGAGCACGTCTTGCTTTTGCACATCGCGGAAGTACTCGGCCATGGTCAGTGCAGTTAGAGCGACACGAAGACGCGTCCCTGGCGGCTCATCCATCTGCCCGAACACCATCGCGGTCTTCGACAAGACCCCAGCGTCTTCCATTTCGTGGATGAGGTCGTTGCCCTCACGGGTTCGTTCACCAACGCCAGCAAAAACAGAAACACCACCATGATCCAGCGCAACTCGCTGAATCATCTCTTGGATGAGGACAGTCTTGCCGACGCCAGCACCACCGAACAGACCGATCTTTCCGCCCTGCACGTAGGGGGTCAGCAAGTCGATAACCTTGATGCCCGTTTCGAACATCTTCTCCTGGCCCTCGAGCTTGTCGAAGGTCGGAGGTTCGCGGTGGATGCCCCACTGCACGTCCGGCTTGAAAGTCTCACCCTCCTCCAAGTTCAGGACCTCACCCGTAACGTTGAAGACGTGACCCTTAGTAGCCTCCCCAACGGGAACCATGATGGGACCACCCGTGTCGGTGACGCGAGCGCCCCGCACTAGGCCGTCGGTCGGCTTCAGCGCAATGCAGCGCACCATGTTGTCACCAAGGTGCTGCTCAACTTCCATGGTGAGTGTCGTGATGCCTTCACCTTCACCCTGCCCCGTCAGGTCAATAACGGTGGTGAGCGCGTTGTAGAGCGCGGGGATGGCGTCGGGTGGGAACTCCACGTCGACCACGGGACCAACCACGCGTGCAATCCGACCTTCGCCGGTCTTCGTCTCTTCTGCAGCCATTCTCTTGTCCTTCGTTGCCGTGCTTACGCCTGCTGTGAGAGGGCGTCCGCGCCGGACACAATCTCACTGATTTCTTGGGTGATCTCTGCCTGGCGCGCCTGGTTCGCAAGACGCGTGTAGTCGCGGATCATTTCGTTCGCGTTCTCTGTTGCGGTGTGCATCGCCTGCTGGCGGGAGGCTAGTTCCGACGCGGCCGCCTGCAGCATTGCGTTGGCGATCCTGTTGGTGACGTAGAGGGGAAGCAGCGTGTCGAGAACTGTTTTGACGTCCGGGATGAACTCGTACTCCGGGTAGCCCTCGCCATCCGGGCCAAACCCAAGTTCACTGCCGTCATCGTCATCATCTGCTGCTGGCGCATCGACAATAGTGAGTGGCAGCATCTGCCGGATCTCCGGTACCTGACGGACCATCGACTTGAAGCGGGTGAAAACGAGTTCGACTGCGCCAACCCCCTTTTCGGGATCCTTGTCCAGGAAGTACTCCAGCAACGTTTCGCCGACTTCGTAAATGAGTTCGTCCGAGGGGGAGTCCGAGGAGCCCTCCCACGACTTCTCAACCGGAACCCCACGGAAACGGAAGTACTGTGCCGCCCGTCGGCCCGCAGTGAACAGGACTGGTTCCTTCCCTTTTTCCTTAAGTTCATCAATGAGTTTGTCGGTCTCACGCAGGACTGTCGCGGAGTATGCACCAGCCAGGCCGCGGTCAGAAGCGATCGCTAGCACCGCGACCCTATTTGTGTCGCTGCGCGCCTGGGTCAAGGGGTGACGAATGTCGGAGTGTAGGGCGACGGCAGCGACGGCCTTCGTGAGCGCACGCGTGTAGGGGTCTGCCTCGGTCGCGCGCTTTCGTGCGCGCCCAATGCGCGAAGCAGCGATCATCTCCATCGCGTTGAAGACTTTCTCAAGCTTCTCCGTGGAGGCGATCTTCGCCTTAAACTCCCTCTGCGCGCCGCTCATCTGCTATCTCTTACCTGCCCGGGGACGAACGATGCGTTCGTGAGTGCGTTCTGCTTCCAGGTCCTCGTCGGCCTCTTCGATTTCATCCTTGTGCAGAGTGAACTTTTCGAGGAAGGACTCCACGTCAGCCTTCAGCTGCTCTTCTGTCTCCTTACTCAGCTCGCCCTTTTCCGCGATCTTCGAAAGAACATCGGAGCGGGTGCGCAAGTTGTCAAGCAGGGCGTCCTGGAAAGGAAGAACTTCCTTCAGCTCTAGCTTGTCCAGGTAGCCATTGGTCCCAGTCCAGATCATGACGACCTGCTCTTCGACCGCCATCGGGGAATACTGCGGCTGTTTCAGCAGCTCCATGAGGCGTTCACCGCGAGTCAGCTGCTGACGGGTCACCGAGTCAAGGTCGGATGCGAACATAGCGAAGGACGCCATTGAACGGTACTGCGCGAGCGTCAACTTTAGTGTGCCCGCGACCTTCTTCATCGCCTTGATCTGGGCGTCGCCGCCAACACGGGAAACCGAGATGCCGACGTCAACCGCGGGTCTCTGGTCCGCGTTGAAGAGGTCTGACTGCAAGAAGATCTGGCCGTCAGTAATAGAGATGACGTTCGTAGGAATGTACGCCGAAACGTCGTTTGCTTTGGTCTCCACGATAGGCAGACCCGTCATGGAACCGCCCCCCAGCTTGTCGTTTAGCTTCGCGCAACGCTCCAGCAGCCTGGAGTGCAAGTAGAAGACATCGCCCGGGTAGGCTTCGCGGCCCGGAGGACGGCGGAGCAGCAGTGACACGGCTCGGTAGGCCTCGGCTTGCTTCGACAGATCGTCAAACACAATGAGCACGTGCTTGGAGTCATACATCCAGTGCTGCCCAATAGCGGAGCCGGTGTAGGGCGCCAAGTATTTGAAGCCCGCAGGATCAGAGGCCGGTGAGGCGACTATGGTCGTGTACTCCATGGCGCCGCGATCTGACAGTGTCTTTTTCACTGCCGCAACGGTGGAGGCCTTCTGCCCGATCGCAACGTAGATGCAACGAACCTGCTTGTTCGGGTCCCCCGATTCCCAGTTCTCCTTCTGGTTCAAGATGGTGTCAACAGCTAGAGCGGTCTTGCCGGTTTGACGGTCACCGATGATCAGCTGGCGTTGCCCCCGCCCAATCGGGATCATGGAGTCGATTGCCTTCAGGCCCGTCTGAAGGGGTTCGTAGACGCTTCGGCGGGCCATCACGCCTGGGGCCTGCAACTCAAGGGCTCGCCTACCATCAAGGTCCGTAATCTCACCAAGCCCATCGATGGGATTACCGAGAGGGTTCACGACGCGCCCCAGGTAACCGTCCCCAACGGGCACTGAGAGCACTTCGCCAGTCCTGCGAACTTCTTGGCCTTCTTCAATGCCGTCGTATTCACCAAGGACAACCACACCGATCGCGCGCGGTTCCAAGTTCATGGCTAGCCCCAGAGTCCCATCTGAGAACTGCAAGAGTTCGTTGGCCATTGCTCCCGGTAGGCCCTCAACTTTTGCGATCCCATCGGCCGTCAGGGTGACGTGACCGATTTCTTCGGCAGCCACCTCTGCGGGTGCGAAGGACTCGATGTACGAGTCCAGTGCCTTCCGTATTTGGTCGGCGGAAATCCCTAGATCAGCCATCGCGTTTTCCTTGTCCTTGGGTTCTCTCTTTAAGTTCTTTGTGGCTCTTATGCGCGGGTGAGCGATTCCCGTGCGACCCTCAGGTCGCGGCGCACCGTTGTGTCAACGGACTGCTCGCCTGCATCGAGGCGGAAGCCACCGATCAGATCAGGCTGGACAACCGTCGTCAGAAGCACGTCAGTGTGCCAGCGTCTGCTAGCCAGCTGACGGAGCTTGTCGTACTGCTCTTCATCAAGCGGCGTTGCGGTGTAGGCAACGACTAGCCTGCGGCCATTCAGCTCAGCCACCCTGGAAGCGTAGTGCCGGAGGGTCAGCAACAGCTGCCCGTAGTGGGTTGAAAAGGCTGCGCGAACAATCAGCCTTTCGGCAATGGGGCAAACTTTGCCTTGGAAGATGGCGCGGGCAAGGTTCGCGCGGTCCTCTGGCTTGCCCTTGCCGATGTCGGACAGCTGCACGCGAAGTTCACGTTGGTCGCTGATCAGAGCAGAAGCATTCATCAGCTGTTGCGCTAGGTCTGCGCACTGGCCGTCTTGCACAGCCTGATAGATGTAGGCATCCAAGCCAAGGTCAGACGTAACCTCAACTAGAGCGTGGCTTGAAGACCAGTGCTGTTTCACCAGGTCTTCAAGCACCTCCATAGTGGTGTCCGTGCAGTGAGCTGCGAAGAGGCTCTTAAGGAGCGTGACCTTATCAGTGTCAAGTCGCGAAGGTTCCGTTAGGTTTTCGCGTAGCGGAGCGTTGCTTTCTAACAGGTCCGAAACACCGAAGAGGTCTTCTCCGATGCGCTCCCCGTCCGCGCCATCCTTGATGGCGCTGGCAAGCAGCTTGCCTGCGCGCTCGCGCTGCTCCGCAAACTTCACTACGCGTTCACTCCTGTTGGCGTCTTGTCCATGTCAGCTTCAAGTTCGTCAATGAACCGGTCGATGACCCTTGAGGAAAGTGCCTTGTCCTTCAGCTGTTCGCCGACGATCTTCTCCGCAAGTTCCGTGGCGAGTCCCCCGACGTCCTGACGCAGCGAAATCATGGCCGCTTGACGTTCCGCATCAATCTGGGCACGCGCGTTCTCTGTTATGCGGTGTGCTTCAGCCGTGGCGTCGATCTGTGCTTGCTGCACAGTCTTCTTCGCGTCGCGGTCGGCCTCATCACGGATCTCTTTAGCGTCTTTCGCAGCCTGCGCCAGGAGTTCAGCACGTTCACGTTTCGCGATCGCAGCGTCTTCCTGAGCTTTGCTAGCGGCGTCTAGACCCTGGTTGATCTCATCGCGCCGTTTGTCGATCATCTGGTAGATCTTTGGCAGGGCACGCCCTAAGACAAGCCAGAGCAGAAGGGCGATGACCGCTGACCAAAAGACCTCGTACAACGGGGGAAACAGGACGTCTGTGCCTTGGATGTCCGCTTCACTCGTTGCTGGTAGCAGCAGGAGAAACATCGTTAGACGATAAAGGTAAGCACGAAGCCGATCAAGGCTAGTGCCTCGACAAGCGAAGCGCCGATGATCATGTTCGTGAACAGACGTCCGGCGACCTCAGGCTGACGAGCTGTGGCTTCCTGAGTCTTGGAAACCAGCATCCCAATGCCGATGGCGGGGCCGAGTGCCGCGACACCGTAGCCCAATATTGCAATCGAACCGCTCATGTTTGCTCCTTATTACTTTCTTTTTCTTGGGTTTAGTGGGCCTCAACCGACATCTTGATGTACACGCCCGTGAGGATTGTGAAAACGTACGCCTGCAGGACCGCAACGAAGATCTCAAACAACGTGACGATGATGGATGCCACGACCGTCAGGGCTGCCATCGGTTTCACCCAAACGTCAATGGCCAGCATCAGTGACTGGGTCCCAAAGTAGGTGAGCGCCAGAAGCATGTGGCCGGCGATCATATTGGAAAGAAGACGAATGGCGAGCGTTGCGGGGCGAACAACAAAGGTTGAGACCAGCTCGATTGGGGTGAGCAGGAAGTAGACGGGCCAAGGGATTCCCGGAGGAAACAACTGTTCTTTGAAGAACTTCAGCCCGCCGCGTGCTTTGATGCCGGCCACGATAAACGTGACGTAGCTGATGACTGCAAAGACCAGCGGGACACTCATGACTGATGACGCAGCGATGTTGATGCCGGGGACTATGCCCGTCAGGTTCATAGCGAGGACACCAAAGAAGACGAACCCCAGTATGGTTGCGTAGCGCTTTCCGCGCCTGGTCCCCAGAAGCTCGATCCCGACGTTGTCGCGCACGAAACTCACGAGCATCTCAGCGACCATCTGCGCGCGGCCGGGGCGGACCTTCAACTTCGCTGCAATGAGCACGAAAGCCACCATGACCACTGCGCCGGCGAAGAAACGTGCCAGGACCAGCCGGTTCACCTGGAAGTACGTGCCTTCCCAGATCATCGCCTCTGGGAAGAAGTCCATCAAGCCGGGTTCGTGCACCTCAATGCTGGGTTCCCGGAGGAAGCGGATTACGGCCTCTCCGAAGGTGGCGGTAATGATGGCGACAATGATGGCGAGCCCAACCCACCACCAGGTCGGTGTCTTTGGTCGAACCGTATCGGCGTCCTGGGAGGCGGCCGCTTTAGTACCCGTGTCCTTGGACACGTCTGTCGCTTGCAGGGGGCACCTCCAGTCAAGTGTCGCTTCGCCATCGAGGCGACTTTGGCCAACGCTAACGCAAAAACACTTCGGACCAGCGATCCTTAGGTTTCAACGTGCCCATGCTACCAGCCGGCCGCACCTACGTCTGCTCAAGCGAGTCTGGACCCAAAGCAAAAACCCCCGCCTGGGCCACGACGCTTGCAACGACCGCAACGGCGACGATGATGGCGACGACCACAACGTCAAAGACCGCCAGGGTTTTTGCCAGGACCAAGGCAGCACCCACTAGGATCACCTTTGCTACATAGTCCAGTGCAATCCAAAGAACGGTCGGATGCTTTGCGAGCGCTGTGCGCTTCGTGGTGAAGAGACTCACAGCGAACATGGCAAGTGAAGCAGCGAGTCCCAAGCCCGCCGACGGCCAGGGATGTCCGGGAACGAATAGGCCCAGCGCAAACGCCACGAGCGTCATGAAGGCCCCCGCAATGAGCAACGCCGACCCCATCTTTCGGACCTTTTTAACCAGGGTTAGGCTGGTCACTCTGCCTCACCTTCATTCACCTGCCGTGCCCTCTCGATTGCCGACTCGTAGCCGGTGAGGGGGTACCAGGTCCTGTGGCCACCGTGGGAGATGACTTGGACGCCGTCGTCGACCACGACCGGCCCACCGGGGGTGCCTGCGCCTCGGCTGCGCCTGGAAGAGTGCGGGAACTGGTAGACCGTTGCGGCGATGATGGCCACGAAGAAAGGTAAGGACCAGAGGAACACGTTCTTTGGCGAGTACCAGATCAGCGAAACGGCAACCACAACGACCAGTGCGGTCCAACCGTAGAGGATGAAGACAACCCCCCGGTGAGAGTGCCCCTGAGTCAGCAGCCGGTCGTGCAGGTGGGTTCGGTCAGCCGTCACAGGGCTTTTGCCGTGCAGCATGCGGATAGCCGGAGTGATCACCAGGTCGGCGATCGGCACCACCAGTACCGCGACCGGCAGGATTAGGGGCATCCAGGTCGCGACAGCCGAACTGTCGGTGAGCAGCATCGGGTTCAGCTGTCCTGTCACAATGATGGCCGCAGATCCCAACACCAGACCGAGCACCATGGCGCCCGAGTCCCCCATGAAGATCGACGCGGGGTGAAAGTTGTACCAGAGGAACGCAATGCAGGCGCCCGCAAGTGCCATCGTGATGATCGCAGCCCCTGAAAGGTACAGGAGCTGGCCTGTGAGTCTGGTCAGAAAATAGGAGTAGGTGAAGAAACCGAGCGCCCCGATGGCGATGACACCTGCCGCTAGGCCGTCCAAGCCGTCCACAAAGTTAACCGCGTTCATGATCGCAACAAGGATCACGGTAGAGACAAGGACCGACAATCGCGCGGATCCGATGCTGACCCCGAACAAGGGGATGTTGATCAGCTGCACCCCGGCGGTTGCCATCCCTCCCGCGATCAAAAACTGCCCTGCCAGCTTCGCGAGCCAGTCGAGTTCCCAAATGTCATCAATCACGCCAAGCAAGCAGATCGCAACAGCCCCTAGGGCGACAGCCCAGAGAGCCGTCGATTCCTGGTACGCGGGACGAAAAAAGGGGATTGAGTAGCCGATCAGCAGCGTGAGGACAATGCCGCCCATTAGCGCCACTCCCCCAAGACGAGGAATCGGGATCGCGTGGACGTCGCGCTCTCGCGGCGGAGTTAAGACGTTGAAACCCAAAGCAATGCGGCGGACAACGGGGACCAGAACCAACGTGGCCCCGGTGGACACGAAGAAGAGCAAGAGATAAAGCCTCATTGCCCTCCCTGTTCCGCCTCATCCAAGACTGCTTGAAGCTGTTCCAAGCCTAGGTCGCCTTCTCGAAGGATACGCAGGTCATCTCCAGTGATGTCCAGGATCGTCGAAACGGGGCCGGGCCCCAGCTTTCCCCCGTCCACGTAGCGTTCCACGCTCTCCCCAAAGTACTTCCTGGCTTCGTCAACCGAACGCGAGGGAGGGTTCCCAGTTGTGTTCGCAGACGTTAGTGCGAGGGGCCCCAGCCGGGCCAGTTCGGCTAGCGCTAGAGGGTGGTCTGGCACGCGCAGGGCGACCGTCCCTCCGGTCTTCGACAAGTCCCAACCGAAGGCCTGTTTGGTCCGCACGACCAGTGTGAGGGGGCCTGGCCAAAACGCCTCTGCGAGTTTTTGTGCCCGTTCACGCTCAGCTTCGGTGGCGAAGTGGGCAAGTCGGTCCAGCCAGGTGGAATCCGGGAGCACGACGGGGGGTGGCATGCGCTCGTCCCTCCCCTTGGTGTCCAGCAGGAGGGCGACAGCATGAGGATCAAAAGGGTCGGTGCCGATTCCGTAAACCGTGTCTGTGGGTAGCACTATCAGGCTCACCGCCCATCACCCCATTCAGCCGTCTCTCCCGTTTTGGCCGCGCATCCGACACGCACCCAAATCACTCCCCGCCCGGTTCGGCCGCGCATCGTGCTTCGGGCGCCTTTTGCGCGACGAGAAACCTCGGGGCCCCCGTCAGGTCCTCCTCAGTCCGCACTCCCGCGAACCCAACTGCCAAAGCGTGTTCGCGAAGGGCCTCCCCCTGTGTCTCCCCATGCTCCATCACTAGGAAGCCTCCGCGCCGAAGCAGCTGGTAAGCGCGGAGCACAATCCCGCGGGGAATAACCAACCCGTCCTCCCCGCCCCCATAGAGTGCCACGGCAGGGTCCGCCTGCGCTTCCGGCTGGGTAGGGGCGTCAAATAACCCCACATACGGTGGGTTCGAAACAACCAGGTCGACCTGCCCGACAAGCTCCGGCAGCGCGTTCAAAGCGCTCTGCTCCGCGACTTTCGCCGCACCTGACGCGTGCCGAAAAACGTTTGCCCGCAAGTAGGGTAGAGCCTCTGCGGAGTTCTCAACAAGCCAAACCTCCGCGCCCCCCAGCTCCGTAGCCATCGCCAGCCCGATGGCACCCGACCCAGCGCAGAGATCAACGACAGTGAGTGGGCCCCCACCAAGAGAACTGCCGACCCTCAGTGCGTGCTCAACCAAGAACTCCGTTTCAGGCCTTGTCGAGAAAACTCCGGGACCAGCTTTCAGCTCCAACCCCCGAAAGTTCATGGTTCCCATGATGTGCTGCAGGGGGATCCTTTTGCTGCGCTGAGCAATGGCACTGCGATAAGTTTCCACGGCTCGTCTACCGACGTCCTGCGGGGCAAACAGCAGTGAATCCTGGCCGAGCACCCACTCCAGAAGCCAGTTCGCCTCCTGCTTAGGCACGCCTGAACGAGAGAGCTGCCCTCTCCCCCACTCCAGTAGGTCGGCGAGTCTGACCGTTGCCTGGGGACTTCGCTGACGAGTCACGACCAGCCCGCCTTGTGGAGCGTCCGAGGCCCCACCTTGGCCCGGCGAGGTGTTACGCGCCGTCTTCACCGGCGAGACGCGCGGCCTCATCGGCGTCGATAGCGGACGCGATGACGGGCCCCAGGTTGCCTTCCAGAACCTGGTCCAAGTTGTAAGCCTTGTATCCGGTGCGGTGGTCTGCAATCCGGTTCTCCGGGAAATTGTACGTACGGATTCGCTCCGAGCGGTCCACCGTCCGCACCTGACTTTGACGCTGAGCCGAGGCTTCGGCCTCACGCTTCTCGCGGGCGTCAGCAACAAGCCGAGAATGCAAGACCCTCATCGCAGCCTCCCGGTTTTGGATCTGTGACTTCTCATTCTGCATCGAGACCACAATGCCGGTCGGCAGGTGGGTGATGCGGACCGCGGAGTCTGTGGTGTTCACCGACTGCCCGCCGGGACCCGAGGAACGGTAGACGTCGATACGAAGCTCGTTCGGGTCGATCACGACCTCGTCATCCTCGTCCATTTCCGGCATCACGAAGACACCTGCGGCAGACGTGTGAACGCGTCCCTGTGATTCGGTGACTGGGATCCGCTGGACTCGGTGCACCCCACCCTCGTACTTCATGTGTGCCCAAACGCCATCTTCAGGGGCAGGGTGTCCCTTCGCGCGGATCGCGAGCGTAACCTCTTTCAGGCCGCCCAAACCTGTGTGCGTTGTCGAAAGCTCGGTCGTGCTCCACCCCTTCATCTGCGCGAAACGTTCGTACATGCGCGCCAGATCGGCAGCGAACAGCGCGGACTCATCCCCGCCCTCGCCCGCTTTCACCTCCAAAATGACGTCGCGGGCGTCGTCGGGGTCCCTGGGGGCGAGGACGGCGACCAAGTCACGATAGGTTTCCTCGCGCTGGGCGTCGATGGCCTCAAGCTCAGAAGCGAAGTCTGGCTCTTCCTCGGCCAGCTCGCGAGCGGCTTCCAGGTCCGACTCAAGGTCCGACAGCGCGTTCGCCAGTTTCACGATGCGACCGAGCTCCGCGTAGCGCCGGCCGACCTTGCGTGCTCTGGCCTGGTCTGAGTGCAGCCCAGGATCCGCAAGAGCCTTCTCTAGCTCCTGGTATTCAGCAATCAAAGGCACTACGGCCTCTAGCCCTCCTGGCGCACTCATGTTGTCCTTTCGCTACGCATCTTTTTGAACAAACAAATGGGCACCGACGGGAGTCCGCCGGTGCCCACTTGCTGAAGCTATTTCTTGTCCGCCTTCTTGGCGCCCTTCTTACCGTAGCGGGCCTCGAAGCGGGCAACACGGCCGCCAGAGTCCAGAATCTTCTGCTTGCCCGTAAAGAAGGGGTGGCAAGAGGAGCAAACGTCGACGCGCATCACGCCATCGGCGACGGTTGATTTGGTAACGAACTCGTTCCCGCAGGTGCAGGTCACGGTCGTTTCTACGTACTCGGGGTGAATGCCTTGCTTCACTTAGGTCTCCTAAAGTTTTCTCAGTACCGGGTCCCAGGCGGATGCCAGGGTGAACCGGGACAGTGTCCCAGTCTGGCACCTGACCGGTGCCCGGTCCAGCTGCTGACAGCGAAGCGGACGTGAGATCCGCCCCGTTTCTAGTCTGCTGCAGTAGTCCGCTGAACCAGCATCAGGAACTCAGCGTTCTGCTGCGTGTCTTTCAGCTTGCCAAGCACGGATTCCAACGCCGCTTGCTGATCCAGGTTTCCAAGGACCCTGCGCAGCTTCCACATGACCGCGAGCTCTTCGGGCTTGAACAGCATCTCTTCACGGCGGGTGCCAGAAGCGTTGATGTCGATGGCCGGGAAAATGCGGCGGTCGGCGAGAGAGCGCGACAGGCGAAGCTCCATGTTGCCTGTGCCCTTGAACTCTTCAAAAATGACCTCGTCCATCTTCGACCCGGTCTCCACAAGCGCTGACGCGATGATAGTGAGGGACCCGCCTTCACGCAGGTTGCGTGCAGCGCCAAAGAACTTCTTGGGCGGGTAGAGCGCCGCAGCGTCAACACCGCCGGAAAGGATGCGGCCCGACGCTGGGGCAGCCAGGTTGTAAGCCCTGGAAAGACGTGTGATTGAGTCCAACAGAACGACGACGTCCTGACCCAGTTCAACCAGGCGCTTCGCGCGCTCTATCGCAAGCTCCGCGACTACCGTGTGGTCTGAGGCGGGGCGGTCGAACGTCGAAGCGATCACTTCGCCGTTTACGATGGAACGCATGTCCGTGACTTCTTCCGGACGTTCGTCAACCAGGACAACCATCAAGTGGACATCCGGGTCGTTGATCTCAATCGCCTTCGCGATCTGCTGGATGATCATCGTTTTGCCGGCCTTGGGCGGCGAAACAATGAGTCCGCGCTGGCCCTTGCCGACCGGCGCAACCAGGTCGATCATGCGGGGCGTGATTGCCTTTGGGGTGGTTTCCAAACGCAACTGCTCTTTGGGATACTCGGGAGTCAGCTTCGCGAACTCGCGGCGCTTCGCCGCGTCCTCGACACTCATCCCATTGATGGAATCAACTCGAACCAGCGCGTTGTACTTCTGGTTGCCACGACGCTCACCTTCACGGGTCGCGCGAACAGCACCAACGACAGCGTCACCTGGGCGCAGACCCCACCGGCGAACGTTGCCGAGGGTGACGTACACGTCGGAATCTCCGGGGAGGTAGCCGGAAGTGCGCACGAACGCGTGGTTCGACTGCACGTCGACAATGCCCGCGATCGGTACCAGCGACTCTTCATCAAGCGGTTCGTTGTCGTTCTCACGACGCTGCCCGCCCTGCTGCTGCTGGTTCCGGTTTTGGCCACCGCGGCCGCGCCTACGGGAATTCCGGTCGCGCCTGCTGCGTCCCCGGTTCTGGTCCCCACCTTCAGGCAACTCAATCTCTTCAAGAGACTTAGCTGCGTCGGGGACTCCGCCTTCCCTGCCTTTACTGCGGGTTTTCTCAAGCTGTTCTGCAACGGCCTCACGGGCCTTCTCGGCGGACTGCTGGTCGGGGCGCTCCCCACCGGACCCACCCTTCTTGCTGGAGGGGGCCTGCTTGCCGCCACGGTCGGCCTTATTGCCGTCGCTTCCAGAAGCTTTCCGCTCATGGGTACCCGCGTTCTGCTGAGGCTGGGCCGGTCCAGCATTCTTGCCTGGTGCCTCCACTTTGGCCGGCGCCCCCGAAAGTGCTGCGATTAGGTCCGACTTCCGCATGCGGGAGGTGCCCTTCAAGCCGCGCTCGCTAGCGAGCGCCTGCAACTGCGGCATCTTCAGCTTTGTCAGGTCAGCTGGGTTTGCAGACCCCGCTTGGTTTTCCATGATTATGTTGGGTCCTAACTACTGGCATCTTCGCATCCAATGGGGCGAAGGACCTTAGAGAATCGATTTGCGGACCACGCAGCCCAGCGCGCATAGAACTTCACAAGGGACTGTGCGGAAACAAGAGGTTCCGCCGCCTTTGCAGGTCCGTCTCGGCAACTATAACAGGAGTGGAGTCAGGTCCTAGGGAGAGGTAGTGAATCTAGCTTTCTGCGCTGGATCTCACAGCGGCGCTCCGTAGCGGAAGTGCTTTCCAACCGGCTCTAGCCGCGGCTTCCGCGACATCTGGCGAAACTTCACCAAAGCAGACCACTGCGGGACCATCGCCACTGACGAAGGCCGGCAGTCCTTGCTCCCGCAGCCATTCGACGAGTGCTGCTGAGGCTGGCGACGCAACCTTCAGGTACTGGTCCTCCAAAGCGTTCTGGGTCGTGCGGTAGAGCAACTGCCCATCCGGGACTGCTTCTCCCTGAAGCGCAGCGGCCAGAAGCAGCGCGTTTCCGGCCGCCACCTGAGCCGAGCTAAACGGCACTGTTGTCGGCCGCGGGCCCGGCCCGCCGTGCTCGTCCAGAACAAAGTCAGGAACCAGTGCGGTGAGCGGCAAGCCGCCGAGCGCAGGGAACGCGAAACTCGTGTCCTCCGCAGCAAACACCTGGCCGCCTCCCGCTAGAGCCAAACGAGCTCGAAGTGGGCTGGCGCCCATCGACACCGCAAAACGCACTAGAAAGTCTGAGTCCAGCTGTTCCGGGGCACCCAAAAGTTCTTTGGCTGCGAGCGCCCCCGCCACGACTTTCGCAGCGTAACTCCCAAGACCAGCTCCCTGCGGAAGCGATGAGCGAACTGCCAGGTTCACCCCGACAGCCGGGGCGCCCACCTGTTCCAGCAACGTCTTCACTGCGACGACAGCCGGGTTCTTCTCAGGGTCTGCAAGGCCTCCCGGGGACGGGTCTCCGACAACCTGCGTCCTTCCAACAACTGCTCTGAAAGAAGCACGGTATGCAGGCGTGACCGCTACCCCGATCAGGTCAAAGCCCGTCCCAAAACCAACAACGGAACCAAGAGCAGTAACCTCAGAACGGTCAGACACAAGTTTCATCGTGAACTTCCTGCTTAGCGCGCCGAACTACTGTCGATGATATCGCCGGCCCGCAGTAGGGTTTGCTTCCGGCCACGCACCAGGTCGATGACCCCAACCAGGACTGCAAGGGAAACAGTCGCCGAAATCGCAATGGAGGCGGCGCCTAACGCTTTTTGTCCAGCTTCCGCTCCGGGTGGGGTGGACGAGGAGATCGTCACAAAGTAGACCGTCGTGACTAGAGTCAGCCCGATCGCCGTGCCCAAGCGTTGGAAGGTCTGCAGCAAGGCTGCGCCAACTCCTGCAAGACGCAGGGGAACCGTGTGCAAAGTGAGCGTTTGGTTCGGCGAAATCATTAGGCCGGAGCCTATGCCTGCGACAGCCAACACTCCGATTGCGATCCAGGGGGCTACCGCTGGGGGAACCCCAGGTATCAGAAAGCCGACGATACCTAGTGTGAGAGCAACGATCAGGGAACCGACCAGTGGAACGACGCGGCCAAGGCGGTTGACCAGACCGCCGCTAAGCCCCGACGCAAGCCCGGAAGTGAGCGCAAATGGGACCGCCGCTGCCCCGGCTGCCAGGGCAGACCACCCCAGCGACTGCTGCAAAAACAGCGTCAGAACAAGGAATATGGAGGTGAAACCTCCAAAGTAGAAGAAGGCAGCTAGGACTCCCATGATGAAAGTGGGGTTCCTAAGCAGCGCAGGGTCCATCAGGACTTCACCGCCGCGACGGACAGAGAACCTCTCCCAGAGCCAAAGGAGCAACCCTAGCGCCGCGGAGACGCCCAGCAGCCAGTAGGGCCTGGAAGCTTCTAGATTTTGGGAGGACCCTTCTAGGAAAGGCAGCATGATGCAGAGGACGACTCCGCCAAGCAGCAGAATCCCTACGGGATCGAACTGGGCTAGCAGCGAACCCTCATGCTTTCTCCTAGGTGAGGCAGGCAGCCACCTTGCCGCCAGTGGGATGACCACCACTCCGATTGGCACGTTCATCAGGAACACCAGTCGCCACCCAAGGGAGGGACCAGCAAGTGCGATCAGTCCGCCTCCAAGAACTGGCCCCAGCGCTGTTGAAAGACCGACGATGACGCCAAAGGCGCCGAAGGCTTTAGCCCTTGCGGCGCCCTGGTACATGTCTTGCATGAGCCCAATCACCTGTGGGTTCAAGACTCCCGCCGCGCCGCCCTGGACGAAGCGGAAAATACCAAGCCACAGCGGGGAAGGTGCAAGACCACAGGCCAGGGAGGCGACCACAAACAGGGTGAGTCCTATCAGGAAGAGCCTGCGCCTTCCCAAGATATCTCCAGCCCTCCCCGCCGCGACAAGCGTGAGCCCAAACGCTAACGCGTAGCCCGCAACAATCCATTGGAGTGCGTCCGGGCCTGCCCCCAAGCCAATTTCCATAGAGGGAAGCGCGACGTTCACAATGGAAACGTCAAGAAGGGTCATAAAGCCGGCGGCTAGGACCATCGAAAAGGCACCAATGTGCCGGGAGAGTCCAGCCTCTACGGGGTCTTCATCCTGGTTCATGTGTCTCTTCTTCGTCTGAGCTACGACAAATCTTTGTCTAAGCTACGGTGAACTCATGGAGGATCTAGGGCTGGATTTCGAGTTCGAAAGGCGCTTCTTCGTCGAAGAAATGCCTAGCGAGCTCCTTGCGGACGTCACGCCAGACCTGATTGTCCAGACCTATTTCCTAGCGTCCCAAGGATACGGGCTCAGGATCAGGCTGCAAGCAACGAGCCTTGAATCGCGAATACCGGCGGATCTTCACGGCAAGGACGCTATCGAGCTGTTCGCGGATGACTTCGATCTTTGCATCCTTGCAGCGAAAGGCCCTTACACAGGCGGGACTCGTTACGAAGCGGAACGAGTCCTTGACGTAAGCGTCGGGACGCAAATGAGCCTTCTGGGCGGTATCACTCTTGTAAAGCTTCGCTACGGCGTGTGGCTGGGACAAGACGGTTGGGTGATCGACCAGTTCTTGGGGCCGAACGCCCCCCTCATCATCGCGGAATGCGAGCGAACCTCGCCCGTTGTCAACCTGGAAATTCCGGACTTCTGCGTAGAAGAAGTGACTGAGGACGGCAGGTTCTCAAACGACGCGCTCACGGTCGAACCGTTTGGGAAGTGGTCTGGGAACTACCGTCGCTCTCTCCAGATGAACCCTCCGCGCTTTGCTCCGGACTTTGGCGTGAACCGCCCCCTAGAGCACTAGCCGAGAACAGCACTCCTCACGCAGCCAAAACGAAACGGGAGCGAATTGGCCGCGGGTCCGACACGCAGCCAAAACGGGGAAGCTACATGCGCTCAGGCGTGCTCACGCCCAGCAGCCCCAAACCGTTTGCAAGCACCTGAGCCACCGCTTCATTCAGCCAGAGCCGAGCAACGTTGGCAGGCGACACTGGCTGATCCGCCCTTGGCGTCACCCTGCACTGCGAGTACCAGGCATGGTAAGTCGCAGCCAGAGACTCAAGATAGCGAGCAACCCTGTGCACCTCGTTCAGCTCCGCAGCCTTCGCGACAATCTCCGGGAACTGCGCTAGTGCCCCGAGCAGCTTCGAGTCCGCCGGGTGGTCCAACTGGGAAGGATCATACGAATCCCCGAGTTCGACACCGTGCTCCGCAGCGTTCCTGGCAACGCTCCTAGTCCGCGCGTAGGCGTACTGAACGTAGTAAACCGGGTTCTCATTCGAGTTCGTTTGGAGGAGATCAAGGTCAATGGTGAGCGGGGTGTCAGCCGAAACTCGAACCAACGAGTAGCGGGAAGCGTCAACACCAACGACATCAACCAGGTCATCCAAAGTGACGACCGTGCCAGCTCGCTTGGACATCCGAACAGGCTCTCCGCCTGAAAGGAGTGAAACAAGCTGACCTATCAGGATCTCCATGTTTTCCCCTGGCTGATCCCCGAAGGCCGCACACACAGCCATCATCCGGCCGATGTAGCCGTGGTGGTCAGCACCAAGCAGGTAGATGGCGCGATCGGCTCCGCGAAGACGCTTGTCGAGGTAGTAGGCGACGTCCCCCGAAAGGTAGGCGGCGTCACCGTTCGACTTGATTAGCACCCGGTCTTTGTCGTCACCGAAATCAGTGGATCGCAGCCAGACTGCACCGTCCTTCTCAAAGATCACGCCTTTGTCGCGAAGGACGTCGATTGCCTTGTCTACGGCTCCGGATTTGTGCAGCGTATCCTCGTGGAAGAAAACGTCAAAGTCGACGCGGAAATCCTTCAGCTTCGTCTTGATCTCATCGAACATGATCTCCACGCCGCCCTTGCGGAAGACCTCGAGTGCCGCGTCGTCTTCCAGAGAAGCGGGCTCAGGCGAGCCCTCAGCTAGCTGGGTTGCCGTCACCTGGTCCGCTATGTCGGTGATGTACTGCCCGCCGTAGCCGTCCTGGGGCGCTTCTTCTCCGCGGGCGCGAGCAAGAAGCGACTTCGCGAACTTATCGATCTGTGCCCCGTGATCGTTGAAGTAGTACTCCCGTACCACCTCTGCCCCGCTAGCCTCAAAGATTCGCGCCAGGGCGTCCCCGAAGGCTGCCCAGCGGGCGCCGCCAATGTGGATAGGGCCCGTCGGGTTCGCGGAAACAAACTCAAGGTTGATGACCTGGCCGCTCATTGATTCGTTGTGCCCGTAGGCCGTCCCCTCTTTCAGGATGAGCCCGGCTAAACCACCGGCTGCGCCGGCATCAAGACGAATGTTGACAAACCCGGGGCCCGCCACCTCCGCACTTGCGATCTGCGGGTCACTTTCCAAACAGGTAGCAACCAGACCAGCTAGGTCACGAGGAGACATTCCAGCGGTCTTCGCGAGCTGCATCGCGACGTTAGTTGACCAGTCACCGTGTTCCGCCACCCTTGGCCGTTCAACGACGACAGTCGCCGGAATCTTGTCTTTCGGCAGCGAAAGCGCGCCGGAATCACTAAGGGAAAACAGGCAAAAGCGAATGAGTACTGAGAGTTCTTCGGGAGTCACCCCAAAAGGGTAGCGCGGAGCGCACGCAATCTTCTCCACCGCACCTACTTCGTGCCCGTCTCCACAAAAGGGCTGAGCAAAACATCGAGGCAGCGCGAACTCGCCCAAGCTAACGAGAACTGAAAGGAGCGCCTATGGACCAGTGGGCAGAGGAAACAGACCTGGGCGACTGTCCCAGGTGGTGCGACGGCGGAGGCGCACCCGGAACGCACACCACGCATTCTAGGAGCGCGGGCCTCCAACCGGTGATCCGTGCTGGGGACAGGTCAGCCGTCACTGACAACCCCCAGGCAAGCGAGTTCGATGTGGTGCGGTTCCAGGGAGCCCTGAACGCCGAAGAATGGGTATTCGTTGGTGACGACGAGTGCGGGTGGTCGGTGACTATTGAAAGCGCATCCCGTATATATCGTGCCCTGGGCGTGGTTCTAGCGGCCCTTGGGGAGGAAACAGGGAGTTAGGGACGTTACCTGCCGGGTGGGCTGAAAACAGTCCGGGATGTGTCGGGGGCAAGACGTCGGTGAGAGAGACGCCAAGCACGGCGCAGACCGCTAAGAGTGTGTAGAGCGTCGGATTGGTCGGCTTGCCTTTTTCCTTCAGCCCCTTCTCGAGGCGCTGATAGGTGTGGCGCGACAGCCCAGCTGCGATAGCGACGTGTTCCTGCGACAGGTTCAAACGCTCGCGGGCCGTGGAGATGTTGTCGCCAAGTTGGCGGGCGAAGAGCGCCCAGGAAGCGGTAGGGACTCGACCTGTCATGCGTAGAGGTTCCAACGAATGGGCCATAAATCCGACCTCTTGAGTGGAGCCACATCTATGCGGCACGACTCAGAGGAAAGAAAGGAGCGCACCGACCCACAATAAACCAGCGCTGACCTGCACCTACAGCTCATTTGCCTGTTCCGCACTTTCGGCGGCTGTGCGCGGTGAAGCAGGGATGTGGCCACACTCACGGAATGCAAGCACAAAAAGCGCCCCGAACAGGACTCGAACCTGCGACCTCTCGCTCCGGAGGCGAGCGCTCTATCCGCTGAGCTATCGGGGCTTCCCGGGGCGTAGCCTCGGGTACTTTAGCAGCTCCTTATGTTAGCAGCTGGTCCCTAAGGGGTCGCCCCCAAAGGTCCATGTCTATCAGCACATCGCGAGCGACCATTGGCACGTCGGTGATGAGCCCATCGACCCCCATTTCAACCAGCTTCACCATCGTGTCTGGGTCATTGACTGTCCAGACGTGGACGGCAAGGCCTGCAGTGTGAGCCGTGGCGATGAACCTTGGCGACACCACCCTGATTCCCTTGGTTTTCACGGGGACCTGAACTGCACGGACGTGCTGCGCCGGCCCGGGGACGCCCCAGGTCTCCGCGCTAGATGCAGTTTCGGCTGCAAGCATTAGGTTCACGACGCCCCTCACGCCAAGCGAAGTCGTGACCTCGGGACCGCCCATCCGGCGGATTCTCTCCAGACGACGTTCGGAAAACGACGCTATGAGAGTCCGGCCCATAGCCTGGTGGTCCAGGAGAAGGTCGACTAGGGGATCCGCGACCGCATCCGTCTTCGCGTCGATGTTCAGGTAGAGATCAGGGAAGGTCTCCAGCACTTCAGAGAGCAGGGGCATCGCCTCCCCCGCACTGTTCCTGAGCTCCAGAATCTCCTGGTACGTGTGGTCCAGGATAGAGCCCGCTCCACCGTAGGTGCGCTCTAAGGTGTCGTCGTGGCAAACAACGACCTGCCCGTCTGCGGTCAAGTGAACATCGGTTTCTAGGTAGCGGATTCCCATCCCCTTGAGGGACCGGAACGCAGACATTGTGTTTTCCGGAGCAACCTCATCCCCACCGCGATGCGCCAGCACAATGGGGCGCGACGCTGCAACTGGGATCACGAACACTCCTGACCCACGTAAATCGCTTCGTGGGTCGCAAGCCAAACACCGGGGTTGACCGGCCCCCCGCCGCCGGGACGAATCTCCAAGTGAAGGTGAGGTCCTGTGGAACGACCGGTGTTGCCCACCGCGCCAATGACCTGTCCCGCCGACACTTCTTGCCCGGCGTAAACGGTCGGGGACCCGGGGAGCTGGTGCAAGTACCGCGACTCCACCATGCTCCCGTCGGTGTCAGTGTGGCGGATAACGGTGCGGAGCCCTGCAGTTCCCTCGTATCCAACAGAAACCACCACACCGTCAGCGACAGCGTGGATGGGTGTGCCCGCAGAGGCCCGGTAGTCATCCCCTTCGTGGAACGAGTACTGCCCTGTCGTCGGGTGGACACGGTAACCGTATCCGGAAGAAGTAGAGAACGTCCCTTGTGCTAGCGGCTGGTAGAACCGCTGCTGATACGTCAGGGTGCGGGAACCATCCGCTGCACCGGCCAGCGGCACGCAACCGTTTTCAACGACGGGCGTCCGCATCTTTGCACGTGAGGCTGCCCCGGCCGACTCAGCAAACTCCCCCGTGTCAACTAGGTCAGGGGAAGAAAGGCCCGCCCAAGAAGACTCCCGAGAACTTCCGCCCTTGTCCGAGGATGGGGCATCCGCAAGAGCCGGCGCGGCCGAACCCACGAACGCAAGCGCCAGCGCGCCTGTGGCCGTCCCAACGCGAGAAAAACCGAGGCGCTCACTCTTACCCGTGACGCTCACGCGCGACGTAGCGCGGGCGCTTCGAGTGTGAGTGCCTAGGCCCCCGTGCAGTTGTCTGCGCTTCGGGAACTGCGGGCACTCTCCACTATTCGAACTCATCCACTCTCCAAGGTAAGACCTGCAAAACTCATTGAACTGTGCAACGGACGCTCTTCGTTGCGCTCGTTGTTCGCTCACCGAGAAAGATTGTACGCGCCCGGGACAAATGGGACCGTGCCATTGGTCACGGGTGGACCGCCTGGGCGTGTGAGCTTGCTTATTAGGCTCAGGAAAAGTTCTCTCGCTGCAGAGAATCTTGTACCTGCCCCACCAGCTCTTCCAGCAAATCCTCCAGGAACAAGATGCCCTGTACCTCCCCGTTCGGACCAGTAACGGCAACCATGTGCGTGGCCTTTGCCTGCATGCTCCGCAATGCTTCCTCGGCCTCGTCCTCGAAAGAAACGCGACCAAGCTGGCGAATCCGCCACTTCTCAAGCGGCAAGTCGCGTTTCGGCCCGTCCGCGTAGAGAACGTCCTTCAAGTGGACGTAGCCCGAAAGCTCACCTTCGGCGTTCACGACAGGGAAGCGAGAGAAGCCCGTCTTTGCGACCAAGGCTTCAACTTCGCTTGGGACAACAGGCTCGGTGATCACAGTCAGGCTGTCGAGCGGCACCATGAGCGACCCCGCAGTTTCTTCCGTGAACTCAAGGGTCCCGCTAAGCAGACCCAAGTCGTCCTCTAGCTTTCCTTCCTCCCTGGACAGCTCAACGATCGAAGCAACCTCTTCCGCCGTGAAGGTCGCTGAGATCTCCGACTTCGGTTCTATCCCGAAAAGCCTCAAGAACCAGTTCGCTACGTGGTCCAGGCCCACCACGACCGGACGGAACACAGCCCCGATTGCGGTGAGGGGCGGGGCAAGGAACAGCAGTGCCTTCTCGGGGTTCGCTATCGAAATGTTCTTTGGGACCATCTCCCCGAACACCACGTGCAAGAACAACACCAGCAACAGCGCGACAACAAAAGCTACGGCGTGAGCCCCGGCAGCGGAAACACCAACCCTCTCCAAAGGAGGGGAAATCAGGTGGGCTATCGCTGGTTCGGCGATCGCCCCAAGCGACGTTGACATCACGGTGATCCCCAGCTGACAGGTCGCCAGGTTGACAGAGACGTGCTCCAGTGCCGCGAGCGCCGCCTTCGATCCCCACTTCCCTTGTTCGGCAAGCGGTTCAACCTTCGCCCGCCTGGAGGAAGTGACTGCGAACTCTGCAGCGACAAAAAACGCGTTTACTGCCAGGAAGACCGCTGTAAGTCCAAGCCCCAGGACCGGGTTCATGCTCCCTCACCGCCCGGGACCACGCGAAGACGGGTGATTCTCCTACCCTTCATAGCGATCACCTCTATGGACACGCCGTGCTCCTCAACGACGTCACCCACCTCAGGGATAGCTCCAAGACGGTCCATGACGAATCCTGCAAGCGTCTCAAAAGGTCCCTCGTCCGAAACCTCTATCCCCGTGCGTTGTTCAAGCTCGTCAGGGCGCAGAGTCCCGGGGACTAGGTAGCCCCCCGAGGGAGCGGACTTGATGCCCATTCGCCGCCGGTCGTGTTCGTCCGAAACCTCTCCCACAAGTTCTTCCACGACGTCTTCTAGCGTGACGATCCCCGCGGTGGAGCCGTACTCATCAACGACGACCGCCATCTGGACGCCCGAACGCAGTTCTAGCAGCAGAGGCGCGAGTCCGGCCGTTTCAGGAACGAACGAGGGTTCGACAGACAAGGACTTTGACGCTGCCGGCACCAGACCCCGTTTTTCGGGAGGGATCGCGACTGCCTTTCGGAGCGAGGCGATCGCGATTACGCCTTCACCGTCCTGGTCCATCACCGGAAACCTGGAATAGCCGGTCTCCTCGGCCATGTCGATCAGGTCTGCTGCGCTCGCTTCCTCCGGTAGGAACGCGACTGCTCCTCGGTCCGTCATCACGTCTTCTGCGGAGAGTTCCCCCATCAGGATTGAGCGGGTGAACAGGTCGGCTGTTTCGTTTGCAAGCACGCCCTCGTCCGCGGAGTGACGCACCAGGAACGCGAGTTCAGAGGCCGAACGGGCCGAGGACAGCTCTTCTTTGGGTTCTATTCCGAAGCGGCGCAGAATCCAGTTCGCAGTCCCGTTTAGTGCTTTGATGATGGGTGAAAACAGCCAGGTGAACGCCATTTGCACGCCCGAGGTGAGGCGCGCTGTCTTCATCGGGTCCGCGAGCGCCATGTTTTTCGGGACCAGTTCGCCGAACAGCATGGAGAACAGGTTCACCAGGATCAGTGCCAACGCGGCCCCCAGGCCCACGCTAAGAGCCAGGCTCAGACCACGGGAATCAAAGAGCTCTTGGAACAGGTTTGAGAGCGCAACCTGGGTTGTGTAACCCAGCAGGATTGTCGTGAGGGTGATGCCGACCTGGGCGCCGGACAGCTGCGTTGACAGGTGCTTGAGCGCCCGCAGCACGCGGCTTGCACCCTGGTCACCCTCATTTGCTTTTCGCTCAACAGAAGCTTGGTCTAGGGAAACGAAGGAGAACTCTGCCGCAACAAATATCGCTGTCCCCAGGGTGAGCAGCACACCCAAAAGGATCATCACGATGTTGTAGGTCACGGGTGGGCGCCCCCAGGAACCATCGGCTGAGGGGACTCGCGCGGGGGCATGGCCATAGTGCGTCAACTATAGCGATCTACGCGAAAGAACGCCGCCGCGAAAGATGAGGAGTCGCGAACGCCCGGGCCGGAAGGATGATGAGAATTAGTCGGTGATCCTCCTTAGACTTAGGTGGTGGGCCGTCTGGCCCGCGGCAGCAAGGGAGCTGAAGATGAGCGAAGAGGCCCGGGGCGGCGCATCAGAACTGGGACCGAACGACTGGTACATCGCCGAAATGTTTGAGCGGTTCCAGGAGAGCCCCACAAGCGTCGATGGTTCCTGGCGGGAGTATTTCACCGCGAACCCTGAAGTGGGTCCAGCAGCTTTGCGGAGCCTAGACAAGGGGGACTCGAATGTAACGGTTCTGGGTGAAGCGGAACCTGCGACCGAAAGAGCATTCCGCGCCCCTGAAGAGGAAGCGGTTGAATCACGCCCGAATGAAGAGGTCGTGACTCGCTCTGACCTGCCGCCCGCCCCAATCCCACGGATTTCTGAAGCTACCTCTCCTTACGTGCGCGCGCATCGCGGGGTGAGTAAGAAGGACGGCAGCGGGCTTGAACAGAACGTGACGGTGCCGTTGAAGGGCGCAGCGCGGGCCATCGCGAAGAACATGGAGGCTTCGCTTTCGGTTCCTACAGCGACCTCTGCGCGCGAAATCCCTGCGAAGCTGATGATTGAGAACCGTCTGGTCATCAACTCTCATTTAGCTCATACCGTGGGGGGCAAAGTCTCTTTCACGCATTTGCTTGGCTACGCGCTAGTTGAAGCCTTGGCTGAACAGCCGAACGTGAACGTGCGTTACACGGAAGTGAACGGGAAACCTGCGGTCGAGCAGATGGCGCACATCGGCCTGGGCATAGCTATTGACGTGCCGCGGCCCGACGGGACGCGTTCGCTAATGGTCCCCGTGGTCCAAGAGGCGGACACGCTAACGTTCCCGCAGTTTGTCGAGGCGATGAATGACCTGATCAGCAGAGCTCGGCAAGGGACGCTAACCCCCGGGGACTTTCAGGGCGCAACCGTGTCGCTAACAAACCCGGGAACAATCGGGACGACGCACTCGGTGCCGCGTCTGATGCCTGGGCAGGGCGTGATCATTGGCATCGGCGCAACCGACTACCCGTCCGAATGGGCCGGGGTTCCGGTGGCGCGACTAGCCGATCTTGGCATCGGCAAGACGATGTACGCGACGTCAACCTACGACCACAGGGTTATCCAGGGTGCTGAGTCGGGACTCTTGTTGAAGAGCTTCTCGGAAAAGCTCGCAGGCATGGATGACTTCTACGACCGGGTCTTCGATTCCATGGAAATCCCTTACCCGCCGTACCGGTGGGAGAAGGACCTGGTGTACGACAGCGCCCAAGAAAAGGGTAAGGCTTCCCGCACGGTTGAGTTGATCCACGCTTACCGCTCCCGCGGTCACCTTGCCGCTGACACGGACCCCCTCGCCTACCGCATCAGGAGGCACCCTGACCTGGAGCTGGGACGCTATGGGTTGACCGTCTGGGACCTCGACCGCACGTTCCCCACCGGCGGCTTTGGTGGCACCTCGCAGATGATGCTGCGTGACCTACTTCAGCGTTTGCGCGACACTTACACGCGTAGCGTCGGGATTGAGTACATGCACATTCAGGACCCGGCCCAGCGCCTCTGGGTGCAGGATCAGGTTGAGTCCCCGTACCGAAAACCGACTCACGAAGAGCAGGAGCACATCCTTTCTACGCTGGTTCACGCGGAGGCTTTCGAAGACTTCCTGCAAACCAAGTTCGTCGGTCAAAAACGCTTTTCTCTTGAAGGCGGCGAGTCTCTGATCCCGTTGCTCGACACCGTCCTCCATGGCGCAGCCGAGTCGGGTTTGAATGAGGTCACGATCGGAATGGCTCACCGCGGGCGCCTCAACGTGCTCGCGAACATCGCTGGGAAGTCCTACTCTCAGATTTTCTCTGAGTTTGAGGGCAGCAAACACATGCGTGGCGAAAAAGGGTCCGGGGACGTCAAGTACCACCTGGGAACCGAGGGTGTTTACTCCGCCGGGGACGGGATGGCAACCAAGGTTTACCTCGCCGCGAACCCCTCGCACTTGGAAGCCGTTGACGGAGTCCTGCTTGGTATCACCAGAGCGAAGGATGACCTCCTTGACGACCCAACCTGGCCTATCCTGCCGATTCTCATCCACGGAGATGCGGCCTTCATTGGTCAGGGCGTGGTCTACGAATGCTTCAACATGAGCCAGCTTGAAGGTTTCCGCACCGGCGGGACGCTGCACGTCGTTGTCAACAACCAGATCGGGTTCACTACGGGCCCCACGTCCGGGCGCTCCACCCGCTACGCGACGGACCTGGCGAAGGGCCTCCAGGTCCCGATTTTCCACGTGAACGGGGACGACCCTGAAGCGGTGGTTCGCGTCGCCTCCCTCGCTTTCCGCTACCGGGAAGAGTTTAACAAGGACGTCATCATTGACCTGGTCTGCTACCGCCGCCGCGGTCACAATGAGGGCGACGACCCGTCGATGACGCAGCCGCTCATGTACCAGCTGATCCACGGGCTCCCCTCAACCCGCGAGGTTTACACGAAGAACCTGATTGGGCGCGGTGACTTCAGCCAGGAAGAGGCGGACCTGTTCCACCAGGAGTACGAGGGCGAGTTGCAGAAAATCCTGGAGGAAACCCGGGAGCGTGGGGGTATTCCTGATCGCACCACGGGCGCGAGTTTGGCGCCGGAAGCGTGCGGGGATCCCCAGCTGCGGCACGGCCTGGAGGTTCCCGAATCTCAGCTGCCGGGCTCAGGGATGATGATTGGTTGGAGCAGCGCGGTTTCTCCCGCAGAGATTGAGCGGGTCGGTGAAGCGTACAACGCGTTCCCTGAGGGCTTCTCACCTCACAAAAAGCTCCGCCAGCTTTCTGAGAAGCGTCTTGCCATGTCGAAGGGGGAGGTCCCGGTCGACTGGGGGTTCGCGGAACTCCTGGCGTGGGGAACCATGCTCATGGACGGGACACCCGTACGCGTCACGGGCCAAGACGCGCGCCGCGCCACGTTTGTTCAGCGGCACGCGGTGCTCCACGACCAGAAGGACGGCCGCGAGTTCACCCCACTGGACTTCTTGACCGAGGACCAGGCTCGTTTCCAGATCTATGACTCCCCACTTTCTGAGTACGCGCCCCTCGCGTTCGAATACGGGTACTCGGTCGAACGCCCGGACATGTTTGTGGCTTGGGAAGCACAGTTTGGCGACTTCGCGAACGGGGCCCAGACCGTGGTCGACGAGTTCATCTCGTCGGCGCAGGTGAAGTGGGGACAAAGGTCGTCCCTCACCATGATGCTCCCGCACGGGTACGAGGGCCAGGGGCCCGATCATTCTTCGGCGCGCATGGAAAGGTATTTGCAGTTGGCAGCCGAGGACAACCTTTGGGTGGCTCAGCCGTCAACGCCCGCGAACCACTTCCATCTGCTTCGCAAGCAGGCCTACCGCAGGCCCAGGACACCCCTGATTGAGATCACGCCGAAGCAGCTGCTTCGGTTGTCGGCGGCAACCTCGCCACTGGAAGACTTCACCAGCGGTGAGTTCCAGCCGGTGATCGGTGAGGTGGATGCGCAGGTCGCACAAGGCGCAGCGAGTGTCACGAAGGTGTTGGTCTGCAGCGGCCGTATCTACTATGACCTGGTGAAAGAGCGGAACAAGCTGGGGAGAAGCGACGTGGCTATCATCCGCCAGGAGCTCTTGTACCCACTCCCGGTTAGCGAACTGGCGGAAGCGTTGCAGCCGTTCCAGGGTGCTCAGGTGAGCTGGGTGCAGGATGAGCCCGAGAACCAGGGAGCTTGGCCGTTCCTGGCACTGAACCTGTTCCCGTTGCTCGGGATGATCCCGGTGAGTCAGGCGATGGTGGAAGCTGGGCGGATCCCAGACGGCGCAACGATCACGGTGATTTCCAGGGAGGCAGCCGCCTCGCCTTCAACGGGTCTCACGTGGCGTCATCAGGAGGAGGTCGCTTCGATCCTGGAGCGCGCCTTTAGCTAGATAGCATTTCTGCTTTGGCTGCGTGTCGCAGCCAAAGCAGAAAAACAGGTGTTAACTGTTGGGGCGTTTGCCGTGGTTCGCCTTCTTCTTCCGGCGATCCTTGCGCTTGCGTCCTCTGGTGCTCATGGTTTCCTCCGTGCTTCCCGCTATCGCGGGACAGTTGGCTCTACCCGTGAAAAATACCAGGGCGACCCTGGTTAGTCGAACAGGGGACGTGATCACTTCGACACAAAGCCTAACGCGCGTCGCCCCCACCGATTCGGCCGCGCATCCAGAACGATTCGGCCGCGCATCCACGCCTGCCCCCCGCGGCACCTTCACGTTTTGGCTGCGTGTCGTGCGCCGATCACGCCGTTGTCGAACGGTAATCCAGCACGATGCGCAGCCAAAACGGTGGGGGAGGACACGCAGCCGAAACCTAAAGAGAAGGGGGCTGGTCTGCCTGAGACAGCCTAGCGATGATCCTCACTTGAGAAACAATTCGTGCCCTCAAGTGGGGAGGCGCCGGCGGTGTGCTGCAAGCCCGCAACACCGCCCGCAAATAAGCCCCCTCCGCTGCTTCAGGGTTGCAGACCGGACAGTCGCAAGGGGCCTCCGCATCCGGCCCGCCCTCATAAAAACTGGCGTCCATCAAGTCACCTCCAAGCCGCGCCCCGCTGCCTGGCTCCGCAAAGACTTCCGGAGGTTCTCCCGACCCCGATGGAGGCGACTGGTCACAGTCCCAATAGGGATCTCCAGGATCTCCGCGACTTCTTTGTAACTGAATCCCATCACGTCTGAGAGGTAAACGGCTTCCTGTTGCGGCTCAGGCAGCTTCCCCAGCATATCCAGCACTTCCGCTGCCTCCAGCCCTGGCATCGCTTCACTTTCTGCCGAGGGCGACACGGGAGACGGGAGCTTGAACCCCCCGGAAGAAGGCGCGCGCAAGTCCGTCTCTGACAGCTGCCAGTCCGCCGGGAGCGGTTGCCCCATCTTGCGGGGATCGTGCTTGCCGGAGCGATATTCAGAAATGAACGTGTTAGTGAGGATTCGGTAGAGCCACGCGCGAACGTTGGTGCCCTCCTGAAACTGACCGAAGCTTGAAAAGGCACGCAGGAACACCTCTTGGACAAGGTCTTCTGCGTCTTCAGCGTTCCTGGTGAGCCCCAGTGCTGCCGCGTACATTCGGTCAAGGTGAGGTAGCGCCTCTGCTTCAAACCGAGCCTCAAGCTCAGCGCTAAGCGCTCCCGCATCTGTCTCCACCTGCTCCATCAGCTCCAGGCTACTCCCCTCCCCGCAGGTCTCCCACAGGTGTTTTCTTGGCACCTCTAGCAAAGGCCGCGCGGAAAGCTGACAATGGGAAGGTGAACAGATATTGGGACGCACCGCGCGCAAACGGACCGCTACGTGCGACGGTGGCGCTTCCAGGCTCCAAGTCACAAACCAGCAGGGCTTTAGTGTTGGGGACCATTGCGGCGCGGCCAACCGTGGTGCGTGGGGCACTTGCTTCGCGGGATTCCTACCTTGCAGGAACTGCAATGCAGCACTTTGGCGCTAAGTTCGACTTCGCGCCGGACCAGAACCAGATCCTGATCACTCCCCCTAAGCAGTTGCGTGGGTGGGGCACTGTCGACTGCGGGCTCGCCGGGACCGTGATGCGTTTCGGTCCTGCCCTGGCAGCGTTTGCTGACGGCACCACCCGTTTCGTCGGGGACCCGGCAGCTGAAAAACGTCCGCTGGGTCCCCTGACTGACGCTCTGAAGACCCTGGGGGCAAAGGTTCGTTTCAAAGGCGCCAAAGGCCACTTACCGCTCAAGGTTCGCGGCGTATACACAAGGTCGAAGCATCCGGAATCCTCGCCGCAGGATGAGCCTGCGAAGAGCGTCGTTATCGACACGACCAGTTCTTCCCAGTACCTCTCAGCACTTCTGCTTGCTTCTCCCCTCTTCGGCAGGCCCGCGCTACTTCGCGCCGAAGGCCGTCTTCCTTCCTGGCCCTACGTTGCGATGTCCCTGAAGATGCTTGCCGACCAGGGCGTTGAAATAACTGCAAAATCTTCCTCAAGCTGGCTCACCTCCCCAGTCAGGCCAAAGGGCGTTCCAATCGACGTCGAGCCAGACCTGTCGAACGCAGGACCTTTCCTTGCTGCCGCGCTCCTTGCAGGAGGCTCGGTGACGATCGCGCACTGGCCGCGCCGCACCGACCAGGTCGGAAAATACTGGTTAGAGCTACTACCGCGCTTTGGGGCGACCCTAGCCTTTTCCTCAGCGGGGCTCACGGTTTCGGCGCCGGAAGACTTGTCTTGGCCCGGAATGGAGTTCGACTTGGCTCCCTGCGGGGAGCTTGCACCAACGGTTGCAGCCCTCTGCCTATTCGCTTCTTCCCCGTCTACCATCCTTGGGATTGGACACCTGCGCGGACACGAAACGGACCGCCTAGAAGCCCTCGCAAGAGAAATTAGGAAGCTGGGTGGTAAGGCACGAGTGCTGCGGGACGGCCTTCGGATCACGCCCGGCACCTACCAACCGGCTGACCTGGAAAGCTACGAGGATCACCGGATGGCAACCTTCGGGGCCGTCGTGGGCCTACGCATCCCGGGGTGCAGAGTCGGCAATATCGACACGACCGCAAAAACGCTTCCCCACTTTCCTGCTCGCTGGGAAGCGATGCTGAACAGCGCCCCTTCCCCAGAGCCGCTCTGGCCTAGTGAAGTCCAAGCCAATCCCAGCTTGCTTAGCGGAGCGGAGCCCCTTGAGTAGGTACGACACTGGGACCGATGATGAACGCGTGCGGGTCCGCGCCCGCAAAGGGTCCCGCCCCCGAACGAAGCGACGCCCCGACTATTCGAAAGCTGAGCTGGGACGCGTCGTGGGGATTGACCGTGGTCGTTACGTCGTTTCCTTAGAGGCTGACGGACGGCTCCTCACTGCAGTGAAGGCACGGGAGATCCCGAAGAGTGCGGTCGTGATTGGCGATTTCGTGCGGCTCACGTCCGACCTGAGCGGAGATCCCGGCTCTTTAGCCCGAATCGCGTTCGTTGAGCCTCGCACAAACGCACTTAGGCGCAGCCTGGAGGAGGCAGCCGAAGGTCGCGGGGAGAAAACGATAGTGGCGAACGCTGACCTGATGGTCATCGTTGTTGCCGCAGCCGACCCCCCTCCCCGGGTGGGCATGGTTGACCGCTGCCTGGTCGCAGCAGCCGAAGCGGAGATCCCCGCCGTGCTTTGCGTGACAAAAACAGACCTGCAAGACCCAGAAGACTTCTTAGCGAACTTCAAAGGCTTCGACCTAGAGACTGTGCTGACCTCTACCCAAGACGGGCACACAAGCGGCTTGGTGGATCTGGAAGCGCTAGTCGACGGCCGCTTCTCCGTTCTGGTTGGCCACTCAGGGGTTGGAAAATCAACGCTCATCAACGCACTTGTGTCGGGAGCTGACCGCGCTGTCGGAGAAGTGAACGCGCACACTGGAAAGGGACGCCACACGTCAACCTCGGCCGTTGCTCTTCCGATCGAAGGCGGAGGGTGGGTCGTGGACACGCCGGGAGTGCGCTCATTCGGGCTGCAGCACGCAGGTGAAGAACACGCTCTGAAAGCTATTCCCGGCGTAGCGCAGGCGACTAAGGCCTGTCTTCCAAACTGTTCTCACGCGCAAGACGAAGTTGACTGCGGCCTGGAACAGTGGGTTGCCGAAGACCCAAGTCCGGGACCGGGGAGCCGCGCCGACCGCATGGAACGCTTGAGGGTTCTTCTGGAAGCCGTCTCTAACTAGGACGCTTCAGGGTCCGCAGCACGGCTTGCTCCAGCAGGCCGTTGGTGGCCACGCCCCCGGGGCCCCAGGGTCCCGGCCTGCCCTCAAGGTTCGTGAAGGTCCCGCCTGCCTCAGTAACGATGGGAACTAGCGCCGCCATGTCGTGCAGCGCAAGGGAGGGTTCTAGCCCGACATCTACCGCACCTTCTGCGACCAGCATGTAGTTCCAGAAGTCTCCGAACCCGCGGGTGCGCCAGCAAGAGGACATCAGAGTTGCCATCTGCTCTCCCAACCCTGCCTCTTCCCAACCGGTAAGGGAGGAGTAGGACAGGAACGCTGCAGACAAATCCGCAACCCCCGAAACCCGGATCCGCTGCGGGTCTCCACCCAGCACTTGTCGGTAGGCACCGTGGCCACTTCCGGCCCACCAGCGCCTGGAAAGGGCGGGCGCTGAAACCACGCCGACCACCGGTTCCCCACCGTCAACCAAACCGATGAGGGTGGCCCAGATCGGCACCTGGCGGACATAGTTGTGGGTGCCGTCGATGGGGTCGATAACCCACTGGCGGGAACTCTCAGCATGCTCAAGTCCGTGCTCTTCACCAAGGATGCCGTCGTGTGGCCTAGCCTGGCGCAGTGCCTCCCTCAAGACCCGTTCGGTGTCCCTGTCAGCGTCAGATACCAAGGTCATATCCGGTTTCGTACTGACCCGGAGGTCACTGGAGAGGAACCTTGACATCGTGGCCTGGTCCGCAAGATCTGCAAGAGAGAGTGCCAGTTCAAGGTCGGCGGCCGTCTGGGTGGTCGAAGTATCCATTCGCTAAGGCTAAGCCACCTTCGCTTCCACGGAGAAGAAGAGAAGCGTTGCTACGATCGGGCCATGGGTGGCCGGTTCTTAATGATGACTACGCGGGACGTAGAAGAGATAGCACGCTCGGAACGCGAAGCACTCCTTCGCTTCTCAGGTTTGGAACCAGACCAGTTGGTGAACGTGAGGTTGGAGCGCGTAGCATTTCCAAAAATCGATTTTGCTCACTGGGACGGCGTGATCCTCTGCGGCTCCTCGTTCGACGTCTCCGCCCCGGAAGAATCAAAGTCGGCGAAGCAGAAGGAAGTGGAACGCGGGCTGGCCAGACTAGCTGACGAAGCGTTGAAGACCGGGTTCCCGCTGCTTGGCATCTGCTACGGACTTGGCGTCGTCGCCCGCCAGTTGGGTGGGAGCGTCGGGCCAGAGATCTCCGAGGACATTACGGCCCCCGTGCTGACGCTGACGGCCGAGGGACGCGCGGACCCGATTCTAGAAGGCGTCCCCGAACGGTTCCGAGCCTATGTTGGGCACCACGAATCGGTCATTACCCCTCCTGAAGAGATGGTGCCTCTGGTGACCGGAGCTGTCGCCCCACTACAGATGGCCCGGGTCGGTCCCAACATGTACCTGACCCAGTTTCACCCAGAGTTGGACTATGAGGGGATCCGCCTTCGCATTGAACTCTTCTCTGACCTTGGCTACTACCCACCAGAGGAGCGCGAGTCCGTAGAGGCTCGCGTAAGCGGCGTCGACGTGTCTCCCTCTCACAAGATAATCGCGAACTTCGTTCGCCGGTTTTCGTCGAGGCGGCAGGCAGCCTAGGAAATGCCGCACAAAGTAGGCCTCTTTTAGAGAAAAAGCCCTTAGACGCGTGTCACTCCTGCAACACCAGTAACAGCGCTGCTATTCACGCAAATCTAGCATTCACCAATCTGGTTGCGCTCAGATCCGTCAAACCACTCCAGATCTTCCTCAAAGAGCTGCTCAAGGAGACTGTCAGCCGACTCCTGCTGCGTCGCCGTAAAGACCTGCCGGGCAAGCTCTTGCCCTTCGCTGCCGTCTCGCATCAGAGACTGAACTTCACCCCAGTCGGAGAACTGAGTCCGACCAGCCGGAACGTCCCCCACAGCGACGACGCGACAAGGGGGTGCGTTCAGAGAGCGGGCCAGCTCAAGAGAGACGAAAGCGGCCTCCTGGAGGGTCTCTTCCAGCACCTCCTCAAGTAAGGAACCCTCACTTTCTGGGACGTCGGTGCTTGCTGTAAGCCCGTCGCGAGTCGGGGGCGAATCGGCAGAAAGTTCAGTGAGCGTGAGTGGCAAATAGAGGCGCATAGTCCAAGCGTGCCAGTCCCAGCTCACCTTGTCCGGAAGACTCTCCACAGGAAGGACGCGAAGGAGTTCTCCTCGGAGCGTCTTGCTAGCGTTATTTTTCGTTGGGCGCCGGGGAACAGTGGACACGATCCCCCTTACTGATTGAAAGGAAAGACCGTGAGCACCTACGGCAAGGACGAAACCGGCAGCCCAAAACGTCGACAAGTCAAGGACACAGTGGCACTCCTGCTAGCAGGCTTAGTGTTGACATCTCTAGCCGCGCACTGGCTAGTGCCGACGACCGACAGCGCAGGCCTCGCATCTCTACCTGGAGCGACGCTGATCGTAGTGGGCTTGGTTGAAGCGACCTTACTTTGGCACCTCACGTGGTTGTCACTCGCATGGTTGTCGACTCTTGCCTCCCCATCTTCAAAGGCAGGGTCCGTCTTGAAGGCTGCGATCAACTCGCTGGCGCCGAAGAGCGCGAAGAGACTCGCAGCCCGAACGCTAGTTTCCACCACACTTGCCGGCAGCATGACCCTGGGTCTTGGTGCCGTAGCGCTAGCCGAACCACCGGATCCCCTACTTTTCCCTGGCGCCACGGTAGAGGAGTCCACGGGTGTCCCGGTGGATGACGAAGAAGCGCTGTGGCCGGCCTCTCCGGAGATTCCAGAGGCTGCGGAGGAGCCCGCCCCAGAGGAAGCGGAACCGGAGACTGAGGAAGACCTAGCCTTGGAGCCTGGTATCGCGCCTGCGGAAGAGCCTCTCCCCCCACCCGCAACCCAAGAACCCGCCACCCCCGAGCCCTTGAGCGCTGCGCAGCCCCCGCGCGCATCAGCGAGCACCCACCACTCAAGGGACACTGACCTTCAGCCCCTTACTGCTCCCCAGCTAGCAAAACGCTACCTGCGGCAGTCTCTAAGGCCCGGAGAGCTGCGCCTGGAAGTTGTGGAAGGGAAAGCCTTCGACCAGGCTCACGCAGTTGTTCCTGGGGACTGTCTCTGGGACATTGCAAAACACCTCTTGGGTGAAGACGCAACGGATCAGGAGATCGACGATCTCTGGCGGCGCATCTACGCCCTTAACCAGGATCTGATCGGGGATGACCCGGACCTCATTGAACCCGACCAGATTCTGCTGCTTCCGGAAGGGCCTCTGAGCGAAAGCGCAGGGCATGACGAAAGGGCCGCGGCGTGAGCGTCGGACTCGCATCAAGACCGATGCGTTCCTACCCCGCGCTCTACCCGCCTCGCTTGCCCCAGACCCCGAACCCTGCTCATCTGGCAACCGCCGGGCTAAACGGTACGAACGTGTCCCCTGAGCAGTGGGGGCGGGTGCTCGCGGCAGCCGTGCTGGATGCGGTTGAAGGCAGGCGTGAAGTCCGGACCTTGACTCGCTGGGTTTCCCGGGACCTTTTCCTGAGCTTGCAGAAAGTCTGTGGTGCCCGCCAAGGAGGCCCAAAGAATCCCAAGCCAGCCAAAGCACATTCGGTGCGGGTCTGGTCTCCCCACCCTGAGTCCGCAGAAGTCGCGGTGACACTCTGGGACAGAGACCGACTGCGCGCAGTCGCAATGAGGATGCAGCTGCGCCGCGGACGCTGGGTTGTGACGGCTCTGGAGTTCGCCTGACCTAGCGTCCCTTGCGCCCAGCCTTCCTGGCCTGGGCGCGCCTTTGAGCGCGGTTCATCCCGCCTGCGGGCCTAGCGCCAGAGGTGCGCTTCCCGCCGCTCCCATCAGGAGATTCGTAAGTCACTTTGGTGGGGGCGGCTTGCCTTCCTGTATCCCCCATGACGCTTCCACTCCCGTGGAAAGCCGCGCTGGTCTTGGTCTTCGCCGGGGGCTGCTTACGCGCTCCCTTGGACCCCTGGCGGCTGCTCTTTTTAGATGCTGGAGTTGCCTGAGGTTTCGCGCTGGCCCCCGCGCCCACACTGATCCCCGCTGCTTGGGCGCCAGCCGCAGACATGTCCACGCCACTGGCGAGCATTTCTTCGCGCTGCTCAGCCATTTTCGCAAATTGACTCGAATAGCTGAACAGCTGCTGCACGGACTCTTCGCGAACACGTTCCATCATCGCCTGGAACATCTTCGCGCCTTCGTCCTTGTATTCGACCAGGGGGTCACGCTGCCCCATGGCTCGCAGTCCGATCCCTTCCTTCAGGTAGTCCATTTCGTAGAGGTGCTCGCGCCACAGCCGGTCGACCGTTGCGAGGACAACCCTGCGCTCCAGTTCAGACTTCGGGTCCTCTCCTAGCTGCTCAAGCGCAACCGGATTCTCTCTGAGCGCTTCCATCGCGGAGTCGTACGCTGCCCGCACGTCACCCGTCAACTCAAACTTGAGGTCTTCAGCGCTGATCCGCTCTAGCCCACCGTGTTCGTCCAAGACCTCCTGAACTGACAGTGAAACCGGGTAGTAGCCCTTCAGTTCCACCCACATCTTGTCGAGGTCCCAGTCGGCCGGGCTTTCAGCCGCAGTGAACTGGTCAACGACCCCCGAAATCAGTGAGTCTTGGAACAGTGCAATCTGGTCTGTAAGGTCTTCCCCTTCTAGAACGCGAGAACGCTCGTCGTAAATCAGTGAGCGTTGAGCGCTCATCACGTCGTCGTACTTAAGGACGTTCTTGCGGATTTCAAAGTTGCGCGCTTCGACCTGGCTCTGCGCCGACTGGATGGAGCGGGAAACCATCTTGGATTCCAGCGGCAGGTCTTCCGGATACGCCCCCGACATCATGATGCGCTGTGCCATCCCCGAGTTGAACAACCGCATCAGGTCGTCCTCCATGGAAAGGTAGAAGCGCGACTCACCCGGGTCACCCTGACGCCCTGAGCGACCCCTCAGCTGGTTGTCGATACGCCGCGACTCGTGGCGTTCGGAGCCCAGCACGTAAAGCCCGCCAAGTTCCGCAACCTCATCGTGTTCTTCCGCAACTGCTCTGCGCGCGTCTTCAAGTGCGTCAGCCCACGCCTCCCGGTATTCCTCCGGGTTCTCCTCCGGATCCAACCCGCGGCTTTCCAAGTTCGCCTGGGCGATGAACTCTGCGTTACCGCCAAGCATGATGTCGGTACCGCGGCCAGCCATGTTGGTTGCAACCGTGACAGCACCCTTCCGGCCCGCCATCGCAACAACTTGCGCCTCCCGCTCGTGTTCCTTCGCGTTCAGCACCTGGCGAGGCACGCGCCGCTCAGCAAGCAACCCGGCGATCAGTTCGGAGTTTTCAACCGAGGTAGTGCCGACCAGGACTGGCTGCCCCCGCTTGTGGCGTTCTGCGATGTCGTCAATGATCGCGTTTAGCTTGCCCTGCATGGTGGGGTACACCAGGTCGGGCTGGTCGATGCGGATCATGTCACGGTGGGTTGGGATCGGGATCACGCCGATCCCGTACGTGGAAGCAAACTCCGCCGCTTCGGTCTCAGCTGTACCGGTCATGCCAGCACGCGAGCCTTCGGGATAAAGCCGGAAGTAGTTTTGAAGCGTCACCGTCGCTAACGTTTGGTTTTCAGCCTTTATCTCCACGCGTTCTTTAGCTTCGATTGCCTGGTGCATGCCTTCGTTGTAGCGCCTGCCAGGGAGCACACGGCCCGTGTGCTCATCAACGATCAGGACTTCCCCGTTTTGCACGATGTAGTCCTTGTCGCGGTGGTACAGCTCTTTCGCGCGGATCGCGTTATTCAAGAAGCCGATCAGAGGCGTGTTCGCGGCTTCGTAAAGGTTGTCGACCCCAAGCTGGTCTTCCACCTTTTCAATGCCTTCTTCCAGGATCCCGGCAGTTCGCTTCTTTTCGTCGACTTCGTAGTCCACTTCGCGTTCCATGGATCCTGCGATCCGCGCAAACTCCGTGTACCACCGGTTCAGGTCGCCCGAGGCAGGCCCGGAAATAATGAGGGGGGTTCGTGCTTCGTCGATCAGGATTGAGTCAACTTCGTCGACAATCACGAAGTTGTGCCCGCGCTGCACCATGTCTTCGGGGCGCTGCGCCATGTTGTCGCGCAAGTAGTCGAACCCGAACTCGTTATTCGTGCCGTACGTGATGTCGCATTCGTACACCTTCCGACGCTCAGCTGGAGTCTGGCCTTGAAGCACACAACCAACGGTCAGTCCTAAGAACTTGTAGACGCGTCCCATCATTTCCGACTGGTATTCGGCCAGGTAGTCGTTCACTGTCACGACGTGCACGCCTTTACCTTCTAGTGCACGAAGGTACGAGGGCATGGTGGCAACCAGTGTCTTCCCTTCACCGGTCTTCATTTCCGCGATGTTGCCTTGGTGTAGCGCAGCGCCGCCCATCACCTGCACGTGGAAAGGTCGCAGGTGAAGCACCCGCCAGGCCGCTTCACGGACGGTCGCGAACGCTTCGACCATGATGTCGTCAAGGGTCTCGCCCTCGGCCAGGCGAGTCTTGAACTCATCCGTTTTTGCCCGGAGCTCTTCGTCTGTGAGCTGTTTGAAGTCTTCTTCCAAAGCGTCGACTTGGTCGGCGAAACGGTCTAGCTTCCGCAACTGACGTCCTTCGCCGGACCGAAGAATCTTGTCAATCAATCCCACTGGGACTCCTAATCTCTGGGCACGCTGAACCATGCCGCGACCCGCTCCCGTTCAGTCTACGGAATCCGCGGCCTGCCAGAAACCTGCAACTGCTACCGCGGTGACCGGCTTCACCGATCGCGGCAAGGCCCCCGCAAAATGCGGGGGCCTACTCACTGGTGCTCTTAGATGACCTCTCCGGATTCACTCACCCGGGTGTTGAGCCGCAAGACCCCGTAGGACCAACCCTTGCGGTGGTAGACAACGCAGGGCTGCATGGTGTCGGAGTCAATGAACAAGAAGAAGGGGTGCCCCACCAGTTCCATCTGATGCAGGGCTTCGTCAACGCTCATCGGCGAGGCCTCGTGAACCTTCTGGCGAACAACAACAGGAGAGTCACCTAACTGTTCCTCCCGTACTTCGCCGACCTTCAAGTCTTCGGCGCTGCGCAGGTGCCAGTCTTCAGCGTCAGCCATGTCTTCCGAGAGGCCTTCTTCGACTACCTCAGGTGCGGGCTCGCCGGGAACGGGTGCGACTCCACGTCCCTTACGGCGGTCCTTCACCCGATCGCGAAGCCTCCGGAGACGCTCGAAAAGCTTTGCGCTCGCTAGATCTACCGCGGAGTAGCGGTCGGAAGATTCCGCTTCAGCCCTGATCACAGGGCCTTTCCCGTACACGGTGAGCTCGATGCGCTCACTGCGATCCGCCATTCGCGGGTTGCTTTCGTGCGTGAGCTCCACGTCCACGCGTTGGGCCCTGGGATAGAAGAGCGTAACTTTTTCGAGCTTGTCCTCAACAGCTTGGCGGAAGTTAGGGTGAATTTCGGCGTTGCGTCCTGTGACAACGATGTCCATTGGATCCTCCAGGAAACCTTCGGATTGAGTGAAATAGGGAGTGAAAGCCAGTGCGCTTTCGCTTTGGCGGCCTCCTTTGTAACTAGAAACGGGGCAGTCCCGCACCGGCGTGCAAAGAGCCGTCGGTGATCTCTTAATCCTACTAGAGGCCACCGGTTTCCCCGGGCTGTGCGGGTCAAGTCGCGCCACCTACCTGATAGAGACCGCGAGTGACGCGACCGCCAGGACGGACGGTCCTAGAAGACGGAGCATTTCAAGGACCGTTGCGCCTGAGGCAACAACGTCGTCAACGATGACCATTGGAACTGGTGAGGCTGAGCCAAGCACCTGTTTCATGGAGCCCGCACGGCTGCGCCCCCTGGCTTGTTTCGACAGCCCTGCGCGACTCTGGGGTCGGAAAGGCTTACTCTGCGCTAGCTGGACTGCGGGAACTACGCGCACTTTTGTGGCTGATTCCGTTTCAACTTGCCTGGCGAGAGAGGTCGCTATGAGTGGGACTATTTCGGTCCGCGCCTTGACCCTTGCCTTTGAAGAGGGTGCGGGAACCACCCAGAGGTGACCGGCCCCCTGGATGCCAGGCTCTTTGGCGAGAGCTGAACCTAAAGTCTGTCCGGCGGCTTCCAGAAAGCCGGTAAGGTCGCGCACGCGGTCGTGTTTGGCCGCCAGGACGACGCCTCGCAGCGCGCCTTGGTAGTCCCCAAGAGTGAGCAGCGGCCACCCTGGGACACCGAGTTCGTCCTCAAGGATCAGGGTCTTCACCGGGCCGCGCGCCAGGTTAGCGCAGTTTGTGCAAAGAGGTGTGTCCCACCTTTTGCACCCGCTGCACTGCACTGGCCAGACCAGCGACTGGGTCTGGTTCCACAGTGACTGAGCCCAACTCACGTTCTCCCTTTCCGCGACAGACCCGGTCAGGGTTTCATGGGCGCGTTGCCCTGTTCAGCAAGAGAACTTCAACCTGTGGAACCAAGGCAAAGGGGCGCCCTGTTGAGAAACAGGGCGGGCTAGTTGGCGGCCGCGACGTAGGCCAGTTCGTCGCTCACTTCGCGCCACCCTGCCCCGACCCGGTGAAAGGCGACCTGGTCTTCCCTTTGGACCAAAACCCCAAGCCCGCCTGCGCCACCGCTCACTCGCACCGTTTCCGGTGGTGCGCCAAAAGTGTTTTGGAAGGCGCCGACAGGGGCCAGGACGACGCTGCGAGAGCTCCCCTCCCCGACCAGAGCGACCAGCGCGGTGGCGGAGGCCCACGTCGCATCTAGGACCGCACTGCGGAGCCGTTCTTCCTGGCTGAGAGCCCGAATGGTCGGGACGCCCTCGGAGTCGAACGCAACTGTGCCAACCCAGACACCCTCCCCAACAAGCAGTGCGATTCGCGCTCCGTCAGGGGAGACGCTCACTTTCGAAACCGGCTCATCACTGGCGCCGACGCTAACTATCACGGCTTCTTCTACCCCTCCTTCAAAGAAGTAGATGAGCCCATCGGCCCCTGCCACCCACAGGTTCCCCAGAGGGTCGATGCTTGGCCTGCTTTCCCACTCACCCGGGTGCACAGTTTCCTCCCCTTCAACAGGTTCAGCGTCTGCAGGGTCAAAGAAACGCAGTTCGGTGTTCCCCTCCCCTGCCACCCACGCGTAGGGGCTGGAGTCGTAAGGACCAAGCGCGGGAAGCTGCGGGTTTTCTCCGGTGTCAGGTGCTCCCGAGACCTTGCTGGGAGAATGCAGTGGACCGCTTACAAGCACCTGGTCTTGAAACGCAACGACCCTGTCCAGGACGGGCGCCGGTGAGCTCGGCACCGACTCAGAGTCCAGTTCCACCCCGTTCACCGACACTAGCGCGACCTGGACGTCTGGGCTTTGCCGCAGCGTCTCATTCATCTGCCACTGCAGTAGGGAACGCACTTCCTGGTCCATCGGCATCTGACCCTCAAGATCCACGTAAGCAACCCGGCCTTGAACCTCAACTCCCCCGGTGGGCAGGCTCAAATCGCCGGCAAGATTTGGTGCGACAGCCCCTTCCAGGTTCGCTGAAGGGCCGGCCAGCAGGCCCTGAACCAGGTGCGAGGACACGCGAAGCCTGGGCACCCACCTTGGGTCGGCCACCAGTGTTTCCTCGCTCAGAGACGGGAAGAACAGGTCGAACTGCCCAAACCCGGTCGTGAAGGACGACTGAGACAAAATGAGCCCGTCTTCTAGCGCCCCGATCCGCCACTCCCCGTCTTCGTTCTTCACCAGACGAAAGACCACCGGGGTGTCTTGGGTTTCCGAGTACTCGTTGAGCACCCCCGCCGAATCCAGGGTCGCCATTGTGGGCACTTCAACCAGGACGTCGGTGGTTCCGCTTCTGCTTTCACCAAGCGTCGGGACCGGGATCTTGTCAGTTGGGAACACTGTGACCTGTGCTGTTGGCCGCCAACGGTCCGCAATGTTTGGTAGCAGGTACAGCTTCGCTGTCGCGTAGTCGTCAAATGCGCCGGCAGCGCTTGCTCGCAAGAAGTCTGTGACCAGTTGTTCTTCGCTGGTGCCCAGCTGTGGTCCGGCACCAAGCTGGCCCAGCGGCTCGCGGTCCGGGACTTCAATCGCGAACTGGTGCGGGCTGCCCGACGTGGGGACGGCCGCGCAGCCACCCACTACAAGCGCGGCGAGGAGAAGGACGAGGAAACGTTTTCTCAACTGTCCTCCCAGACCTTTAGTGGGAACTCCGTTACCGCGGTAAGTGGGACGCGCGGGAGCGTCACTACGAAAGAGCTTCCTTTCCCTATTTCCCCAGCGACAGTGATCACGCCGTTGTGCAGTTCCACGTCCTCTTTTGAGATTGCAAGTCCAAGCCCGGTCCCTCCCGTTGTGCGAGCCCTGGCAGGGTCCGCACGGTAGAAACGGTCAAAGACTCGCCGGCTGGTTTCGAAGTCCATCCCGACCCCGTGGTCCCGCACCCCGATTGCAACCGAGGTTTCTCCGGAGACCACGTTCACTTCCACGGGTTTACCTTCGGCGTGTTCGTAAGCGTTCACAAGCAGGTTTCGGACAACCCTCTCCAGCCGTTTCGGGTCCACCTTGATTGAACATTTTTCAGGACGAGGACCTATCTTCACTTCAACACCCAGTTGGTCCGCGAGTCCGGCGGTGGCGTTCACGGTCTTTGTTACGAGTGCGTAGATGTCCGTGCTTTCGCCGTCTAGTTTTGCGCTGCGGGCGTCGTAGCGGGAGATCTCTAACAGGTCCGACAACATTTCCTCGAACCGCTCTGCCTCAGAATGCAAGAGTTCTGCAGACCGGCGTCCCGCCGCGCTGAGCTCCGCGCGTTCCTGGTAGATCATCTCTTCCGCCATGCGGATTGTTGTCATTGGAGTACGAAGTTCGTGGGACACGTCTGAAACGAAACCCTGTTGCAAACGGGAGAGGGTGTCGTATTCGGTCAGTTGGTCAGAAAGGGACGCCGCCATCTCGTTGAAGGCGCGCCCAAGTTGGGCCATCTCATCGCGTCCCTGATCATCGATTCGGGAGTCCAACTCACCCTCGGCGATTCTGGTGGCGGCAGCGGAAGCGACTCTGACGGGGCGGAGCATCCTGTAGATCATGAAGGAGGCAAGCGTACTCATGATCACCAGGATGGGGATTGCGCCCCAAAGGAGCACCTGGGTGAGCAGGGTCAGTGCCGACTGCTCCGACTCCAGCGAGTAGAGGATGAACATTTCGTAAGCGCCCGCGAGCGGCAGGTCCACCAGGGCGCCAACCAGAATCCCGGGTTCTTCCCGCTCCTCCACAGTGAAACCCACGGACTGCCAGTAGCCGTCCTTGTGCGTCAAGAGGGAGCGAAGCTCATCACTGATGACGGTTGTGGTGGCGGAACCCAGGTATTCGTTGATGCGGAACGTTGGGGAAGCTGAGGGGGAACTGAGCAGGGCGACCTCGATCGCGCCTGCGCCTGCCGCAGATTCCAGGATCGAGTTGAGGACTGTCTCCGTGGCCTCCTGAACTTGGTCTGGCGTCGAAGCGACGGACTGGTCAAGTGCCCTCTGAGCTTGAGAGAAACGGACGGAGGCATCCTCCAAGACCGCCTCAACCCGGGCGTCGAAGAGTTCGTTGCGTAGCTGCGTGGCGACCCAGAAAGAGAATCCTGCCAGCACCAGAAGCAGGACAGCTGTGAAGGTTAGGGCGATGCGAGTTGAGAGGGAGCTGGTGAACCACCGTCCCCCACGGCCGCCTATTTTCAAGTTCCCGTTCCAGCGCGGTAGCCAACACCCCGAACCGTGATGACCAGGGAGGGGCTTTCGGGGTCTTGTTCTATCTTGGAGCGCAGCCTTTGGACGTGGACGTTCACCAGCCGGGTGTCGGCGGCGTGACGATATCCCCAGACTTGCTCTAGCAGTTCTTCCCTGCTGAAGACCCTCCACGGTGCCCTTGCGAGTGCTACCAGGAGGTCAAACTCTAGGGGCGTCAGCGCGACGGGCTCCCCTGCCCTTGTGACTTCGTGTCCCGAAACGTCAATCTGCAGGTCCCCAAGCTGAAGCTGTTCGTCTGTTGGTTCGGCTTCTGCGCGTAGGCGCGCCCTGACCCTAGCAACCAGCTCTTTGGGTTTGAATGGTTTCGGGACGTAGTCGTCCGCCCCGGCCTCCAGGCCCCTCACTACGTCTTCCGTGTCAGAGCGCGCAGTGAGCATTACGATCGGGACGTTCGACACCCGTCTGATCGCTTCGCAGATTTCGAACCCGTTCTTTCCGGGCAGCATCACGTCGAGTAAAACCAGGTTTGGCTCAAAGTTCTGGAAGGCTCGAAACGCTTCGTTCCCGTTGTAACAATCAAGAACGTCGTAGCCTTCCGAACGCAGAACGATGCCGATCATTTCGGCAAGGGCTGCGTCGTCGTCGACCACCAAGATGCGCGCGGACATAATCCGATGTTGCCATTAAGTGGTGCCACCTGTCATCTACAGGACTTTGGTGCGCGCCGCAGCAGGCACAATAGACGCATGACTAATGCGGAACCTTTCGGAAACCAGGACTGGCGGTCCCCCGACCCCTATACCAACGCGCCTCAGGGCACCCCTTGGCCGAAACCTGCGCAGGCACCGGCTTGGGCGACCGCGGGAGCACCCCAGGGCCCGCCCGCACCCCTGCCTCGGGTGGGGCCGATCATCCCTTTCCGTCCGCTAACGGTGGGTGAGCTGTTTAGTGGGGCTTTTGCTGCGATCCGCTGGAACCCCAAGGTGATGTTCACCTTCTCGCTCCTCACGATGCTCGCTGTCGGCCTGCTGACAGGTATCTTCAACGCGGTCGTCGCGTTGAACACCCCCGAACTCAAGGTTGTCTACGGGTCGCAAGCGTTTGACCTTGAGGCGATTTTGGGCGCGGATGAGTCGATGTCTGGCGCCGCGGGGCTGATCCAGGGGAGTCTAGGCATCCTGCAAACAGGGGCGGGCATGCTGATTTCTGGGATGCTGGTGCTCAGCGTTACCGGTGCCGTCGTCGGCTCGAAGCTGGGTACTTCAGCCACTTGGCAGGAGCTGAAGCCGCGTTTTTGGCCCCTGGTCGGGACTTCCATTCTGCTTGGGCTGATCATCGCCGGGGTCTTGCTTGCAAGCGGAGCCCTGGTCACTGGACTCGTTTTGGTGGTCCTGTCGAGTGGGGCAGTTGGGCTGGCGGCGGCTATTGGGATCTTCTTGGGGCTCGCGGTGGCCGCGCTCACCATCTGGGTTTCGGTCCGGCTGTTCATGGCACCCATGATCACGGTGGTTGAGAAGGCGAGCCCGGTTCGCGCACTCGACCGGTCGTGGGAGGTCACGAACGGCGCGTTCTGGCGTTGCCTGGGGCGGCTCCTTTTGGTCGGCCTTGTCGTTGGGGCTGCTGTGTCGATCCTTGGCGGGGCCCTGTCAGCGCTGATTTTCGCCCTATTCGGCTTCACTGCTCCGTGGCTTTCAGCGCTTATCGGAACTCTGGCGTTCGCAGCATTATCTGGCGCAACGCAGCCCGTGTCAGCAGCATTCACCGCGCTCATGTACGTTGACGAGCGGATCAGGAAAGAGGGCTTAGCTAGCTCTCTTGAAGCGGCCCTCGCTGCGAATGAAGCCGGCTCTGCGCGCTAGTTGGCTTCGGGGCCGCGCCCTCCCCGGGAATGACGGAAAACCGTCCGGCCCGTAGCGGCGCGCGGGAGTCCTCTTCCGAGCCGGTGTCACGGGTTTCTTGACGTTCCCAGGCAGCCGGAGACTGCGCGGGCGAGTAGCTGTTTTCGGTGGAGGCGCTCGCTTCCCGCACAATGTCGACCAGTGCCGACAGGTCATCTGCTGAGGGTGCCGGCGGCTCAAACCTAGACTGGAGCCGAATCACTTCCCACCCCTTTGGGACGGTTAGCCGTTCAGCGTGGTGTTCGCAGAGATCAAGAGCGTGTGGGTCGTGGACGGAGGCTGCGGGCCCAAGCACAACGCTCTGGTTGCCGTAGTCGTAGGTGAGCGTCGACACCGCTGGCCGGGTGCACCCTGCTTTGGAACAAACTCGCACCGGTTCCCCTTCCTTCAACTGCCTTATGCTACCGGCCCTCTGACTAAAAGTGCCTGTGGCTCTCAGGTGGGCCTCGCGACCCAGGCCCTACCATGGGTTTATGGCAACTGCGGGAAAAGGAAGACCGTTCCAGGTTCAGGATCAGGTTAGGAAGGCCGCGTATCAGGCCGGGCTGAGCCGTTCGCGGCCGGCCCCGCAGACCCGCGCAAAGAACCGCCACGGACGTGGGGCTCGCGGTCCCCTTCTGCACCCTGTGCTTCCCGGGTGGACGACCAGGGAAGAGAGTTTTGCGGCTCTGGTGGACGAAGTCGTCGCACAGTTCCAAGCCGCCTGCGAAGAAGTCCAGGCCATTGAGTACGGGGTGGAAGATGTCCCTCCTTCGCCCCCTGCGGAGTGGGAGGACCGAAGTGTTAGCCTCTCAAGGGCTTTTCCGCGGGACTGGAAGAGGGGACTGAGCCCCAGGGTGGTTCTTTACCGGCTGCCAATTGAGCGTGCGACGCGCCTTCGCGACAGGCAGAGCCTTGTTGTCGCTCTTCTTGCCGAGCGCACGGCTGAGCTGCTTCGTATCTCTCCCGAGGACTTGTTCCTCAGGTGAGGCGGGTTAGCGGAAACCCCTCTTAGGGAAAACCTGGACGGCTTGCGTGAGCGCGTTCGATGCGTCGTCGCGTAGTGGTGCAACCGAGTTCAGTTGGCCGGCGCTAGAAGATGCGGAGGCGACAAGTGCGCCGCTCACTGGCCCGTCAGCGTTGAGCGTAAGCAAGTCGTCTAAGCCAGGCTCAGACAGGTCAATGCTCACGGCGAACCCTGGGTCCAGGATTACGGTCCGGTTTCCAACTTGGACACTCACGGGTGATTCTGAGGGGTTGGCTAGAACCAGCGCCGCTTCGAAGTCGCTGAAGCCCAGCGAGCCCGCCATGTCCTGAAGCCGTTCCCGCGGGGGGAGAGCCGCGCTTTGGACCGCTTGAGACGCTGGCACCAGTGAGCGTATCTGCACGTTTTGAGACGGGTCCTCCGTGAAGGGCTCCCCGGGACTCACCTGTTTCAGGGCTGCGGCGATGGGTTGGTCCGACGTCACCTGCACTGCCAGGGTGTCAACCGACACTCCGGTCAGGTCAACGTCGAACACGCCGTGAGCCTCAATGACGGACTCTTCTGTTCCCCCAACCCTGACTCTCCCTGTTGTCCCGAGCGCGCTGACCTCTATTTCAGTGGGCTGCGTCCCCATGTTTGCGATGCGGAGAGTAGAGGTGGACTCCGGGTCAAAACCAACTAGTGTCACGGTGTTTGCCGCTTGCTGTCCAGGGATGCGGCTGAGGCCCAGTGGGACTTCGCCGTCCAGGCCAGAAGACTGCAGCCAGGCAGCGACCCCCGCGCCGTCCGCACTCACCCTTACTGCCAGCCGGTCTTCCAGGGGTGCCCAGACCGCGGGAAGGACAGACACGGTTGAGAGTGGAGGAACTGTTATTGACGCTGCCTGGTCCAGCACGGGGCCGATCGGGGATAGGAACTCCACCTGAGCAACTACCGCTTTGGCTGCCGGGTTGGAGAGGACTAGCACCGCATCCTGGCCGGTCACGGTTGAGCCGGCTGGAAGGAGGCTTTCCATGCTCGGCAAAACACAGGAACTAATGAGGAAGGAAGCCAGGTCTCCCTGAGGCTCTCCCGCAACTGCTACTTCAGTGAGGGCGCCGTCCTCAAGTGTTTCCGAGTCGACTTGTAGGCTGTAGCCGCCTCCGTCCAGGGGCGTCAGGACACTGCCGTCTTCAGCCCACGTCAGCTCACTGTCTTCTACAGGTTCCGTGGTTGTGGGATCAATGACCCCTGGCGGGCACGCGAGCGTTAGGGTCGCCTGGTCCACGCTCACCTGAAGAGCACCACTTTGGGGTCTGTCAGCGACCGCGAAGCTTTGAATGTGGGACTGCCAAAGGGCAAGGCTGGCCAGTGCTCCCAGGATCAGAGCCACGGTCAGGACCCTCAGTGCCAGGTGCGAACCCTCTCTTTTCTGGCTACTCATCGGGAACCTCCGAACCCACCACTTCTGCCTCTGGTTCCTCTGTTTCTTGAGTCTCCGGGGCTTCTGAGGTCTCTTCTTCAGCGCTCTCAAGGCCAGCCACGGCTTGGAGTGATGCGGGGCGTGCGCGCCAAGGGATTGCAGAGACCGCTAAAACAACCAGTAAGAGTGCGGAGACTGCAATCCACCAGGGGACGTAGGGGGGCGCGTAGCGAATCTGCAAGCGTCCCTCACCTGCGGGGATCAGAAACTCCGTTGCCCACCCATCCTGCTCAACCTGTTCAAGTTGAGTTCCGTCAAAAGTTGCGCGCCACCCCTGGTCCTTTGCTTCGGCCAGCCGTAAAACGGCCTCTGCCGGCACGACCAACTCCGTGTCTACCTCCACGACGTGAGAGTCGACTTCAGTTGATTTTTCCCCAGAAACCAAGGTGACGCGCGAGGGTCGGGTGCCCTCTGGGCGCACCCGCCACATCGACCCCGACTCGATCGTTCCGATGCGTTCTAGCCCTTCCGTGGCGTCCAGGATATTGGCGATTTCGCCTTGGTTTTCGCTCCCGGAGCTAAGGAGCACAATGTCGATTGCGTGCTCAGCTATCAGTTCCGCACCGTCGCCCCTGATCCCTGAGGCAAGCACTGCTGCCGCGAGTGCCAACTCGCGCTCGGCTTCCAAAGCCGCGGACTCGTTTTCTTCCGCCAGGTACGGCGACTGCAGAAGGAGGTCAGCAAGCTGAACTCCCCTGCCCCGCAGCAACGAGGCTTCCAAAGTGCCGGAGGTCTTGCTGAGAGAGAGAACTCTGGCCTGCCGGGGGCTTTCTTGGGACTGCGCCGCGATCAGCGGGAAGCCCTGGTCCCCCACCGGGCGGACCGCGAAGTCAGCCGCCACAAAGTCCAAGGGGCCCGCAACATCAGGAGAGTCTGCAGGCTCACCATGCAGCGGCCCAGTGACCACGACTGCTGCCACCGACGCGACTGACGCGAGGGAGAGTAAAGCCCCACCCATCGCACGAAGAAAAACCGCCGACCCGGCAACGTGCCTGCGTTCAGAAGCTTTCGAGGCGATCTTCACTTCGCCAGAGACGGCCGCCAGGGCGACCAGGAGAAGCAACAACGCAAGTCCGAGGAG
>CAYFUU010000004.1:69288-71990 GCA_964346595.1 uncultured Actinomyces sp.
CCTGCCGACACCCCTCCGGCAAACCAAACCCAAAACTGTTGCGGCGTGGACCAAGAAGCTCGCGACACTAGCTCTGGTAGCACCCAGACCAAGGCAGGGAGAGTCGCGATCGTGAGTCCAAGCCAGGAGATCCGCTTCCCTGTGAGCGCCACGCCAACCCCGCCAATGATCGTGACTAGAAGCAGCAGTGGCGCTGCAGGAGCGACGAACAGGAGTGCGATGCCGGCGGCCGCGAACCAGGCCAGGTAGTCGGGTCTTGGGGTTGCGGTGACGTCGGAAACCCCTAGCAGACGCACCTGTTCGCTTCGGCCTCTACCTCTCCAAACACCGACCACGACCCAGGGCAGCGCCACGTAGGCCAGTGCTTGGGGAAGGTCACCACGCGTCAGCACAAAGAGGAGCGGCAGGGCGAAACCCCAAACCAGGGCGCCTGCGACTCGGAGCGGAATCGAGCGAGTGAAAGAGGAAACAGCCGCCCACCCTGAAAGCACCGCGAGTGGGAGCGCCAGGTAGGAAGACCAGATTGCAACCTGAGCCGGAGCGACCTTGAAAAGGGCAAACGGTGCAGAGAGCAAAGTCAAGGGAAGCAGCTTCGCGCTTGCGGGCGCGGCCAGGCCGTCCCCGCTCACCTGCCAGCCGCTTAGGGCTTGCGCTGCAAGCGTTGACCACTTGCTTGGGAGGTCTCCCCACAGCGCTCCGATTGGCCCACCATTGAACGAACGCCAGATGAACACTGCGACCAAAGCGGTGACGATGAGAACTGCTACTAGCGCTGAAGCACTCCGGATCCGGTAGGTGCGCCGGGCCGCTAAAGCACCCTGGTCTAAGACCGGACCGCCTAGCTTCTTCTGGTTGGCGACCCTGCGTTTCAGTCGGCGAGCCCGCATCACCTCGGTTGACCCCGCGTCCATCTGTCGGACGGTCGAGCGCGGCACTGCAGCGACAGACGCGAGTCTTCTTCGGGCTCGTAGGGCTGCCCCTGTCTTTCCGATCAGCTGCAGGTAGGCGGATGCTTCAGAAAGAGCCAGTCGGGGCTCTTTGGTTGCGAGCCTGGCCACCACCCGTGAAAGGGTCAGGAGGGGCAGCCAAAGCAGAAGGAGCGGGAGCCGCCACAGCGGTTCGTGCACCACCCAGTTGTAGAGCTGAGCGACTCGGCGTGCCTCAAAACTACCTTTAGCTTCTTCTCCGACCTGGTGCGACCGCTGTCTGTGGAGAACCTTTGCCTGGGGTGCAACCGCGACTCTGTGTCCCGCGCGTCGCAGCCTGCGTCCAAACTCAAGCCCGTCACCGAACGGCCCTAACGCGTCGTCTAGTCCGCCGGTCTCCCGCCAAGCGGATTCCCTAACCAGCATCCCTGCCGTCCCGACCGCCAGAACGTCTAGGCGCGAGTCGTACTGTCCCTGGTCGATCTCATCAACCTGGATGTCGAAGATGCGTCGGCTTGAGGCTGTCGCCTGGATCCCCAGCTCCAGCAGCCGGTCCGGGTTTTCATAGCTGACTTGTTTCGGGCCGATTGCGGCGATTGAGCCGGAGGTGCGCCCAAGAGTGAGCATCGAGGCCAGGGCGCCCGGCATTGCTGCCATATCGTCGTGAACTAGCCAGAGCCAACGCACCCGCATTGTTCCCGGAATGTTCTTCACGGCGGGTTTGTCCAACGCTTCTGCCACAGCCTGCCCGAAGTTCTGGGCCCCAGGCACGTGCACTTGGACAAGCATTGTTTCGGGCGCGGAAACGTCCAAGGGTGCGGGCGGGGTTCTCCCCACGTGCGCGACAACGACTATCCCGGGGGGTGGTTGCTGGTGCAGGACCGATTGGAGAGCAACAAGGCCATCTGGGGTCGGTGAGTCCGGAGCAGAGGGGTCAGGGCGAGTCACCAGGATGGCAAGAACGTCTGTCCCGTCAACTGGCAGCGCTGTGCTGGCCGTGTCGGCTTCTCTTGACTCTGAGTCTTCGCTGCTCACTGACCTGGTCAGGATGCGTTTTTCCGCAGCCTGCGTCGCTCTCTTTCAGACAGGCCTCCCCAGATCCCGAAACGCTCATCATTTGCAAGCGCGTATTCCAGGCATTGGGCTTTAACTTCACAACCCGTGCAGATGCTCTTAGCCTCCCGGGTTGAACCACCCTTTTCAGGGAAAAAGGCTTCGGGGTCTGTCTGCGCGCAGAGCGCGTCATGCTGCCAGGCTAGCGGCCCGTCAAGGATGTGCAGTTCTTCGGAGGTGGCATCGGCGGTGAAACGGATCTGACCTTCACCGAAGATATTCCACATTTGGACTCCAAACTAGCTGCCGAGCGGTGACAGCCGCGTTGCCGCATTCCTTGACTAAGGGCAATTACATCGTTGTTATTCACCTCTTGTCAAGTGAGAGCCGCAAGTTGGCCACCCCAATTGCACCTTTGCCCTGCGTGTTGACTCGAGTTCTTCCCATTTAGGACCTAAAGTGCCCGCCGCGTTCCGCCAAGGACCCCTCTGAGCAGGTCCCGCAGCTGGGCTTGCCGCTCACCCGATAGTGTGGGGGCGTGAACCCCCTGAGTGCAACCGAACTTTGCAAAACAGTTGACGATGTAGCAGAACCCGTATTGACCTGGGTGGTGCCCGAGGGGCGGATTGAGCTTTCCGGCCCTGTTGCCAGGCGGTGGATTGCGAAGACAGACAACTTTTTAGCCTCCGAACTGCCTTACGGAGGGGAGCGGTTTTGTGTGCT
>CAYFUU010000005.1:0-20513 GCA_964346595.1 uncultured Actinomyces sp.
GTTGTTGGGCACCTGGCGGTGGACGGTTTGGAGAACGGACCTCTACCGCAGCGCTTCATAGGGTTGGTCGCTTCGGGAGGCCACTCCAACCTGCTCCTGGTTGAAGACATCACCGGGGACATCGAAGAACTTGGTGGAACGTTGGATGACGCGGCCGGCGAAGCGTTCGACAAGGTTGGCCGGCTACTGGGCCTGCCCTACCCCGGCGGCCCCCACGTCGATGCCCTTGCCTCCAAAGGGGATAGGACAGCGGTTCGCATGCCCAGAGGGCTTGCTGCGGGTAAGGATCGTGAACGTTACAAGTATGATTTTTCCTTTTCAGGCCTCAAAACTGCTGTTGCTCGCGCACTGAAGGCCGACCCCACTCTGTCTCACAGTGACCTGGCCGCGGGGTTCTCTGAGTCCGTTAACGACTCCCTCACCGCGAAGGCTGTTCGCGCAGCTCTTGACTACGACTGTCAGTGGATCGTGGTGGGTGGAGGGTTCGCTGCCAACTCGCGCCTGCGGGAGTTGCTTGAAGAGCGCGCAGGGCAGGCCGGCCTCAAGGTGAGGATCCCCCCGCTACGGCTGTGCACTGACAACGGGGCTCAGATAGCAGCGTTGGGTTCGCTGCTGGCCGAAGCAGGGAAACCCCCGTCCCCGCTCGATTTTGGTCCGCGCTCTTCCATGCCCCTAACGGTGCCGTACCTAGCTCCGGCTCTGTAGGGCGTCGAGCGAGCTCAAAAGCGCCGGCCCGCCCCTACGTTGTTCGGGCTTGCCCTGCGCGTGTCCATGAACTCTTCCAAAGACAGAGGCCTGTCAGCGGTCATCTCAGCTCGCATGAGTTCAACGACAGCATCTAAGGCACACTTCGGGTCGGCTGCTGCAACCAGGCGTTGACGCTGGTAGGAGGGCCCTGTGTCGACAATGTCCTGGACCTTGAGTAACCCTTCAGCGCACCCCAGGTCAGCGGCGACCGGCTCTAACTCTTCAAGCATCGTTTCCAGGGTTTTCAGAGCGCTTTCCTGGTTTCCGTCCTGGTCAACAATGAGCTCTGCACTGAGCCCGTAGCGGGCGCTCCGCCACTTGTTTTCAGACACGAACCAATCGGGCATGCTGGGCACGGTTTCCCCGGCGTCATAGAGCCTCGAGTAGTGTTCGATCAAAGCGTGAGTCAGACTCGCTACCGCCTCAACTTCAAGGATGTTGGTACAGGCATCGAAAATACGAACCTCCACGGTTCCCAGCTTGGGGGAGGGGCGCACGTCCCAGCGAAGTTCGTCAAAAGAGTCGATGATGCCTGTCTTCTTCATTCCCCAGTGGTATCTTTCCAGGTCTTTCCATGCCTGGAACTGAGGAGGTAGTCCAGCTGTTGGGAGCTGCTGAAACACCATGGAACGGTTCGACGCATAGCCTGTGTCCTGCCCTGACCAAAAAGGTGAAGAAGCAGCCAGAGCCTGGAGCTGCCCAGCGCGAGTCAGCGCGGCGTTTACGATCGGAAGAACCTTATTCCTGTCCTCTACGCCCACGTGAACGTGGACGCCGTAGAGCAGCATCTGCCGGCCCCAGTACTGGGTGCGTTCGACGAGTTCCTGGTACCTGTGCGAGTCGGTTACCCTCTGGTACGCGGGCCGCGCAAAGGGGTGCGAACCCGCGGTGGCCAGGTCAATTCGTAAGTCGTCCGTAAGGGGACGTAGCTTGCCCGCCGCCAGCCTGAGATCCCCCATGCACTCATCGACCCGTAAGTGGGCGTCCGAGGCGACCTCTACCGTGTTGAGCAGCATCTCTCTACGAACCAAGGAAGCCAGCTCGGGGTTGTCTTGCGCGTTTTCAAAGACGGTGTCGGCAGCTTGCCGGAGGTCGTTGGAGTCCTTGTCCACCAGCTGCAGTTCCCATTCAACGCCGATGCTGGATCTGCCCGACTTCGCAAAGTCCAGTTCCATGCCTGCTCGCTTTCGGTGGGCGAAAGTACTGCACTGATCATGGCACGAGTAGGTGGGTGAGGTAGCACTTTGGCACTCGGCTTGTCTGAGTGCCAACACAGTCGTAGACTTGTCGACAGATTGAGACCCTGCTGGTGGCTGGAGAGCCCGGGCAAATCTCAAGAGGAACGGAATCTAAATAAGGAGCAACGTGTCAGTTAACATTCAGCCTTTGGAAGATCGAGTCGTTATCCGCCAAGAGGACGCCGAGCAGACCACTTCGTCTGGTCTGGTCATCCCGGATACTGCGAAGGAAAAGCCTCAGGAAGGCAAAGTCATCGCGGTGGGCCCCGGCCGCTTCGACGAATCCGGTAAGCGTATTCCAATGGACATCGCTGTTGGCGACAAAATCATCTACAGCCGCTACGGCGGGACCGAAGTGAAGTACGGAGCTGACGAATACCTGATCCTGGGTGCTCGCGACGTTCTTGCAAAGGTGACCGACTAGGAAGCTGCGAGGTACAAGAAAAGGCTGGGGCCGTGTGGGGGCTCCAGCCTTTTCTTGTGGGCTTGTTAGGACGCGCGCTGCAATCGAATGTGGCTGCGGCGTTCCTCTTCAGTCATGCCGCCCCAGATGCCATAGGGTTCGCGGGCTGCCAGAGCGTGCTCTGCACACTGCTGCCTGACGGGGCAGGAAGCACAAATCTGTTTAGCGTTTGCTGCCCTACGTTTTCGGCTGGCTCCGCGCTCACCTTCAGGATGGAAGAACAGTTCCGTGTCTAGGTCACGGCACGCTCCGGAATGCTGCCAGTCCCAGTTCTCGATGCGGGGCCCAGGCAACCTTGAAACTTTACTCACGTGTCTATTTACCTCGCTGACGACGTCGTCTTGGGTAGGCTAATTGGGAAAAGTGGACCTAGCAAGCGTACCGGGCAAGCCTACAAATGTGAAGGCCTGTCCGGAAGTAGCCTGGGAAATCGCTCAAGGTGGAGCAGCCTGGCGCGCGCAGAACGGAAACCTGGTGGGAAACGAGCAGAAACCCCTATTCGACCTAGAAGACCTGAGGGGAAAGTTCGAAGACATTGTTCGCTTTGCTACGAATTCAAGAGTGGAAACGGGTTTCGGCTACCTGAACTTGGAAGGAAAGACTGACCCCGACAAGCCAGCAGAGCTTTGGATCACTTGCCGAATGACTCACGTCTTTGCACTCGCAGCCAATCTAGGCATCCCCGGTGCGGCAGAGTTGGCGGAGTTCGGGGTGGAGTCCTTGTGGAGGTTTTTCCAAGACCCCGTGTACGGGGGATGGTTCGCTGCCATAGAGACGGTCCTTGATGGGGATGGACAGGCGGTTCCCGTCGTTGAAGACAAGCAAGCCTATGCGCATGCGTTCGTTCTTCTAGCAGCTACCTCCGCATTCGCGGCTGGTATCCCAGGCGCATCCAGACTTCTTACGGCAGCCCGGCAAGACCAGGACCTCCATTGGTTCCGTGAGCATGATGGCCGCGTCGTCGAAGCTTATGATCGTTCCTTTAGCAAGGTTGAAGACTACCGCGGACTCAACTCAAACATGCACACTGTTGAGGCCTACACCGCGGCCTACGACGTGACTGGTGATCGCGTGCTCCTGGACCGCGCAGTGCAGATCCTCAGGTTCGTTGCGCATCTTGGTAGCACCACCAACTGGCGGCTACCTGAACACTTCACCGCGGACTGGCTTGTCCAAGCTGACTACAACGCTGATCGCCCCGCGGACCCATTCAGGCCTTTCGGCGCTACCCCTGGGCACGGCTTGGAATGGTCAAGGCTGATGCTGCAGGCCCGGGCGGCTCTTCTTCGCACGGACGGTCACGTTCCGGACTGGATGCTCCCCGCAGCCATCCACCTTTACCAGCGTGCGGTAGCTGACGGGTGGGACGCAGATGGGGCGCCCGGCTTCATATACACCACGGACATGGCAGGCATGCCCGTGGTTCGCGAACGAATGCACTGGGTGGTTTTTGAGGCCATCAACGCAGGAATAGTGCTTGCTGAGACTCTAAAGACGAAGCCTGAAGGTCTTGAGGCGTTCACGAATAGTCTGGTTGTAGACCTGGTTGAAGAAGACGTCGTGACTTGGTGGGAGTACGCGGAGAGCAACCTGTTGGCAGGGCCTGGGCGCTGGACACACGAACTGGACAGCAAGAATCAGGCGAGCTCAAGGACTTGGTCCGGCCATCCTGACGCTTACCACGTCGCCCAGATGCTGCTGCTGCCTTGCATCGCGGACGGTCCAACGTTCGCAGCCGCCCTCATGGAGCAAACAAGACCTGAGTAGCCGATCGCACATGGGCCACGGCCGGTCGCTGACCTCAGCCTCGATAAGCTTTGGTCATGGGGAGCTATAGAGAAGACAAGTTCGTTGGCACCGGACTCACCTACGACGACGTTCTGCTTTTACCTGAGCTGACGGACGTCATCCCCTCATCGGTCACCACGAAAACCAAGGTCTCCCGCAACATTGAGATAGGCATCCCCCTCATGTCGGCGGCAATGGACACCGTGACCGAAGCACGGATGGCGATCGCCATGGCCCGACAAGGCGGACTTGGGGTGATCCACCGCAACCTCTCTATCGAGGAACAAGCGGACCAGGTTAGGCGCGTGAAACGCTCCGAGTCAGGAATGGTAGCGGACCCAGTCACGGTCTCCACCACCGCCACAATCGAAGAACTCGATGAGCTGTGCGGAAAGTACAAGGTCTCCGGCCTTCCGGTCCTGGATGACCAGGAGACGTTGGTTGGCATCATCACCAACCGAGACCTGCGGTTCCTCCCGGTGAGCGAGTGGGCGACCACCACGGTGGGCGAGATCATGACGCCAATGCCGCTGGTCACCGGACCCTCAGATATCTCCCGCGAGGACGCTAAGGCTCTTCTCGCAAAGCACCGCGTTGAGAAGCTTCCACTGGTCACCGATCAGGGGAAGCTCGCTGGCCTCATTACCGTCAAAGACTTCGTGAAGACGGAAATGTACCCGAATGCTTCAAAGGATGCAAAGGGGCGTCTGCTAGTCGCAGCCGCTGTCGGGTTCTATGGGGACGCACTGGAGCGGGCCAAAGCCCTCGCTGAGGCGGGAGTGGACGTTCTTGTTGTTGATACTGCGAACGGTGGGGCGCTTGCCGCACGGGAGATGATTTCAGCGCTGAAGGCTGACCCCTTGTTCGACGGCATTGACGTTATCGGTGGGAACGTTGCAACAGAAGAGGGCGCTCGCGCACTCATCGAAGCTGGCGCTGACGGAGTGAAGGTCGGCGTAGGACCAGGCTCCATTTGCACCACTCGCGTTGTTGCTGGCGTCGGGGTTCCGCAAGTGACGGCCATAGATCTTGCTTCTAAGGCTTGCGCCGAAGCAGGCGTCCCGCTGATCGCCGACGGAGGCCTGCAGTACTCGGGCGACATCGCAAAAGCAATCGTTGCAGGCGCGAGCGCCGTCATGCTCGGGTCCCTCTTAGCGGGTTCGGATGAGGCCCCTGGAGAACTAGTGTTTTCTGGTGGGAAACAGTTCAAGCAGTATCGGGGAATGGGTGCGGTTGCCGCGATGAGTTCGCGGGGACGCAAGTCCTATTCGAAGGATCGCTACTTCCAGGCCGACGTGAGTTCAGATGAGAAGCTAGTGCCTGAGGGAATCGAGGGGCAGGTTCCTTACGCGGGGACCGTCGCAGACATCGTTTACCAGCTGGTCGGAGGTCTGCACCAGTCGATGTTCTACGTGGGAGCTCCAAGCATCGACGTGCTCCGCGAAAAGGGACGTCTGGTTCGTATCACGCCCGCGGGCCTGCGCGAATCCCACCCGCACGACGTTGTGATCACTGCCCAGGCTCCCAACTACAAGGGCCCCAGCAGCTAGCTCACGGCCACTTCGTCTGGATCGTGGTTTTTCGGCCTTTAGAGGCCAGGTAGCGCTCGAAGCTTTCAGCCCAGGCAGCGTGAGCGTCTCGCTGGAAAGAATGAACCTGGGTTGCGCTCATCTCACGCAACTGTTCGTAGCGCTCCAGCAGGGCGGCCAACAGGTCAAGGGTCAGGGTCGAATCAACGTGGGCCTGGTGAGTGTCCTCTGGCACCGGGACCCCGTAGTGAGCGGCCATGTGGCTCAGGGTCCGCTTCCCCCGTCTCCACCGGTCCAGTGCGCGGTCAAGAACCAGGGGGTCCAGAATGGGGGTGGGTTCACCACCTAGTCTTTCGGTCAGGGTTCTAACGCCGTGACGCTTCGAATCTGCTTCAATCAGGGGCAGGTCGTAGCTGGCGTTAAACACAACGACCGCCCTGCCCTTTTGCAGGTGCGCAGCAAGGCAGTCATTGAGTTCGTCAAGAACTTCCCGTGCAGGCCGCCCGTGAGTCCGTGCGTGCTCCGTCGTGATTCCGTGCACCCGGCTTGCTGTGGCAGGTATCGGAACTCCGGGGTCAGCAAGCCACGTGGTGGTTCTGTCCGGAGCGCCCGCGGATCGTTCAACGAGTGCAGCGGTGACAACACGGTCCAGTTTCGGAGATACCCCTGTAGTTTCGGTGTCGAAACCAAGCCAAGAGGAGTGAACCCAGGAAACGGAAGAGGAAGTACGTGGCGTCATGGGCCCATTGTGCCCGCCTCTACCGACGAAGAGCGAGGGTTTCAGCAGAGTAGGATGGGGGCGTGAGTTCAGAGGTGGAGATCGGGCGGGGTAAGCGGGGCCGGCGCGCCTACTCGCTTGACGACATCGCACTGATCCCAGCGCGCCGCACGCGTGACCCGGAAGACGTGAACACCTCGTGGCAGCTGGACGCCTATCACCTGGACATTCCGATTATTGCGGCGCCTATGGACTCCGTTATGAGTCCTAAGACTGTGGTTGAGTTCAGCAGACTCGGAGGGTTGGGTGTCCTTGACCTGGATGGCCTCTGGACGCGCTACCAGGACCCAACGCCGCTTCTAGCTGAGATCGCGGCGCTTCCAGCGGAGGAATCAACCTCCCGGCTGCAACAGATTTACTCCGAACCAATTAAGGACTCACTGATCAGTGAACGGGTCACTGAGTTACGTGAAGCGGGCATAGTTGTCGCCGGTCGCTTTTCGCCGCAACGCGTTCAGCAGCATTGGAGAGCGGCAGCAGAAGCGGGCATTGACCTCTTTGTCATCCGTGGCTCAACGGTTTCGGCTGAGCACGTTTCTTCCCGGCGCGAACCTCTGAACCTCAAACGCTTCATCTACGAACTGGACGTCCCAGTGATCGTTGGGGGCGTCGCAACCTACACTTCGGCGCTCCACCTCATGCGCACCGGCGCCGCCGGCGTCCTGGTTGGCTTCGGTGGGGGAGCCGCACACACGACCCGCCAAAGCCTTGGGATTCACGCCCCGATCGCGACTGCAATCGCTGACGCTGCCGCGGCCAGGCGCGACTACCTGGACGAATCAGGTGGGCGCTACGTCCACGTGATCGCGGACGGGGGAGTTGGTCGCAGCGGAGACCTGACGCGAGCCATCGCCTGCGGCGCTGACGCTGTAATGCTCGGCGCGGCCCTTGCCCGCGCTCAGGAAGCCCCTGGAAATGGGTGGCACTGGGGCAGCGAAGCAACTCACCCTGAGGTGCCTCGCGGACACCGCGCTAAAGTCGAAACCGTTGGCACACTGGAACAGATCCTCTACGGCCCGTCCGTCCGTGATGACGGGTACCTCAACTTCGTCGGCGCACTGCGCCGCACGATGGCGACCACAGGCTACTCGGAAGTGAAGGAGCTTCAACGGGTAGAAGTAGTTGTCAGTCCGTACCGCCCAAGCTGACCGGGACGCGAGGAGCGTCCCTCATTTAGGAATGGAGAACCAATGACCGAATACCGGATTGAGCACGACACCATGGGAGAGGTCAAGGTGCCGGCTGACGCTCTGTACGCGGCCCAGACGCAGCGCGCCGTGGAAAACTTCCCAATCTCCGGAGAAACCCTGAGTCCCCACCACATCGCAGCGCTTGGGCAGATCAAGCGGGCCGCAGCAATCGCTAACGCAGAACTGGGCGTAGTCGACCAAGAAATCTCAGACGCGATCGTCGCGGCAGCGACTGAGGTCATTGACGGTAAGCACGACGACCAGTTCCCGATCGACGTCTACCAGACCGGGTCCGGCACGTCATCCAACATGAACACGAATGAGGTCGTGGCGAACCTGGCTGGGAAGCTGAAGGGAGTGAAGGTTCACCCGAACGATCACGTGAACGCGTCACAGTCCTCTAACGACGTGTTCCCCTCGTCCATCCACATCGCCGCCTACCAGGCTGTCCAAGAAGTGCTGCTGCCTGGGCTGAAGACTCTTGAAGACTCACTTTTCAACAAGGCAGCGGAGTTCAAGGACGTTGTGAAGTCAGGCCGCACCCACTTGATGGATGCCACTCCCATCACTCTGGGTCAAGAGTTCTCCGGGTTTGGTCAGGCCGTGAAGTACGGGATTTCCCGTGTCGAGTCGGCGCTGCCGCGCCTCGCTGAGCTTCCCCTGGGTGGCACAGCTGTTGGTACCGGCATCAACACCCCTGCAGGGTTCTCCCAGCGCGTCATTGAGATCATTGCTGAGAAGACGGGGATGCCTTTCGTCGAAGCGAAGAACCACTTTGAGGCGCAGGCGGCGCAGGACTCCCTTGTTGAGCTTTCTTCTCAGCTCCGCACCGTCGCAGTGTCTCTAGTGAAGATCTCAAACGACCTTCGCTGGATGGGCTCCGGACCCCGTACGGGTCTTGGAGAGATCAACCTGCCTGACCTGCAGCCGGGCTCTTCGATCATGCCCGGTAAAGTCAACCCCGTTCTGCCAGAAGCTACCGTCATGGTTTGCGCTCAGGTGATCGGCAACGATTCGACAATCACATTCGCCGGCGCTCAGGGCAACTTTGACCTTCTGGTAATGCTCCCAGTGATGGCCTACAACCTGCTTGACTCAATCAACATCCTTGGCAACGTTTCACGCGTGCTAGCAGATCGTTGCGTGGATGGGATAACCGCGAACGTAGACACCTGCTTGCGCTACGCAGAATCCTCGCCCTCAATCGTCACTCCTCTAAACCGCCTGATCGGTTACGAGAACGCGGCGAAGATCGCGAAGCACTCGGTGAAGAACGACATGACGGTCCGCGAAGCGGTCGAGGACCTCGGATTCGTGGAGCGCGGCGAAGTCACGCCGGAACAGCTGGACGTTGCCCTTGACGTCCACTCCATGACGTCCCCCGCTAAGTAAGTGTCTTTGCTTGGCTGGCCGTCTACGGGCGGCCGGCCAAGTAGAGCAAAGCGAGGATAAGCACGGCACCCACTCCCGTAAGGGTAAGGATGTAGCCCAGAGACAGCAGCTGCGGATTCAGCACTCCGACTGCTAACGCAAGCGCCTGAATGCCAGCAATGGCTGAGCTTGTCCACAGAAGTGGCGCTGCTTTCCTGTGCACCTCATCCCACGTTTTCTGGTCCGCCCGCACTTTCCTGCCGGGCAAAACCGATGGTTTGCCGTAGGGGATCCCGTCTTTCGCCCTGGATGCGTAAACCCCTAGCGCCCCTGCCATGAGCGCGAAGGCTACGGCGAGGATCCCCGCGAGGAGACTCAAGGAAGATCCGCTCACGCTCTCAGCGTTCCATCACTGGAGTGGGAGCCGAGCCGGTCCCTAACAGCTTTGATGTCTTCCAACCAAGAAGTAGAAAGTGCGTCCGCAGGCATTCTCCAGTCACCCCTAGGCGACAGGGAGCCAGCGGCCATCACCTTAGGTGCGCCCGGCACTGCCATCCGCTTGTATTGGTTCTGGAAGAAACGCCTAAAGAACACCTCAAGCCAGCGCAGGATCTGGGTGTCGCTGTACTTTTCTCCCCAGGCGTGCGCCTGTAGGTAAGCGATCCGGCCCGGCGTGAACCCACCGCGAAGCAGCCAATAGAGTGTGAAGTCCTGCAGTTCGTAGGGCCCTATCGCAGCTTCGGTTGATTGCGTCTCCCCGCTCTCACCCGTTGGCACCAGTTCCGGCGATATCTCGGTCCCCAGGATGGACTCCAAGACGCCCGATAGGTTTCCTGCAAAGGACTCATTCTCACCGACCCAACGGATCAGATGCTGAATCATCGTTTTCGGGATGCCGGCGTTCACGCCGTAGTGGCTCATCTGGTCACCGACGCCGTAAGTGCACCAGCCGAGCGCCAGTTCAGACATGTCGCCAGTGCCCACCACAAAGCCGCCCAGGGACCCTGCAAGGCGGAACAGGTAGTCGGTGCGAAGGCCCGCTTGCACATTTTCAAAAGTGACGTCGTAGACGGCTTCACCTTTTGCGTAGGGGTGGCCCATTGCTTCAAGCATCGCTTTCGCTGCGGGTCTGATGTCGATTTCGTGGAAAGTGACGCCGAGGGCGTTTGCCAGGATTTCTGCGTTTGTCCGGGTCTTGGCAGTGGTCCCGAAGCCGGGCATGGTGCAGGCAACAACGTCAGTTCGCGGCCGTCCCAGCCGGTCCATTGCCTTCACTGCGACCAGCAGTGCCAAGGTCGAATCGAGGCCGCCTGAGACTCCCAGAATCAGTTTCGGGTTCCCGATGGAGACCATGCGTTTTCGCAGCGCGCTCTCTTGGATCGCGAAAGCTTCGAAGCAGTCTTCGTCGCGCCGCCCTGGCTCATCCGGGATGAACGGGAATCTTGCGAGCGGGCGCCGCAGGTCCGCAACGTCCTTGGGGAGCGCCAAAGAAGTCTCAACCACGGTGGGTGGGCGCACTCCCAGCTTTCTTCCATTCTGCGTGAACGACGTCTGGTACGCGCGGCGGCGGGACAGCAGCTCCAGGTCAACGTCGGCGGTGGTGATCACGGGCTGGGTTGCAAACCGTGGCCCGGATGCCAGCTTCACCCCGTCCTCGTAAATCAGGGTTTGTCCGTCCCAAGCTAGGTCATCCGAGGACTCACCAAAGCCCGCTGCCGTGTAAACGTAGGCGCTGATCGAGGAAAACGACTGCCCTTTTACCAGGTCTTGGCGGGACCGGGCGCGCCCAACGGTAACAGGGGAGGCCGACAGGTTTGCAATCACGGTGGCGCCGGAAAGTGCGGCGAGAGAGGAGGGAGGAACGGGGACCCAGACGTCCTCGCAAACCTCCACACCCAGCGTCAGCCCTGGGACGTCTTTTGCCCTCACCAAGAACTTCCCGAACGGAAACATCTCGTGTGTGGGGGACTGGCGTCCGGCGTTTTCAAACCGGGCGCTCTGGTTCTTCTGAGAACCCAGCTCTTGATCCGGCGGGAGAGACAACCCCTTTTCCCACCGAACCCAGCTCACCTCTGGGTCAGTGAGCAAAGTGGGGGTGGTCGAGTAGTGGCGTTCTTCGTAAAACTCACCGTAGGAGGGCAGGTGTTCTTTCGGCTGGACTCCCAGGATCCGGCCCCGGTGGACGACCACTGCGCAGTTGTAGAGGACCGCGCCGAGCTTGAGTGGAGCCCCAACCACCAAGACTGTGGGGATGACGGCGCTTTCTGCGACCAGTTTTTCAACCGCGGCGACCGCACTTTCCAGTAGCTCCCGCTGACCCACCAGGTCAGAGATGCTGTAGCCGGAAAGTCCCAGCTCGGGGAAGACAGCGAGCGCCACTCCTTGGGCTGCACATTCTTTCGCCGCGGCTAGCGTCTGGTTCGCATTGGCTTCGCAGTCCCCAAGATGAACGGGCACGCTGACTGCGGCGACACGCGCGAACCCATGGTCATATATCGACTCTTCGGCGAGCTTCACCGCGGTCCTTTCTTCTGAGCCTAAACGACCGTCAACGCCTGGACCGCGATCGCCAACTCCTCGTTCGTTGGCACCACCATTACGCGGCAGACGGAGCCCCGCTGGGAGATCGTTATCGGGTCGCGAGGGCGCTGGTTGTTTGCCTCCTCATCCAAAAGGACCCCAAGCGGTTCCAACCGCTTACAGACTTCGTACCGCAGGTCGATGTCGTTCTCACCGATCCCAGCGGTGAACGAGATGACGTCCACACCACCCATTTCTGCGGTATACGCCCCGATGTATTTCACGATTCGGTTGATGTAGACGTCTAGGGCTTCGCGTGCCCTTTTGCGGGCAGAGTGGTCGCCAGAACGCGCGATTTCGCGGACTTCCCGCATGTCGTTGTCGCCAGCAAGCCCTTTCAGGCCTGACTTGCGGTTCATCAGCTCGTCAACCTCTTCGAAGGACATTCCAGCGACCCTCTGCAAGTGGAACGTCACCGCGGGATCGATGTCTCCGGTGCGAGTGCCCATCACCAGGCCCTCAAGGGGCGTGAGCCCCATCGAGGTGTCGACTGCGTGGTCGCCGATGATCGCAGAAGCCGAAGCACCATTGCCCAGGTGCAGGACAATCTGGCGCAGATCCTTCCCTCCCAAAATCTCCGAAACGCGTTTGGAGACGAACTGGTGACTGGTCCCATGCGCGCCGTACCTGCGTATTGAGTACCGCTCGGCGACTTCACGGTCCAACGCGTACAGCGCAGACTGAACCGGCAAGTCCTGGAAGAACGCTGTATCGAAGACAGCGACCTGCGGGATGTCTGGGAGCAACGATTTAGCGACTTCTATCCCCACTAGTGCGGGCGGGTTGTGAAGGGGCGCAAGCGCTGACAGTTCGCCGATAAGGCGCTCAACACGTTCGTCCACGGCGGCCGGGCCGGAGAAGTAGCGGCCCCCTTGGACAATCCTGTGTCCAACAGCAACGATCCCAGCTTCTTCAAGCGGCGGTCCGACCTCTTCAAAGAGGTCAAGGACCATTCTCAAGCCCGCTTCGTGATTCGGAATGGGCTCGTTCACATCAACTTCTTTTACCGAGTACCGGTGGTGGATGTGCCCCATGGGCTCACCTATGCGCTCTACGATTCCCGAGGCAAGGTTGTGCCCCGTCCCGGGATCAACTAGCTGGTACTTGATGGAAGAGGATCCGGAGTTCAGGACCAGGACTGTCCGTGCCATTAGGCGTCCGCCGCCTGGATTGCGGTGATCGCTACGGTGCTCACAATGTCTTCGACAGAGGCGCCCCGAGACAGGTCGTTCACCGGTTTCTTTAGGCCTTGGAGAATAGGCCCAATCGCGACGGCGCCGGAGGAACGTTGGATCGCCTTGTACGCGATGTTGCCCGCGTCAAGGCTGGGGAAAACCAGGACGTTCGCGGTCCCTGCAACGGAAGAATCGGGGGCTTTCTGCAAAGCCACCTCTGGGTCGACTGCTGCGTCGTATTGGATCGGCCCTTCCAGTGGCAGTTCAGGTGCCTGCTTCTTCACGTCTTCTACGGCAGCCGCAACCTTGTCAACGGTGTCTCCCGCTCCCGAAGCACCCGTGGAGTAGCTGAGCATAGCGACCCTGGGGTCAAGACCAAACTGGCGGGCAGTGGTCGCGCTGGTGAGCGCGATCTGCGCCATCTGTTCGCTGGTTGGGGAAATAACCACTGCGCAGTCAGCCAGCACCATAGCTTCCTTTGGCATCAGCATCAGGAAGCAAGAGGAGACAAGCGAGGTGCCCGGGGCTGTCTTGATGATTTGGAGTGCTGGGCGAACAGTGTCTGCCGTGGTGTGGGTCGACCCGGAGACCATGCCGTCTGCATCCCCCATTTGAACCATCATGACTCCGAAGTACGTGGGCTGGCTGACCATCTGCCGAGCCTGTTCTTCCGTCACGCCCTTGTGAGCGCGAAGACGGAAAAGTTCTTCCGCGTACTTCGCCGCAACAGGGTCGCTGGTTGAGATGATCTTTGCGCCTTCGATGTTCGCGCCCGCTTCATCAGCCGCAGCCTTAACGTCCTCCTCATCCCCGATCAGCGTGATCTCAGCGACGCCGCGTTCAAGGAGTTCTTCGGTTGCCTTCAAGATTCTGGGGGTGGTGCCCTCCGGGAGCACAATCCGCTGCGGGTTCTTTCCCGCTCTAGTCAGCAGGTCCACCTTGAAGGCCAGGGGCGTGATCGCCGTGGCGTCGGTGCCGACCAACACCTCTAGGTCTTCTTTAGAAAGGGGCTGCGTCATCACTGGAATGTCGGAAGACACGTTCACGGACGGGACGCCTGCCAGTACCGCCCCGGCCACGCTCGCGTGAGCAGCTTCTGCGCGGCGGGTGAACGAAGCAAGGTCGGCTTCGATCAGTTCGGGGGCGAGTCCTGCTGCGTCCAGGGTGTAGACCACAGCTAAACCTGCATCTGCTGCGAGTGCAAGGTTCCAGCCGAGCAGGTCGAAAGAGGGAGCAGGGCTGGCTGCGAATCCCTTCACGAGCACCATGGTTTCAACGGCGGAGCGGATTGAGATTGCCGCTTCCGTCCGGGCACCGTCCGGGTTCTTCAGCAGCTGGGGTGCGCTCACGCTGCTGGAAACGTCCATGGCCTGCAGTGACTGGGCCGCAAAGGTTTCGGTGAGCCCGGTTTCCATGTCTTGGTAAATGCTGTCAAAAACTGGGGAGGCATCGGCGCCTACCACCATTAGTCGGTACGACACAAAGAGTCCGTTCTGCCGCGGGCCTGCGCCCTCTGATTTTGGAAGACACCTCAATGGTATCTGAGAGGGCTAGTGCACAAATGGGGAAGAGCTAGGTCTGATGAGGATTAGAGGATTCTTTGGGTGGTAGCGTAGTCGCATGTCTCAAAAAGGGTAGTAGCCGCCTACGCGAAGCAACCACTGATAGAACCCTGAACTTTAGAGGCGTTTTGAGTAAAACAACTTCCAGTCACCCCGAGTATGCTGCGCAGGAAACCCTTGCTTTCCTGCGCGGGCGTAGCGCCGACCTTGGCACTACCTTGCCACCTCTCGGCAAAACCCCTAGGCGTTGGCCAGCAGCCCTGAAGGCCCCTGCTGGCGCCACGATTTCCTTCGACGACCGGCCTGCAGCTTTCCTACTTGGGGTCTTGAAGTCAACAAGAGGCTCAGTGATCCTGCAAGCAGTCTTGTTGACCGTTAACTTCGTCTCGGGTGCGATGCTCTCCGTTGTGATCGGCCGCGGCGTCGACGCGGGAATCGACTCTGGGCTCAGTGCACCGGTTTGGCGTTGGGTCGGTGTGTTCGTGGCGTTGGTTTTGGTGCTGACGCTGACTAACGGGCTGAACCAACTGACGGAAATCACTTCGTGGATGCGCGGAGCTTTGAACCCCGCCAGAAGCGTCTCCCATAGGGTGGCCCGCGCGGGTCGGGCTGCGAAGCAAGAAAAACCTGCGGGTGACGTGGTCACTGCACTCTTGAACGACTCAGACCACGTTGGCTCCTTCGTCGTCTTCACGGCTGAGGTGATCGCTGCACTGATTTCCTTCCTGGTCGTTGCTGCCATGTTGCTTTCGATGTCGGTCCCGCTGGGTCTTGTGATTGTGATCGGTTTCCCTCTCACCGTTTTGGGGGTGGCAGCCCTTGCGAAGCCGATCCAACGGAAGCTTGCTCACCAGCGCGAAGAGCAGGGGAAACTCACGACTATCTCCACCGATGCTGTGACGGGACTTCGAGTCTTGCGAGGCATCGGAGGGGAGGACTACTACAACAAGCGCTACCAGGAGCAGTCCACGCGAGTACGGACTGCCGCCATCAAGGTTGCGAGCGACCAGGCACTGCTTGCGGTCATGCGTTCTTCAGTGCCGATGCTCTTCGTTGCCGTGGTTGCTGGCTTCGGCTCGATGCTGGTTTTCGAAGGCCAAATGACCCCCGGAGAGCTGCTGACCTTCGTGGGGCTGACGGCTTTCCTGGCCAATCCAATCAACGTCGCAGCCTGGGCTGCGCAGATCGGGACACGCGCTTGGGTTGGGGTCAAGAAGCTGGCGGAGTTTAACGCTCTTGAACCGGCGGTAGGAGTCACGGACCCCCCGTTCCCAGACGCTTCGCCAGATTTCGCGGGCCAGGACCTAACTGACGTGGCTTCGGGGATCCGAGTGGGGCACGGCAAGCTCACTGCACTGGTCGCCCCGTCTCCGGACATCTCTTCCGCTATCGCTCGACGCCTGGCACGCATCGACGACCGCGACGAAGTGCAGCTCGGTGAATCCGATCTTCGGGATTTCCCTTTGCAAACAGTGAGAGAGGGAATCCTTCTTTCCGAAGCCGACGCTCAGCTTTTCCGTGGGACGCTCCATGCCGCCTTGCGGGGAAGAGCTGCCGCGGATCCCAGCCCCAGGGGAACCACAGAGCTTGTTTACCGCGAACACTTGGAGGAGGCGGCCAGGTCCGAGGGCTCCCTGTTCCGCGCGGACCGGGTCCCGGATGACCCCCGCCTGGAGCAGGCAATGTACGTTGCGGACGCTGCCGACGTGCTCGACTCCCTTGAAGGGCGCATGGCGGGCTGGCTGACGGAGAGGGGAAGGAACCTATCCGGTGGTCAGCGACAAAGGGTCGCTTTGGCTCGCGCCATCTACGCCGACGCCCCGGTCCTCATTGCGGTTGAACCGACTTCAGCTGTCGACTCTCACACTGAAGAGCGCATTGCTTCCAGACTTCGAGCCGAGCGCCAAGGGAAAACAACGCTCATTGTTTCTGCCTCGCCCCTCTGGCTAGAAAAGTGCGACGAAATCGTAGTCGTCGACGACACCGGCGCTGAAGTCGCCCGCGGAACTCACGGGGAACTGAAGGCCGCTGCCGCGGACGGAGACCCCGGAGCACTCCTCTACAGACGGACCATCGCAAGAGAGGCGGGTGAAACAGATGAAGCTGCCCGTAGCTAGCTCACGCCAGATTCTGAAAGCGCTTGCAAAGCTAGTTGGCGACCACAAACGCATCGTGTTTGTTGTTGTCGCTCTTCAGCTGGGCGCGGCCCTCACGGGCGCGGGGATCCCTTGGATAGTCAACTACGCACTTAACCAAATCAGCGCTGGCACCGACGCGAAAACCATCGCCACCCTCATTGGTGTTGCGCTCGCACTTGTTGCAGTGGGCGCCATCCTTGCTTACTTTGCCGAGTACTTTTCCAAGATCATGGGCGAGCGCATTTTCGCGCAGCTCCGCGAGTCCCTAGTGCATTCTGTTACGAACCTGCCCTTGTCGACCGTGGAAGAAGCCGGGACCGGCGACCTTTTGGGGAGAACCACCAGGGACGTCGAACAGGTTCAGTTCATGATCCGTAACGGGCTCTCCGCGATCATGGTGCTCACAACTACGATTGTTGTCACCGTCGTGGCGGCCTTTCTAATGTCGCCTCTTTTGGCGCTTGCGATGTTCCTGCCGTACTTGCCGGTCCACCTGGTGATGCGCTGGTATCTGCCGCGAACCATCCCCGCCTACCGTGCGCAGGCTAGCGCTTGGGCACGCATTTCCGGCGTCATCACTGAGACCATTGAGAATGCGGAAACCGTTGATGCTCTGGGTCTAGGGGCTCTTCGCAACCGGCGATTGGACGAGGCCGTGCGGGAAGGCTGGCGGCTGGAACGCTACACCGCTTGGCAGCGCTCCTTCCTGATGTTCGGCATTGAGCTGGCGGTTCAGCTTCCCGTAGCGGTTGTCATGGTCGCCGGGGCTTACCTCATGAGCATTGATTGGGTCACCGATGGACAAGTGGTTGGGGTTGCGCTGTACGCGCTTCAGATCCGCGGGCCCATCTGGAACTTCACTTTCTGGATCGACCACATGCAGTCGGCGCAAGCCGCGCTTGCCCGCATCTTCGGGGTCGGACTAGTTGAAGGCGACCGGCAACCGACGGGTGAGGTTCCACAGTCCACCCACGTTGTCGCCGATCAGGTTCGATACGCGTACCGTGAGGGCAAAGACGTGCTTCACGGTGTCAGCCTGGACCTCATCCCGGGTGAAACCCTTGCGATAGTGGGCCCTTCGGGTGCGGGCAAATCAACGTTCGGGCGAATGATCGCTGGGATCCACCCGCCGAACGGTGGCAGCGTCACGGTCGGGGGCGTGAACCTGGTGGACCTGGAAGAAGCTGAATTGCAGCGGCAGGTGGTCCTGGTGTCTCAAGAACACCACGTGTTTGTGGGCACCATCGCCGACAATCTTCGTCTCGCGAAGGAAGATGCCACCGAGTCAGAGATGTGGGAGGCACTCCGAGCTGTCGGAGCTGCGTCATGGGTCGAAGCGCTAGAGGAAGGCCTGGATCGGGAAGTGGGGGCAGGGGGCCTCAGCCTCAGCCCGGCAGAGGCGCAACAACTCGCTTTGGCCCGGATCGTCTTGATGGACCCGCACACCCTGGTTCTAGATGAGGCCACCTCCCTCATGGACCCCAGCGCAGCTCGTTCCCTGGAGCGTTCGCTGTCGAAGGTGCTCGATGGGCGCACCGTCGTTGCGATTGCGCACCGGTTGCACACCGCGGAAGATGCCGACCGGGTCGCGGTAATGATTGACGGGAGGGTAGCAGAGCTTGGGAGTCACACGGAGCTAGTTCACCATGGCGGAGAATACGCGTCGCTTTGGGAGTCTTGGCAAAAGAGCTGAGGGTAGGCTGAGGGGCGTGAACAGTGAACAGAAAGCACCTGTCTTAGTAGTCGATCTTGGCAGCCCCCACGCTCAGCTTGTTGCAAGAAGAGTTCGGGACGCGGGGATCTATACCGAGGTCGCTGGAGATCTTGACGCGTCAAAGCTGCAGGAAACTCCGCCCGCAGCCATCGTGACTGTCGGGGACAGTGACTTCGGTGATTTAGCCGGCATGGCAGCAGACTTGGGGGTTCCGCTCTTGTCTTTGCCTGCTGCGGAGGCCCTGGAACGGGTTGAAGAGGCAGTGCAGCTTGCTAAGGGACTCCCCGAAGCTGCGCCGTGGGACCTGGAGCAGGTTCGGTCCGACCTCGTACAGGACATTCGTGACCAAGTCGGTGACGGGCGGGTGATCGCGGCGCTATCTGGTGGCGTTGATTCTTCGGTTACTGCCGCGTTGGTGCATGAAGCAGTAGGGGACCAGCTGACCTGCGTTTTCGTTGACCATGGGCTGCTACGAAGTGGCGAGCGGGAACAGATTGAGCGTGACTACGCTCAGACACTGGGGATACGTCTGATCACGATCGATGCGGTAGAACGGTTCCTGAGCGCTCTGAAGGGCGTAACGGACCCTGAAACGAAACGTAAGATCATCGGGACAGAGTTCATCCGTGTTTTTGAAGAGGCCGCGGCAGACCTCATGGCCGAAGCGACTCGCGAAGGCGCAACAGTTGACTTCCTTGCGCAGGGCACCGTCTACCCTGACGTGATCGAATCGGGTGTCGGTGGGGCGAACGTGAAGAGCCACCACAACGTTGGTGGACTCCCCGATGATCTCCAGTTTGAACTAGTCGAGCCGCTACGCGACCTGTTCAAGGATGAGGTCCGCGCGCTTGGGAGGCTTGTTGGCGTCCCCAATTCAATCGTTGAGCGCCACCCGTTCCCAGGACCTGGACTTGGGGTTCGCGTGGTCGGGGAACTCACCCCCGAAAATCTTGAGATGCTCCGGGCCGCCGACAAGATCGTCCGGGAAGAAACAGAGGCAGCGGGGCTGAACAACGACATCTGGCAGTTCCCTGTGGTCCTGCTGGCAGACGTCCGCTCAACCGGAGTCACCGACGAAGAACGCACGTACGGCCACCCGATTGTGCTACGGCCAATCCGCAGTGAGGATGCCATGAGTGCAGAGTGGTATCCGCTGCCATACGACCTGGTGTCGCTCATTTCTAACAGGATCACGGGCGAAGTCGAGGGCGTGAACAGGGTCGTCCTTGACGTCACACCGAAACCGCCGGGGACCATCGAGTGGGAATAGGACGCATCGTTGGCGAAGAAGAAGAGGCAGTGGCCCGCCCCTGACCTTCCGCTTGGGGCAGAAGTTATGGACAACCACACGCACCTGCCGCTCCACCCCGGCGAAATCCCCAAGGCTGACGGCTACCAGATGCCGCTCGCGGAGCAGCTTGCTCTTGCTGGCGAGGTGGGGGTCAGTCGAATGATCTCTGTCGCGTGCGCGCTCCCCGACTTCGAGCCGAACATCGAGCTTGCGCATAGGGAATCTCCTGTGCGGGCAGCCCTTGCGATCCACCCGAATGAAGCGGCGCTGCACGCTGGTTTCACGGAGACGTCACCCGATGGTTTTAAGCATGTCCAAGAAGACCATCACGTGCCTCTGGTGGTGGCGCTTGAGCAGCTCTCCGAAAAACTCAACGACCCAAAGGTGGTGGCGGTAGGGGAGACAGGGCTGGACTACTACCGAACCGGTGAGCCCGGACGTGAAGCCCAGGCCGAGTCCTTTGAGATTCATCTGGAACTAGCTAGAGCGCACGGATTGCCGCTACAGATTCACGACAGGGAAGCTCACGATGACACCCTGAAAGTGCTTAGGCGGGCGGCATCCCGTAGCCAAGACATTGTGTTTCACAGCTTCTCAGGTGATGCGGACATGGCACGCCACCTCGCCGACCGCGGCTGGTACGCCTCTTTTTCAGGTCCGCTGACCTACCCCGCAAACGCTCACTTGAGAGATGCTTTCTTGGCGATGCCCAGGGAGCTGGTACTGGTAGAAACGGACGCTCCCTACCTGACTCCGGTCCCGTGGCGTGGCTCTCCTAACGCCTCGTACGTCATGACGCACACGGTGCGGGCGATGGCGGACCTGTGGGGAGTGGATGCGGAAGAGGCGGCTGAGATCCTGATGGAAAACTCAAGGGAGGTGTACGGCACCTGGTAGGTCAGGAGCGGCTCATCAGTGCGGCGCCAACGGCTCCTGCTGCGATCCGGTC
>CAYFUU010000005.1:20613-41887 GCA_964346595.1 uncultured Actinomyces sp.
TAGGTCAGGAGCGGCTCATCAGTGCGGCGCCAACGGCTCCTGCTGCGATCCGGTCTGGGAGCACCTGCGTTCTCTCCCACATTTTTAGGGAGCTGATGAAGGGCGAGGATTCTTCCCACCCCGCGATTGTTTGAGCGATCCGGTCAAAAAGGGGGCCGCCTAGGCGACGCAATCCTCCGCCAAGGATCACCAAATCAGGGTCGTAAGTCAGAAAAATCACGCGGATCGCCTGTGCGATGCCGTCCGCAACGCCGCCAAAGATTTGGGTCGCTTCAGGATCACCTAGCTCCGCGGCCGCGAGCAGTGCATCTGATGGGTGCAACTCAGAGGACGGCCAGAGTTCTGCGATTGCCCCGCCAGACGCCATGGTTTCGATGCAGCCTACCTGACCGCATTTGCAAGGTCTTCCTGCTGGGTTGACGGGGAGGTGCCCGATCTCTCCGGCTGCGCCTGTAGCCCCTTGACAGAGGTGCCCGTTTGACACCAGTGCTGCCGCCATCCCAGTTCCAATGTTGAGGTAGACAGCCCGACCGTCGACACCGAGCGCGTGGACCGCCCCGAGGGCTGCGACGTTCACGTCATTGTCGATCGTGGACGGAAGCAGCGTCGCGGATTCCAGGATCTGACCTAGCGGGAGCTCTTCCACGTCCAGGTTCACCGCGTTTCGCACCGTTCCGGTTGAGGTGTCGATAAGTCCGGGGATGCCGACACCGATCCCAGCGCAATGCTTGTGCGTCGCTTCGATGCTGGACAACATTGAAGCGAGCACCGCAAGCGCAGTGTCGGCAACCCCTTCTGGGCCTCGGATTGTTGGGCGCGTTTCCGAAGCCAAGATTTTTCCTTCAGCATCCAAGAGGACGCCCTCTACTTTCGTTCCCCCTATGTCCAGGCCAGCAGAGAGGTGGTGCGGGCCCGTCGTGGGGCCCCCGCTCCCAGCACGGGAACCTTGCTGAGGAGCGGTAGCGGAGGTGGGGGTGTGAGCGAGGGTGTCCATTGGAAGACTTTCGTCCTGCGGTAGCGTCTAGCCTTTGACGGCGCCGGAGACGAGTCCGGACGTCATTCGCCCTTGGACAAACATGAAGAAGATGATCACCGGCACTGCGACAAGCGTGGAGGCTGCCATGACCTCGCCCCAGTCGATAGCGCGGGAGGAGGACTGTTGGATGAATCCCCGCAGCCATAGCGGAAGAGTTTCCTTCGCTGGGTCTTGCAGGATTACAAGCGCAACTGTGAACTCGTTCCAGGCTTGCAGGAATGCGTAAACACCAGACGCAACTAGCCCCGGGGCAAGGAGCGGGAAGGTGATTCTCAAGAACGCTTGGGTTCGGCTGAGGCCATCAACCATCGCAGCTTCCTCCAAGTCAACTGGGATCCCTGCTACGAAGCCTCGGAGCATCCAAATCGTGAAGGGGACCACCGCTGCGATGTAGATGATGGAGATGCCTGCAATGGAGTTCAGAAGGTTCAGTGAGCCCATCAGCTTGTACTGGGCAATGAACAGGCCTTCTGCAGGGAGCATTTGAATCAGCAACACAGCGAGCACGAAGCTTCTGCGTCCCTTGAACCGGAACCTGGAGATGGCTAGCGCCGCCAGGAAGGCGAAAATGAGTGCGAAGAACACGGTGACTACCGCAATGATGAGGCTCATCTTCAGGGAGTTGAAGAACGTGCCCGACGCGAAGATCTTGCTGAAGTTCCTAAACGAGCCACCGAGCGGGATCCAGGTGGGGGTCTTCTGTTCCAGGACAACGTTGGAGAGCAACGAGGAGTTGATCATCCAGTAGACGGGGAAGGCCCAGATAACGGCGACAACGAACCCGAGCAGTCCCATGAAGAACTTTCGTGGCTTTAGCTTGTCGCGCTTGTGGGTTTTCATCGGCATTGCACTCTTGGGTGCTTCAGTGAGCGTTGCAGCACTCATTAGTCGTCCTCCTTCATGAGGTTTCGGACGTACGCCCAGGAGAGGACGATGGTCAAGACAAGCACGAACACAGAGACTGCAGAGGCCATCGCGAAGTCACCGCGACCAACCCCCAACTGGTAAATGTAAGTGCCCAAAAGGTTCGTTTCAGAAGCGATAGAGCCCTGGTCCTGCAGCAGCTTGATCTGCGTGAAAACCCGCAGGTCCCAAATGATCTGTAGCAGGAACACGATTCCCAAGACCGGTTTGATCATTGGCATGATGATCAGTCGCAACTGCTGGCTGGGGGTTGCGCCGTCAAGTGCGGATGCTTCTAGGACTTCGTCGGAAATCTGCGTGAGTCCGGCGTAGACAGAGAAGGCTACGAAGGGCACGGACATCCAAAGAACGATGATGCCTGCAACCAGGAAGAAGGACAGTGGGGTGGCGAGCCAGTTGTGCGAGGAGAACTGGTCGAACCCTAGCGACACCAGGATGTAGTTGATGACACCCCGGTGCCAGTCAAAGAGCCAGGTCCAAATGGTCATGGCCGCGACAACGGGCATGGCCCACGCGAGTAGTAGAGCGATTGAGATGAACAGTCTGATGCCGTTTGGTGCGGCTTTCATCAGGAGTGCGATCAGCACACCGACGATCATTGTCAGCGAAGCAACAATCAAACAGAAAGCGATGGAGCGGGCGACAACAGCCCACATGTAGGAGTCAGAGAAGAGGGTGATGTAGTTTTCGAACCATACCCATTCGGCGGGCTGCCCAAACTGCTGGGCTAGGCCGAAGTGCTGCATGGATGTTTTGAGCTGCCAGAAGATGGGGTAGCCCAGTGCTAGCAGGATGATCGCTATGGCGGGAAGTATCAGCAGGTAGGGAGCTAGTTTCCCCGTTCTGCTCTTCTTGGACCCTTCCAGGTCCTTCTTTGTCACCTCAGCCGGAGCAACGTCGTCCGGGTCTGTGACGTCGACTATTTCGGTGGTGGTCACGGGATTCCTTTGGATTTTGGGCGCGAAGCGACCAAGGCAGGGGGTTTTGGGTGAAGAAAATGGAGGGGATGACCTGCGGGGTCACCCCCTCCACGATCTGGTGAGTGCTACTAGTCGTTCAGTAGCGGGTTCATGATTTCGTTGTATTCCTTACCGAGAGCCTCGAGGTCGTCGGCATCCTTGATCTTGGAGAAGAACTCTTCCATGACGCCGGCTGCTTCGACTGCGGCCCAACCCGGTGCTGCAGGGGTGAGCTTGGAGTTCGATGCGGATTCGATGAGGGCCTGCGCGAAGATGTCGTCACCAAGGGAGGAGACGTACTTCTGGTTTGCAGGGCCCAGGCCGTTCTCGCCCAGCATCTTCTGGAAGTCTTCCGAGAAGATGAGACGCATCAGGTCCTTGGCGAGCTCGGGTTCCTGCGTTGCAGCAGAGATGCCGATGTTGGAGCCGCCAGCGAAGACCGGTGCGGGCTTGCCATCGTTGCCGGGCAGAGCGAAGACACCGAAGATTTCGTCGTTCCACTCGCGAACAATGTCGCCTTCGTCGTTTTCGACTGCGTCGCCAATAGACCAGTGGGCCCAGCCCGGAGCCATGATGGTCGCTGCCGACAGGGAAATCTCCTTGTCGTCTTCGCCTTCGTCGCCTGCTTCAACGTCAGTGTCGTTGATGAAGGTCCAGGGAGCTTCGTCCTTCTGGTCCTTAGGAGCCTTAGAGGCGTTCTGGTAGATGTTCTGCAGCTGTTCCAGGCCCTTCACGGTGTCAGCAGAGTCCAGAGTTGCTTCCCACTTGCCATCCTTTTCAACGGCGATTTCGCCGCCGTTGGCAAAGATCCAAGAGATCCCGTTGCGCCAGTCCTGACCACCAAGGAAGAAGCCTGAGAAGTCAGCAATGTGGTCGGGGTTGTCGGCGGTGATCTCAACAACGGAGTTGTTGAACTCGTCCAGAGTCTTCGGGACTTCCTGGCCAGCCGCTGCCCAGATGTCCTTGCGGTAGAACGCGTAGCGTGAGCCGAAGTAGTAGGGGAGCGTGTACTTCTTGCCGTCGACTTCGCCAACCTTCACGAACGACTGAAGAAGGTCATCTCCACCGAGCTCCTTGTAGAGTTCGTCGTCGATCTCCAGGAACGCACCAATGTTGGTGAACGTCGGGGACTGGGTGTTACCAATTTCCGTTACGTCCGGGGTCTGCGCCGGGTCGGGCATGGAGGTGGTCAGCTTGGTGACGATGTCCCCCCAGGTCTGCTCTTCGATCTTCAGCTCAGCGCCGGTCTTTGCCTCAAACTCGTCGACAAGCCAGTCGCGCAGTTCATCGGGGGTGTCCCCGCCGATCAGCCAAAGGCGGATGGACTTGCCGTCGTTGTCTTCGACTTCGGTTGCACTGTCATCGGGGAGATCAGTGCCGTCCTCGGCCTCCGGAGAACCGGACGAGCAGCCAGCCAGCGCGAGCGCTGACACAGCGAAAGCAGCGCCAATAGTGGCTAGCTTCCTCTTCATTGTGTTTCCTTTCATTCTTTTTCGGGACCGCCGTTGCTTGAGGCTCTAGGAAACCCCAAGCAACGTGGCTAACACCTGGGCCACGCAGCCTAAAAGGACGGCGTCGCCGTCTCTAGAGCTGGTTCGGACCAGGAGGTCTTCATGGGTACCGGGCAAAACCCTTTGCAACACAACGTCGCGGGTTCGCACGGTCAGGGTGTCGTTTACGACGTCGGAGGGGCCGTCGAGGATGATCTCTGAGAGGTCAAGGGTGGCGACCAGTGGAGCGAGGGCCACACCTAGGCGTGACGCTGCGCCCAGCAGGACTTGCTGGCGCTCAGCCTCATCTTTGCCAGCGAACTCCTTTTCTATCGCCGGGACAGAGAGGTGGTTCTCGAGTGTGTAGTCCGGGTTGTATTTTGAGTCAAAACCACCCGTGGTGCCAACGATGACTACACCGAGTTCGCCTACTGAGTCCTGCGCGCCGCGGATCAGGTTCCCCCCAAGGATGACGCCTGCGCCGATGCCGTGGCCGATCGTGACCAGGATGAAATCATCGGTAGCGTCCCCGTAGAGCCGTTCACCCAGAGCGGAGAGGTTCGCGTCGTTGCCGACGACGACGGGAAGGTTGAAACGGTCTTGCACCTTCTTCCGCAAGTCCAAGTCGCTCCAGCGCAGGTTTTGGGCGAGCTTTACGGTTCCGTCCGCTGTCACAATGCCCGGGGTTCCGATCCCTATCCCCAAGATGGGTTTTTCGGCTTGCTCAACCAGCGAATCCAGCAGCCCGAAGAGGAGCTCTAGGGCTTCTTCACCGGTCTGGGAGGACCTTGCCACCTGGGCGCGCACCTTGACCTCTGCGTCAAGGTTGAGGAGGGCGCCACTGAAGTGCGTGTGACTGGACAGGTCTGCGGCAACCACAAGGAAGGAGTCGCGTGCAAGGTCAACCAGAATTGCGGGTTTGCCGGGCCCTGAGACTTCTTGTAAGCCGAGTTCCTCAACGTACCCCGCTTCCAGCAGTTGCGCGATAAGATCAGAAATCGTGACTTTCGCGAGTCCCGTGGTGCGCGATAGCTCAGCGCGAGACATTGGGCCGTTGTGGTACAGGACGCGCGTGACCAGCGACCGGTTGTGCTCGCGCGCGTCGCTTGGGAGCGCCCTCCCAGTCTTCCTACCGGCCAGGTAGTTGCGGGGCGAACCCAGGGGTGACCGTTGCGTCATCGCCGTCCCTTCCTAAGAGGCTTATGCGGTTAGTAAACCAAACTAACTTATGTTTCGCAAGTTGAATCTCAGGGTTTCTTCACTTCCACTCGCGTACCCTTCGTTTGCCCCGGTCAGTGGCACTTCCGTTCCCTGGGAGGGCCGTCTTTGCCGCCTCCGCGTAAGCTTGAACCGAGAACTAAGAACGCTGGCGAGCAGGCGGGAAACAACGATGACTGGTAGGGGCGGTCGGCTACTGGGGCCGGCGCAGATCCGGGAGCTCGCGGAGCGTCTCGGAGTGAGTCCTACCAAAAAGCTGGGTCAGAACTTTGTCCATGACGCGGGGACCGTACGGCGCATTGCAGCTCTTGCAGGGGTTCGCCCTGGCGAGCAGGTTCTGGAGATTGGGCCGGGGCTCGGGTCTCTAACACTGGCCCTGCTTGAGGCAGGTGCAGCGGTCACGGCAGTCGAGATTGATCCCCGTCTAGCTGGCGCGCTCGAACAGACCGTGACCGAATACCTTCCCCAGGGGGCTGCGAGCCTGGTCGTCCTGAACCAGGACGCGCTTGACCTCCTTCCAGGGGAACTCTCCGCGCCTTCCGCCCTCGTTGCGAACTTGCCGTACAACGTCTCTGTTCCGGTGCTACTCCATGTGCTCGCTGAGTTCCCTTCAATCCAGCAGGTGGTCGTCATGGTGCAGAAGGAAGTAGCGCAGCGGCTGGTAGCTCCGCCTGGTAGCCGCACTTACGGCTCACCGTCAGTCAAGCTTGCCTGGTACGGAAAAGCCAGGATGGCGGGGCGAGTCGGCCCCAAGGTTTTTTGGCCGGAACCCAACGTTGACTCAGCGTTGGTCGAGTTGGCGGTCCAGGCTCCTCCGGGATCCCCCGAGCTGCGGGAAGCAACGTTCGATCTAGTGGACGCAGCGTTCCTGCAACGCCGCAAGATGATCCGCTCTTCGCTACGCGAAGCGCTCGGGGGGGAAGCAGCGGCTGTAGAAGTAATGAAGGAGGCCGGGGTCGAGCCCACCTCGCGGCCAGAGCGCCTGAGCGTAGAGGACTTCATGCGCCTAGCTGAGGCCAAAACTCGCATCGGAGAGAGACTATGACTATCGCGTCGGCCCCCGGCAAAATCAACCTTGCGCTCCAGGTGGGCCCGCTTTGCTCTGACGGCTACCACGGACTCGCCAGCATCTTCGCCGCTTTGGGGTTGCGGGAGTATATCGTCGCTCGCGTGCGACGGGGTTCCCGCTTCCTCGTCCCACGCGTCACCACCCTGGTCTATGAGCCGTCACTGGACAGCCCCCCGAAGTTTGACTGGAAGGCGAGCGCTAGGTTCGCTGGAATGTCTCCTTCCGACAACCTGGCGTTCAAAGCCGCGCGGGCACTTGGCGGCGACGGGACGCTCAGCCTCACCATCCACAAGGTGTTGCCGGTCGCAGGCGGCATGGCTGGAGGCAGTGCGGACGCGGCCGCAACACTGGTTGCTGTCAACCAAGAACTCCGGCTGGGCCTATCAGCAGATGAACTCATGGCGGTCGGAAGAACCCTGGGTGCGGACGTCCCCGCTTGCCTCGCCGGCGGCATGTGCCTAGGGGAGGGGCGTGGGGACCACATCACCGCGCTGAGCGACGGAACGTGCAAGCCCAGCACGCGTAGCCTGTGGTGGGTCTTGGTTTTCTTTAGAGAAGGCCTATCAACGCCGCGGGTTTTCCAGAAGTTTGACGAGTTGGAGAAGGCGGTCGCCACCCCGGGCTACTCTGGGGACGTCTTGGACCGTTTCGCGGCCCTGGAAAGACCAGAGCAGCTGGAAGGCCTGATCCAAAACGACTTGCAGGAGCCCGTCCTGGCGCTTCGCCCGGAACTTGCAGAGGTTGGGGCAGCGCTGAGCGGCGCAGGCGCGCTGCAGTGGGAAATATCTGGAGCCGGGCCAACCGTGGTGGGGCTTGCCGCGAGTCAGCAGGACGCGTTGAGGATCGCGCGCTCCGTGGAGGACCTTGAACTTCCCGGCGTAACTTCTGTGGCAGTCACGTGGAGTGCCTCAAGGGGTGCAGCTATTGAGCGGGCCCTTCCCAGCTGGGCCAACGCGCCCGCTGGTTCGCGGGCCTAGAACTCGCCAGCGCCTGGCTCCGGCGCCGCCCTGTTGGCCTTTGTCTTCTGCTGGTCTTCTTGGATCAGCTCACCGATCATGTGCCCCCCGCTGGTCAGCAAGGCTTTCTTCCACGGCAGGACGCCTTCGATCTCAATTTGAATCGACATTGAAAGAATGGTTCTGATGACAACGATCATGCCCAGGATTAGAGCTTCATCGATTGAGGGCTTGGAAGTGATCGTTCGCACCAGATCCGCTGCAACCAGGATCTCAAGTCCCAGCAAGATGGCACTGCCCACCGTGACGCGTAGGACCTTGAACGCTGCAGCGCCGCCCTCATCCCTCAGGAGGGCGCGAACCGAAAGGACCCCGGCAATGACGAAGCCGATGACCATTGCGAAGGCCCCGAGCATCTCGAAGCCTGACGCCACAAGTGAGTAGACGGTCTCTAGAAAGGTGTCATCCATGCTGACATGTTAAGGCCAACACGGCCGTAGCCGGGTGTAGCTAGCTGAGAATCTCGCCAATCTCCAGCCACCGGTCCTCAAGAGCTTCCTTTTGTTCGGTAAGGGTCTTGAGCCCCTCAGCCAAGTCTGAGAGCCCTTCGTAGTCGCTCTGATCCCAAAGAGCCATCTTCTGGTGCAACGCGTCTATTTCACCGGCGAGCTTTGCGATCCTACGTTCGACAGAGGAAAGTTCTTTCCGGGCCGCGTGCAGTTCCGCGCCGGAAAGTGCGACTGTGGCAGGTTCTTCGTTGGGCGAAGTCTTCGGCTCCCTTTCTGCAAGTTCAGCCTTTTCGCGCAGTTTCAGGTACTCGTCAACCCCTCCGGGGAGGTGACGAAGCTTGCCGTCAAGGATTGCGTACTGCTGGTCTGTGACCCTCTCTAACAGGTAGCGGTCATGAGAGACCACGATTAGCGTTCCCGGCCAGGAGTCCAAAAGGTCTTCCATGGCGGTGAGCATCTGGTGGTCTACGTCGTTTGTCGGCTCATCCAGCAAGATCACGTTCGGTTGCGCCAGAAGCACCAGAAGCAACTGGAGTCTTCGCTTCTGGCCGCCCGAAAGTTCGCCGACGCGTGCTGAGAGGTGAGCCCGCAAGAAGCCGAGGCGCTCCAGCAGCTGCGCTGGCGTCATTTCCTTCCCTTCCACCTGGAAGGTTGTTTTGGTGCGTGCCAGCACGTCCCTAACCCGGTCCGACCCGATGTCTTCCAGCTGGGAAAAGCGCTGGTCCAGAACCGCGATCTCCGCGGTTTTCCCTTGCTTCACGCGGCCGCTGGTCGGAGGTAGCGTCCCTGCGATCAGGCTCAGCAGAGTAGATTTCCCGGTCCCGTTCCCACCGATGATCCCTGTCCGCTCTCCGGGCGCTATCCGCCAGGTGACGTCTTGAAGCACCGGGCTCTCTCCGAAAGAAACGCTCACGTCTTCAAGGTCGACCACGTCCTTGCCAAGGCGTGCTACTGCTAGGCGCTCCAGTTCAATGGGATCTCTTGCGGGCGGCACGTCCCTGATCAGTTCGTTTGCGGCCTCTATCCGGAACCGTGGCTTGCTGGTTCTTGCCGGCGGACCTCGTCGTAGCCACGCCAGCTCTTTACGAAGAAGGTTCTGTCGCTTTGATTCAGTAGCTGCAGCAATTCGGTCCCGTTCCACGCGTTGAAGGACGTACGCGGCATAGCCGCCCTCGAACGGCTCGACACTTCCGTTGTGGACTTCCCAGGTTTCCTTGCAAACCTGATCCAGGAACCAGCGGTCATGCGTGACGACCAAAAGGCCACCTTGGCCCTTAGGCCAGCGGGCACCCAGGTGATGCGCCAACCAGGAGATGCCCTCCACGTCCAGGTGGTTCGTCGGCTCATCAAGGATGATCAAGTCCCAGTCCCCGACAAGAAGCGCAGCAAGTTCCACCCGACGGCGTTCCCCACCGCTCAACTCGGAGACTCTCCCGTCCCAGGGCAGGTCAGAGACGAGCCCAGCGATGATGTCCCTTGTTCTTGGGTCTCCCGCCCAAAGGTGCTCCGGGGTCACCCCGACAATACTCTCGCCCACTGTTTTGGACGGATCCAACTGGTCGCTCTGACTGAGCATGCCCAGGCGCAGCCCACCGCGCGTGATCACGCGGCCCGCCTGCGGTTCGAGCTCTCCAGAGAGCAGGCGCAACAAGCTTGTTTTGCCGCCGCCGTTGACCCCTACGATGCCGACGCGGTCGCCCTCCTCCACCCCGAGGGATAAGGAATCAAAGACGACTTCGGTTGGGTACTCCAGGTGCAAGCCCTCTGCGACCAGTAGGGGAGATGCCATTACTGCCTCTCGTCGCTCGCTTTTTCCGTCCCCAGTGTGGCACAATGACTGTTGCTTTTCCGCCGTGGTGTAATGGCAGCACAGGGGTTTTTGGTGCCCTTAGTCGTGGTTCGAGTCCATGCGGCGGAGCTCCATCTGGAGCGGACCCCTTCCCCACTTACGTCCAGGTGTTCATTGTCTAGCCCAGAATCCCGCTAAGGTTGAGTCGTTGCTGCTCGGCTAGCTCGTCGACCGAAGGGATCTGTCTTGAGTGGAATAGTCACCGCTGTCGACAAACGCTTAGTACTGGCCAGCGGTCGCGCCTACCCGAAGCTTGCACAGGACGTCGCAGCTGAGCTTGGGCTTGAGGTCATGTCGACTACCGCTTACGACTTCGCGAATGGGGAGATCTACTTCCGCTTCAATGAGTCCGTGCGTGGAGCAGATGTTTTCTTGCTGCAGTCCATGTCGGCCCCGACGAACAAGTGGCTCATGGAGCAACTGATCATGATCGACGCGGCTAAGCGTGCATCAGCGAAGCGGATCACGGCCGTAGCCCCTTTCTACCCCTACGCGCGCCAGGACAAGAAACACAAGGGACGCGAACCTGTCTCCGCCAGGCTCACTGCGGACCTCTACAAAACAGCAGGGGCCGACCGCATCATGAGCGTCGACCTGCACGCGGCCCAAGCACAGGGGTTTTTCGACGGCCCAGTCGACCACCTCTGGGCGATGCCTGTCCTGGTTGACTACGTCAAGACCCGCGTTGACCTCAGCAACGTAGCTGTGGTCTCGCCTGACGCGGGCCGCATCCGCGTTGCGGAGAAATGGGCGGCGAAGCTAGGGAACTGTCCGCTTGCCTTCGTTCACAAGACCAGAGACATCACCAAGCCAAACCGCGCCGTTGCGAACAGGGTCGTTGGTGACGTGTCTGGACTGGACTGTGTCATCACAGACGACCTTATTGACACTGGCGGCACCATCGCAGAAGCCGTACGGGTCCTCTACAAGGCAGGGGCAAAGTCGGTGCTGGTCGCCGCGACACACGCTGTCCTTTCTGACCCGGCGCCCGAGCGCCTCGCGGGCTGCGGCGCAGTCGAAGTTGTCGTCACGGACACACTGCCTATCCCGGAGGACAAACGGTTCCCTGCGCTCACCGTGCTACCCATTGCCCCACTACTAGCCCGCGGCATCCACGAGGTCTTCGAAGACGGATCAGTCACCTCCATGTTCGACGGGGACGCCTAGGCAGTGAGCAAGGCAATAGTCCAGTAGCTGCTGGCTTTCAGGTTGCGCCGCTATGCTTTCGGTGTTGCCCCGGCGAGGGAGTGCAGTCTGCTCCGTGATCGACGTGGTTGGTTACCGCGACTTGCGGCGCCCGGTAGGCAAGATGGACCGGGCTTGGCCCGCAGAACGTGAAGAGGTAACACCAATGGCAGTAACAGATCTTTCTATCAAGGGCGTAGAACGTACCGAATTCGGTAAAGGCCCCTCAAGGCGGAGCCGCGTCGCAGGCAACGTCCCCGCAGTAATGTACGGGCACGGAATCGATCCCGTCCACCTTGACCTTCCAGGCCACGACGTCTTTTTGATTGTCAAAGACAACGCGAACGCTGTCTTGAATGTTGACTATGGGAAGAAGAAGCAGCTGGCGCTAGTCCGTAACATTCAGCGTCACCCCGTTCGCCGAGACATCATGCACGTTGACCTTCTGGTTGTTCGCGCCGACGAAAAGGTGGAGGTTGAGGTCCCGATCCTGCTCGTCGGCGAACCGATGCCCGGCAACCAGCTGCAGCAGGAAGAATTTGCGCTACTAATCTCCGCTCCTGCGGTGTCTATCCCGGAAACCATTGACGTCGATGTTGAGGGGCTGGATGAAGGTGCTGTGGTCCGCGTAGAGGACCTGACGCTTCCCGAGGGTGTCGAGGCTTTGCTTGAGGGCGATCGAGACATCGTCTCTGTCACTGCTATCACAGAGAACGTTGTTGAGACCGAAGAGGACGCGGCAGCGGCACTTGAAGATGCGGTTGAAGAGGAAGCCGCCTCGGCTGAGGACGAAGACAGCTAAACAGAAGCAGCTTAAGAGAGCCCGCGCCAGGAATGGTGCGGGCTCTCTTCGTGCCGGATAGGGTTGCCGCAGGGGGAGTCATGAAGAAATTGCACGCAATCGTCCCTGCCGGAGGTGCAGGCACCAGGCTCTGGCCCATCTCAAGGCAGGGGCACCCAAAGTTCCTCTTGGATGTCACGAAGTCGGGGTGGTCGCTGCTCCAAGAGACTGTGCTCCGCCTAGGCCGGGTTTCACAGTCCGTAACGGTCGTGACGGGTCTGAGACACCTCTCAGCAGTTCAAAACCAGTTGCAGCGAGTCCTGGAATCTGGGCGGCTCCCCAAAGGACTCTTAGTCGCGGTTATAGCGGAGCCCTCGCCCCGGGACTCAATGCCAGCAATCGCGCTTGCGACCTACCTGCTGGGTAAGAAGTACGGCAGCGACGCGCTGATCGGTTCTTTCGCGGCAGATCACGTGATCCCTGAGGCTCACATTTTTCACGACGCCGTCCATCGAGCCATCGGAGCGGCAGAGGAGGGGTATCTGACGACCATAGGACTTGAGCCCACTGCCCCTTCCACCGCCTATGGCTACATCCACGCGACCGACAAAGAGGTTGCTCCCGGCGCTTTCCTCGTCCAGAACTTTGAAGAAAAGCCGTCGGAAAAGGTTGCGGAAGCTCTCATTGAGGACGGCTGCCTGTGGAATGCCGGCATGTTCATTTTCCAAGCCAAAACCGTTATGGATGCGCTTGCTGAGCTTCATCCGCAGATGCACGATGCACTGAACCAGGTTGTGACCGCGTGGCGATTCCTGGAGCAACAGGAAGTGCTAACCAGAAACTGGCCGCGGCTTGAACGGATTTCCATCGACCACGCCCTGGCGGAGCCCCTGGCGCAGCGCGGGCTTGTTGCCACCACAGTCATGAAAGGGTCAAAGTGGACCGACCTGGGGGACTTCGCCTCACTCGCAGAGACCGAACGGCCCCCCGATCAGGCGAAACAGCACGTAGTCATCGATTCTCCCGGCTCGGTGGTGCAGGTCCCGCCAGAGAAGGCTGCGGTGGTGGTTGGGATTCCGGGGGTGGTGGTCATCGACACCCCCGATGCATTGCTAGTGACAACGAAAGAGCATGCTCAGCGCGTCAAGGAGGGCGTTGACGCCCTAGAGGATTTCGGGTTCCCCCAATACCTGTAGTGACGCCTGTTTGCAAACTGATCGTAAGCGGATTGTTGCGGTTCCGTCGCGATGCCAGCATCTTCCACCCGAGCCTTAGCCGTCTCAGTAGCATGGAAGCGGCGCGAGCATTAGGTAAGACCGACCGGTCAAGCCCGCAACAGGGGCTCGCGCGAAATCCCTCCAGGAGGAAATTTGAAAAACTCTCTACGTTTTGGGGCAGTTGCTGCCGCCGTGGCGCTTGCGCTCGTGGCTTGCGGCCAGGCCCCCGGCGACACTGACAAGGAAGAGTCCGGCGAAAGCAAGGGCGAATCAGCGAAGTCTGACGTCGTAGCTTGCATGGTCTCTGACCAGGGCGGCTTCGACGACAAGTCGTTCAACCAGTCGGGGCACGACGGCCTGAAGCGCGCCGAAAGTGAACTGGGCGTGACCGTGAAGCAGGCCGAGTCGAAAGACGACCAGGATTTCACCCCGAACATCGAGAACATGGTGCAGGGCGGCTGTGACGTCATCATCGGTGTTGGCTTCCTGATGGACCAGGCTATGAACGAAGCGGCTGAGAAGTACCCGGACGTCAAGTTCGCTTTGGTTGACTCGACCATCGGTGACTCATCACTTGAGAACACGCGCGCTCTGCTCTTCAACACCGCAGAGGCCGCTTACTTGGCAGGCTACGCAGCAGCCGCCACGTCCGAAACCGGGAAGGTAGGCACCTACCTGGGCATGCAGATCCCCTCGACCGCAGTCTTCGCTGACGGCTACGCGGATGGCATTGCGAAGTACAACGAAGACAAGGGGGCGGACGTTCAGCTGATTGGCTGGGACAAGGCAACCCAGACTGGCATGGCTGTTGGTGACTTCGAAAACCAGCAGAAGGGCCGCGAGTTCACCGTTCAAATGTTCGAACAGGGCGCTGACATTGTCATGCCTGTCGCGGGCCCCGTTGGCCTCGGCTCGCTGGCCGCTGCTAAGGAACACGAAGGCACCGCCATCATCTGGGTGGACGCTGACGGCGTTCTCACCGAGCCCGGCTCCGCTGAAGTCATCCTGACCTCGGTCATGAAGGAGATCTCTGCGGCCGTCTACGACACCATCCAGATGGTTGTCGACGACGCTTGGACGAACGACCCCTTCATCGGCACTCTGGCAAATGACGGTGTGAACATCGCGCCGTGGCACGACTGGGCAGACAAGATCCCTGCAGATCTTGACGCCGAAATCGCTGCCCTCCGTGAAGCCATCATCGATGGCACCATCAAGGTGGAAAGCGAGAACACGCCCTCCTAGTTAGAAGGTGTGTAGGTCGTGAACGGACCGGGGGAGCTCCATAGGGGCTCCCCCGCTCTGTTTTCCGCCAAAGCACTCTGGACAGGCGCAGGGTAGGATGGGATAACTCCAAACTAGAGAGTCCAGCGCAGAAGCAAAGATGCTGACGAACTGCATGTGAAGGACGAAATGTGAAGCTCGAACTTAAAGGGATCACGAAGGTCTTCGGTTCCCTGGTTGCAAACGACGACATCTCTTTGACTGTTGAGCCCGGCCAGATCCACGCACTGCTCGGCGAAAATGGTGCCGGCAAGTCAACCCTGATGAACGTCCTCTATGGCCTTTATCAGCCTGACGCGGGCGAAATCCTGATTGACGACGTCCCGGTGAAGTTCTCAGGGCCAGGTGCGGCTGTTGCCGCTGGTATCGGGATGGTGCACCAGCACTTCATGTTGGTTCCGGTCTTCACCGTCGCCGAGTCCGTTTCCCTGGGGTACGAACCGACCAGCGGTGGGGTGATCAACAAGAAGGTTGCTGATGAGCGGGTGCGCGAACTGTCTAAGAAGTTCGGGTTCGACCTGAACCCCAACGCCCTTATCGAAGATCTGCCGGTCGGAGCCCAACAAAGAGTTGAGATTATCAAGGCCATGTCAAGGGACGCCGAAGTCCTGATCCTTGACGAGCCGACCGCGGTTCTGACGCCCCAAGAGACGGACGAACTGATTGAGATCATGCGGCAGCTGCGCGATGCTGGGACCTCCATCGTTTTCATCACCCACAAACTACGGGAGATCCGCGCAATCGCTGACAAGATCACTGTGATCCGGCGCGGCAGAGTCGTTGGGGAAGCTAAACCAAGCGACAGCGAAAAGGACCTGGCCTCCATGATGGTTGGCCGCGAAGTGAACCTTGGCGTCGAAAAGTCAGAAGCTAAGGTCGGTGAAAGTGTCCTGGAGTTCGACGACGTTTCCCTGGTGGATGCGAACGGTCAGGTGCTCTTGGACCAGGTAAACATGGACGTGAAGGCCGGCGAAATCCTTTGTGTTGCTGGCGTGCAAGGCAACGGACAAACGGAACTCTGCGAAGCGATCCTGGGCCTGGAGACCCCCGACGGGGGACGCATCTCCATGGCGGGCCGACCCATTGACCACGAGCGCATCAAAGAAAGGCTTCGCGGCGGACTTGGCTACGTGCCTGAAGACCGCGCGAAAGACGGGATGATCGCAACGTTCTCTGTAGCAGAGAACATGATCCTGGACATTTATGACCAGAAGCCCTTCGCAAAGGGCGTGAACATGGACCCCGCCATTGTTGACTCCAACGCAAAGAAACTGGCCAAGGAGTTTGACGTTCGACTCACCTCGGTCCAAGACCCCATTTCAACGCTGTCAGGCGGCAACCAACAAAAAGCGATCCTAGCCCGGGAGCTGTCCCGGCCAATCAAGGTCCTGGTTGCAGCCCAGCCAACAAGAGGCCTGGACGTCGGCTCCATTGAGTTCGTCCACAAACGCATCGTCGAAGAGCGGGACGGGGGCGCCGCAGTCCTGGTCGTCTCGACCGAACTTGATGAAGTTGTGGCGCTGGCAGACCGCATCGCTGTCATGTACCGCGGTCGCGTCGTCGGCATCGTTCCCCCCTCCACCCCAAGAGACGTGCTTGGCCTGATGATGGCGGGTGTGCCGTACGAAGAAGCGATTGCTGCGACCGACGACGGCGCCGACCAGGGGTTCCCTGGGCAGATTGACTACCCGGACGGTGAAGACCCGATCGACATCGACCTAGAGCTTCCCGGGGGCGTTGAAGCCCCTACTTTGAAGGCTAAGGAGAGTGGCAAGTGAGCACCGGCCCCGCGATTCTTGATCCCGAACCCCCCACATTGGATCCGGTTGAAGGGAAGGATAAGTCCAGGCAGTGGGTTCGCCGGATTCTTGACACTTTCTTCAGCCCTTCGGCCGCAACCGTCGCTATGGCTATCCTTGCGGCGCTTGTCTTTGGTGCACTGATAGTTGTTGCTTTCGACTCAGACGTCCAACGCACCGCCGGCTACCTTTTCGCGCAACCCGGCGATTTCTTCGCCGCTGTCTGGAAAGCCTTCTCCTCGTTCTTCACCTCCTTGGTGAGAGGCTCGATATTTGACTGGACCCAGAGAACGCCCGCGGGGATGTTCCGCCCGCTCACCGAAACGGTTGTTCGCGCGACCCCACTGATCATCGCCGGGCTTGCGGTCGCTGTCGCCTTCACTGCCGGACTGTTCAACATCGGTGTTCAAGGGCAGCTCATCATGGGCGGTCTTTTCGGTGGTTTCATCGGCTTCTACTTCGACTTGCCGGTCGGCCTTGGGATCACGGTAGCCGTCCTTGGCGCGCTGATCGGGGGAGCCATCTGGGGTTGGATACCCGGCATCCTTCGCGCCAGGCTTGGGGCGAATGAGGTCATCGTGACCATCATGCTGAACTCGATTGCCGCGTTCTTCTTAGCTGCGATGCTGAACCTGAAACTGTTCCACGGCGATGGGTTCCCTGGGAAGAGCCAGAGCATGAACGCCGGCTCAATATACCCCAGGCTGCTCGGCAGCGGATTCCGACTCAACTTCTCGATAATCGTGGCGATTCTGGCCACCATCTTCGTCTGGTGGCTGCTGGACCGCTCAACTTTCGGCTTCGAGCTACGGGCAGCAGGGGCCAACCAGGACGCAGCACGAACTGCGGGCATCAACGTGAAGTCCACAATCATGTGGACCATGGTGATCTCGGGTGCCCTAGCAGGCCTTGCCGCGACCGCTCCAGTTCTGGGGACCGAAAAGGCGCTAACTGCAGGGATGGCAGGGACCATCGGTTTCGACGCGATCACCGTTGCGCTACTTGGTCGAAGTAGGCCCCTTGGGGTGTTCTTCGCGGGATTGCTGTTCGGTGCGTTGAACGCGGGAGGTGCGTTGATGCAGTCCTCGGCCGGCATCCCCGTTGAGATCGTGCAAATCACTCAGGCGATCATCGTTCTGATGATCGCAGCTTCCGAAGCTGTACGCCACATGCGGGCCCGTCGCCAGCTCCGTGAAGCGACCGTCCAGAGGGTAGAGGCGGAAGACGAAACGCCCAAGGCAAAGACGGTGGAAGGAGCCCAGGCATGAGCACTCAAGTAGCGACAGAAACTGCTGATGCAGAAATCGCAGGCGTGCGTCTCCCCATTTCTTGGAGGGACCCGATCGTCACCGCCATCCTGACGCTGGTCATCGTGGTGCTGGCCTTCACCGCCGGCGGGGTCTCCGTCATTTCTTTCCGCAAGGCCTCCGCTTGGTTGCCTGACTTCACGTGGAACGCCCCATCCACGCTGACCATCTCGGTGCTCGCCGTTGTCGCTGTCGGGGCAACCGTTTACGCCTGGGTGCTTGCCCTTGGACGAAAGAAAGTTCCGACTTGGGTTCTGGTCGTGGTTGGTATAGCTTTCGTGCTTGCCTTCCTTGTCTGGATGGTGCACGGCGGCAAAGGCACTATCCCCGTCGTGGCGTTGCTTGCCGGCGGGCTAAGCTTCGCAACACCACTGGTGTTCGGTGCCCTTGCGGGTGTGATCAACGAGCGCGCCGGCATCATCAACATCGCGATTGAAGGTCAGCTCCTGTTTGGCGCGTTCGCGGGTGCGATCACAGCCTCAGCGTTTGGTAGTCCTTGGCTCGGGCTGATTGGCGCTCCCATCGCTGGCGCGGCGATCGGCGCACTCCTTGCACTCTTTACCATCAAGTACCGCGCGGACCACATTGTCGTCGGCGTTGTCCTGAACATGCTGGCGCTCGGGGTGACCTCATTCCTCTATTCGACGCTGCTGAGGGACTCCCCGACACTCAACCGGAACATGAAGCTCCCGGAGATCGGGATCCCAATCCTCCAGGACATCCCCATCATTGGGCCCGTCTTGTTCAAGCAGTCCGTCTTGGTCTACATGATGTACGCCGCTGTGATCATCCTGCAGTTCGCGTTGTTCTCAACCCGCTGGGGACTGCGCTTGCGGGCAGTCGGTGAAAAGCCACAGGCTGCCGACACGGTGGGCATCAAAGTGAACTCGATCCGCTGGCACAACGTGCTTCTGGGTGGCGCTGTGGCTGGCTTTGGTGGCGCGTTCTTCACCGTCGGGCTTGGCCTCACGTTCTCCAAGGACATGGCTGCTGGCAACGGGTTCATTGCACTTGCTGCGATGATCTTGGGGCGTTGGAACCCGGTTGGGGCTCTAATGGCCGCCCTCCTGTTTGGTTTCTCAACGAACCTCGGCATCACAATGCAGACAACGGGCGGCGGGATCCCCGCAGAATATCTGCTGATGATCCCCTACCTGGTCACGATCTTCGCTGTTGCAGGCTTCGTCGGCGCAGTGAGGCCGCCGGCCGCTGAAGGAAAACCGTACCCGTAGGGACCGGCTTAAGGAGGCTTTCGTGAGCCCTAAGGAAATTGATGACGCAGTCTGGGAGCAGTTGCGCGAAGAAGCCGTAGAGGCAATGGGACACGCCTACGCGCCCTACTCCAACTTCCCGGTTGGAGCTGCCGCCCTGGTTGATGACGGCCGGATCGTGAGCGGATGCAACGTTGAGAACGCCGGCTACGGTGTCACACTCTGCGCGGAGTGCGGTCTAGTGTCTGACTTGGTGCGAACGGGTGGTGGCAAGCTAGTGGCGTTTGCCTGCGTTGACGGACTGGGGGAACCGGCTTCGCCTTGCGGCAGGTGCCGGCAGCTGCTGTGGGAGCACGGCGGCCCAGATCTACAGCTCCAAATGCCCGGTGGGCTGATGACTATGGAGGAGGTTCTTCCTGGCGGCTTCGGACCAGCCGATCTGGAGCGCGTTCGGGAAGCAGAAAGCGAGTGACGGTGGACGCAGAACAGTTTGACGTTGTAGACGTAATCAGGATCAAGAGGGACGGCGGGGAAATCCCAGGTCCAATGATCGACTGGGTGATCGACGCTTACACGCGTGGGGTGGTCGCGGACGAACAGATGGCTGCCCTCGCCATGGCAATCTTCCTACGCGGGATGACCCGCCAAGAGATTGTTCGCTGGACCATGGCGATGATGCACTCCGGTGAACGCCTCAGCTTTGCCGGCATAGGGAAGCCCACCGTTGACAAGCACTCCACAGGTGGGGTCGGCGACAAGATCACGTTGCCTCTAGCACCCCTTGTCGCAGTCTTCGACGTCGCGGTTCCGCAACTGTCGGGGCGCGGACTTGGGCATACGGGAGGCACCCTCGACAAGCTTGAATCCATCCCCGGGTGGGACCCCGACCTCACCAGTTCACAGATTTTCCACATGCTGAAGGACGGGCCTGGCGCCGTCATTTGTGCGGCTACCTCCGGGCTCGCCCCCGCAGACAAGAAGTTGTACGCGCTGCGGGATGTCACCGCAACCGTTGACACGATCCCGCTCATTGCTTCTTCGATCATGTCTAAGAAGATCGCAGAGGGGACCTCGGCACTGGTGCTGGACGTGAAGGTGGGTTCGGGTGCCTTCATGAAGAACATTGATAAGGCGCGCGAACTTGCGGAGACCATGGTTGCTCTGGGGGAAGACGCCGGTGTTAAGACGTCAGCCCTCCTCACCAACATGTCAACCCCGCTTGGACTGGCCGTTGGAAACGCGCTAGAGGTACGCGAATCCGTGGAGGTCCTTGCAGGCGGGGGACCAAGCGACGTCGTCGACCTAACGGTGAAGCTGGCGGAAGAAATGCTGGCTCTGGTTGGCAAGGAGGGCGAAGATGTTCGCGCGGCCCTGCAGGATGGCCGTGCGATGGACCGCTGGAACCAGATGATCAGTGACCAGGGTGGCGACCCGTTTGCTCCTCTGCCGGTGGCGAAGTACCAGGAGACCATTGTCGCTGAGGAAACAGGGTTCCTCAGCGAGCTGGATGCTTGGGGCGTCGGTGTTTCGGCTTGGCGGCTTGGAGCTGGACGTGCCCGCCAGGGCGAAGCAGTTCAGGAAGGTGCGGGCATCGAGATCCACGCGAAGCCGGGGGATCCGGTGAAGGTTGGAGATCCGCTCCTGACACTTCACACCGAGACACCGGAACGTTTCCCGCGTGCCATAGAAGCTCTTGATGGTGCCATTCAGATCAGCGACACCAGGCCCACAGATGTCCAGGAATTGATCTTGGGTCGGGTGGGCGCCACTTCAACGAAGGAATCATGATGAGTGAACGCAGCGACATTGCAGGCATGACAGACCACACCCTGCTGAAACCTGAAGCAACTCCAGCGGACGTTCAGGCCCTCATTGATGAGGCTGTGGCGCTCGGGGCGTACTCGGTCTGTGTCTCCCCATCCCAGCTACCCGTGGATGTCCCAGAGACACTTCACGTGGCAACGGTTGTCGGGTTCCCTTCAGGTGCAGTGAAGGCAAACGTAAAGGCCGCGGAGGCGGCGCAAGCTGTTGCCGATGGTGCCGACGAAGTTGACATGGTCGTGAACCTGTCCCTCGTCAAAGAGGGGGATTGGGAAGGCGTTGAATCTGAGATTCAAGAGGTCCGTGACGCCATCCCGGACGCGGTCCTCAAGGTCATCATTGAGGCTGCTGCCCTGACTGATGAGGAGATCACGGCAACCTGCATTGCAGCAAAGGAAGCGAACGCGAACTTTGTGAAGACTTCCACCGGGTTCCACCCTGCAGGGGGAGCGAGCGCCCACGACGTTGCGTTGATGCGCGAAACCGTTGGCCCTGACATGGGAGTCAAAGCATCGGGTGGCATCCGGGACGCTGAAGCGGCCCGTGCCATGGTGGACGCCGGCGCTTCCCGCCTGGGTCTTTCCGGCACCGCTGCCGTCCTAGAGGGCTTGGATTCCTAACCAGGCGCCGTTCCGTCCTGGTGCGACGTGTTCGTTTCG
>CAYFUU010000005.1:41987-67019 GCA_964346595.1 uncultured Actinomyces sp.
GTTCGTTTCGGCTGCGAGTCAGAGCCCGGTTGACCTGAAATAATGCTGTTTTCAGGCTCTAACTCGCAGCCGAAACGGGACGCCCGTGGACGCGAGTTAGATGCCGACGGCGGCCCGCATGTCGGTTCGGATCGTTTCAAGGCGTGAGGCGGCCAGAGCGCGGGCGGCGGCCACGTCTTCGTCCTTCACGGGCACGATGACTTCGATGTAGCACTTGAGCTTCGGCTCAGTGCCGGAGGGGCGCACGATCACGCGGTCGTCATCCGCGGTCTTGTAGAGCAGCCCATCGGTGGGCGGGAGCCCCTCAAACCCGTCGGCAAGGTCCGCCGACTCAACTACGGGCGAGCCCGCAATCTCCTGCGGTGGGGCCTGCCTCAAGTTCTCCATGCCACGCGCTATCAACGAAAGGTCTTCAACGCGGATAGTCAAGGGTGCAGTAGCGTGCAGGCCAAACGAAATCGCAAGCTCATCCAGCTTGTTCTGGAGGCTCAGTCCCTGCTCCTTCAGGTCAGCAGCGAGTGCAGCCAGTTTTGTTGAGGCCGTGATCCCATCCTTGTCGCGGACGTACAGGGGGTCGACGCAAAACCCGATTGCCTCTTCGTAGCCGTAGACTAGGCCCGGGACCCGGCTGATCCACTTGAAGCCGGTCAACGTGTTCCTGTGTGCGATGCCTGAGGCAGCCGCGATCTTGCCAAGAAGACGCGAGGACACTATTGAGTTCGCAAAGGCTGGGGGGTCGCTGGGTCCCGTTCCCTGACGGTCCATCCCCTCAGCTAGTTCTTCCGCGGCCTGCGCGCCAAGCAGCGACCCGATCTCATCACCCGTCAACTGGCGCCACCCGCTAGGGCTAGCGGGGTCAGGGATTGCGGCCGAAGAACGGTCCGCGTCCGGGTCATTCGCCAGGATCAGGTCGGCGTTGAGTTTCTTTGCAAGCGCCATTGCCAGGTCCAAAGCTCCTGGCTCCTCAGGGTTCGGGAAGGAAACAGTGGGGAAGTCCGGGTTGGGTTCGTGCTGCTCGGGCACCACCGTGACGTCGTCAAAACCAGTAGCAGCAAAAGCGCGGAGCGCGATTTCACCGCCCACCCCGTGCATCGAGGTATGCACTATCTTCAGGTCGCGCGGCCCCTCGGGCACAATCTGTGCAAGGCGGTCAATGTAAGAGGCGACGATTTCGTCCCCGAGTTCTTCCCACCCGCTCTTCGCCCTGGGGACAGAAGCGACCGAGGGGACCGCCATGATTTTCTCAAGAATGGCGCCGTCGTAAGGAGTTACGATTTGAGCGCCCTGCCCTGAATCTTTGACTACGTTTCCACCCAGGTACACCTTGTACCCGTTGTCGGCAGGCGGGTTGTGAGACGCGGTAACCACAACGCCCGCATCTGCCCCAAGCTTCCTCAAGGCAAAGGCCGTGAGAGGGGTTGGCAGAGCATGGTCGAAAAGCTTGGCGTGTCCGCCGGCGCCTTCAACGACCGCTGCCGTGTCCAGAGCGAACTGCCTTGAGCCGTGCCGCGCGTCGTGTCCAATGACGACCGTGAAACCGTCTGGGAGCTGCTCGGCAAGAAACGCGCTCAGGCCCGCCGCAGCGCGGATCACGACCGCGCGGTTCATTCGGTTGGGGCCGGCTCCTAGCTCGCCGCGCAGCCCGGCAGTCCCGAACGTCAGCATGCCGCTAAACCGGTTCGAAAGTTCTGCCGCGGCACCGGTGTCACCGTCTTCGGCAAGGGTCAACAGCTCCTTCAGGTACCTGGCATCGTTTACGTCCGGATCGTCGCTTATCCAGTCGAGGACTTCTTGGCGGTTGTAGCTCACGTGGGTCTCCTTACGCTAAATCTTTCCGGCGACTTCGGTCTGCAGCGTGGCAGCGTCGTTGCTGCCCACGACTCAAAGCTACCCGTCTTGCGCTCCCTTGACACCCTGAAGAGCTTCAGGGTAGGCGAATGGCTTACGGTGTACTCTTCGAACCTAGGCGTTCAAAGGCGAAGCCGCCGTAAGCAGCTGAAAGCAACTGAAGGAAGAACCCATGGGCAGAAGAGAGAGCTACCTACGCGGACCGGTTGTGCTCCGCGGGCGACAGATACCTGAGCAGACGGCAGACGAATCGCTCCTACAGTCACGGAGCCAAGACCCCTGGCGGGTGATGCGCATCCAGGCTGAGTTTGTCGAAGGATTCGGCTCGCTACGGGACATCACGAACGCTGTTGCGGTCTTTGGTTCGGCTCGGACGAAGCCCGGGACGCCCGACTACGAGCTGGCGATGGAGATAGGGCGACTCATTTCAAAGAACGACTTCGCAACCATCACAGGTGGCGGTCCAGGAATCATGGAAGCCGCAAACCGGGGCGCTGTGGAGGCGGGGGGAATATCTGTCGGGCTCGGGATTGAGTTGCCTTTCGAGCAGGGAATAAACCACTGGGTGGACCTGGGAATCAACTTCAGGTATTTCTTCGTCCGTAAGGTAATGTTCGTGCGGTACGCAAGGGGCTTCATTGTCCTTCCTGGCGGCTTTGGCACGATGGACGAACTTTTCGAAGCTCTCACCCTGGTGCAGACAGGAAAGATAGAACGTTTCCCAATTGTTCTTGTCGGCTCCCAGTTCTGGAACCCGATCCGCGATTGGATCCAAACCTCACTTGAGGAGCGCGGTCTCATCGGGGAAAAGGACGTCCACATCTTCAGCATTGTCGACACCGCGGAGGACGCAGTACAGGCCGTTTGGGACGGTATTGAAGCCATGGACAACGGCAAAGAGAGCAGGTGAAGGAAGGAAGTCCCTCTGCCCGGCGCCGCGCGGCGGGTAGACTGGGAGCTAGATCGGGCGATCCGGATCGCCCGCTGATATAAGGAGTTGCGATGGCAGCAATGAAACCCCGCACAGGGGATGGACCTTTGGAAGCCACGAAAGAGGGCCGCGGAATCGTCATGCGCATCCCTAGCGAAGGTGGCGGCCGGTTGGTCATTGAGCTGACCCCGGACGAAGCGATTGAACTAGCGGTTGCTCTGAAGGGAGCCGTCCCCGCCTAGTCACCTTCGGGTAGCGAGCACAACTCCGTCACCCACCGGCAGGACGACGACGTCGAATTCCTCAGAATCGGCTAGAGCCTTTAGGACCTCGCGTAGAGAAACAGTTTGCGGGTCTCTGCGCGCCGGGTCTGCAACGTTACCGAACCAGAGCCCGTTTTGAATGACCAGTGCACCACCGGGGCGCAGAATTCTTGGTGCGTGTTCCACGTACAGTGGCGTTTCTTCAGGATGGGCACCCATGGTCATCATGTCGTAGCTGTTCGCGGCTAGTCGTGGGAGAACGTCACGGGGGCGCCCGTTGATGAAACGGGTCCGTGATGAGGGGATCCCGGCTTCGCGGAAAGCTTCTGCCGCGACCTTCTGGTAGGTCGTTTCTGGATCGATGGTTGTGAGAACCCCTCCAGGCGCCATTCCCGCGAGTATCCAGAGTCCAGACACGCCCGTGCCGCCCCCGATTTCGACTGCGGCGTGAGCTTGTCGCAGTGCGGCCACTGCGCGAAGCAAGCCACCGGTCGCGACGCTTACGGAGCCTGCTCCGAGCTCTAGAGCGACCTGACGGGCCCACGCCGCTTGCGGGGCTTCGGTAGGAAACTCTTCGCAAAACGACCAAACCGCTACCTTGTCCGCTGACATGGGTCTCCCTTTCGTCTTCCCTAAACTTACCTCCTGGAGCCGCTCTGCAAGGAAGGCCCAGCTATCTGGCCACGGGGGACACACCAAGGGGCCGGCCCGCAAGTCCGCGTGCTTTCACTCCAACCTTGGACGCCAAGTCGAGCAGAGCGGTCGCTGCAGGAGAGCCTGGTTTCAGTGCGACGGGCTGCCCCTTATCGCCGCCTTTTCGCAGCTCAATGTCCAAGGGAACTTGGGCGAGGAGTGGCACAGGATGTCCAAGTAGTGCAGACAGGTGGGTCGCCACCATCTGCCCGCCACCCGTGCCGAAGATTGCGAGCCGCGTTCCGTCCTCCTGGTCCAGGTAAGACATGTTCTCGACGACCCCGATAACCCGCGAGCGGGTTTGAGTCGTGATTGATCCTGAGCGCTCAGCCACTTCGGCCGCTGCCACCTGCGGGGTGGTAACGATGAGTGTTTCAGCGTTCGGTAGCAACTGGGCGATGGAGATTGCAACATCACCGGTCCCTGGCGGCATATCGATGAGGAGCACGTCCAGGTCTCCCCAAAAGACGTCCGCCAAGAACTGTTGCAGTGCACGGTGCAACATCGGGCCGCGCCAGATCACCGGTTGACCTTCCGGGATGAACATCCCGATGGAAATGACTTTGACCCCACCTGCCCCGATCGGCGGGATAATCATGCCGTCAATCGACTGCGGCGCAGTTTCTACCCCGAGCATGCGGGGTAGGGAGAAGCCATAGATGTCCGCGTCAAGAACGCCCACAGAGAGTCCGGCCTCCGCAAGTCCCACGGCGAGGTTTGCGGTGACAGAGGACTTCCCGACTCCGCCTTTGCCGGAGGTGATCGCAATGACGCGGGTGAGGGAGTCCGGGCGGGTGAACGGGATGTCCCGTTGTGCGTGCCCCGTCAGCTTCTCCCTCAAAGCCTTCTTTTGTTCTTCGTCCATTACACCCATGTTGACTTGGACGGATTCGACGCCTTCAACAGCCATGACGGCCTGTTCGACATCGGAGGTGATCGTGTCCCTCAGTGGGCATCCGGCGGTTGTCAGGAGGATGTTGACCGCCACGTCTCCATCTTCGATCTCAACTTCGCCGACCATTCCAAGGTCTGTGATTGGTTTTCGGATTTCGGGGTCATCGACAGTGGCCAAGGCTTCCATAACGGCCTGTTCAGAAACGCTCATGGGATCACCCTATCGGCCGGCTAGGGCCAGCCGCGAACGCCGTTAGCGAAAGCAAGGTGTCGCAAGGGGCGCAGGGACCGTAGTCTGGACCCAGACCCAGAGGAGCCCTATGAGTTTCAACCCCGCCCGCGGCGCGTTTCAAGGCCAGATGCCGGCCGGCACTCAGGTTGCGTTGTACAAGACGCACCAGGAGGCAAGCGCAGCAGTTGACAAACTGGGAGAAGAAGACTTCCCTCTGGCTGCGGTGACTATCGCTGGCTCCGACCTGCACGTGGTGGAGCAGGTCATGGGTCGGCTGACCCCTGCTCGGGTCGCGCTGACTGGCGCCGGTCAGGGACTGACGTGGGGGCTCTTGATGGGGTTCTTTTCACTGCTTGCCTGGCCTACTGCGGGCGTCTACATCGCAATGATTGCGGTGGCGATGGGTGTCCTCATCGGTGTCTTGCTAAATGTCGTGATGTGGGCGGCTAGCCGGAACAAGCGCACCTTTTATTCCCGCTCGTCAATGGTCGCGTCTCGCTACGCTGTCTTGGTGACGGAGCAGGTTGATCGCGCTTTCAAGATCCTGAGTGGTTCGCCCGGCAACATCTCAGAGGGGCCGAAGCGACCTTCTCGGCTCGTAGCGACCCCTGTGGTTAGTCACGGGAGTGCCGCAGAATCCTCGCGCGAACAGCGCTACCAGTCGCGCCTGGGCGAGCCCCCTAAGTACGGGGTGCGCCTAGGGGACCCGCAGGATCCTTCAAACGAGCGTGAGGTCGCGCTGGAAGAAACGGAGCTAGAGACCGAGCAGGTCGAAGACAGTACAGAAGAAACCGGAAGGTAGGGGCACTCTTAGCGCTCCTGAATCTCAGCCATCCACTGTTCTACGCCCGGAACGGTCCGCGGGATCTCTTCGCTGAGGCGCTTCGGGGTCCCGTCACTTTGGATCAGGATGTTATCTTCGATCCGAACTCCGATGCCCCGCATGTCCTCGGGTACCGCTAGGTCGTCTTCCCTGAAGTACAGGCCCGGCTCAATCGTGAACGTCATGCCGGGTTCCAGTTTCCCGCCCTGGTAAAGCTCATTCCGGGCCTGCGCACAGTCGTGCACGTCTAGCCCTAAGTGGTGGGACGTTCCGTGCGGCATCCAGCGGCGATGTTGCTGACCCTCAGGCTTTAGAGATTCCTCAGCAGACACGGGAAGGACTCCCCACTCTTCCAGTCTGGCAGCCAGCACTTCTTGGGCCGCGCCGTGCAAGTCTGCGAAGATCGCTCCGGGCTTGCCTGCCGCTTCAAACGCGGCCTCAGCTGCGTCCAACACAGCCTGGTAGACCTTTGCCTGAACGGGGCTGAACTTCCCGCTTACGGGTAGCGTCCGGGTGATGTCCGCGGTGTAAAGGGAGTCGACTTCCACGCCTGCATCAACCAGGATCAGTGAGTCCCCAGGTACCGGGCCGTCGTTGTCCATCCAGTGCAGCGTATTTGCGTGGTTGCCGGCCGCTGCGATTGTGTCGTAGCCGAGTCCATTGCCGTCTTCGCGAGCCACCGCGCCGAAGGCCCCTTCGACAACGCGTTCACCGCGGGGGTGTCCGGCTGCGCGGGGGAGCGAACGAATGATCTCCTCGAACCCGCGCTTGGTGGCGTCCACCGCCTGTTGCAGCTGCTCCACCTCGAACTCATCTTTCACGAGCCGGAGTTCAGAAAGGCGCTCTGCCAGCAGCTCATCGTCTTCCAGCGCGGCCTCGCCGGTTGGTAGGTTCGCTTGCTTGCGCACCTGCTCAACCATGGCGCTGACGGATGCGTCTACGTTCGGGACGACGCGCAGCTGAACTACTCCCGCGTCTTTCTGCAGGGCGTCGCCGAGCGTGTCAATCGGTGCGCACTTCAGTCCGGTCGCCGACTCCATTTCTTCCAAAGTGGGGCGCGCTCCAACCCAGAACTCTCCGTATCGGGAGTCCGCGTAGAACTCTTCTGATGAGCGGGAAGAACGAGGAGTGAAGTAGAGGACGGCCTCATGCCCCCCATCTTCTTCGGGGTGCAGGACGAGCACCGCGTCAGGTTCCATTTCGCCGCCAAGACCAGTGAGGTGAGCGAAAGCTGAGTGCGCACGGAAACGGTAGTCGGTGTCGTTGCTGCGAACTTTCAGCCCACCCGCAGGGATCACTAGGCGCTGACCAACAAACTGGGAGCCAATCCCACTGTGGCGTGCAGGTAAGTACTCTGCGGCACCGGTTTCTTTGACGCGGGTGGCGGGCCTTTCTCCCCAACTTCCGGCCATGAACTCGCGGAACGCCTTCGATGAGGGTCGGTGCGAGCGGTTGTCACCGCGGGAAGAAAGGGTTTGCTTTTCGGATTCGGGATTTGATTGTTCGCTCATTCCTCCATCCTGGCACCGGCCACCCGCAGAAGGAAAACGCGAGTGCTGACTGGCACTATCATGGGCCAATGGCCCGCATCGATCCGCACGCGCACACTTCAGCTTCGGACGGGACCTCTTCACCCACCCAGCTTGTGCAGGCCGCGAAGGACGTAGGGCTCACCCACGTTGGCGTCACCGACCATGACACCACCGCAGGCTGGGAAGAAGCGGAGCAAGCCGCTCGTGACCTGGGTGTAGGTTTGGTCCGAGGCGCAGAGGTGAGCGCAAACTGGCAGGGCCGCAGCGTTCACATCCTGGCGCTACTCCCAGACCCGCACGACTGTGCGCTCCAAGACAGCTTCAAGCGGACCCAAAGAACCCGCTCCTCCCGAATCAAGCGCATGGTGGAGGCAATGGCGCCAGATTTCCCAAAGCTCTCTTGGGAGCCAGTCGCGCTGCGCGGTAAGGGAGCCACAATCGGTCGCCCTCACCTAGCGGACGAACTAGTGAGTCTTGGCTACGTGCCAAACCGCTCCGCGGCCTTTGAGTCTCTACTATCTCCAGCAGGCCCCTACTACATCCCTCAGGACGTGCCGGACGTGGTGGCTGCGGTAGAGCTGATTCGGGGCGCGGGAGGGGTGCCCATCTTGGCTCACCCTCAGGCGCGGGGTCGGTCCCGGCCGCTTGCGAGTGAGGTTGTCGAAGAGATGGTGGACGCTGGGCTTGCTGGGATAGAGGTTTACCACCGCGACCACGATGAAGCCGGGAAGATTGCTGCTTTGGTCATGGCGGAGAAGTTTGATCTCCTGGTTACCGGTGGGTCAGACTTTCACGGGAGCGGGAAACCGAATCGGCTTGGAGAGAACTTCACGACAGAAGAGACTCTGGCGCGGATCGAAGAGCAAGGGAGCATCGAGGTGATCAGTCATGGACATTGAGTCCGTAATCAACGTGTCGCTGCTTGCGACGACTTTTACTACCCTCTTTGTCATCATGGACCCCCCGGGGACCATCCCGGTGTTCCTTGCATTGACTGGGCGAATGAACCGGGCTTCCCAGAACCGTGCTGCCGCTCAAGCGACGCTGACCAGCCTGTTCGTCATTGTCGGCTTCGCACTGCTTGGAAACTACATCCTCCACGCCCTCCGAATCTCCATGGAGTCCCTACAGGTTTCGGGTGGCATCCTCCTGTTCCTTGTTGCTATGGAGCTCCTTATGGGCAAGGGAGAATACGGGAGCAGCGACGGGGAGAGCGACGCCAACATCGCGATGGTCCCGCTTGGGACCCCACTGCTTGCAGGCCCCGGCGCCATTGTTGCGGTAATGGTTGCCGTGAACCAGGGGAAAGGTAGCGTCGCAGGGTGGGCATCAGTTGCCGTTGCCGTGCTGCTCATGCACCTGGTCATCTGGCTGACGATGCGTTTTTCGCTTTCCCTTCACAAGCTGCTCGGCGACGACGGCGTCCTCATCCTCACCAAGATTGCGGGTGTTCTGCTCGCTGCTATCGCAACTCAGCTGGTTGCCGAAGGCGTTTTCACCTTCATCACCGAATATCGGGGTGCCTAGCGCTCCTCTAGCACGCGGGTCACCGGCAGCTGCCTCTGCTCGGTAGCGAGCCACTCCACCAGTCTTGCCCGGACCTGGGAGCGAAGGGTCATTAGGTCCCCCGGGATCGCTGCACTAACCACTGCCTGCACACGCACCATCCCGCCGGTCGCGTCAGCTACGGTCACGTACGCCTGCCTGCCGTCCCACAGGGGCAGTTCTGTAAGGACACGCTTCAGTTCCTGCTCCATTTCCGCTGGAGACACCCGCCAGTCGACGTCGAAGGGGATAGTGCCAAGCAGTTCCGCTCCGCCGCCAGACCAGTTCTCAAACGGGTTTTGGGTGAAGTACGAGGAGGGCAGGACTAATCTGCGTCCGTCCCAAGTTTTGAGGACGATGGACGTGAGGCGGATGTCTTCCACTCTGCCCTGTTGACCCTGAGCGTCCACCAGGTCGTTCACCTTAAGAGTCCCCGAAAAAGCAATCTGGAGCCCAGCGAAAAGGTTCCCCAGGAAAGACTGTGCTGCGATGCCTGCGACGACAGATGCGAGCCCGGCGGAAGCAAGCAGAGAGGTCCCAACCGCTTCTGCGCCGGGGATAGTGAAGAGAGCAATCCCCGCAGCGACCAGCCAGATGGCCGCGGTCACCAGACCGTGGATGACCGACACCTGCGTTTGGAGGCGCCGGGCTTCCTGGTCCGACTCATCCTGGATCGGGTGCCTCTCACGGATTGTCCGCACTGCAACGGTCACCGCGGAGGTGGCGAGCCAGGCCAGTGCTGCGATGGCCGCGACAATCAGGATGTGCAACACCAATGACTTGGAGCCCGGGTGTGGCCACTTAGCGATCACGGCGAGAATCAGCAGAGACACCGCTGCTGCCCCAAGCAAAGGTTTCACAAGCGCTCGGAACCGTTCCGCTGCGACCGGGTGTCTGCGGTGCAACAGACGGTAGCCGATGAGCAGCGCTAGCCCCAGCGCGGCGAGAGCGACCACCGCGATCAGGAGCGCCAGGAAGAACTGGAACCAAGTCTCCCAGGTCAGGTCCACGGCGCGCCTAGCTCTCTTGGTCTGGCTTTGGCTTGTTCACGCGACGACGACTCCGCTTACGGGGGCTGCGCTGACCGCCCTGCCCGGACTTGGGTTTCGACCCACTACGTCCGCCTTTGCTACGCGAGTCGTTTTTCTTCGGCCCGCGATTCGCGCGGGAATCAGGCCCACCCAGGTCCTCTAACTTTTCAGCATCCAAACCCGCTCTGGTGCGCTTTGAACGAGGAAGACTCCCCGTTGTCCCTTCTGGGATGTTCAAGTCTTCGTAGAGGTGCTCTGAGGTGTGGTAGGTCTCCGGGGGCTCTGCGATGTCTAACTCCAGGCCCCTTGCAATCAGTCCCCAGCGGGGGAGGGAATCCCAGTCGACGAAGGTCACTGCAGTTCCAGAAGCACCAGCACGCGCCGTCCGACCGATCCGGTGCAGGTAGGTCTTGTCGTCTTCGGGGCTCTGGTAGTTGATCACGTGCGTGACGTCTGCGACGTCAATCCCCCTTGCGGCGACATCCGTTGCAACCAGGACGTCGACCTTTCCTGACCGGAAGGCACGAAGGGCTTGTTCGCGGGCTCCCTGGCCAAGGTCGCCGTGCAGGGCTCCAACTGCGAAGCCGCGCTCAGTGAGGTCTTCAGTCAGCCGAGCAGCGCCCCGCTTGGTTTTCACGAACACGATGGTCCGGCCGCGGCCCTCTGCCTGGAGGATCCTTGAAAGGACCTCCACCTTATTCATGGGGTGCGTTCGGTACGCGAACTGGGAGACCTCTTTGACGGTTGCACCGTCGTCCTCGGGATCGGAAGCCCTAATGTGCGTCGGCTTGCTCATGAAGCGCCGGGCAAGCGCCACGACGGGCCCGGGCATGGTTGCCGAGAACAACATGGAGTGTCTGGTCGGTGAGACTTTCGACAGCAGGGTTTCAACGTCAGGGAGGAAACCCAGGTCAAGCATTTCGTCGGCTTCATCTAAGACAACCGTGTTCACGTCCTGGAGCTTCAGCACACCCCGGTTTGCCAAGTCAATTAGTCGCCCCGGCGTTCCGACAACGATTTCGGCTCCGCGCTCCAGCGCTGCGACCTGCGGTTCGAACGCGACACCCCCATAGATGTCAACGACGCGCGCCGACAATCCCTTGCCGGCGACGCGCAGGTCGCTTGCCACCTGCTTACAGAGTTCACGTGTCGGAAGGACAATGAGTGCCTGAGGAAGGCCGGGGTTCTCCAGCTCTAGAAAGCCGGGGTCCTTAGGACCCACCACTTTTTCTAGGACAGGGATACCAAACCCTAGGGTCTTGCCCGTCCCTGTCTTCGCCTGGCCAATGATGTCGCGTCCCTCCAGCGCAACCGGCAGGGTGAGAGCCTGAATTGGGAAGGGGTTAGTGATTTCTGCGGCCGCCAAAGCGTCCACAATCTTCGGACTTACGTTAAAGTCCGCAAACGTCTCTTGACTCACGGTCTACCTTTCTTTGAGTCACCAAAGTCGCGGCAGCCGATCGTCAATTTCTTGGCGGGGCTAAGGCCCCAAAAAAGTACCCGAGTGCTCCTACGACCGGGCAACCGGCTCCAAGTCTATCTCTGCCTCCTTCGCATCAACTGTGAGCAGCGCTATAGGCTGAGCTCATGAACGAAGTTGAAGAGGTCGAAGTCGCCCAAGAAGCACCTGACCCGCAGGCGGTGTCCGCGCCGCCTAGTGCTGGCGAACGGGAGGCCCTGGGCCTGATGGCTTACAGTGCGCTTGCGGCCATGACACGGCTGGCAAAAGATGGGGATCAGGCTCCAAGTACCCGCTTCCACGTCGACCTAGCGTCCATGGCAAACCGGGGCTACCGCCGGTTTACCGAACTGGAACGAATGGCTGAAGAACGCGGGTTTTCCGCGGTGGAGGCAGCGGGCCAGTTTGCGGGGTTGTTTGACGAGCTTGACGACCGCACCCGCCCCTCGAACTGGTGGGAACGCACCGTGAAGAGCTACGTGGTGATGGGGATCTTTGCGGACACGCTACGCGAGCTCAGCGACCGTCACCAGATAGTGGATGGCAGCCTGGTTACTTGGGACCTGGGACACGGCCGCTGGGTCAGGGATCACCTTGCGGAACTCACTGAAGAGGACAAACAGCTGGCAGCACGGCTTTCTCTTTGGGCTAGAAGAGTGGCCGGGGAAGCGTTCGGACTTTTGCGGGCGACCCTTTTCACGTACCCCGAGCTGGGCGCTGACCCGGACACGGTGGACGCTGTTGTCGCCCACGCGACCAAGCGCCACAGGGAGCGCCTAGAGGCAGTGAACCTGACCGCTTAGGTCACATGCGGCCAAAGCCCACGGGGGTAGACGGCCTTGATGGGACCACTGCGTAGCCGATTGAGGTCGCTGGGATCAGGAAACGTTCGCCGCGTAAGTCAGTGAAGTCCAGGATTTCTTTGCCCTCGATAGCGGCGCGGATCCGGGCCAGAACGTCGTCTTCGTTCCCGTCCAGTTCAAGGGTCAAGGGGGCAAGCCCGGATCTGAAGTTGAGTGTCAGGTGCATCGCGGTCCTTGTGTCTTGTCTTTTGGAAGGTAGTGCCCCTAGTTTAGTCCTCCCCGGGTCGGGGGTTTTTGTCCTTTGCTTAGTTGTCGGACCGTGAAGCCATACTGGGTCTTGGTGGGGATCTGCCGCCGATGTCCAGGGAGGGATGGCGTTTTGGCCGAAGGAAACGTTGACGCGCGCTCCCGTGTCCTGCGCCTGGCTCAGGCAGGTCACTCTCTTCTGGTGGACGGGGTCCCGCGAAGCGGGAAGACGCAGCTGCTCTTGGACCTTGCAGCCGAAGCGTTGTCGCGCCCCGCGCCCAAAGGGTATTGGAGCCCCGTCTTGCTTCTAGCGCCTGATCGCAGACGCGCGGACCTTTTGGACCGGGAGCTCTCGCAGAGGATCTCGGGGCGCAAGCAGACCCTGGGGCCGCTTGGAGGCTTTGAGACTCACCGTTTGGTGCGTTCCACCCTCTCTTACGCGCACCTGGTAGTTCGGCTTTGGAACTTGGAGCGCGCTAACCCTTCCCCCGATGCTCCGTTTGTTTCCGGGGCTGGGGAAGACGTTTGGGTTGCTGACTACCTGGGACAAAATGCTGAGCGGTGGAAAGACCTTTTTGAGCCGGCGGTGCTAGATAGTCCGGCCTTTCGGATGCAGGTCCGCAACGTTTTGGCGCGCAGCGGTGAAGCTGGACTCACTCCAGAGGATCTGGAGTGGCTTGGGCGGGACCTAAGAAAGGACCTGTGGGTTGTCGCCGCAGACGTCTACCGCGAGTTCGCTGGACCGGGGGACTTACCGTTCAAAGACCGCACGCACCGCATGGATGCTGCCCGTCTTCCCCGCATCGCAGCCGACTTACTCAGCAACTGGGAGTCGCTCGGGCCCTCCGTCGGAGTGTCTTCGCTTCGTCCTGTTCCTGCGCTACTGCTAGTTGACGACGCGCAGGACCTACCGATGTCAGCGGGACTCCTGGTCGCCACGGCAGGTAGAGCTGCGGACCAGGTCGTTGTGGTCTCCTCACCGACATCGGCAAGTGCAGTCTTCCGTGGGGGCAACCCTCAGCAGGGTCTGTCAATCGCGTCGCAGTTGGACCTAGAGAAGGTCAGCCTTGACCAGGATTTGCGCAGTAAGCCGGAGCTTAGAGCGGTTTCCAAGGTGGTTCGCGGGTGGGCTGCTCCGGCAGACCCGGGACCCGGTAAGCAGACTCAGAGGGGTCCCGCAGTCACAAGTTCGCTGGCGGCAACCGAAACGTCCCGGACAAACATGATTGCCGCTTACCTGCGCCGAAAACACCTTTTGGAGTCTGTCCCGTGGGACCGGATGGCCGTAATCACGCGAACCGCGTCTGAGATTGAACCGCTCAGGCGACAACTAGCCCGCCTAGAGGTCCCACTGCAGGCTGCAGACAGGCCCATAACTCTGGCAGAAGTGCCGACCTGTGCGGCCCTGCTGCAGCTCCTTTCGCTTCGAACTTCGCCGGAAGGTTACGAAGTGGAGCCCGGGCAAGAAGAGCTGCAGTCAGCTGCGCTTGACCTGGTGGCGTCGCCCCTGGTTCGTGCGGACTCTCTTGAACTGTTCCGACTCACCAGAGACCTAGCGTCCATCCTTAACCGACCACTCACCGTTCTGGAGCTGCTTGAGCTCCCGGACTCTGACCTGGACCGGGCGCTGACATCAAGTGCTCGCCGGAAGGACACGGTTCACCGAGTGAAGGTCGCAGCCTCTTTGTGGGCGGAAAAGGACGGGGCTGCAGGGCTCCTTCCCGAAGAAGGTCTTTGGGTCTTGTGGGAGCTCGCGGACATTCAAGACACGCTTGTCCGACAAGCGCTCAACCAAGACGGAGACGTCCCGGCATCCGTTAGTCTGGCTAGCCAAGACGCGCTCGACGCGGTCATCGCACTTTTCCGCCGAGCCGATCTTTGGACCCAGAAACTGGGGGACGCGCCTGGAGCCCGGGTCACGGCGGCAGCGTTCGCGGCCGACCTTCTTCACCAACAGGTCGCGTCAGATTCCCTGGCTCGCACCGGAACCACCGAGCCGGGGGTTCAGGTGCTTACAGCTTCCAGTGCAGCAGGGCAGTCCTGGCAGGTCGTCTGCGTCTCAGGTCCCCAGCTCGGGACCTGGCCGGCGCCGGGACGGGACAGTCTAGGGGCCACCCGGTCCTTGCAGCAGGTGTGCGATGTCGCGGCGGAAGCAGGCTGGGAAGGGGAAACGCCGATTGCTCCGTTCCTCCCGCGCGACTTGGGTGCCCTTGGGTCTTACAAGGCGCAGCAGGACGAAAGTCGGGAGGACGAAGCAAGGCTCTTCAACCTGGCAGTCACCAGAGCGGGGGAGTCCCTCCACTTTGCAGCGGTTGCCAGCGCCGACGCATCGCCTAGTGTCTTCCTACATGCGCTCTCAGACGCAGGGCTTGTGGCTCCGCTGGAAGATAGCGACGGCCAGCCCTTGTTCTCTCCGCCGGCTGGACCCATTACTCTTCCTGAACTGGCAGCCAGCGCACGTGCGGAAGCATCAAGAGCAGCTGGCGACCAGGAAGCTGCGCGGGACGCTGTAACGCTCCTTGCTCTGCTGGCGTCGGAAGGTGTGGCGGAGGCCGACCCTCGTCTTTGGGGGGTGACAGGTTCAGTTTCAACTAACAGTCCGGTGGTTGAAGCTGGCCCGCTTCGACTCAGTCCATCCAGGATTCAGCAGGCGAAAGACTGCCCGCTCCAGTGGTTCCTCTCTTCCACGGGCTTCTCCGATCAGGACGTGGGGGAGCGTCCGGACCTAGCGGCGGGGAGCTTCATTGGGACGCTTGTCCATGAGATCGCCGAAGAGAACCCTCACGGCACAAAAGCCCAGCTTCTTGATGCACTCCAGGTTAAGTGGGACCAGTGGGGCTTCGAACGCGAAACGTTCTGGGGCAGGAAACTCTGGGACGACCTGGAAGACATGATGGATTCCCTTGCGCTTCACTTTGCTCAGGTGCCAGGCGAAGTAGCTACCGAGTTCGCTTTCACCCTGCCCGTGGGACCCGCAGTGATCAGTGGCCGCGCCGACAGGCTAGAGACCCTGGATGACGGGTCAGTGCGTGTCGTGGACATCAAAACTGGTGCCCGTTCCACACTGAAGCTACTCCCGCAGAACCCACAGCTTCTGGCATACCAACTTGCAGTTCGAAGCGAGGGTAAGCGACCCGGGGGCGCCGGGCTTCTAGAGCTGCGCCGACCCAAGACAAACCAGCTCGGGAAACAGGACGCCCTCGGCGACGCAGCCGCAGAACAAACGACTGAGGAGTTCACGAAGCTAGCTGAGGGTCTTTCTGGGAGCACCTACCCGGCCGTGGAGGGAGGGGCGTGCTACTACTGCGAGTTCAAGTCCGTTTGCCCCGCTCAGGGACAGTCAGCTAGGGGGACCGAATGACGACCGAACAGAAAGACCCTGGTGCACTGCGCGCGCTGGCCGGGCTAGTTGACTCCCTGGGACTGCGAACTCCCACCGCTGAGCAAGCCGCGATCGCGACTGCGCCGCCCACAGTGGAGGTAGACGGGACGGGGCGGCCGCAGCCGCTCTTGGTTGTCGCCGGTGCCGGGTCGGGGAAAACAGAAACCCTTTCGCTCCGGGCCACCTTCATGGCAGCTCACTACGGGATTCCCCCCGAAAACATTTTGGGTCTCACCTTCACCCGAAAAGCTGCGGGCGAGCTTGAGCAGCGCCTGCGGGCCCGCCTTGCGACGTGGCAAGAGCTTGCCCGGCCGAAACAACGCCACTCTCTGCTAGCCGCCTCTCCGGAGTCCAGCACCTACAATGGCTTCGCGCTCAGCATCGTCCAAGAGTTCGGTGCTTACGTCGGTATTGACCCCCAGGTTTCACACATGGGGACGGCAGCTGCGTGGCAGCTTATGAGCGAAATCATCGGCGGATGGCAAGGGGAGCTCCCTCCCGAGTCCGCGGAGTCGACTCTGGTTGGGAAGACACTTAGTCTTCGGGATGCGATCGCGAACCAGGCCATGAGCCTTGATGAGACGGAGCGTGGCCTTCACAGACTGCTTGAGCGTTTTGAGGAAGCAAAAGCAGAAGCGGGGGACAAGGCGCCCTACATCAAGTTCCATCGGGCCGGTGAAGCAAGGGTCCGCGAACGACTCTTGCTGCTGCCTGTCATCGAAGTGTTTGAGCAAGCAAAGCGCGCCCAGGGAGCCATGGATTTCTCCGACCAGGTGTCCGCTGCCATCAAAGTAGTGGAGGGTAACGAAGAAGCGCGGCGCGTCCTGCGGGGACGCCACCAAGTCGTGTTTCTTGACGAGTTTCAAGACACTTCAGTGGCGCAGATGCGCCTGCTGTCTTCTTTGTTCGCCGACCACCCGGTGACTGCCGTGGGGGATCCCAACCAAGCCATCTACGGATGGCGGGGAGCGTCCGCAGCGTCGCTTGATGACTTCCACGCCAGGTTCAATAAGAACCCGGACGTCCCCGATCTCACGCTTAGCCTGTCCACTGCGTGGCGGAATGACCGGTTGATCCTTGACGTTGCGAACAAAGTGGCAGAGCCCCTAAAAACGACTCCCGGATGGGCCCACGACCACGTGCCGGCTGGCGTACCGGCGCGGGGCGAGCAAGTGAGTCTTTCTGCGCTGAAACCGCGGAAGGGTGCGCCGCGCGGAAAAGTTGTGGCTCGCTACCGGCGCTTCGCCGCCGAAGACATCGCGGAGGCAACCCAGTTCGTCCTTGCAGTTAGGCGGGAAGCGGCTTCCTCAGGGGAGGCGGTCCCAACTTGCGCCGTCCTCTCCCGAAGACGAGCGAATCTTCTGCCCGCGGTTGCGGCGCTTCGGGAAGCGGGCGTCCCGGCGCAACTCGCAGCAGGGGAGGCCTTGCTGCAGCAGCCTGCCGTCAATGACCTACGAGCTGCGTTAGAAATCACCGCGGACGTCGGTCGCAGTTCTAGCCTTTCCAGACTCTTAGCCAACCTCGATTTAGGGGCCCTAGACCTTCGCGTCCTTGCGGATCTTGCTCGCTCTCTCAGCCGCGGTGCTTCAGGAAGCTCGGGGCGGCAACAATCCTTGATGTTGGACGCAGTGGCTCACGTGGGCCGCGGGGAGCCCGTGGAAGGCCTTAGCGAAGCGGGTCGACTGCGGGTCGCTTCGCTTGCAAAAAAGTTGGGGGCGCTGCGCGCTGCTGGCGACCAGTCCCTAGTCGACCAGGTTGAAGGCGCCCGGCAGATTTTAGGGCTTGACGCGGAGGCCCTAGCCGACCCGTCGTCAGCCGGAGTCCCAGATGCCTTAGACCAGTTCGTGGCACTTGCCGCAGATTTTGCGGAAAGTGCGCCGCGCGCCAGTCTCCAAAGTTTTCTGTCGTGGCTGGAAGTAGCAGACAAACAGGAGGGCGGCATTCAGGTCCCTAACGTCGCGATAGACCCGGGTGCCGTTCAAGTCATGACTATCCACGCGGCTAAAGGATTGGAGTGGGATGCGGTCGTTGTGATTGGGATGGCGCAGGGCTCTTTCCCTAGCGCCGATGGCGGCGCCTTGAATGCTCCGGACGCTCCGCTTGAACCGGTCGCAAGAGAGCAGCCAGACCCAAGCTACGGCTGGTGGACAGACCTTGGGGAGCTCCCCTACCCGGTCCGCCGCGACCGGGAGCACCTGCCTTTGCCGAACGTTTGGGACATGTCCCAAACGGGAACTGCTTTGGCGAACGCCTTTAGGGAAGACGTTGGTAGTTACAAGGAACGCGAAGAGCGCAGGCTCGCCTACGTCGCACTCACGCGTGCAAAGTCGTCCATGCTGCTGTCGGGGGCCTGGAACAGTAGTCCGAAGCAGATTCGTCTCCCTTCCCCGTTCCTCACTGAGGCCGCAGGCGTTCCGTTCGTTGATACTCAGCTCTCAAAGTCTCCGACGGCTGCGGAAATAGAGGCCGCAGCACTCGACGCCGAGCCACCGTTTTTCCCGCGGGACCCCGGACCTGCACGGCGGGCAAGCGAGCAAGTTGCTGCGCAGGTGATGGAAACCATGACGGACTTGCAGCATTCTCCGAAACCTGCGCGCAGCGGGTCTCGCTCCCAGGCCCTTGCAGGACTCCAAGACAGGGCGGTAGCCGAAGCTGCTGCGCTCCTGCTTGAAGAAAAGGACCGGATTGAAGATCAACCTAAACTGGCAGACCTCAGCCCGGACCAGGTGTTGCAGCTTGTGGGGGCAAGGCGTGGTCTCTCCGTGACCGACATTGCAGCCTTCAACGCAGACCCGAAGGCGAAGGCTTCTGAGCTGCTGCGGCCGGTCCCCCAAAAACCTGGCGGCTCTGCCGCGCTCGGCACCGCTTTTCACAACTGGGTTGAGCAGTATTTGCGTCGCGTGTCTTTCAGCAGCAACGAGCCCGAAGACTTTGAGGCCCAGCGTGAACTTGGGCAGGCACTCACCAGCTCCGAGCGTGCCGACCTGGAACAGATGCAGGCTCAGTTCATGAGCGCTGACCCAACCGAGGGTTTTCAGGTGGTTGGCCTGGAGGTCCCGTTCGGAGTCGTGTCTGCAGGCTTTCCTGTTCGCGGACGGATAGACGCAGTCCTGAAAGATAAGGAAGGCAACTACCGCCTGATTGATTGGAAGACTCGGAGCACAATCCCTAAGACACTCAGGGCCGACACTGCGACCTACTACCAAACCCAGCTACAGCACTACCTAGAGGCGTGGCTTCCTAAGGCCACCGATGAAGGCGTCCAGGTTAGCGCTGAGCTTCAATTCGTGTCGCCCAGCGGTCTCCTGCGCGTCGCTGCGGAAGACTTACAGAGCCTGGTCGCTTCGACTAATCCTGAAACTCGCTAAGCTCCTCGGCCACCACGGTCACTCCCGTCCCCGGCTGCTGGAGCAGGTGAGGGTTGACACGCAGAAGCGGCTCCTCTTCCGCCGTGAAGTTGATCTGCAGTACTTCTTCCTCAGCTGGCACCAGGAGGTCTCCATCAAGCTCAAGAGCCATCTGCCGCAGTGACGTCTTGCCAGCCTCCTTCAAAGCACTACTTTCAGCCTTCACAGCGTGGTCGTACCACCGCAGCGTGTCTAGTTCCGCAATCAGCTGAGCCCGGGTCATGAGGTGCAGATCAGGGTCTTTGCGTCCCCGCCAGTACGCTGTCTCAAACTCTCCTAAGAAGGCGTCACTCGCGTGGTACAGCAGCCACAAGATGTCGTACGCGGGATCGTCGACCCTAGCACTTTGAAACCCCCTGACTCCAACGACTGCGCAGCCCTTCGCGACCTGGAGGTCTTCTGCTACAAGAGTGCCGTGGACCGGGACCGGTTCGTAGAACCACAAAGTGTCGTCCCGTAGCGCACCCAGCCAGCGCGCTGCCAGATCCGCTGGGATCGCCAACCGGTGTTCCTCAACCAAGCTCAAGTACTCAGCCCGTCGCTGCTCCGGGCGGATCAGGGCTCCGGTTGCTTCGAAGTAGCTATCCACAGGCAGCTGGTGCAAGCCGGCTAGCGCAGAAGCAAGCGACGCTGCAAAGAGGGGATCCTGAACCAGAGTCTCCGGGTGTCCCACCACCCCGCCTAAGTGCGGGAAGATCAGCGCAAGCCCACCCTTCGGCCTGGCTGCAACCGCGACTGGCGCCGGAGTTCTGAACGGCAGCGAAGCTGTCTTAGATTGCTCACCCAGCAAAGCCAGCGTCCTGAACAAGTGGTCTAACGCACCCTTTTCAAGACCGGGGATTGCGGAGACCTGCCAGTCGTTCCCGTCACCATCAACTAAAGTGACGCAGCTTCCGCCCCGCCACGACACGTAATCTTTGGTTCCCAGCACGCGTAGTCCTGGTACAGCGGCACTTGCTAGCGCTGCTAGCTCCAGTTCGGCGCTGGTCGGAATGCGGTCTTGACTGCTCACGTTTCCAACGTATCGCGCAGCTTCACGCTCCAGGCATGGCGCGCCGACGCTTTCGCGTCTCCGGTACGCTGGCAGCGTGAGTCACGATTTCCCCCTCAGTATCGCCGAGCTGCGAAGCACGCTTTCGAACGTTGAGTCCGTGTCGGATCCTAAGCGGCTGCGAGCTCAGATTGCCGACCTCTCGGAGAAGGCGGGAGCGCCAGACCTCTGGGACGACCCGGATGCGGCTCAGCAGGTGACCTCAAAACTGTCCCACCTCCAGTCTGAGCTGGCGCGCATCGAAGAGACTGCGGCGCGGATAGATGACCTAGAAACGCTGGTGGAACTGGCTGATGAGGCTGCGGACGACGAAGAACGCTCACTTCTTTTAGACGAGTCTTCAAGCGAGCTGAAGCAGCTGCAGCAAGACGTTGCTTCCCTTGAGATCCGCACGCTCCTGGACGGAGAGTATGACGACCGCCACGCCGTCGTGACCATCCGCAGCGGCGCCGGCGGGGTGGACGCAGCCGACTTTGCATCGATGCTGCTTCGCATGTACCTTCGCTGGGCGGAACGCAAAGGCTATAAGACCAAGGTTTTGGACACCTCTTACGCTGAAGTAGCTGGCATCAAGTCCGCAACTTTCGAAGTAGAGGCTCCTTACGCATACGGGACCTTATCCGTAGAGTCGGGGACCCACCGGCTAGTTCGCATTAGCCCCTTCGACAATCAGGGCAGGCGCCAAACCGGGTTCGCTGCTGTTGAAGTCATCCCTCTCATTGAGACAACCGACCACATCGACATCCCGGACGGAGATCTAAAGGTTGACGTTTTCCGCAGTTCAGGCCCCGGAGGGCAGTCTGTAAACACCACGGACTCAGCCGTTAGGGTGACGCACCTTCCAACTGGGATCGTGGTTTCTATGCAGGATGAGAAGTCACAGATCCAGAACAGGGCTGCGGCGATGAGAGTCCTGCAGTCGCGCCTGCTCATGCTGAGACACGAAGAGGAAAAGGCAAAAAAGGACGAACTGAAAGGTGATGTGAAGGCGTCTTGGGGTGACCAGATGCGCAGCTACGTCCTTCAGCCGTTCCAAATGGTAAAGGACCTGCGCACGGACTGGGAATCCGGCAACACCTCAGCCGTGTTCGACGGTGACATCGACGACTTCATAAACGCGGGAATCCGGTGGCGAAAACAGTCCGAAATAGTCTAGGGTTCAACTAAAGGTTGAAGCTTCCCTTCTTGCGTGTCCTCGGGGGTTCCGTGGGCCGCAACCCTAGGCTGGATGGGCCGGGTGAACCTGAGCCGCAGCTAAGAGTGAGTGATGATCCGATTCGACAACGTTACGAAGATCTACGTGAAGGGGGCAACTCCCGCGCTAGACGACGTAACGCTTGAGGTTGACCGCGGGGAGTTCACGTTCCTAGTAGGGAAGTCCGGGAGTGGAAAGTCAACGCTACTCCAGCTGATCCTTCGCGAACAGCGGGCGACGTCCGGGCAGGTTTGGGTGCTGGGTCGCAACATGAGCACTATCCCGCAGTGGCGGGTCCCGAAGATCCGCCGTCAGATCGGCACGGTGTTCCAAGACTTCCGGCTGCTACCCTCCAAAACGGTTTACGAGAATGTTGCGCTCGCGATGCAGGTGATTGGTAGGCCCCGGCACGCTATTCGCACCGAGGTGCCAGAAGTCATCGACATGGTGGGGCTTCGCGGCAAAGAGAAGCGTCTTCCCACAGAGCTTTCAGGTGGTGAGGAGCAGAGAGTCGCGATCGCGCGCGCTATGGTGAACCGCCCCCAGGTCTTGCTTGCCGACGAGCCCACGGGAAATCTGGACCCTGAAACCTCCCTGGGGATCATGCGACTCCTCGACCGCATCAACCGCAGTGGCACTACCGTCATCATGGCAACCCACGACTCGAAGATCGTGGACCAGATGCGCAAACGCGTCGTTGAGCTTGAGGACGGGCGTGTTGTCCGCGACCAGGACCGTGGCATCTACGGGGCAGGCGGATAAGTATGCGTTTACGTTTCATTCTTTCTGAGACCGGCAAAGGCCTAGCTCGTAATAAGGCCATGGCTGTGTCTGTCGTCATCGTCACCTACGTCTCCCTGCTCTTCGTAGGGGTCGCCGCTCTCGCCCAGCTACAGGTGAACATGCTGAAGGACGAGTGGTACGACAAGATCGAAGTCTCCATCTACATGTGCGCTCAAGATGACCGCACACCCTCGTGCGACCTCCAAGAAGCAACTGACGCGCAGGTTGACGAGGTTCGCGAGAGACTCGCTTCGGACGAACTCGCGGGCTACGTGGAAGAGGTGTACGAGGAAACTAAGGAAGAGGCCTACTTGGCCTTCCAGGAAATGTACGGGGAGACCGCGCTCGGCGACTGGACCACGGCTGACATGCTTCAGTTCTCTTTCCGCGTCAAACTGGTCGACCCTGAGCAGTACCAGATCATTTACGAAGAGTTCAGTGGCAGTCCCGGCGTCTCTGAAGTTCGCGACCAGAGAGACTTGGTGGAACCGCTCTTCGAAGTCCTAGAAAAGGCCAAGATGCTCTCTTTGGGGCTTGCCGGCATCATGGTCGTCGCAGCTGTCTTACTGATCACGACCACCATTAGGCTTTCGGCGATGAGCCGCGAGAGAGAAACACAAATCATGCGCCTAGTCGGCGCATCGAACCTGTTCATCCAAGCACCGTTCATGATCGAGGGCGCGATAGCAGCGCTAATCGGCGCACTGCTTGCGGTCGGCTCACTGTTTGCTGGCGTGAATCTGCTAGTCAACAACTGGCTCGCCGATTCGTTCTCTTGGACGCGTTTTGTCGGCTATCACGAGGTGTGGATGATCACTCCGGTCCTCATCGGCGCCGCACTACTGCTGGCGCTTCTTGCTTCCGCGTTCTCCTTAGCTAAGTACACAAGGGTGTGAGTTAGTGGCTACTTCAAACTCAGCAAACAAGATTCGCTCTCGCGGACGCGGAAGACGCGTCGGTGTTATCGCGGCCGTTATCGCAGTCTTCGCACTCGCTTTCGCAGGTCTGATCTTCGCCAACCCAGCATTCGCGGACGCTCGTTCCGACGCTGTGAACGACAAGCTTGAGAGCGAACAAAGAATCTCCTCGCTGAAAGGGGAGATTGAAGGGATCGACCAGGAGCTCGCGGACCTGTTCGTGGCTGTCGAGCAGTCGAAGATTGAGGTTGCGGACCTCCAGATTGACTTAGCGGATGCCGAGCAGGTCCTGGCGGACGCAGAACGTAAGCACGCGGCACTGGAGGCCCAGCTTGCCGATGCGATCGCCCTGAAAAACGAACTTGAAGAGACAATCGAGGCCTCCTCAGAAAAAGAGGATGAGCTCCAAGTCGCCGTGGGGGCGATGGCGCGGGAGATGTACCGCGGCGAAACCCTTTCACCGCTCTCGGTCGTGGTCGGTTCTGACAACCTTGGGGAGATCAGCTCACGCGCAGCCGCAGCGAGCGCCCTCACCCGGGCGCAGTCAAAGGCGATGGACGAGGTTAGGACCGGACTTGTCGTTTCTCAGAACCAAGCTGAGAAACAGGAAGCCGTTACTGAACGAATCACTGACCTTGAAGCGAAAGCTGAGGAGGCGAAGGTACAGGCTGCAGAGGCCCGCGACCAGGTCGCTGATTCTCTGCAGGCCGTTGAGGTGAAGCTTTCAGAGCAGCAGGCACTCCAGGCGGAGTGGGAGATAAAGCAGGCCGAAGCCAAGGTTCAACTTGAAACTGCCAACGAGGACCTCGCTGCAGCAGCAGCGCGAATCGCCGCGATTGACAAGAAAGCTGAAGAAGACCGCTTAGCTGCTGAGGCTGCAGCTGCGAAGAAAGCTGAAGAGGACGCGAAGAAGGCTCAGCAACAAGCTGGTTCTTCGAAGCCCCAGACAAGCAAACCGAGCACGTCTACTCCGGCACCTTCATCGCCATCGAACAGCAACTCCTCGAGTGGTTCTGCTTTGTTCAGGCACCCCTTTAACTTCCAGGCCCGCGTCACGTCCTACTTCGGGTGGCGTTTGCACCCGATCCTTGGGTACTACCGCCTGCACAACGGGACTGACTTCGGGGCTGGGTGCGGAACCACCCAGGTGGCGACCCGCGGAGGGACGGTTGTTGCTGCTGGTTGGGACTCCGGCGCTGGGAACTATGTGAGCATCAACCATGGGATCGTGAACGGGCACTCGTACATCACTCAGCATCTCCACTTGTCGCAGATCCTGGTTTCCAAGGGCCAGAGCGTTTCCTCTGGAACTCCGATCGGACTCACCGGTTCCACCGGGATGTCTACGGGCTGTCACCTGCATTTGACGTTGTATAGGGACGGGACCCCGGTAAGTATCCTCCCCTACATGTAGCGAGTGCGGGTGCTGTGGACCCAGCGAATGGGGATCTGTGGTTGACTTGAGCGTTGCGATTGTCGGAGGAGATCATGGCGAAACCGTGGAAGCAGCCAAAGCCTAGCGAGGCGGAGCGGCGCAAGGCCGAGTCTGATGAGAAGAAGGTCATTGCGCGGAACCGGCGTGCCCGCCACGACTACTTGATCGAGGATACGCTCGAGGCCGGTCTGTCCCTGAGCGGCACCGAAGTGAAAGCACTGCGGATGGGACGCGCATCCCTTGTGGACGGTTGGGTCGAGTTTAGTGGTGGCGAGGCTTGGCTGTACGGGGTGAACATCCCCATGTATTCCCAAGGCTCTTGGAGCAACCACGCGCCGACGCGTAAGCGGAAGCTGCTCATGCACAAGAGTGAGATTGAGCGTTGGAAAGCCAGGGTCGACCCGAAGGGGTACGCGGCTGTTCCGCTGGAGCTTTATTTCGTTGGGGGTCGCGCCAAGGTGCAGATAGGCCTTGGCCGCGGCAAGACGGAGTACGACAAGCGCCACGCGCTTCGTGAGGCGCAGGACAACCTGGAGGCCAAGCGGGCCATGAGCGCCTATCT
>CAYFUU010000006.1:0-11124 GCA_964346595.1 uncultured Actinomyces sp.
TCACCCGCGACCCCTCCACCGGACACTCCGGCGTCTATGGCGACTACCTGATGAATGCTCAGGGCGAGGACGTCGTGGCCGGCATCCGCAACACCGAGCCCCTTTCGGCCCTTGGTGACCAGGACCCGGAGGCGTACAAGGAACTGCGCTCCATCATGCGCAAGCTTGAAACCCACTACCAGGACCTGTGCGACATCGAGTTCACGATCGAGCGCGGCAAACTGTGGATGCTGCAAACCCGCGTCGGGAAGCGCACGGCTGCTGCCGCGTTCCGTATCGCAACTCAGTTGGTTGACGAAAAGCTCATCACCCGTGACGAAGCCCTGGAGCGCGTCACTGGTGAACAGCTCACGCAGCTCATGTTCCCCCAGATTGACCAGGAATCTGAGAAGATCCTGATCACCAAGGGGATGGCGGCCTCTCCGGGCGCTGCTGGCGGTCGCATCGTGTTCAATAACGAACAGGCTGAACAAGTTGCGGCTGGTGGGGAGAAAGTCATCCTCGTCCGCCGTGAAACTAACCCTGACGACCTGCCGGGCATGGTGGTTGCGGAAGGTGTGCTGACGGCTCGCGGTGGGAAGACCTCTCACGCCGCGGTTGTCGCGCGCGGTATGGGAACCACGTGTGTTGTTGGTGCTGAGGAACTGGTGATTGATGCCGAAGAAGGCACCATGACCATTGGTGATCGCGTGCTGACTGCCGAAGACACAATCACCATTGACGGGTCGACCGGTGAGGTCTTCCTGGGTGAAGTCGAAGTGCAGGACTCCCCGGTGACCGAATACCTGCTGCACGGTCTGGAAGCTGGGCTTGCTGCCGCGGGTGATGACAAGGGCACGCGTGAACTGGTTGAGTCTGTTGACCGGATCCTTGAACAGGCTGACAAGGTTCGTCGCCTAGACGTTCGCGCCAACGCAGACACGCCGCTGGATTCTGAGCGCGCCATTGAGTTTGGGGCGCAGGGCATTGGCCTTTGCCGCACCGAGCACATGTTCCTGGGTGACCGCAGGCCGCTGGTTGAGCGCGTCATCCTTTCCGCTCCGGGTTCCACGGATCGTCAGGAAGCGTTCGACGCCCTTGAGGAACTTCAGAAGGGTGACTACCTGGACATGCTGAAGGTCATGGACGGCAAGCCGATGACGGTTCGTCTGATTGACCCGCCGCTGCACGAGTTCCTGCCGGACCTCACCTCTCTTGAGGTAGAAGCGGCAGTTGCGAAGGCAGCTGGAGAGGAGTTGCCGGAAGAGCGCGCTCGCCTCCTTGCCGAGGTTCGTCGTCTGCACGAGCAGAACCCGATGCTGGGGCTCCGCGGTGTACGCCTTGGCCTGTACCTGCCCGGCTTGTTCTTGTTGCAGGCGAGGGCTTTGGCTGAAGCGGCTGCTGAGCTGAAGGCTGAAGGTTACGATCCTCGCCCTGAGATCATGGTGCCGCTGGTCGCATCGGTGCGTGAACTCCAACTGGTTCGCGACCAGATCGAGCCTGCGCTTGCCGAGATTGCTGAGGCGAACGACGTCGAGCTAGATATCCCGGTCGGCTGCATGGTTGAGCTGCCCCGCGCTTGCGTGACAGCGGAAGACTTGGCCCGTGAAGCTGACTTCTTCAGCTTCGGGACCAACGACCTGACGCAGACGACTTGGGGCTTCTCCCGCGACGACGTTGAGGGCGTGTTCTTCCCGCTGTACATCGAAGACGGTGTGTTCGGGGTGTCGCCGTTTGAGACCATTGACGTTCACGGTGTTGGCCGCCTTGTCGAAGAGGGAGTTGAGCGGGGCCGTCGCACCAAGCCAGACTTGAAGCTTGGTGTATGTGGTGAGCACGGTGGGGATCCTGAATCCATCCACTTCTTCAACCGTGTTGGACTGGACTACGTGTCTTGCTCGCCGTTCCGTGTTCCCGTGGCGCGTCTTGAGGCGGGCCGCGCAGCAGTGATGCAGGGCGACCCGAAGTAGGAGTAGCTGAAGTAAGCCCAACCCCCTAACCCCGATTCGGCCGCGCATCCATGCGCGGCCGAATCCGTCAACTGTGTCTTGGCCGCGCATGTATGCGCGGCCGATTCGGCCCAGCTGTGTTTTGGCCGCGCATGTATGCGCGGCCGAAACGGGAAGGGTGGAGGGCGTGGGAGTTAGGGCCTGTTATTTTGATTAGGTAAGCCTTACCATATTTGGGTGAAGCTGAATCAGTGCCCGCTACGGGTCCGCGGAGAGATCACCGACGTTGATGTTGAGCCCAGGTTCGGCCTCAGGCTCCAAGAGCTCGGCATCCGACCTGGTGCCCAGTTTGTTGCCATAAACAAGGCCGCTTTCGGCGGCGTCGTGCTGAACATCGGTGGAACCCGGGTTGCAGTTGACCGTGCCAGCAGCCGCAAAATAGACACTCGGCTGGTTGACGCCACGCCGCGGACGGCGAAGTGAGCTGCGCGAAGTGCGGGCCAGACCCTAAGGCAGAGCTGGTTGCACTCTCCCTGAGAGAATCCCGCCCCGACCAGCTGGAAGGTTCCCAGGAAGGCGTAGAGCCCACCATCCTCCTGGTCGGGAACCCCAACGTTGGAAAATCCACGGTCTTCAACGCGCTGACAGGCGCCCGCCAAACTGTCATGAACGCTCCGGGCACCACGGTCGAAGTGATGGTGGGCCGGTGGGCTCGCAAAGGCGCGCGGATTCTTGACCTACCCGGCACCTATTCCCTGGTTGCGCAGTCCCCGGACGAAGAGTCCGTAGTCGAGACTCTTGCGGGCGCCCCTGGATCCTTCACAGACCCAGCCGGGGGCCGCAGCGTTGACCTTGTCGTCTGCGTTTTGGACGCAACCGCCGTCACCCGTTCGCTCTACCTGCTGGGACAAGTCGCAAGGACGGGACGGCCCCTGGTTGCACTTTTGACGCACCAGGACATTGCCCAAGACGATGGAAACCCCGTTGACCCGGCAGCGCTCAGCGAAGCGCTGGGTGTCCCGGTCATGGCTGCGAACCCGAAGAACCCCAAAGAGACCAAGCAGATCGAAGAGTTCATCAGCGCTGGGCTGAAAGCTCGCCCGCGGGTGCAGGGGATCCCGCCTGACCCCACCGCTCCCGGCTACAACCAGGTTGCAGCAGCCGCAGCGCTAGCTGCCACCAAGTGTGACCTGCCTGTGAGCCTCGCGGGTAAGCGGGACTGTCACTGCACCGTCAGCGGTGTCTGCGCACACGTTCCCATCGACTCCACTGAAGCGTTGGCGCCTAGGAGCGCTGCAGACGACGCGGCACAAATCTTCTCTTGGGTGGAGAGCGTAGAGAACGAACTGGGCAGGGCCGAAGAAGATGCCCGCCACATGTCGCGCTCCGACCGCATCGACCGGGTCCTTCTGAACCCCTACCTGGGGATCCCCATCTTCTTCATGGTGATGTGGCTGTTGTTCATGCTGTCCGGCGACGCCGTCGGGCCCATCATGGACTTCTTCGACTCGCTCTTTGCGGACACTTCACCGGGCGCATTCTCGCTTGCGAACCTGTTCCAGGCTGGGTTTGCCGCCATTGGTCTTTCCGGGTCCTGGATTGAAGGCTTCTTCGTCGGGGGCCTTTCAACCGGGCTAGGCGTCGTCGCTTCGTTCGTCCCATTGATGTTCATCATCTTCCTGTTGATCTCCCTCCTAGAAGACTCCGGCTACATGGCACGGGCTGCGTTCCTTGGGGACCGAGTCATGCGATGGCTAGGGTTAGACGGGCGTGTCATCCTGCCGCTGATCATGGGCTTCGGATGTAACCTCCCGGCACTCGCAGCGGTGCGTTCACTGCCGAGCCGCCGCCAACGACTAGTCACGGTTCTGATAACCCCGTACACCTCTTGCGCGGCGAGACTCACCATCTACCTGATGATTGCGCGCATCTTCTTCCCCGGGCACGCAGGCACAGTCATTTTTGCGATGTACCTGCTGTCGATCCTGATGGTCGTTCTAGGGGCCCTTGTTCTGAAACCTTTCTTCACGGCAAAGGAAGCAGCAGCGCCACTGATGCTGGTCCTTCCCCCGTACGGGGTCCCCAGAGCCCTGAGTACCCTGCACTCCACCTGGCTGCGGACCTGGTCTTTCGTGAAGGGTGCAGGAAAAATCATTGTCGCGATGACTGTGGTGGTGTGGCTGCTTGGCGCTATCCCAACTTCATCCGACCACCGGTTCGCCGACCCGGAACTGCCGATGTCAGAGTCCGTATACGGGAAGGTTGCGGAGGGGATAACACCCATCTTCAAGCCCGCCGGCTTCGGCGAGTGGCACTTGACGGGCGCCCTCATGACCGGCTTCGTGGCCAAAGAAACTGTCATCTCCTCGATCGTCGTCTCTTACAACCTGGACCCCAGTGCGGCAGGGGATGCCGAGGACGGCGGAGATGATCTGGGCCGTCTCCCCGAACTGATTCACGGTTCCTTCACTGAAGCTGCCGGAGACGCAGCTCCGCTCGGCGCGTTTGCCTTCCTCATCTTCGTCCTCACATACACGCCATGCCTGGCGACAGTTGCGGAACAGATCCGGCAGATCGGTGCCAGGATGAGCCTCGCAGCCGTGGCGGTACAACTCAGTGTGGCCTGGCTGCTGGCTGTGGGAGTATTCCAGATTGGTCGCCTGTTCCTATGAGCGTCCTGCCGTGAGTGCTGTGGAGCAGGTGAAACAGAAGTTGCCGCCTGTCCCTCTGATAGACCGTGTCAGGGCGCGCTTGGTGGCAGGCGCGACGGTTCGCTCCATTGCTGCTGGTGAAGGCATCTCAGTGGAGCTTACTGAGATCATGGTTGACGATCTTGAACGAAGGGGGCTTGCGGCCTCTGCAGGGTCGCTCTGCTCGTCAGGGCTAGGCGCCTGCGGCACCGGGACTGCTCCCCAAGCCGCGATCGCCTGCGCTAGTTGTCCACTGGCCCTGTCCCCTCGGGGCAAGCGGTAAGGGTGAGGTCGGAAACGCCGGTCGGTGAGACGTGCGATAATCGAGGGCGCAGAAGAGGAGGCCGTCGAGCATGGCATTGTTTGAGCTTGAGAACGGGCGTCTGGTCCCCGCACAGTTCGGGCGGGACGTGCCCGAAGGGTTCACCCCCGACGTGCTCGCAGCCATCCGGGCGCAGGTCCTGGAGATCGTGTCCAGACCGCTATTTCCCATCAAGTGGTCCGCCTGGGACAGCGAACACCCGAAACAGCACAACTCGCGACTGACAGCTCTGGACGCTTCTGGCCAAGTGGTGGCGGTTGAAGTCATGCGGGTTTTGGACGCCGATGTCCTCATCGATTCCCTCTCCAGGCTTGCCGACACTGCCTCTATGTCCTGGTCTGACCTTGCTCGCGAATACCCTCTGGGACCCGAAGGATTCAAAAACGAATGGGTTCATTTTCGTGAGGCGATGCCGCCCTCGCCCCCTAATGGGCCTCGCCTTGTTATCGCCACGTCGCAGATCAGTGATGACGTCCGCCCAGCTCTAGATGTTCTCTCCTCTTCCGGGGTTGAAGTGCACCAGATGTCTCTGCGGCAAATGGCGAATGGCCGCGCTTTCCTAGAAGTTGACGTGGTTGGTCCTCGTCTCTACGGCCACCGCGCGAACACGCTACTTGAGACATCTGCGGTGTTACCCGTGCTCACGGAGTCTGCTGAGGCTGCTTCGGCGCCCCGCCAAGGGACGCGTCCGGTGCCGCCGGCGCCGAAAGCTGTCCCGCCGGGGGCCGCTCGACCTGAGATTGCTGCTCGACCTGAGCCCGCGGCCCGCCCGCAGCGTTCTGCAAGACGTGAAACTACGCCGCCTGCAGGTGCTGTGCGACGCACGGTGCCGGCGACAACGACGCCGCTTCCTTCAAGAAGAGCTGCGCGTCCCACGGCTTCTCCAAGCGCTTCTTTCCCCACTCGGCGTTCGCTTGCCCGCCTGGGCGCTACCCAGATGCCGTCGCGGCGTCGAGCCGATAGTGCGCCGCACTCCGCCCATGCCCAAGGAGCCAAACATGGCGTAGCGCCACAGGCCTTCGCTGCGGGCAGTGACGCCCAGAAGGCTCAGTTGAGAAAGATTGCAGTGGCCGCTGGAGGTAGCGTACCGATCTTCCTAAAGGGTGCAAACAGCCCGGTTGGAGCCAGTCTTAGCGCGGACGGAGCCATCGTTGTGCGCTCGGGCCGCTATGCCGACCCCAGTAAAGCTTTAGAAGCTGAGGGCTTCGTCGGCGTCGACGGCTGGACCAGCTGGCGCATCGGTTCTGCGGCCGGCCCAACGCTTCTTGAAGCGCTCACAGAAATCTCTGTCTAGCCCTTCTTCCGCCGGTTCTCTTGGGGCTCGGTGATGCCGGCGTACGTGAGCCAGGCGCGAATGGTTCGGTAGACGGCCGTGCGGGTTGCCGGATCGGACAACAGAAGATCGTGGCGGCCCGGGAACCGTGCCAAAGTTACGTTGTTGGAAAGTCCAGCAGAGCGCTCGTTGACCAGGTCCGCGTTCAAGACAACATCGGTATTAAACAGGTCAGGACTCCACTCAGCGTCACTGCCGGACGCGGTCGTAGTCATCGAGAGGACCGGGACGCTCAGGTGAACGTCCTTTTCCACGGTCGCGTGTCCCTCAAGAATCGCGTGCATCCACGCGGCGGGCGCGGGGTAGGAGAATGGGCGCTTCCAGGCTTCGTAGACTTTCCAACCCGTCACCGAGGGGTCGTCTTCGTTCCCCACAAGCGACTTCGGCAACGGCAGGCCGGAGCCTGCCCAACCCTCAGTCATCGCGCGGAAGTAGATGTTGTCCTTGTCCATCCCCACGATGGTTGCCCTTGGTCTGACGCGTGCAAGGCGAGCAATCACCGCGTTCAAGGCGGGGCGCAAACCGGTGAGGCTCTGCAGCTCAAGCCAGGCGGAGTTCAAAATCAAGGCATCGAGCTTGTCCTGATGCCCATTTGCCCAAAGCGTTGAGATCAGCCCGCCCATGGAGTGAGCGAAAACCACCAGCGGCAACCCTGGATGCTCAGCGGCGACGATGTCGACCGCGCGGTTCAGCTCTTCTTCGTAGTCGTGAAGGTCCGTTGTGTAGCCGATCGTTTGCCAAGGGCGAAGCGAGCGCCCGTGCTTCCGCAGATCCAGCGCGTAGAAGGCCGCACCCATCTCAGTGAGCTCCGTGGCTGCTTCATCCTGGAAGAAATAGTCGTTTCGCCCGTGCACGTAGAGCAGCGCGAACTTTGGCTGCTGCGGCTTCTTCCAGAAAGAGCGTTTTTCGGTGGAGTTCCGTCTGACGAGGGAGGCGACCACCGGCCCCTCCTCGTCATCCGCCACCTCGAAAGTAAAGACTTCGTAGGGGGCACCGAGAACGTCCTCAACCCAGAGCTCGTTCTGCGGGGCTCCGGCGTCCCCCCAGGGTTCTAACGCGTCAGGACTCGGTAGCTCGCTGGGGGTCGCAGCCTTGCTGAACTGCGCCACCAACTGGTGCTCCGTGAGCGTGGCAGAACCCAGCTCAAAAACCTCAACCTCTACCTCGACTGAGTCCATGGGGTCACTAGGTTTCTTGCTCATGCCTCTAGGGTAAGCGACCCGATCTGACTGTGGGTCCCCCGAACACAGCAGAAACTCGTGAGCCTATTGCGACATATGTGACGAATGTTGTCAGCGTGGTGAGAGTGGACTAACCTGATCTGGAATGTCTTACCCGTCCTCGATGTTGGGAGCAACTGGTGACAGCTAGCAAACGGAGACTTCTTCCCGCGCGTATCACCGCAGGTCTACTGCTAATAGGCGCAGCCAGCCTTGGACTAACCGGTGTGCTTGCCCCAACCCCCGCAGCAGCGGCTCCCTCACAGGAAGACGTCGACCGGGCCCGCCAAGCTGAGCGGGTCGCGGAGATGAACGTTGCGCAGATCGAAATCGCAATCGCAGAAGCCGCCAGCCAGGCCGACAACGCAGCCATCGATGCTGCTTTCGCAGCCGAAGAAGTCGTAGCTGCCCAGGAACGGCTAGACGAAGCGATCACCGCCGCGAGAGTCGCGAAGGAAGAAGCTCAAGCAGCAGAGGCGGAATACCAGGAAAGCCTCACCCAGCTTGCAAGCATCGCCCAGCTCACCTACCGAACCGGCGGCGCTGAACTCGACTCTTTGGCTCCCTACATTCAAAGCGACGGGTTGCGCTCAATAGAAAAGCACCGCTCCGTTGTCAGTTCTTTCGGTGGTGCTGCCGACACCCAGATGCAGGAAGTTGCGGCCCTCCGTCAGGTCGCAGACATCCTGGATGAAGTAGCCGAACAGGCGCAGAATGCAGAGCAGGAAGCCTACGACGCAGTCGAAGAAAAGCTTGCTGAAGCTGAGGAGCAAGCCGAACTAGCGCGCCGGGTCCTTGCGGATACAGAAGCAACCAAGGCTGCGCTCATCGAAGAGTTGGCTGCGCGCAAGAACACCACTGCAGCCCTGGAAGCCGCACGCATCGCTGAAGCGCAGCGGGTGAGGGATGCTGAAGCCCAAAACAGGGTTGAGCAGGAAGCTCAGGGATCCACCCCGCCTTCGACCAGCACCGGAAGCAACCCCTCCACCTCCACTCCGTCGACCCCCACTCCGGCGCCTACGCCAGCACCTGCACCCGCGCCGACTCCGGCGCCCACGCCAACACCGGCCCCAGCGCCCAAACCGACTCCGACGCCCACTCCGACCCCGACACCCGCTCCCGCACCTTCAGGGAACATTTCCACCGTCATCTCATACGCACGGTCCAAGATTGGTGCCCCGTACGTTTGGGGCGGGAACGGCCCGGGATATGACTGCTCGGGAATCACCTACATGGCCTACAAGCAGATTGGGATAACTCTTCCAAGGACCGCGTCGGGCCAGTACTACGTTGGGCGCAGGGTTCCCCTGGCACAGGCTCAAGCAGGCGACTTGGTTTTCTGGGCGCGCAACGGGTCCATCTACCACGTCGCACTCCACTCAGGGAACGGCAGAGTCATCTCAGCGCACAAGCCGGGCACACCACTGGATGAGGGCCCGCTGTACCTGTGGGACTACCTGATGCCCTACGTGGTCCGCGTCGTCTAGACGCGGGGGCTAGTGCCCGCCAGCTTCTCTCGCCTTGCGTTCGCGTTCGAACGACCTGCGGATCTCAGCTTCTGCTTCTTCACGGCCAACCCAGTGTGCGCCCTCAACAGATTTTCCGGGCTCCAGGTCCTTGTAGACCTCAAAGAAGTGCTGGATTTCTAGACGGTGGAACTCGGAAACATCGTCTATTTCTGTTCGCCACGCAGCGCGGTGGTCACCCGCGGGAACGCAGAGAACCTTGTCGTCCCCACCCATTTCGTCTTTCATCCGGAACATTCCAAGGGCCCGGCAGCGGATCACACAGCCAGGAAAAGTCGGTTCCTCAAGTAGCACCAGCGCGTCCAACGGATCGCCGTCTTCCCCCAGGGTGTCGTCAATGAAGCCGTAGTCGTCCGGATACCTGGTCGAAGTGAATAACAAGCGATCCAGACGGATCCGACCGGTCTCGTGGTCGATTTCGTACTTGTTACGGTTCCCCTTTGGGATTTCAACCGTTACATCGAATTCCATATCGTCCCCGCCTCCTGGGCTCGCCCTCTACGCCGATCCCTTTCAACTAGAGTAGAGCAGTTATGGCCTCACGCAAGGGAGGGTCGATGAAGCGCCGCAGTGTCATCGCCATCCTCCTTGCAGCCTTTCTTGCTGTCGCGCTCTCTATCACCTGGGTTTTCTGGATCGACCCCTCCATAGAACCGAACCAGGCATCACCGTCCGCGTCGCCACCGCCGGAGACCGCTTTTGCTGAGGGTGCCACGCTTTTGCCTCAAAGCAGTGAGCCTGGTTCTCCGCCAACTACCGGCGCTGTCCAAGAGCTGTGGGAGGAGTTCTCAGAGGAGCTACCGGAGGGCTGGCAGCCGTGGGCCGTTGTCGCGAACGCGCAAACTGGCCAGGTCATTTTTGAGTCCGGCATCGACACGCCGCACACGCCAGCTTCAGTCACGAAGGTTCTCACCGGCTTTTTTGCGCTCACCTACCTGGACCCACTGGAAACGCTCAGCACCGGAGTGTCAAAGGACGGCTCCACTCTCTACCTGTGGGGTGAAGGAGACCTTACTTTAGCGGCAGGGAAGGGTGACTCCAGAGCGCCCTACGGGCGAGCCGGCGTCAGCGACATTGCCGATCAAGTTGTCGCTGAACTTGCAGGGGAGACAGGGCCGTTTGCGCTGGTCTACCAGGCTGAGTTCACGGGGGAGAAGCGGGCCGAAGCTTGGTTTCAGCAGGACGTGGAGGATTACGCGGGGGACGTGGCTGCTTTCGCCATCGACACGGGAAGGATCTACCCGGGAGCCTGGGAGTTCGTCCCAGACTCGGCGCAGGGAGTCGCCGAAGTGCTGGAAGAAGCGCTTGTTGAGCGCGGGGTCAAGATCACCGAGGTTCTACCTGGTGGAAAGCCGCCAGAGGACGCGACCGTCATCGCCCAGGTGGAGTCTGCTCCCCTGATTGACCAGATCCGCTTCATGCTAGAAACCTCAGACAACACGATGGCTGAGCAACTGTGCCAAATGGCGGACCTTGCTGCCGGCACTGCGAACCCCACTTTTCAATCCTCCACAACGACCCTGGTTGAAACGTTGCAGCAGGCAGGCGTTGGTGTCACGGGCATTCGCTTGGGAGACTGCTCCGGATTGGACGAGGACAACCGGATCCCTCCCCGTGTCCTACTAGAGACCCTTCAGGCTTCTTTTGATCAGCCTGGGACCGCTGTGCTAACCAGGTTGCTCCCCGTTGCCGCGGTCAGTGGAACGCTCACCGGTAGGTTAGAGGACGGGGAAAGCCAGGCGAACTACAGTGCCAAGACAGGTTCCCTAGGCCGCACTTCCACCATTGCCGGAATCGGAACCACTGCCTCCGGCGGGATCATCTATGTCCTGGTTGGAGTCGATGACGTGCCGGGTGGCGGCGCGTGGTGGGCCCGCGAGCCGATTGATTCTTTCCTAGAGGCCCTCTTTGCTCTCTGACCTAGTCGGATCAAGCCCACCCGTGGACGCCAGGGCGGTCTCCCTAACCGTCCGGGATTTCTTGCGTACCCGAAAAGCTGAGAGCAGGAGCTACGGAATCTGCGTCGCCGTTTCGGGCGGCGCCGACTCGCTTGCCCTTGCCGTGGCTGCTGGGGACGTCGCGGACCGACTAGGGATCCCCTACGT
>CAYFUU010000006.1:11224-40232 GCA_964346595.1 uncultured Actinomyces sp.
TTGCCCTTGCCGTGGCTGCTGGGGACGTCGCGGACCGACTAGGGATCCCCTACGTTGCGTGCATTGTCGACCACAAAATGAGGGCAGGGTCTTCTTTGGAGGCCGCGAGCGTATCCGCCTACTTGCGCACTCTTGGGGTTCGTGACGTGCGGATCCTTTCCCAGGAGGCTCCGAGCGCTCCGCCGCAGTCCTCCCCGGAAGCAAGCGCGCGAAAGCTCAGGCACGACCTGCTTGAAGAGGCTGCGCGCTCCTTTGGTGCCGACATGAGCCTGGACCGCGTGGACATCCTGCTGGGACACACCATGGACGACCAGGCGGAAACAGTTCTGATGCGCCTAGGGCGAGGCTCTGGCGGCCTAGCGCTGTCCGCCATGGCGCCCCTAACACCGTTGCCTGCAGGGAACGGACCGACCCTGAACCGCGCCAGGCCAATGCTGGCCATCCGCAGGGCAGACACGGAACGGTTTTGCCATGCCCTAGGACTTTCCTACTTGGAAGATCCCACCAACGCCCCGGATGGCCCGTGGCAAACAAGAGAGGGCGCCCCATTGCCGCGCGCAGCCATTCGCGCCCTTGTCCTTCCAGCCTTGGAAGGCGCACTTGGGCAGGATCCTGCCCCAGCCCTGGCGCGGACAGCAGACTTGCTACGCGAAGATTCGGCCGCGCTTGCCCTGTGGAGCCACAACGTCCTTACACAGGCCCGCACGGAAAACACTGGTCCCTGTGACTTGCGAGTCGATCTGCTGAAAGGATTGCCGTCGGCCGTCACAGGTCGGGTGCTGAAGGCTTGGGCGGAAGACTGCGGCGTGACGGACCTCTCCCTTGTTCACATCAGCGAACTTCAAAAGCTGATTGGCTCTACCCGAAACGCTGCTGGTGAACGCAGAGTAGTGGAGCTGCCCGGGGGCACAGCCGCGTGGCGGGAGGGCCCGCTGCTCACCAGCCAGAAACGCGGCGGCCCAGAGGGGGTTTAGCGGTCAGGCGAAAAAGTGGCAGGCTGAAAAACGGTGCGCCAAAATGTGGCAACCTAGACCAAGTAACAGACGCGGCCGGCCAGCAAGGGGACAGAGTGGACGCCAAAGACATGGGAGCCGATCTCGAGAAGGTTCTGATCACCGAAGACCAGATCAGCTCTCGCCTGGATGAGCTTGCCGCTCAGATAGATGCGGACTATGAAGGCCAGGACCTGCTGCTAGTCGGGGTCCTGAAAGGTGCGGCGCCAATCATGGTTGACCTTTCTATGAAGCTTCATCGCAGCGTGGAAATGGACTGGATGGCGGTTTCTAGCTACGGCTCAGGCACTAAGTCTTCGGGCGTAGTCCGCATCCTGAAGGACCTGGACATGGACGTTCACGGCAGAAACGTTCTGATCGTTGAAGACATTCTGGACTCCGGGTTGACCCTCTCATGGCTGCGGGAAAACCTTGAGGCGCGCGGGGCTAAATCAGTTGAGATCATCACGCTGCTCCGCAAGCCCGAAGCCACGAAAGTCCAGGTTGACGTGAAGTACTTAGGGTTCGACATTCCGAACGAGTTCGTGATCGGCTACGGGCTGGACTACGCGGGCGCGTACCGGAACCTGCCTTTCGTTGGGACCCTGGCAAGGCACGTGTACGAAGACGAGGTTGCGGAGTAGATGGCAACAGACGCATCCAAGAAGAAGGGCAAAGGCGAACGCGGCAAGACTTGGCCGTTCATAGTTCTGCCGCTCGTGGCCATCATGATGGTCGGTTGGCTGGTCTGGCGGATGCTTCTGCCCTCAACAGTCATCACCTCCGAAGGCTTGCAGATTCTGAAGGAAGAGAAAATCCTGAGCGCTGTCGTGAACGACGGCACCCAGCAGGTGAACCTGCGTCTAGCAGAGCCCTACACGCACGAAACTACTGGTCCTACCGACCAGACCCGCGAGCTTGGGACAGCCATCGCGTTCTCTTACGCAAACACGCAAACCCCTGAGGTTTTGGAACTGATTGCGGCGGCAGAACCCGAAGAGGGTTACGACGCGCTGTACCCGCAAACCTCCGCGCTCGGCGCAATGCTCCAGTTGATTATTCCGATGGCGCTGATCCTGGGTGTCTTCTGGTGGCTCATGTCCCGTAGTGCGGGTTCGCGGATGATGGGCAGTTTCGGTGCCTCGAAAGCAAAACAGTTCAACGAGGAGAACCCGCAGATCACCTTCGCGGACGTGGCGGGCGAGGATGAGGCTGTTGAGGAACTTGACGAAATCCGCGAGTTCCTGGTGGAACCCACCAAGTTCACCGCGGTGGGCGCGAAGATTCCCCGCGGCGTGCTGCTCTACGGTCCCCCGGGCACCGGGAAGACGCTGCTTGCGAAAGCTGTCGCCGGCGAAGCGAAAGTCCCGTTCTTCTCTATTTCGGGTTCAGAGTTCATGGAACTCTATGTGGGTGTTGGCGCGTCCCGCGTGCGCGACCTGTTCGATAAGGCTCGGAAAGCAGCCCCCGCAATCATTTTTGTTGATGAGATTGACGCGATTGGTCGTCACCGCGGCTCCGGGATTGGGGGCGGGAATGATGAGCGGGAGCAGACACTAAACCAAATGCTGGTTGAGCTTGACGGTTTTGATGACCGGACCAACGTCATCATGATTGCGGCAACCAACCGCCCCGACATTCTGGACCCGGCCCTGCTTAGGCCCGGCCGTTTCGACCGCCAGATCGCGGTAGAGGCCCCCGATTTGCGCGGGCGTGAAGCGATCCTGAGAGTGCACGCGAAAGGCAAGCCGCTCACGCAAGACGTAGACCTTTACCAGATTGCGAAACGAACCCCGGGCTTCACTGGCGCCGACCTTGCGAACGTTCTGAACGAAGCCGCGCTGCTGACGGCCCGCTCTGACGCCGACCTAATCGACATGCGCGCAATCGATGAAGCAATCGACCGCGTCATCGCAGGCCCGCAGAAGCGGACTCGGGTCATGAACGACCACGACAAGGCCGTGACCGCCTACCACGAAGCAGGGCACGCCATCTGTGCGGCGTCCCTGCAGTACACGGACCCGGTCACGAAGGTCACCATCTTGCCGCGCGGACGCGCCCTCGGCTACACGATGGTGATGCCGACTGAGGACCGCTACTCCAAGACCCGGAACCAGCTCCTTGATGACCTGGTGTATTCGATGGGTGGCCGTGTCGCTGAAGAGATTGTGTTCCGCGACCCTTCAACCGGTGCCTCGAACGACATCGAAAAGGCGACGAAGACTGCACGCGCCATGGTGACGGATTACGGGATGTCTTCTGCTGTTGGGACAGTGAAGCTCGGCTCGCAGGACACCGACCCGTTCCTGGGTCGCGAGATGGGTCGAAGCGGGGGTGGACCGGTCGTCTCTGACCACCTCGCGACGCAGATCGATGATGAGGTTCGCGGACTGCTTGACGCCGCGGTGATTGAGGCTTGGACCATCCTCACTGAAAACCGTGACGTGCTGGACACACTTGCCGGGCGTCTCCTTGAAGAAGAAACGCTAGACGAAGCCTCTTTGAAAGAGATCTTCAAGGCGATCCGGAAACGGCCGAAACGAGACGTGTGGAACTACGGGGAACAAGGTGCTGTCCCAGGAGCGATCCTGGGAAGCCCTATTGGACTTTCACCGAAGGAAATCGATCCGCCGGCTCCCATCCCTGAAGAGCTCCAAAGTGAGGCTCCGTGAGCTACCGGGCGGACGCAGTCGCCCAGGCTGCGGCAGGGTTGCTTGAGGCAGTAGGGGACGACCCCTCTAGGGAAGGGCTCCAAGAGACCCCGGATCGGGTTGCTCGCTCGCTACAAGAGATTTTTCGTGGCCTTGAGGTGGACCCAGCTCAGCACCTGCTGAAAACCTTCACGGTCAACTCTGAGGAGCTTGTGATCGTAAAGGACATTCCGTTCTACTCCATGTGCGAACACCACCTGCTGCCATTCTTCGGTGACGTTCACGTGGCCTATCTACCACGGGCGGGGTGCATTACGGGACTGTCCAAACTTGCACGCTGTGTCGACGGATTTGCGCGGCGCCCACAGGTTCAAGAACGCGTTACCGAGCAGGTTGCTGACGCTGTTGAAGCCGTTCTGAACCCATTAGGGGTCGCCGTCATCGTTGAGGCCCGCCACCTGTGCATGGAGATGCGCGGGGTGAGCAAACGCGGTGCACTCACCATCACTTCAACGTTCCGTGGTGACCTCGCGAAAGCGGCCGCTAAGCAGGAAGTTCTGGCGCTGATCAGAGGCTGATGTGACCACGCAATGTGTGCCCGCTCTAGAGTCCAAAGGTGTAAGCCTTGGAGGTGGGCAGACCGCCGTAATGGGAATCCTGAACGTCACCCCTGACTCTTTTTCGGACGGTGGCCTCTGGATGGACCCGGTCGATGCGGTGGGGCGGGGCCAACAGATGTGGAAGCAAGGGGCCCTCATCATCGACGTAGGTGGTGAGTCCACGCGCCCTGGCGCCCGCCGTGTCACTCCCGGTGAGGAGTGGGAACGGGTCGCTCCCGTTGTGGCAGGGCTGGCGGAGCGCGGGGTCCCCGTCTCAATCGACACTGTGAACGCGAGCACCGCGAAGGCAGCTCTTGAGCTTGGAGCAGTGCTAGTGAACGACGTTTCTGGGGGTAGACACGACCCGCGGATGGCAAAGACCTGCGCCGCTGCGGGTGCGGCGATGGTGGTTCAGCATTGGCGCGGCTTCCCCTCGGACCCCACTTTGAACCTGGAGTACGGGGACGTTGTCTCAGAGGTCATCACGGAAACGATGGAGCAGGTTGGTAAGGTCTTGGCGGAGGGCGTCCCACCAAAGCATGTTGTGGTCGACCCCGGGCTAGGATTTGGGTTGAAGAACAAAGACTCTTGGGTGATCGCTGAGTCGCTGGCAAGTTTCGTGTCTCTAGGGTTCCCGGTTCTGGTGGGGGCTTCCCGCAAACGTTTCATCGCAGAACGTTTCGGGGACCGGCTGGAATCAGGGACAAGCCACGTGACGATGCTGGCGGCCTTGGCAGGGGCTTGGGCTGTTCGCGTTCACGACGTGGAGGCCAGTGTGGCGCTGCTGGCTGGGGTAAAGGAAGCGGGAAGGAACGATGATGACTGAGCAGTGGGACATCATCACGCTGCGCGGTTTGAGTGCCATGGGCAGCCACGGGGTCCACGATTTCGAACGGGCCGGCTCCCAAGTTTTTACTTCCGACCTGAAACTGTTTGTTGATGCGCGTAAGGCGGCAGAAACGGACGACGTCGACCACACGGTTGACTATTCCCAAATGGCTGAGCGCGCCGTAGAGATTCTCTCAGGGGAGCCGGTCTACCTCATCGAAACCCTGGCATCGAACCTTGCGGAGATGGCACTCACCTTCCCGTTAGTGCAAGCGGTTGAGGCCACCGTCCACAAGCCTATGGCGCCAGTGCGTCACAAGTTCGAAGACGTCTCCGTTTCAGTAGTGCGGACCCGCGCCCGCGAACAGCTCCCAGCCATCCCTGAAGCATCCCCAGCTAAAGAGCTCCGCCTGACGGAAGACCTCGCCGAAATGGACCGACCCGCCCAGCTTGCCAGCCAAGTGATTGAACCCCCCGCCGCTCCGCTGCAAAAGCCTGCGTTTCCGTCGGCTAAGCACGCTGTCAGGCCCGTTGTCCCGCCCCCTCCACCAAAACCAGCACCCAAACGTAGCACCGCCCCTTACGCGCCTCCTGTGAAGAGCAGAGTCCAGGCACCGCTCCCCATAGCCCGGTCGTTCACCGACGGTTCCCCCGTTTACAAGATCGTTTTGGCGCTCGGTTCAAACAGGGGCGACTCGCTTCGGACGTTGAGCCGCTGCGTCGATGCGCTCAGCAAAACAGAGGGCATTGAACTAGACGCTGTTTCCCCTGTCGTGAGGACGCTACCCGTGCTCCAGCCGGGGGCCTTCCCGCAAAGGGACTACATGAACGCTGTAGTCCTCGCCAGGACTGTGCTGCCACCGCCCGTGTTGCTTCAATCCCTGCAGAGGATCGAAGACCGGTTCGGTCGCACCCGGAGCCGCAGGTGGGCGGCCCGAACGCTCGACATCGACATCATTGATATTGACGGGATGACCCTGGATACCCGCGACCTGACGCTGCCCCACCCCAGAGCCCACGAGCGTGCCTTCGTCCTGGATCCTTGGGTGCGCGTCGCGCCGGGTGCGACGCTGCCGGGGAAGGGAAGCATCGCCCAACTGTTGCGCGACGCGCCGGATGCCAAAGGGCTCCTGACAGTGCGGGAGATGTGGCTTGGAGAAGACGGCCAGGTTCTTGAGGGGACCGAGATCACGCTGAACGAAAGACCGGTCAAGTCGGCGTCTACCCTTTCCGCAGGGCTTCCTACAGTTGAGGTTCGCGGGGAGAAGCTTCGACTCGCAAGTGTTGATGATGACCCGATCTTCCAAAGGATTTTGAGTAAAGAGACGGTGACTGCGGACCCCGCGCCTGCACCGGTTCTTCAGCCCGAACCGCTCCCTCAACCGGCGCCGGAACCCGTGTTTGTTGAACAGTTCCCCTACGAACCTCCGGCCCCAGTCCCGCCTCCTGTGAGCGTGGTGCCAGCAGTCCACCCCAGAGATCTGCCTGCTCTTCCTGATTGGCGTGGAAGCGCAACCCCTCAGGCTCCGCGCATCATCGACGATGAAAGCTACGCGCCTCCAGCGCCGAAGCCGATCACTGTCCCGGTGAAAAGAAGAGCGCGCAGGGTAACGATGCGTCCAACACCAACGGGTACCATTCCCGTCATCGATCACAGGCGAGTCGCAGCGAAGGTGAAGAGCACATCGTGAAGCCACTGGCTACGTGGCTACTCACTGTCCTTGCCGGAGCTGGGATCGCCACAGGCTTGGTGCTCCAGGTCAGCCTGATCAGAACCAGCCACCACCCACTTTCAATGACGCCCTGGCTAACAGTCATGTTTTTGCTGCTGGGGCTTTGGCTGCTGCTGGTTGGCGCTGGCATCCGAAAGCTGAAGAAGCGCTCGCAGACGTGGGTGACACCGGTGCTTGCCGGCCGCACTGCGCTGTTGGCGCGCGCAGTCGCCCCCCTTTCCTCCTTCTTCGCCGGTATGTTGGCGGGCATCGCGATCGCATCTTTCGCGCGGTCGTGGGTGCCCTTCATGACCGCCGCAGCCTGGCTTGCGCTCGCCGCGGCGGTTGCTGCGACTTTCGCGGCTGTGGCCGCACTACTGGTCGAACGGTGGGCATCCCTTGGGGACGGCAGTGATGGTCAGTCTCAGGGTCAGACCGAGTCGGACCCCCGCGGGGCTCTCGGCGAGCCAGGGTGAGTTGGGGAGCGGAAGTAGGTAGCGTTCGTCTGTGAGCGCGCCCCGGAAAAAGCAGAAGAGGAAGACCCTTTGGGTCAGACGCATTGTCTCCACCCTGATTTTGCTGGGGATTCTTGCCCTTATAGTCTTTCTGCTGGTGAAGGCCGTCACCTGGATAGGCGGGGTGTTCCAGTCGGGTCGGCAGACGGTTGCGGAGCAGACAACCCCTCGTCCCGTGGTCATTGAAGAGTGCCTGCCTTCCGCGCTCACGGTGACACTGGTTCCTGAGAAGTCCGTGGCCCTGGAGGGTGCCGGGGTCAACATCTCCATGACCGTGGAAAACACGGGGGACGTTGACTGCAAGATAAGCGAGGCACAGATTGGTCTGCAGCTGACTGGTCAGGAGCACGTGCTTTGGAATCCAGGGTCATGTTCGGAGGCCATGCAAAACAAGATGCTCCTGCTGGCACCTGGTCAGCCCTGGTCGACAACCGTGGTCTGGGATGGGCAAGCCTATTCGGGGTGTGACGCAGGGCAATCCGGCCCAGGGCCAGTCGTCCTTGGGGAAGGCACCTACCAGCTGGAAGCACGCGTGCTTGGGGGTGAGGCACGGGGAAGTGCCCCACTGGTCATCCAGTAGCTATGGGGTTACCAGCCGGCCTCTTCTGCTGCGGTCATTCGTTTCCCTAGGTGGTCCACGATCATTTGGGCGCGGTAGGGACCCACACCTTCAACACGCTGAAGGTCTTGCGGCGTTAGTTTCTTGAGTTCTGCGAGGGAGCTCCAGCGTTCCGAAATGAGTTGGATGGAACGCCAAGGGAGCCTAGGCACCATGGCGAGAGCGCGGATGCCGCGCGGCTGGATAGGTTCGTCCAAGTCGGCGGGGTCGAACACGGGGATACCCATGATTTCAGCAATCTGGGCTAGGTCCAGCATGGACTCCGAAGAAAGGGATGACAGGGCTAGCTCAGCCTGTTCTAGGCCGTCCGGGTCGCGGATGTAGTCGCGGAGGATAAGAGCCCGCTCTGAAGCTGCACCCCTCAAAAGATCGTCAACCTGGAGGGTCAGAAGGCGCCCGTCTGCGCCGAGTTCGTCCAGGTAGCCGTTGATTTCAGCAGTGATGCGGCGAATCATCTCCATCCGCTGCACAACGGTTGCCACGTCGCGGACGCTAGCGGAGTCGCGCAGTTCAAAAATGGAGAGGGCAGAAAGGACTTCGTCAAGACGTTGCGTGTAGCGGTCCAGGGTGTCGACCGCCTGGTTCGCGCGAGCCAGAAGGGCTTCGGGTTCTTCAACCGTGTGGTGCGTGTCGCCCACATAGACCGAAATCACCGACATTGACGCGGAAAGTGAGAGCACCGGAACCCCGGTCTGGCGGGCGGTGCGCTGAGCGGTCCGGTGGCGCATGCCGGATTCATCGGTGTGGATAGTTGGGTCCGGAAGAAGCTGAACGTTTGCGCGCAGGATTCTCCATGAATCAGTGTCGACGATGAGAGCGCCGTCCATCTTCGCGAGTTCGCGCAGCCTGGAGGGGGAAAAGTCCACGTCAACTGTGAAACCCCCGGAGCAAATAGCTTCGACCTCAGGGTTGTAGCCCAGGACAATCAGCGCGCCCGTGTGCGAGCGCTGGATGCGTTCCAACCCTTCGCGGAGCTCAGTGCCTGGAGCAACCAGTTGGAGCGCCCTGCGCAGGCCGCGACTTTCAACAGCCAACTGAAGCTCCTTCCCCTTCGCCAACAACCTTGCCTTGAGTGCCTGCGGCCAAGACTACCCGCACTGATATCTGAGGGGCTACGGTGCTCCGCCTAAGACGTGGCGGACCGCATCCCCCAGGGTCTTCACTCCAACCACGTCCATGCCGGCGGGGATGGTGAGATCTGCGAGTTGAGAATCGGGAACAAGGGCGCGTTTCCAACCCAAGCGGGCGGATTCGCTCAGTCTGCGGTCCAGCCCGGAGCATGGCCTCACCTCTGAAGTGAGCCCGACCTCACCGAGCGCGACCGTTCCTCTAAGAGGAGCCTTTCTGCGTGCGGCTGAAGTGATTGCGAGCGCCACTGCCAGGTCCACCGCGGGTTCCAGGGTCTTGGCGCCCCCGACCGTAGAGACGTACACGTCCTGTTTCGCAAGGTCCAGCCCAAGGTGAGCTTGGAGAACGGCGATAACCATCGAGACCCGCGCGTAGTCCAATCCGGAGGTTGTTCGGCGGGGGCTGCCACCAGCCCCTTCGGCGACTAACGCCTGGATTTCGGTCATGAGAGCACGGTGACCGTCCAGGGTCACGCTGGCGCAGCTGCCCACGACCTCCCGGTTACTGCCGCTGGTGAACAGGGCAGACGGGTCAGTCACCTGTTCGATCCCGCCTTCGCTTAGCAGGAAGCAGCCCACCTCATCCGTTGAGCCGTAGCGATTCTTTGCTGAACGCAGCAGGCGCAAGGGGGTTTGGCGTTCCCCTTCAAACTGGCAGACAACGTCAACCAGGTGTTCTAGAGTGCGCGGGCCGGCGATGGTGCCGTCTTTGGTGACGTGACCGACAAGGATGGTGGGAATGTTTGAGTTCTTAGCCTCCTGGATGATGGCTCCTGCCACAGCCTTCACCTGCGGGGCGGATCCCGGTCCGCTGTCGACGTTGCTGGAAGTCAGGGTTTGGACGGAGTCGAGCACGACCAGTGACGGCTTTGAAGATTCAACGTGCCAAAGAGCGTTGTCGATGTCGGTCTCGGCAGCTAGCATCAAGTGCGGAGAGAGCGCGCCGATCCGCTTCGCACGGCGCCCGACCTGCGACACGGACTCTTCCCCCGTCACGTAAAGGACAGGGCCTTCGCCGCGTCCCTGGGCTGCCCGCGAGATCCGGGCGGCGACGTCCAACAGAAGTGTCGATTTACCTACCCCGGGCTCACCCGCAAGGAGCACCACCGACCCGGGCACCAGCCCCCCGCCCAGGACCCGGTCAAACTCACTGATTCCAGTGGGACGGACAGGGAAGTTTTCCGGTTCCACCTGGTCCATGCGAACTGCCGGTAACCGCGGAGCAGGGAGCGAAGCGCCTCCCGATTTTGGCGTCGAAGGGGCCTCTTCCATTGTCCCCCAGGTGGAACACGCCTTGCATTGCCCCAGCCACTTCGGGGACTCCCACCCGCATTCGGAGCAAAAGAACGCGCTCTTTGTTTTCGCCATGCTTGCAGCGTACCGAGCGTCTCCGACAGGCTCGTTCAGTGCGGCCGTTCGGAGAAAGCGATGACAGCGGGCGAGGTGCCGGAAACAATGAGAATATCGTCCTCGTCGATGCGAGTGTCCTTGTGTGAGTACCTGAAAGGGCGTCCTGGGTGCAGGGTGCCGATAACCTTCACGCCGTAGCGCGACATGGGCCTTGCTTCCTCCAACGTGAACCCTATTAGTTCTTTCGGGGGCCGCATCTTTGCAACGACGAACTCGGATTGGTCCAGCTCAATGTAGTCAAGCAGTTCGCCACCAACCAGGTGCGCTGTGCGGAGCCCCGCATCATATTCCGGGTATACAACGTGGTGCGCTCCGATGCGGCGCAAGATCCGCCCGTGTTCCCGCGAGGTCGCTTTCGCCCAAATGGATTCGACCCCCAGGTCAGCGAGGTTCGCTGTTACCAGAACGGAGGACTCAAGAGAGCTGCCAACCCCTACCACGGCGGATGCGAAATCAGAGGCTCCAACCTGCTCTAAGGCCTCGGCGTCAGTCGCGTCCCCTTGCACCAGCGGGAGCGCCCCGCTGTAGTGCTGGACGCGTGAGTGACTCTTCTCCATCGCAAGCACTTCAAAGCCCAGGCGTTCCAGTGTGAGTGCGACTGCCGAGCCAAAACGCCCCATGCCAACGACCAGTGTGCCGTGTGCTTTCTTCCGTTCGGACATCTCTCCTCCTTGCTCCTAGTCCCTGCTACCACGCACGTGCGCTTAACCCACGATTGGGCGTTCTTCTGGGTAGCGGATCAGGCTCTTTTCTTGGCGCAGCGCCAGGGCTGTAGCCAGCGTCATTGGGCCGACTCGCCCCGCAATCATCAAGAATCCCAGTAGTGTTTTCGCTGCAGCTGGCAGCAGAGGCGTGATCCCCGTTGACAAACCCACCGTGCCAAAAGCAGAGATCACTTCGAACAAGATGCGGTCCATGCTGAAGGGCGTCATCACCAGCAGCGCGGCAGTGATCGTCAATACCAGGATGACCGCGGCAAGCAACACTGACACGGCTTGGCGCAACGTTTCGTGAGGCACGCGGCGATGGAACGCTTCAACGTCCCGCAGGCCCCTTGCCTCCGCCCAGGCGGCCATCAGGACGACCGCGAACGTCGTCACCTTGATGCCGCCCGCGTGGGAACCGGAGCCGCCCCCAATGAACATCGAAATGTCAGTCACCAGCCAGGAGGCCGAGGTCATGTTGCCGACGTCAACCACGCTCACCCCAAGCGAACGGGGATTTATCGCCTCCACAACAGAGTTAAGGAGCTTCTCCGAGGTTGTGAGGGGCCCGAACGTGCCGGGGTTGTTCCATTCGAGCACTGCGACCACTACCCCCGACAGCGCCGCCAGCCCAAGATAGGTGGTAAGCGTCAGCTTTGTGTGGAGGGACCAACGCTTCGGGGTGCGCCAGTTGCGTCGCAGATCCGTAATCACGGGGAACCCGATGGCGCCAATGAAGGCAGCAAGCATCAGAGGGATGAGGACACCCCAGTTCCCGATGTAGGGCGAGAGACCTTCGGGCAGGTTGATGAAACCAGCGTTGTTGAAGACAGAGATAGCGGTGAAGAGAGCGTCCCACGTAGCACCCCAGAAAGTGTGACCCTGTTTTAAGAACGCAGGCAGGATCAACATGAACAGCATCGCTTCCACAGCCGCGGTCGTCACGAGCACGCCAATCACCAGAGTGCCCGCATCCGAAATCCGCCCGCGTGTGTCCTCTACGGAAAGCATCCGCTGGGTTACCCCCAAGCGGCGTGAAACAACCAGAGCTAAGAGAGAGGCCATGGTCATCACACCCAGGCCTCCAAGCGTTATCGCGAGGGCCAAGATGATCTGCCCGAAGGTTGACCAGTGAGTGGCTGTGTCGACCACGCTCAATCCCGTCACGCAAACAGATGAGACTGCGGTGAAAAAAGCGTCGATCAAAGTGGTGCTCTTCCCAGCCGCGGACGAGGCGGGTAGAAGCAGAGCCCCTGTGGTCAAAGTGATCAGGAGCAGGAAAATCCCCATCGTAAGTCGCGCCGGATAACGGAACGCCACAGCGGAAAACCAGGCGTTGAGCGTCTTTAGTGGCCCAAGCCTGCGAGTCATCCGCGCTGTCATGTGCCCCGGGTAGATACCGCGATGGGAAGGGGTGAGGGGTTCTGATTCAGCGAATGAGGACGCTGCGCTGCGCTCGCGGGCCCTTGCCTGGCGTGCTTTTGCTTCCGGCGATCGTCTGGCACGGGCGCGCTGGTTGCGTTTCGATGCCGCCCGCGCAGCGCGCCCTGCCGCTGCCGCCCTGGGCCCGCCGCTGCGCCAAGACTTTGGGCGCTGCGAAGAATTCAAAGGACTTTCCCCTCACGATACCGACCCGAAGGCGGCAACCTTATGGGCTAAGATCAGTCTAGGGTCTGGCCGCGGATCACCGCCAACCAGCCCCAACGACTTGTCCATTGTTTAGGCCAGATAGGTGCGCCCAGTGAATGCTCAGCCAGTGCCCAAGCTTATGACAGTCGCCGAGGTCGCGGAGCTAATGCGTGTCTCGAAAATGACTGTCTACCGCTTGATCCACTCTGGTGAACTTCCCGCCATCCGGGTTGGCAAGAGCTTCCGTGTCCCCCAAAATGCGTTAGAAACGCTCTTGGATGCGTCCTGGCCTGCAGAAAAAGAACAGCGTTCTGGCAGCTGAGCGCCCTTTGTCGGCGAAGTCCTTTATTAGGGTGCCCTGTGTTTTGTCTCGCCTTTACCGCTTAGGCGGCTTTCGGTGAACGGGCCGCGGTATAGAGTGAACCGTTGAAGTTCTCCTTCCGCCCTGCGGAAGGCACTAAAGACGTTGGAGGGAGGTCTCCCCATTGGGTTCAGTAGTGAAAAAGCGCCGCAAGCGGATGTCTAAGAAGAAGCACCGCAAGATGCTGCGCAAAACCCGCCACCAGCGTCGTAACAAGAAGTAGCGGCGTCCACGAAGAAAAGGCAGAGACCTCAGGTCTCTGCCTTTTCTGTCGTTTCTCTACCCGGCTGGGTTCCTAGCCTTCGCCCAGCACGGAACCGATCGAAGCGAGCACCGGGAAGCCCCAGGTCTCCGCCTTCAGTGCAGCGATAGCGTCAGCCCGGTCCTGCTCGGAAGCGCCTTCGCGGAATGAGATACGCCATGCGTACTCTTCCCCTGGGACCAGGTCAACCGGGTTCATGTCGGCTTCTAGTGCCGGATGCACGCGGTCGATTTGCAGGAGAAGCTCTCGCAGCAGCGTCCCGGCCGTGACGGTGAGTTCGAACGAGTCCCAATCGTCGCCTTCCCTAAGGACCGCGCTGTAGCCGGGAACCGGGTAGTCGAACTCGTAGTCGGGGACTTCCAGGTGGACAACCCGCTGATCTTCGGCTTCGACGATCAGCATTTCTCGCTTCGGAGACCCAATCGTGACGGTGAGCGGGACGCGCTTCGCCGTCCCCGGCTCAACCACCAGAGACTTCGAAGACTCCGTCACGACCTCGCCCAAAGAAGAGAAGACCCACTGCGTGAGTTCTGTTTCCCAAGGTTCGTCCTCCTGGTTCACTAGGAACGCGTGGAGCTTACCGTCGACAGGCTTCAGGTCTAGCAGGTGCTTCTGGAACGCCTGCTTTGCCGCGTACCAGACGGGTTTGCGTCTGCCTTCAACATCCACCCCTGCCCACGAGATGACCGGCCAGCAGTCGTTGATCTGCCAGATGAAAGCGCCCTGGCAACGGGGCCACAAGGTTCGCCAATGGCCAACACCGGTAGCGATGGCGCGTGCCTGGACGATCTGGGAGAGGTAGTGCCACGCTGCAGTGGATTCCATCCCCTTTGACCCAAAGTGCTCGGTGATCCCGCGTTCCAGGTTTTGCATCCCACCTATTGCCTTCTGGTGGTTCAAAACCTCTGGGCTCCCCAAGTTCAACTCGCTTGACGACGGGTCGACCCCAAGGGAGTCCACCAGGGTCGTCCAAGCAGGTGGGGCCTGCCAACCGAACTCAGCCATGAACGTCGGGTCGGTGTCCAGGTAGTGGCTGTAGTCCTTGCGGTTCCAGACCTCCCACGAATGGTTTGTCCCGTAGTTCGGGTCGTTGTCGAGCTGACCAGGGACGCCTGAATAGGGGCTGCCGGGCCAGTAGGGTGTGGTCGGGTTCAGCTCTGTGATGACGCTGGGTAGCGTCTCTAGGTAGTACTTGCCGCCCCAGCCTGCGCCTTGCAGTTCTTCTTCCCAACCCCAGGACTCATACCCCAGGAAGTTCTCATTGTTGCCGTTCCAGATGCCAAGGCTGGGGTGGCTCATGATGCGTTCGACGTTGTCTTCCGCTTCGGCGCGCACCTGCGCTTCGAACTCAGGCGTTTCAGGGTAGGCGGCGCAAGAGAATGGGAAGTCCTGCCAAACAAGGATCCCAAGTTCATCACAGGCGTTGTAGAAGCGGTCATCTTCAAAGATCCCGCCGCCCCACACCCGCACCCAGTCGGCACCGGAGTCTTTAACGTCCCGCAGTCGGGCGCGGTAGTCCTCTTCGGTCACGCGGTCCACTAGGGGACTGTTCGGGATCCAGTTCCACCCGGTGGCGAACGTGTCAACGCCGTTCACGACCAATCCGAAACGGCCCTCCGTCTTTGCAGCTTCCGGGGTTGCAGCGGGTTCGTTCACGATTTCTACCGTGCGGAAACCGACCCTCTTGGTGCGGGACTCAACTACTTTCCCAGAGGCCTTGTCGACCAGGTTGATGCGCGCCTCGTAGAGTGGTTGCTCCCCAAGCGTATGGGGCCACCAGAGTCTTGCGTTAGGCAGGGTCGCGGTGAGCTCAAACCCGTCCTGGTTCACGTCCTTCTGGGTGGAAGACAGTGTCTCTTCATTCGTTCCCAGGGTGACGTCGATTCGGTAGTCCTCCGGTTTCGCGTCCCCTGCCAGCAGCAGCGAACCCTTGACGTGAAGCGTGCCGGTGACGGTGTCCTGGTCCGACTTTTCCCAGTCGACGCTAGGGGCGACCAGTAGGGAGTCAATCCTTGCGCCCTCCCAGGCGGTGATGGCTAGATCTCGCCAAATACCACTGGAAACCATTGTTGGCCCCCAGTCCCAGCCGTAGTTGGCGGCCATCTTCCGGATCATGTTGTAGGGCTCGTCGTAAGCTCCCGGGTACTTGCCACCAAGCTCTTCGATGAGTTGGTCCGTGTGCCGGTAAGGGGACGTGAACCGGACTTCGATCGTTTCTGCGCCAGGAGCTTCGCTACTCACGTCGAAGGTGTAGGTGCGGTGCATGTTGTCAGTGTTGCCGACCACCTCGCCGTCAATCGCAATCTGGGCGATCGTGTCAAGGCCGTCAGCGGAGAGGACATAGTTCTCGGCTTCTGGCAACTCCGGCAGCTGCGCACGCCAAGTCCAGTCCTGCTGGCCGATCCAGTGAAGGTCATGCTCGTTGGTGCCGACGAACGGGTCGGGGATAAAACCTGCTGCCAGTAGTGCGTCGTAGATGTTTCCGGGAACGGTTGCGGGGAGCCCTTCAGTTACCAGCGTCTGGACCTGTTCTGGAGGAAGCGGGATCTCTGTATCTCCAGGCTCCAGCATGACTTTCCACTGGAGGGAGGACAAAGAGTAGGTGGGGCTAGCTGCGCTCATGGTGCTCCGATCATGCTTTTCTGGGGTGCTTCAACCCTATCGGCTCCAGGCCCTCACCTAGGGAGCGTCAGGTGCGAAGGCAGGGAAGTGGGCGCTACTCAGTCACTTCCGTAGTCTCTGGTGGAACCTGGCCCGTCACCTCTTCGAGTTCCCTCTCCAGCTCGCCAACCTGGTCGGTCAGCGTCGTCATCGTTTCTTGCTGGGTCTCAAACCCAGCTTGCAGATCTGTGAGCGCGCTCTGAAGTTCCTCATTCTGCTCCTGTAGGGAACTGAGCTGATCTTGGAAAGAAGCTGCGTCTGGGACGGCCTCCTTAACGGCGGCGACAGCCTGGTCCACCAGTTCCTGTTTTTCGGTGTCAGATAAGGACTCGGTCGGGTAGGTTTCGAAAGTGTTCTGGTAGATGTCCCCACCCTGGGACTTTGCCACCCCGTAAGAAATCCCCACAGTGATCAGTGAGACCACGCCGAACACCAACGCCAACTGAACAAACTGCCCGGAGTGCGCGTGTGGTCTTGCAGGTGTTGATGACTCCTGCTCCGGCTCATCCTCTTTCTTGTTAGGCTCCTCTTCACCTCGCTGACTGTCCGCTTGAGAGCCGTGTTCGTCAGCGACTATGGGGGCGATGACCTTCTTTGTGCCCTCAGCCGTCAGGTTTATGAGGATGCGATAGAACTCGGCAACCAGGGCGGATCCGATAGAAACAACGGCGGTCAGCATCAGCGAACCGAAGACGGATGTCAGCCGCGCAGACACCAGAGTCATCGTCACAGCAGCTAGTGCCGTTGCGATCAAGCGGGGCCAGGAGATCGATGAGCCCGCCTTGGCTTCTTTGATGCTCTCCCGAAGCTTTTGGCCGGCCAAGTCACCCCCGCTCACCGCAAGGAAGAGGCTCCCTGCCCCTTAAAACATAGCCTCTTCAAGTAGTCTTTGGGGTGGGCAGGGGCGTGTCAATCCTGGAGGATCATCTTGGAATCAAGCAAAAAGGCCCGGAGGGCCGCGGTCCTTGTTGAGCTGTGTGTCGAAGACGAAAAGGGTGTGCGTCTGGCGCGTGACGGCGGAGCAGATAGAGCAGAGCTTGCCCGCGACTTGTCGACCGGTGGGCTGACTCCAAGTGAGGAGACGTTCCTTGCGGCGCTACGGGTGGCGCCTCCATCCGGGCTCCGCGTCTTGGTGCGCGAGAATCCGGATTCCTTCAATCTGACGGCGCACCAGGTTGCGCTACAAAGTCAAAGTATCCGTCGCTTCGTGTCACTGTTGCCTGCGGGAGGCCCGCAGGTTGGGTTCGTGGTCGGGGGACTTCAAGGAAGACGCATAAACCTTGAAGCAGCCCGCCAATGGCGACGCGCTGCGGGTCACCACTACCTGGTGTTCCACAGGGCGTTCGACGAGATTGCCGACCAGGAAGAGGCCCTGCTACAACTGATCGACCTGGGGTACGACGCCGTGCTCACCACCGGCGGATCCTCGGGCAAAGCGGATCCTGCAGGCTTAGCACGCTTGCGGAAACTCGGCGCTGGACGCATCACGATTATCGGCTCCGGAGGGGTCCGCGAGCACAACGCGGCAGAGGTCGTTGTGGCAGGCGAACTAACCGATGTGCACTTCAGGGTCGAAGACCCGAAAGCAAGCGATCAGGGACTGGCTTTCGTTCAGCGCATGGTTTCGCTCACGAAATCTATTTAGTCAGATAGCGAGTCCAGGTACTCCTCTACCTGCCGTTCGTCCATCGCCCAGTCGTCGTTGCCGTCGCGACCAGTGGCGTGAACACCAGCGCCCGTCTGAATGTTCTTCAGCGTGTATTTCCCGTAGTTCGGATCGGACTCGTCATGGACCTCAAGGGTCTCCATGTGCAGACCGTGGCGTTCGGCGCGCCGTCCCAACCGATTGATGTTCTCTTTGTGGTCGCTGTGGTGTTCGTCGCTCACGGAGTGTCCTTACCTTCTAGAGATTCGCCGGGCCAAAGGGCAAGCCCTGCGGCGTTTGTTTACGGCACAACGTTACTCGATCCGCCGTCCCCGGGGCCATGTCCTTGCTCAAGTGCCGACAGCAGCGCTACTGATTCGCGCGCGGCAACTAGTCTTTCGTTAGGTTCGAAGGCTTCAACTTCGGGCCAAAGACCGATTGGAGCAGTATGTCCCGCGTAATCGTCGCCAAGTTTGGTGGCAGCTCACTTGCCGACGCGGCCCACTTTAAGACGGTCAAGGGGATCATTGAAAGTGAGAGCGCACGCAAGTACGTCGTCCCCTCGGCCCCCGGCAAACGTGCAGGGGACGACCACAAAGTCACCGACCTGCTGCTCATGTGCCACCAGCTTGCCGAACACAACATTGACCCCGGAGAAGTCTTCGCACTGGTGAAGGAGCGCTACACCGACATCAAGGAACAGCTGGGCCTGAAAGTCGACTTGGATGCGGAACTCTCCGCCATCAAGGAGAGCATCGCGGAAGCCAGCTCGGAGCATGTCGCAAGCCGCGGTGAATACCTGAACGCGCTGCTGCTCGCCGAATACCTAGGGTACGAGTTTGTCGATGCGGCCGACGTGATCAAGTTCAACGGGTCGGGGGAATACGACCACAAGAAAACGATGGCGGCTCTTCGCGTGCGTCTCGCGGACGGCAACCCCGCTGTCATCCCCGGCTTTTACGGAAGTGACGACGAAGGCCAGATTCACACCTTCTCAAGAGGTGGCTCTGACGTCACCGGCGCCATCGTCGCAAGGGGCGTTCGGGCCGACCTGTATGAGAACTGGACGGACGTCTCTGGCTTCCTGCAGGTGGACCCCAGGATCGTCCCTGAAGCCAGGCCAATCGAAGTCGTCACCTACAAGGAACTGCGGGAACTGTCCTACATGGGCGCGTCCGTGCTTCACGAAGAAGCGATCTTCCCCGTCCGTGAAAAAGGAATCCCTATCCAGATTCTCAACACCGAGCGGCCAGGTGACGCGGGGACCCTGATCGTCGCCGACGACGCTCACCGTCAGTTTGTCTGCGTCACGGGAATAGCCGGCATGCGCGACTTCACTGTGGTGACGCTGGACAAAACACTGATGAACGAGGAAAGCGGCTTCCTGCGCAAGTTGGTTTCCGTTTTCGAAACAAACGGTGTCTCCATCTTGCACGTCCCCTCGGGCATCGACTCCGTTTCAGTGATCGTGCGTAGCGAAGACATCCGCTTCAACCTGAACAAGATAATCGCCGAGCTGCGAATCTACTGCCACCCCGACTCCATCTCTGTGCTTCCGGGCATGTCCCTGCTGGCCGTCGTCGGTAGGGGCATGATCCAAAGCCCAGGGATCGCCGGGAAGATTTTCACCGCCCTTGCAAACGCTGGCGTGAACATCCGCATGATTTCTCAGGGGGCTTCTGAACTGTCGATCATCATAGGTGTTGAAGACACGCAGTTCGAGGAAGCCGTGCGCGCACTACACGCCGCCATCTAGGTGGACCCGCCGGTGGCGGCGTGAAACAATCCGGTATGCAAACGACGACTGTTCACCTGCTACGCCACGGAGAAGTAGACAACCCTGAAGGGGTGGTCTACGGCCGACTCCCGGGCTACGGGCTGACCCCACTGGGTCTGAAGATGGGACAGGCCGTAGCGGACTACCTGGTTCGGCAAGAGCGAGACATCACTCGCGTTGTGGCGTCGCCTCTGCTACGCGCCCAACAGACTGCTCGGCCCACGGCAGAGGCCTATGGGCTTCCTATCGAAAGTGACCCGAACCTGATTGAGGCTGACAACTGCTTCGAGGGCGTCCAGGTGAACAAGAACCGGTGGATGCTGGCGCACCCAAAGAACTGGAAACACTACACGCGACTTCACGAACCATCGTGGGGTGAGCCCTACAAGGAGATCCTGCACAGGATGGAAGCAGCCGTTTCTTCTGCGCTTGAGGGCGCTCGCGGACACGAAGCCCTGGTTGTTTCCCACCAGCTGCCTATCGTTGTGATGCAGCGGTTCTTGGCAGGGAAACCACTGTCTCACAGCCCGCTTAACAGGGAGTGTTCACTGGCCTCACTCACGTCGCTGCTCTTTGAAGAGAACACACTTGTTGGCTGGTCTTATTCTGAACCCGCTCACAAGCTACTGGGTGAGGCAAGCGACATGAACCCCGGTTCGTCGAAGGCAGCTATTCGCCGTTAGCCGGGTCGGGCTCTGATTCGTCCTGGTCGTTTTTTGGTGCTGAGTCAGGCCCCAGGCTGGGTTTCGGGGGACCCTGAGGACGCGAACGCTTTTGCCGCCTAGCGATACGGTCCGCGACGTCCGTGATCGCGTCCGGGTTGTCATCCGGGGGTAGGGAAGTTTCCGTGGGTGGCTGCAGGCGGCTTTGCTGCTTCGCTTCCGCACGCGTCACCACGCCGACAATGATCCAGGTCAGTGGACCGACAATGGGTAGAAAGGCGATGACTGCGAGCCAGACCCACCGGTTAACCTTTCCGGGCGTCCAAGTCTTGGAGCGCGTGATCCAGTCGGCAAGGGCGAACACCGTGAGGGCCACCGCCAGCAGGATAAGAATCAGACGAGCCATGATTTAACCATAGAGGTTAACGCGGGCGAGATTCCAAGAGGCGGCGGCGATCAAAGGGCGGCAGGGGATCCGAGTGCCAACACGGTCCCAAGGATGACGCCGTAGGCCAGCGTGAAGAGTCCCGCATTTCGAAGTGGGGCCAGCAGAGCTTTGCCCTTGGCTCCGCCTAAGACGGGGCCTGCGGCGGGGACTGCTATAAGCAGGAAGACCAAGAAGATCACGAATGACCAGAACCCGCCTATCCCAGCGCCCCAAGCCGCGATTCCAGCCAGCGCAGCTGCCCAGAACAAGAGAGCCACAACGAACTGACGGGAGCGGGCGTCCCCAAGACGCACGGCAACCGTGGTTTTGCCGGCCTTCTCGTCCCCAGCAATGTCCCTGGTGTTGTTGATCATTAGTAGCGCTATCGAAGAGAACCCTATGCCGGATGCAGCGACCCACAGCCACAACGGGGCAGAGTAGGTTTGCGCGTAGGTTGAACCGACCGTTGCGACCAGACCGAAAAACACGAACACGTTCAGCTCAGAGATTCCAAGGCCGGAGTACCCGTAGGGAGAGTTGCCTCCCGTGTAGAACCAGGCGGCAACAATCGCAAGCAGACCCAGGATGAGGAACCACCAGACCCCGGACCAGGCGGTGAGTGCTAGTCCCGCGACTGCTGCCACTGCGAAGCTGACTAGTGCGGCCTTGAGGACTGTCTTGGGTTCAGCTAGTCCGCTCCCAGTCAGTCTCTGGGGCCCCACGCGCGCTTTGTCTGTCCCTTTTATTCCGTCTGAGTAGTCGTTCGCAAAGTTGACACCCACCTGCAGGGCCAGTGCAACGATGAGCGCGAGCAGGGACTTCCCAAAAGAAAAGCCACCCATTGCGCCAGCCGCTCCCGCGCCCAGCAACACGGGGCCAGCCGCTGCGGGCAACGTGCGGATCCGTGCACCTTCGATCCAGTCTTGTAAGGAAGCCATGCCCCCATCTAACTTCGCTGGAGCAGACCCCTTGTCCAGGCGCGCCCTTGCTGAATCTCTTCTGCCATTAGCGAGACAAGGCGAGCAAGTCTTACCTTTCCAAGCGCAGACCTGGGGAGCTCCGACACCAATGCGATTGCGCGAGGGGCGTGGGAGGGTCCAAGAGAGTCCTTTAGAGCGCTGTAGATCCAAGCGGGGTCGGGAGCCGTCCCGGGCTCTGCGACAAGTAATGCCCCGATTGCGTTTCCCCAGTGAGGGTCTTCCAGGGGGATGCAGGCGACCTCACGGACGTCCTGGAGCTTTCCGAGCGCCCTTTCAACTTCGCCTAGGTCGACTTTTTCGCCACCCGACTTGATCACGCGGTCGGCGCGCCCAGTGATGTGGAGGCACCCGTCTTCTCCCAGTCGTCCCAGGTCACCGGTTTTCCAGTACCTTTTTCCTCCGATTTCCGCCCACTGGGCCCCCTCATTCAGGTAGCCGTACATCAGGGAGGACGAGGAAATTAGCACTTGACCGTTCGCGTCCACGTCTAGCTGCGTTCCTGGCAGGGGAAGACCGTTGTAGACGCAACCACCGCACGTTTCTGTCATCCCGTAGGTCGTGGTGACCTTCAGGCCCAAGGACCGGGCGGTTTCAAGCAATGCAGGGTCGATGCGTCCCCCTCCGACCAGGATCGCGTCCAGAACACGAAACCCCTCCAGTGTTTGATCGCTCGCACCTACCAGCCGGGCCAGTTGGGCTGAGACTAGGGAGGTGTAGAACGGGCGCTGGCCTGAAGACTCGGCGTGGGTCAACATCTGGTCTGACACCTCAGCCAGGTCGGGTTTCGGCCACGAGGGTGGAACTAGTGGAGGCGCTCCAGCAGCCAATGCTCGAAGCGCGACCTGAACGCCCGCAATATGTGCAAGAGGAAGCAGTAGTGCCCAGCTGCCCGGTCCGGCGAGGACTGCGTTAGTCGCTTCTGCCGAAGCCCTCAAAGCCCGCTGCGACAGGAGGACTAGGCGAGGGTGTCCCGAGCTCCCCGAGGTGGGGAGGATCAGGTGTGGGCCAGGGGGCACTTTCACGTCCAGATCGTTTTCCAGCGCTTTTGGGTTCGCCACGCAAAGAACTTCCTGGCCCGTCTCTCCTTCTTGCAGCCACGCGCTCAGGCGCTCCAGGAACGGGGGAACCTGAGCGTGCGAACGGGGTGGGGGCAGCACCCGAACGCGTCCGCCTACCCCTTTTTGAAGCTTCAAGAGTCGCCCCTCCTGGACACCGGCGATGAGAATCAGCGGTCATGAGCGTGTAATGTAAGACGTCTAACTTTAGGCGCCCTGCCATTCTAGGGTGCCCTTCGTTAGGCTTGGGGGCGATGAAACAGCTATTTGCAACCACAAGATCAAAGGTCATTGCCGGTGTGGTGGCCCTGTTCGTGCTGCTCATCGCAGGCGCAACCGGTGTGTTCTTCTACTACGGAGACCACGCACTTCCCGGCACCACACTTGCCGGCCATGACGTTGGTGGCCAGTCGCGCGCGGAAGTACGCGAAACTATTGAAACGCTGGTTGCAGACCAGGACGTGGAGCTTGTTAGCCCCGACGGAGAAACGACGCAGGTTGACCTTGCAGATGCCGGCGTTTTCATAGACGCCGCCAGGAGCGTCGACGCGGTCTTCGAAGCAAACAAGGGATTCGCCTCACGCGTTAAGGGCATCTTCGGTGGCCCGGAGGTTGAGCCTGTCGTGGTTGCGAACTACGCGCTTCTTGGCGACTATGCGGCCTCTATCGAGTCTTCCGATGAGCTAGACCCAGTCGACGCACAGGTCGCCTTCGACGCCGAATCAGCGTCGTTCACCGTTGTGGAATCCGCTGTCGGGATGGGCATCAACACTGAAGAAATCGAGGAGGCCCTGCTGGCTGCTGCCGCGGACCTCTCTGACACCGTGATTTCTGCTTCCCTGGTTGAGCTGGCCCCTGAACTGCCTACTGAATCCGCTCAGCAAGCTGCGGATTCGGCGAACCAGTGGCTAACACTCGACGTGCGGACCACCGATGCGGATGGTTCCGTCGCGACGGCAGAGCCTGCGGTCATCGCCTCCTGGGTCAAGTTCGTCCCAGAAGAGGACGGACTCCAGCCCCAGATAGAAGAAGCGGGCGTGAGTGAATGGGTGACGGCGTTCGCTGAGGCGTCAAACCGCGAAGTTGTGAACGGCATTCAGAACGTGAACTCTTCGGGCGCAGTGGTTGCCACTCCAAAGGAGGGCACCCCAGGTCGCAGCGTTGAGAATGTCCAAGCAATAGTGGATGCGATAGTCGCGGCGTTTGACTCTGGATCCTCGTTCTCCGGTGAGTTCGCCTACCTGGAAGTGGCTCCCTCTTACGACCAGCGGGTGATCGCTGACGGCGCGGAAAACTTGGCGTACATGGCTGCCCCGGGGGAAAAGTGGATCGACATTAACCTGTCGAACTACCACGTGACAGCGTACGAAGGCGCAACTGCCGTGCTCCGGATGCCTCTGGTTCCGGGTGCGCCCCTGACGCCAACGATCACTGGACAATACTCGGTTTACGCGAAGGTCCCCAACCAGACCATGCGTGGCTTCAACATTGACGGCTCGCGTTACGAAACTCCCAATGTCCCCTGGGTTCTTTACTTCCATGGTGGCTACGCACTGCACGGCGCATACTGGCGTTCAAGCTTCGGATACGACGCTGGGGCTGGTGGCTCCCACGGCTGCGTAAACCTGCCCGTCGACCAGGCAAAGCAGCTTTACGACTGGGCTTCTATCGGCGATAAGGTCGTCAGTCACTACTAACTTTTTCCCAAAGTTGGACCTAACTTATGGAACGCACTAGCACCAAACTACTCAGTGTCACGGCTGCTGTTTTGGCAGTCTTGGTCCCAGTGGCACTTGTCATGAGTCACTTTTCAGCTCACGCGTTGCCTGGAACCACTGTTGGTGGCCTTGAAGTGGGCGGTAAGAGTCGGGAAGAAGTTTCTGATCTGCTTGAAGACGCTTTCCTGGCACAGACCGTGCAGCTGGTGACCCCGACGGGCGAAGTCGTTGAAGCGACCTATGAGCAGCTGGGTGTATCCGTTGACACAGAGTCCCTCACCGACGCGGTGTTTGAGCGAAACGGGAGCCTAACCGGACGGGCCGCGGGCTTGTTTAGCGCGATTCACGTGACTCCGGTCGTAGATGTCGAGCACGATGGCGCGCTGGCCTACCTGGAAGCCAACGGGCTCTACCAGCAGACCGACGCGGACTACGTCCCGATAGCGTTCGATGCCGCGTCCGCCCAGTTTGTTGAGGTGGAGCCGCAAGAGCTTCTGGTGGTTGACACAGAGTCCTTGCATTCCGAACTGAGTAAGCGCCTGACCGGCTCCGACTCCGGCCCTGTTCCTTTGCAGTACCAGGTGGCGGACCACGCTCCCACCCTGGCCGAAGCTCAAAGCGCGGCCGCAACCGCTAACGACTGGCTTGCGCAGAGTGTCGAGCTGCTGGCAGGGGACAAGGTCCTGGCCACCGCTGAGCCCGACCAGAAAGCAGCCTGGTTTGACTTTTCTGCCGGCCCTGAAGGTCTGGAACCCCTGCTTGACGTCGCGGCTATCAAGGAGTGGGTTGAGGTCGCAGGAGAAAGCGAGGCAGAGAGCGGACGCCCAGCAGTCCACAACGTGGACGGAGAAGGTCAGCTGCTACGCGAGGTTGACCCTGGGAAGAGCGGGACCGGCGTGCTTGACTCCGACGGCGTTGCCAGGCAAGTCGCTGAAGCTGTGACCTCAGGTCAGGGTGCCGCAGTCCCCGTTGAGTTTGGTGAGGTCGCTCCGGAAGTCATGAAGCTGACGTTGCCAGCCGACGACACACTTCCCTACGCCCCTACTGCGGGCGAACACTGGATTGAGGTCGACATCCCGAACGCGACAGTGACCGCGTACGAAGGCACCGAGCCGGTCATGGTGCTACCGACTGTGCCTGGTGCGGCCGCGACCCCGACTGTCGAGGGCACCTTTCAGGTCCGCGAGAAGCTTGTCGCGAGGGACATGAGTGGCTTCAATGTCGACGGCTCTCCCTACTTTTTTGAAGCCGTACCCTACGTGCTTTACTTCCACGGTTCCTACGCGCTTCACGGTGCCTACTGGCGCGATGACTTCGGGACTTACCAGAGCGAAACTGGATCGCACGGCTGCTTGAACCTTTCTCCTCCTGCTGCGAAGCTCCTCTTCGAGTGGGCGGAAGTTGGGGATACCGTAGTAAGCCACAGCTAGGGGCAGCGGGCGCTAGTAGTAGTGCGGGAAGGGTGACCAGTCAGGTTCTCTGCGCTCTAAGAAGGCGTCGCGTCCCTCTTCGGCTTCGTCTGTCATGTAGGCCATCCGTGTGGCTTCTCCCGCGAAAAGTTGCTGCCCGGCAAGCCCGTCGTCCGCCAGATTGAACGCGTATTTAAGCATCCTGATCGCCTGCGGCGACTTCGTCGCAATGGTCTTTGCGTACCCGATCGCTTGGTCTTCCAGGTTGGTGCACGCTACCGCCTCGTTGATAGCCCCCCACTTTTCTGCCTGCTCTGCCGAGTACTCCCTTGCCAGCATGAAGATCTGGCGCGCGCGCTTATCTCCGACTTGCCTTGCAAGCAGAGCCGAGCCGTACCCCGCGTCGAAAGAGCCAACGTTGGCGTCGGTCTGCATAAACCTGGCGTGTTCTTTGCAAGCAATCGCGAGGTCGCAGACAACAAAAAGGGAGTGTCCCCCACCAGCCGCCCATCCCGGAATCACAGCGATCACAGGCTTCGGCATCGAACGAATGAGACGCTGGACCTCCAGGATGTGCAGCCGCCCGGAACGCGCCAAGGAGTCTTTGTCCGAAGAGGCCGCGTTTGGAGCCGAGTACATGTACCCGTCTTTACCGCGGACCCGCTGATCACCCCCGGAACTGAACGCAAAGCCACCGTCCTTAGGGCTGGGACCGTTGCCTGTGAGCAGGACCGAGGCGACGTCGCTTTGCATGCGTGCGTGGTCCAGCGCTACCAACAGCTCGTCGACTGTCTGAGGGCGGAAAGCGTTCCTCAGCTCAGGGCGGTCGAAAGCGATCCTCACCCAGGGGAGGGGAGTTCCATTAGGGGCCCCATCAACTTCTCCGCGGGAGACGCCGCGGTGGTAGGTGATGTCACGGAAGTCGAAGCCAGGAACCTCTTTCCACCGGGAAGTGGTGAAGTTCGGGTTTCTTGGAGAATCATTCACGCACCAAACGATAGCCTCTAGCATTTACCCATGGACAAAGTGAGCAAGTATTTTTCCCCCGGCGCGAATCTCCTCTGTGAGTTGGACGAAACAGACCAGCAGTGGCGCGACCTCATCACCCTTGCCGGGCTTCTGAAAGCCGCGAAGAAAAGCGGCAACGAAACCCAGTACATGGCCCGTCGGAACATCGCGCTGATCTTCGAAAAGACCTCGACCCGGACACGCTGTGCGTTTGAGGTGGCGGCTGCCGACCAGGGGGCGTCGACCACCTATCTGGATCCCAGCGGTTCCCAGATTGGACACAAGGAATCTGTGCAGGACACAGCCAAGGTCTTGGGCAGGTTTTTCGACGGCATCGAATACCGCGGTGAGAGCCAGGATTCCGTTGAGATTCTGGCGGCAGATTCCGGTGTCCCGGTTTGGAATGGTCTTACGGGGAAGTGGCACCCGACCCAAATGCTTGCCGACTCCCTCACGATGCTGGAGCACTCCCCTGGCAAGGACTTCAAAGACATCTCTTACGCCTACATTGGCGACGCGCGTTTCAACATGGGCAGGTCTCTCCTCATCAACGGCGCAATGCTTGGCTGTGACACACGAATCATTGCGCCAAAGGAGCTGCAGCCTGACGCGGAGGTCATCGCTGAGGCAATGGAGCGCGCCGCGGAGTCGGGGGCGAAAATCACCGTCACCGACGACATTTCCGCGGTGGAAGGCGCTGACTTCGTGCACACGGACGTTTGGGTTTCTATGGGAGAACCAAAAGAGGTCTGGAAAGAGCGCATTGAACTGCTCACGCCCTACAAGGTGACGGAAGAACTCATGAGCCTGGCCGGCCCGGACGCTAAGTTTATGCACTGCCTCCCCTCCTTCCACGATCTGAACACGACGGTTGGTCGCGACGTATACGACCAGTTCGGCGTCGATGGAATAGAAGTGACGGATGAGGTTTTCTCTGGCCCGCGTTCAATAGTCTTTGATCAGGCGGAGAACAGGATGCACACCATCAAGGCGGTGATGGTTCGTTCCCTGGGGCGCGTCTAGGCCTACTTCTTCTTGGGTTTGCGCTGGGCCCAAGCGGGGATCAACCATGCCGGCAGTTGCCGCGCGAACATACCGTAGAAGGAGAGCACGAGCCCCACAAGGACAACGGCTGCAGCGAGAACCGCTAGCAAGGGGCCGACGACGCTTCCCAGAGCCCCTCCGACACCCGGGACTATCAGCCCCAAAGCCCCCATGCCCAGCAGCAATAGCGAGATGCCGGGCAAAGACGCGAAAACGAACTGCTCATCCGCCAGCCCTTGGCCTTCCTGCCAGGGACGCTTCTTTCCCGTGTCTCGGCGCAGGGCCAGCGAAAGGACCAGCCCAAGGAAGCCTGTGGTGAGCGCAACGATAATCACGGCCCCAATATAGCCCGGCGCCCACCCTTCCCCGGTCGAACTAGGATGGCGTGAGTGAAAAGAAGCGTGAAGCCCGAACTTGGTGTTCTAAACCCTGGGCCCCTGGCGCGTGCACTGCTGGGGGAGATCGATGAGATCGTCCTGTTCAAGGTGCCGCTCAACACTAGGTTCCGTGGTGTTGACCATCGCGAAGGGCTACTGCTTCGCGGAACCCAAGGGTGGGGTGAGTGCGCCCCGTTCTGGGATTACGGCGCGCAAGAATCCTCCACCTGGCTCGCTAGTGCACTGTCTGTCGCGAGTTCGCCGTTCCCGCAGGCACGCCGGGCCTTGGTGCCTCTAAACCTGACCGTGCCAGTCACGCCGGCTAGCACTGTTGAGGCCCGGATCGACTCTCAGCCGGGGTGCGCGACCGCGAAAGTGAAGGTAGCGGATCGGGGAGAACTCACTCACGAAGACCTTGAGCGAGTTCACTTCGCTGCGGGAATCCTTGCTGACAGGTACGGGACGCTGGCCAGGGTCCGCGTTGACGCGAACGCTGTCTGGTCAGTTGAGCAGGCCGCGCGCGCACTCCAGCAGCTGGACGCTGCAGCCGCCCTCGCCGGCGGGCTAGAGTACGCCGAACAACCCTGCAAGAGCACCGAGGAGCTTGCGGAGCTTCGAACGTTGACGGACGTCCCGATAGCTGCGGACGAGTCCATTCGGCGGGCAGCAAACCCCCTAGCAGTCTCAGCACTGAAAGCGGCGGACGTGGCTGTCCTCAAAGTTGCCCCTCTGGGAGGGATTCGGGCGGGGGAAACCCTAAGCAGAAAACTAGGGCTTCCTCCCGTCGTGTCCTCGGCTCTGGACACCTCAATCGGGATCGCTGCGGGCGTCGGCTT
>CAYFUU010000006.1:40332-44434 GCA_964346595.1 uncultured Actinomyces sp.
GGACTGGTTGAAGTTTTCACTTTCGCTGAGGAGCGGGTCGCAGGCTTCTGGGCAGTGGGAGCACTGCAGGGCTCAGCCGAAAAAGAGGGTGTGGTGGCAGTCATCACGACCTCCGGGACTGCGGTAGCAGAGCTGCACCCGGCGATCGAAGAAGCTAAGCACCTGGGCCTGCCGCTAATCATTGTCACAGCTGACAGGCCCTTCGAACTACGCGGGGTTGGCGCAAACCAAACCACGCAACAGCTGGGCATATACGGACCCTCAGTTGTTGCTGAGACGGAGATTCCCGCCATCCAGGACCCTGACGAACCCGGTATTGCCCGAGCCATCATTGGGCGAGTGCGAAGGCTCACGGCCAGGGCAAGCGGTCACGGCGGGCTGCCCGGCCCGGTTCACCTGAATGTTGCACTCCGCGACCCGCTTGTTCCCGCACTGGGTGACAACCTAAGCGGTGCAAGTGAGGAGATTCCCTCTTTGCCGCAGCTTGGCCCATCCCTGAACCACACCGCAGAAATCTCTTGGTCGCAGGTCGTGGACCCGTCTCTTCGAACGTTGCTTGTGGCGGGGGACGGGCCGGGCCAGCACGACCAGTCCCACATGCGCAAGATTGCCGAATACGCAGATCACTTGGGGATCCCCATCTTGGCTGAGCCCTCGTCGGGACTTTGCGACCTGCCATCGTGGCTCCCGCACGGACCCCTGGTCGCGGAACGTCTATCGCAGCAACTGCTTGCCGGAAAGCATGAGGCTCCGGAGCAGGTGATTGTCCTGGGGCGCCCAACCCTGTCCCGCGAAGTAATCGAACTTCTCAGCTTGATGGGAACCCCGGACACCGCCAAAATCGTTGTTTCCGCTTCAGACCAATGGCAGGACCCATCGGGGACCGCGACCGCGGTTGTGCCCGACCTGCTCCCTGACGAGCAGCCGCTAGACGATGGGCTTGCGGAGTCACGGCGCATTTGGCTCCAGCAGTGCAGGCAGATCGCCGCAGAAATGGAAATGATTGTCCGGGAGCGATCAAGAGGGCTGAACCACCTGGGAGTCGCGCGGATGATCTGGCGCCACTCACGTGAAACCAACCTGTGGCTGGCAGCGTCAAACGTTGTTAGGTCCTTTGACTTAGGAGCGAGCGCCCCCGGGTTACAGCGCGTCTATTCCAACAGGGGGCTCGCAGGAATCGACGGGACCACCTCAGCGGCGCTGGGCTTGGCAGCGCAGACTGAAGAGCCTGTCAGGGTCGTGCTTGGGGATCTGAGCTTTGTCTACGACCTGGCTGCGCTCGCGGCTCGCCCAGGGGGAGAACCCGACGTTCAGATCTTGGTGTTTGACGACGGTGGCGGCTCCATCTTCCACTCTCTTGAGCATGGCGGTTCCACAGACGCTGAAACGTACCAGAAGTACTTCGGGATAAGGCAAGAGGTCGACATTGTCCAGGTCGCGGCAGCTTGCGGCTGGCGCGCGCGCTCGGCAGAAAGCATCGAGGAGCTCAGGGAGGCTGTGATGGCCCCCATTCGGGGGCGCTCCCTGGTGCGGATACCGCTTGGTTTCCCAACGGAACAGTTCAGAGAGGTTCGCAGGGCTGCGGCGGAGTCGTAAATCACGGCAGACCCTGTAGCGTTTAAGGTTGCTCACAGGCGCCACGCGTAGACTGACAATCCAGGAGGTGCCCCGTGAACGACCAGAAAAACCCGCAGGTTTCGCCGGATGCTGGCGACCAGATCCCATTCAGTCCGGGCCTCTCTAGGCGTGCGGTTCAAAGAGGGACGTACCACGCTTCATTGCCATCGCGCTGGGCTCCGATTCGCCCCGGCTTGCCCGAAGAGTCCGTGCAGTCTGAACAGCCGGTCCAGCCCGAACAGCCGGCCCAGCCTGAGAACCCGATTCAGTCAGAAGAACCCGTCGGCGTCCCATCCAGCCCGCCAGAGGCATCTGCGCAGCCCACTCCCTTGTACGAACCGTCTCCGTGGGCTCAGGGCACGCACGGCCGGGCTCAGAGCGCAACGAATTTCTCGGCGCCCGCTACTCAAAGAGCGGAGCGGAACCGAAAAGGACCGGGTTGGTTCGCTCTTTTCGTTTCAGCCCTGCTCGCTGCGGCTTTGGGTGCGGGGACAGCGCTGGTGCTGGACCGGGGAGCAGAACCTCCCTCTGGGACGGCGTCAAGCGAAAGCAGTGTCGAGCAAGACGCAAGTGACCAGGACGTTGTTCCGCCCGTCGCCGAAAGAACGGCTGCCCCGGACTGGCAGGCCGTCGCAAGCGCGGTGCGTCCCGCTACGGTCTCAATCATGGTTGAGGGTGCGAATGAGTCTGCCACGGGTTCGGGCGTGGTCTATGACTCTGAGGGTCGCATCATCACCAACCACCACGTCGTTTCCCCGGCGGTTTCTTCGGGAAACATAACGGTCACCACGCACGACGGGAGGATCTACGAGGCCACCATCGTCGGCACAGACCAGACAACGGACCTTGCCGTCCTGCAGTTGGTTGGGGAGCCCAGCGACATGATTGCTGCGCGGTTCGCAACGTCGGAAGAGCTGGAAGTGGGCCAGCCAGTAATGGCTGTTGGCTCACCACTGGGCCTTGCGGACACGGTTACCACGGGTGTGATTTCGGCTTTGGACCGCCCTGTCACGGTAGAAGCGAGCGGTGGGGTCGACCCCGCGAACCCGCAGGCGGGAGCCCAGACGGAGCTGGTCGTAACGAATGCCATCCAGATCGATGCGTCGATCAACCCTGGGAACTCGGGTGGTCCGTTGTTTGACGCGACCGGTGGGGTCATCGGGATTAACTCCTCGATAGCTTCAAACAGTTCCAGTGCGGACACCGCAGGCTCCATCGGTCTTGGTTTCGCGATTCCCGTAGACCTGGTGAAGTCGGTCGCCGACCAGATCATCAACACCGGAAGCGTTCAACACGCGTTGCTTGGCGTAGAGATCAAGTCGGGGGTAGTCGTAAGGGGTTCTTCAAGCCAGCTGGGCGCTGAAGTTGCGACCGTGATGGGGGGTGGCGCGGCGGCGGAGGCGGGCTTGCAACCGGGCGATGTCATCGTCGGCATCGACGGTCACGCCGTGACGTCTGGCCCCGCGCTCACCGGGTTCGTGCGGCGCTACACCGCAGGAAACGAAGTGACGCTTGATGTTGTCCGCGGCGGCGAAGACATCCAGGTGACGGCAGTGCTGAAGGCCCGCTAGGGCTTTTCAACCCCCAAGACCTCAAGTAGGGGCCGCATCTTTGCGCGTGTCTCGGCTAGCTCCATGTCGGGGTTGGAGTCCGGCATGATCCCCCCGCCAGCGAAGATCCGGATTTGGGTTCGATCTTCGGAGAGCTGCCCGCAGCGAAGGGCGATGCCAAACTCGCCGTCACCGGCTGCGTCGACCCAGCCGACCGGCCCGGTGTAGCGTCCTCGCTGAGTTCCTTCGACCCCTTCGAGGATGTCGAAAGCAAGTTTTGTTGGAGTTCCACAAACGGCCGCCGTGGGGTGGAGGGCCTCCGCGATTTCAAGGACGTTCGCGTCCTTGACCACGCCGGTCACCTCTGTTGACAGGTGCGAAACGTTCGGTAGGTCCAGCAGGCCGGGTTCCGCAGGGACATTCAGGGTTTCCGAGAGGGGGGCCATTGCGCGTGCGACCGATTCAACCGCAAGGTGGTGCTCGGTCCGGTTCTTCATCGAGTCCAGTAGCAGGTCACCGCGTCCTGGTGCGGCTGTCCCGGCGAGCACACGTGAGGTGAAGAAGTCTTGGTCTAGCGAGGCAAGCATCTCAGGGGTGGCCCCCACCAGGCCCTCCACGGCGTAAACCCACGTGGTCGGGTACGCCTTTTCTAGTTCCTCCACCAAGAAACGAGGGTCGATGGGTGAGGCCGCTGAGACTGGAATGTCGCGGGTCAAAACGACCTTTGAGGCGGCCCCGGAACGCAGCATCAGCACTAGCCGGCCCACGGCCTCCTTCCACTTGGATTGCGTCATCCGCCCCGGATCAGTCCACATCCCGTAGGGTCTTGAAACGGGGACACGCGGCAGGTTCAGGAAGCTCAGAGGGTCTTTGGGGCTCTGACCTATTGCGGACGACACCAGCCATTCAGTTGTTTCTTCTCCGATGACGCGAAC
>CAYFUU010000006.1:44534-66696 GCA_964346595.1 uncultured Actinomyces sp.
AGGGAGACAAGGTTTGCTGGAAGTGATTGAGTCTGGCGGGCAAGCACGTGCACTTCAGTGGACTCTGCGTCAGGTTCTTTCGCCGCTGTGTTGGGAGGGGTTGTCATCATTGCCTTCCTGATGGGACTGCCTGCACTAAAACTAACCGGTCAGCAGAGGTTCGGCCAGGATGTCCCGAAAGAGCCGCGCTTTCCCAGTTCGCGGGACCGCGGGGATAATCAGACCATGAACGAAGCAGCTGAGCATCCTGTCCGAGCGACCCTAGATAAGGACCCGGAAGACGTCTCCGCGATGTTTGACCAGGTTGCGGGACGCTACGACCTCACTAACAACCTGATCTCGCTGGGACAGGTCCACCTCTGGAGGGCGGCGTTGAACCAAGCCGCACACATCAAAAAGGGCGTCTCGGTCCTGGACGTCGCGGCTGGGACGGGGACCTCGTCGGCAGCGCTCATGGCTGCGGGCGCTGCGGTCACCGCAGTGGACTTGTCGCGCGGAATGATAGCGAAAGGTAAGGCGCTGCACCCAGAGGTCGACTTCGTGCTCGGGAGCGCCACAGACCTGCCTTTTCCAGCGGATGCGTTTGACGTCGCGACTATCAGCTTTGGACTTCGAAACATTGCTGACACGGAGGGTGCGCTGAAGGAGATGGTGCGGGTGGTGAAGCCAGGGGGACAGGTGTTAGTGCTTGAGTTTTCGAAGTCTCCGAGGCTGGTCCGGCCGTTTCACGATGCGTACCTCAGGTTTGCTGCGCCGTTCCTAGCGAAACTAGCTTCCCCTGCGGGGGAGGCTTACGACTACTTGTCGGAGTCCATCTTTGACTGGCACGACCAGGCTTCGTTGGCGGCACTTATGAGGGAAGCCGGGCTGAGGGACGTTGAGTACCGAAACCTCACCTTTGGGGCAGTTGCGATCCACAGGGGCACGAAACCCTAACCCCTCCCGTTTCGGCCGCGCATCCGGGGGATGCGCGGCCGAAACAAGGTGTGTCGGTTTTGAACGCGCGTCGGAAGAGCGGGCTCGATATCAGAAACCTGAGTGTTCCCTATTTGCCTGTCTTTCACTGTCTTCAAGCGGCTCAAAACAGTCCGTTTCTTGGGTTGTCGGTCGATCTGGATAGGCTTGTCTTAGGTTTGTTTTGTGCCGTCCGTTCGACACGTTGCTTTCGTCCGGGCGCCTTCAGGACTGGAGAATCCCTTGGACGCTGACTCCGACTCGGTCATAGAGACCGACGTTGCAGTCGTGGGCGCCGGGCCCGGGGGTGCAAGCGCCGCCTACCACCTAGCGAACCTAGGTTTTGACGTCGTCGTCCTAGAAAAAGCGACCTTCCCAAGGGACAAGGTTTGCGGCGATGGGCTGACACCCGCGGCCGTCCAAGAGATCCAGCTGATGGGAATCGATACGGGCGGATGGGCCAGGAACCGCGGTCTCCGGGTCGTTGGAGGGGGTCACGAGGTTTACTTCGACTGGCCTGAACAGGCTTCTCAACCGCCCTATGGAATGGCCAGGGCTCGCGCCGACCTCGACGAAGCCCTAATCCGAAAAGCTGAAGAAGCGGGGGCTCGTCTTCTGGAAGGACACCGGGTCACCGAAGCTGTCCGCTCCAGCACCGGGCGAATCACGGGGGTCCGCGCGAAGGTTGGTCGGGGTAGCGAAGCTAAAGACGTGCAGGTCAACGCACGTTTGGTTATCGATGCTGGCGGGGTGGCTGCTCGTCTCGCCACCTCCCTGGGTATCGAGAAAAAGAAGTCTCGCCCCATGGGTGTTGCTGCACGCACCTACTTCAAATCCCCGCGCGGGGACGAACCCTGGATGGAATCCCACCTAGAGCTGTGGAGCGGCAAACCGGGGGAATCAGAACTTCTTCCCGGCTACGGCTGGATCTTCCCACTTGGGGACGGGGTCGTGAACGTGGGGCTTGGATCTGTGTCCTCGGACGCCACCGCCACCACGCTGCCTTACCGTGAAGTTTTCGCAAAGTGGATCGAAAGCCTACCGAAAGAGTGGGGACTGACCCCCGAAAACCAGATCGGGCCACTGCGCAGCGCAGCCCTTCCCATGTCGTTCAACCGCAAGCCGCACTACACGAACGGGCTTGCTCTGGTTGGGGATTCCGGGGGCATGGTTTCTCCGTTCAACGGCGAAGGCATCGCTCCGGCCATGAAAGCAGGGCGACTCCTAGCTGAAGCGGCCGCGAGCGCTTTCGGTCGGACCAGCGAAGCGGGCTTTGATTTGGCGATGAGCGCCTATCCTGAACAGATGCAGCAAATCTACGGGGGCTACTACTCTTTAGGGCGTGTGTTCGTGGCCCTAATTGAGAATCCAAAGATTATGCGAATCTGTACCTACTACGGCCTGCCCCGTAAGCGGCTCATGAAGTTCGTGAACAAATTGCTTTCAGATGGTTTCGAACGGTCGGGCGGTGACGCTGATGACCGGCTCATCACCGCTCTCACCAAGGTGGCTAGACCAGCATGACGACAACGCGCCGGAGGAACAATGACTAACCCATACGTGCCGCTTTTGATCATGGGGGCGGTGGCCCTTGCGATCTCACTTGGCGGTCTACTAGCTTCTGCCGTGCTTGGCCCGAAGCAAAAGAACCTAGTCATGGCTCAAAACTACGAGTGCGGCATCGACCCCGGACCCGCAAGGATTGAGGACGGGCGTTTCCCCGTCAAGTACTACCTGGTCGCAATGACGTTCATCGTGTTCGACATCGAAGTCGTGTTCATGTACCCGTGGGCGGTGTCGTTCAACATTCTTGGACTTTTCGGGCTGCTGTCCATCCTGCTTTTCATTGCCCTCATCACCGTTCCATACATTTACGAGCTGCGCCGCAAGGGCCTGGACTGGACCTAGAAGGGATACGCAATGGGTCTTGAAGAACAACTTCCAAGCGGTGTTGGCCTGGCCAGCATGGAAAAAGTGCTGGGGCTTGCTAGGAAACACAGCCAGTTCCCAGTGACCATGGGCCTTGCCTGCTGCGCAATCGAGATGATGGCGGCAGGCACCCCTCGCTTCGACATGGCTCGCTTCGGTCTGGAGGTCTTCCGTGCGTCCCCCCGTCACGCCGACCTCATGATCGTCTCCGGGCGTGTCAGCCAGAAGATGGCCCCGATCGTCCGCCGCGTCTACGACTCCATGCCCGAACCAAAATGGGTCATCTCAATGGGGGCCTGCGCTTCCTCTGGCGGCATGTTCAACAACTATGCGGTGGTGCAAGGCTGCGACCACATAGTCCCGGTTGACGTCTACCTGCCGGGCTGTCCGCCGCGCCCCGAAGCGCTGATCCACGCGGTCCTGGTTCTGCGCGAACAGATAGGGCAAGAGCCGCTGGGGGCTCACCGGGAAGAGATCGCGCGCAAGGCTGAGGCCGCGGCACTCGCGGCAACGCCCACGCACCAGATGAAAGGACTCCTGGCATGACCGATGTCGAAAACTACGTTGGTCCCGACGCGGACGGGGAGATGCAGGTCCCCGCAAAACGCTTCGCTCAGCCGGAAGTCGTCACGGTCCGCCACGGCGCGTTCGGCGTCATGGACGACGGTGACACGACAGGCTTCGGCGGCTTGGTGGAGACGTTCACCCTGCCGGGTGCCTCCCCTCGTCCCTACGGTTCCTGGTACGACGAGGCCGTCGATGTTCTTGAGGAACTGATCCGGGAAAACGACCTGGACGTCGACGATGTCATTGAGAAGGTCGTTGTGAACCCCACCGGGGAGCTCATCATTTTTGTGAGACGGGAACACCTGCCTTTCGTTGCCCGGCAGCTCCGGGATGACCAAGATCTTCGCTTCGAAATGTGCATGGGTGTCTCCGCCGTCAACTACCCCGGTGACGTGGGACGGGAACTACACGGGCTCTACCCGTTCCACTCTTTCACCCACAATCGGACCATCAACCTTGAAGTTGCGGTGCCAGACCACGACCCACACATTCCTTCCATCGTTCACATCTACCCCAGCAACGACTGGCCGGAACGCGAAGCATGGGACTTGATGGGGATTATCTTCGACGGACACCCGAGCCTGACTCGCATCGAACTCCCTCAGGACTGGGTGGGTCACCCGCAACGCAAGGACTACCCGCTAGGCGGCATCCCCATCGAGTTCCGCGGCGCAAGCGTGCCGCCGGTTGACACGCGGAGGTCTTACAACTGATGAAGAAACCAAAGCAGAAGATCTTTGCAACGCCCGGCGGGAACGACCCCACGCTCGACGACTTCCCAGAAGTCATCGCGCAGGGCGGCGACTGGGAAGACGTGGTCGAAGAAATCCGCAGAATCTCCTCCGAACGCATCGTTCTCAACATGGGGCCTGTCCACCCGTCCACGCACGGCGTCATCCGGTTGATCCTGGAGCTGGACGGCGAGATGGTCCGCGAAACCCGCGTTGACATTGGCTACCTGCACACGGGCATTGAAAAGAACATGGAGTTCCGCAACTGGACTCAGGGCTCCACGTTTGTCACCCGCATGGACTACGTCGCTCCCTTCTTCCAAGAGGTCGCCTACGCACTCGCGGTTGAGAAACTGCTGGGTGTCACGGACCAGATCCCCAGGCGCGCCACCCTTATCCGCGTCTTGCTTATGGAGCTGAACCGCATCGCCTCACACATTGTTGCGATCGGCACCGGCGGCAACGAACTGGGCGCAACCACCATGATGACCATCGCGTTCCGTGGTCGCGAGCAGATCTTGAGGATCTTTGAGCGCGTTACAGGGCTTCGCATGAACCACGCGTTCGTCCGTCCTGGCGGCGTCCCGCTGGACCTGCCCCCCGGGACCGTCGACTACATCCGTTCGCTTCTACCGATGGTGCGGCGGGACATCGGTGAGCTGCAGAACCTGACGCTTCAGAACCCGATATTCAAGAAGCGTTTCATTGGCGTGGGCCACCTTTCGATGAGCGCAATGATGGCGCTCGGTGTCACCGGGCCGATGCTGCGCGCCGGCGGTCTTCCCGCGGACCTTCGTAAGGACGCGCCGTACTGTGACTACGAAACCTATGAGTTCGATGTGCCGACGTATGACACCTCTGACGCTTACAACCGCACCCTGGTCCGCTTCGACGAGTGCTACCAATCGCTGCGGATCATTGAACAGGTTCTGGCTCGGCTGGAAAAGACAGAGGGCGAGCCAGTGATGATCCAGGACAAGGCGATTGCCTGGCCCGCTCACCTAACCGTTGGGCCCGACGGTCAGGGCAACAACCCCGAATACATAAAGAAGATAATGGCTGAATCGATGGAGGCTCTGATCCACCACTTCAAGCTTGCAACCGAAGGGTTCAAGGTGCCGGTGGGGCAGACGTACCAACAGGTTGAGCATCCTAAGGGAGTCCTGGGAACCCACGTGGTTTCCTCCGGTGGGACCCGGCCGTTCCGCGTTCACTTCCGCGATCCTTCGTTCAACAACCTGCAGGCTTTGTCAATGGCGACCGAGGGGGGACAGCTGGCCGACGTTGTGGTCACGCTCGCTTCCTTCGACCCGGTCGCGGGAGGTGTAGACCGATGACATTCTCACCCGAGATTGAAGCGCGTCTTCGCGCTGACGCCGCAGAGATCATTGCGCGGTACCCGAAGGGGCATGAGCGTTCAGCACTGCTCCCGATGTTGCACCTGATGCAGTCGGCAGAGAGCTACGTGAGCCGCGATGGGATTGCTCTCTGCTCCGAACTGCTGGGCATTTCGCAGCCGCAGGTCTCCGCTGTCGCGACTTTCTACACGCAGTTCAAACGTCACCCGAACGGTGAGTACAACGTCGGTGTTTGCACCAACGCCCTCTGCGGCGTGATGGGTGGCGAAGAAATTTTCGAGCAGCTCTCCGAGCACTTGGACATCGGTCACGATGAGACCACCGCGGACGGCAAAATCACCCTGGAAGCACTCGAGTGCAACGCCGCTTGCGACTACGCCCCGGTGATCATGGTCAACTGGGAGTTCTTCGACAATCAGACCCCGGCCTCCGCGAAGCAGTTGGTGGATGACCTGCGGGATGGAACGCCGGTTCACCCGACCCGCGGACCTAACGAGCTTTGTACGTTCAAGGAGGTCAGCCGGGTCTTGGCTGGTTTCCCTGACGGGCTCGCAAACCAGGGTCCTAGCGGCGGCATCCCAACGTTCCGCGGCCTAACCGTCGCGGCTGAACACGGCTGGCACGCACCAGTTGCTATCGATGAAGCTAAGGAGGGGAAGGACAATGCAGTTCACGAAGGCTGACCCTTTGACCCCGGCGCTCACTAAGAACTGGGAGAAGCCGAAATCCTGGACCCTCAAAGAAGCGCTCGCAAACGGAGCCTACGAAGGCCTGAAAAAAGCCAACGCCATGGAACGGTCGGAAATCACCGAAACAGTGAAGGCCGCTGGGATCCGTGGACGGGGCGGTGCGGGTTTCCCGGCAGGCATGAAGTGGTCCTTCCTGCCTCCCGATGATGGCCAGCCGCGCTACCTGGTGGTGAACGCTGACGAATCAGAGCCTGGAACCTGTAAGGACATTCCTCTGATCATGGCGGACCCACACCTTCTTATTGAGGGTGTTGCCATCGCGGCTCGTGCTATTCGCTGCGACCACGCCTTTGTTTACCTGCGCGGTGAGGTCGTGCATGTTTACCGCCGACTCATGGAGGCCATCAACGAAGCTACGGCCGCCGGACTGCTGGGGGACTTGAAAGTCACCGCTCACGCTGGGGCCGGCGCTTACATCTGTGGTGAAGAAACCGCTTTGCTTGACTCCCTTGAAGGCTTGCGCGGTCACCCCAGGCTGAAACCGCCTTTCCCGGCCGTTGAGGGTCTCTACGCGCGCCCCACTGTCGTGAACAACGTTGAAACCATCTCTGACGTCGCCTTGGTCATGCGCAACTCTGCCCCGTGGTACGCCTCCATGGGCACGGAACGCTCCAAGGGTTGCGGCCTGTTCTCTGTCTCCGGACACGTCAACAACCCGGGCCAGTTTGAGGCTCCGTTCGGCGTGACCATGCGCGAACTCCTTGAGTTCGCCGGGGGCGTGCGGGACGGTCACCAGCTGAAGTTCTGGACCCCGGGCGGCTCCTCGACCCCCCTGTTCACCGAGAAGGACCTGGACGTGCCGCTGGACTACGAAGGTGTCGCTGCAGCAGGCTCAATGCTTGGCACCAGGGCCCTCCAGGTGTTTGACGAAACAACTTCAGTCGTGCGCGTTATCCGCATGTGGACAGAGTTCTACCAGCACGAATCCTGCGGTAAATGCACGCCCTGCCGTGAAGGCACGTACTGGATGAAGCAGATCATGCTTCGTCTTGAAGCTGGCCGCGGACAGAGCGGTGACATCGACAAGCTGGTCGACATCGCGAACAACATCTTCGGGCGCTCCTTCTGTGCGCTGGGTGACGCGGCGGCAACCCCGGTCCTCTCTGGCATCAGTCTTTTCAGGGATGAGTTTGAGTCAGGACTCACCACCCCCGCCTGGGAGCTTTTCCCACCCGAAGAGTCCACAATCTTTGCGAAGGGAGGATCGCGATGAGCGCCCCCAAGGGTCAGGTGAACCTGACGATCGACGGCGTCCAGGTCGAAGCAGATCCCGGGACACTGATCATCCGCGCCGCCGAACAGGTAGGCATCCGGATCCCGCGTTTCTGCGACCACCCGTTGTTGAAGCCTGTTGCGGCTTGCCGCCAGTGCTTGGTTGAGGTCGGCACCCCGGACCGCGAGGGCAACCTGCGGATGATGCCAAAACCGCAGCCGTCCTGCGCAATCACGGTCACCGAGGGCATGGTTGTCAAGACCCAGTACACCTCTGAAGTTGCGCAAAAGGCGCAAGAGGGCGTGATGGAGTTCCTGCTGATCAACCACCCACTAGATTGCCCAATCTGTGACAAGGGCGGCGAGTGCCCACTTCAGAACCAGGCGATGACAGATGGGCGAGACGAAAGTCGATTCATCGATGCGAAGCGGGTTTACCGCAAGCCGATGCGCCTCACCACGCAGATAATGCTTGACCGTGAACGTTGCATCCTTTGCCAGCGCTGCGTGCGTTTCGCAAACGAAATCCCAGGAGACCCGTTCATTGCCCTGCAGGGGCGCGGCGGAGGAAGCAGTCCGACCGATGCGCACTACTTCATGGGTGAGCAGATCGGTAGTTTCGATGCCGAGGTCTTGGACTACTACGTTGAGGGTGTTTCCGGTCCAGAACTCACTGACATTTCGGGCCCGTACGGACGCGAAGGTATTGTCTCTTCCGTCTACTCTGGCCCACTCAAGACGTCGAACAAGGATCAGGCCGGACGGACCTTCGGCTCTTATTTCTCTGGCAACATCATCCAGATTTGCCCGGTCGGTGCGCTGACCTCTACCGACTACCGTTTCCAGGCGCGCCCCTTCGACCTTGTTTCGACGCCCTCAATTGCGGAGCACGACGCGTCCGGCAGTGCCGTTCGTATCGACATCCGCCGCGGTGAGGTGAAGCGCAAGCTGAGTGAGAACGACCCGGAAGTGAACCAGGAGTGGATCACCGATAAGGACCGGTTCGCCTACCCCTGGTACAGGCAAGATGACCGGCTCACGCTGCCCCTGGTTCGCGTCGACGGGGAGTTGGTTCCCACCTCCTGGTCTGACGCGATCGACGTGGCAGCCTGCGGGCTTGCCGCCGCGAAAGACAGCGGCATTGGAGTTCTTCCTGGCGGGAGGCCAGCTTTCGAGGACGCCTGGGCGTGGTCCAAGTTCGCCCGCACCGTCCTGGACACCAATAACGTCGACGCGCGTTGGCGGGTCACGCACGCCGCGGACGAGGAAGAGGATTTCCTTGGCGCAGTGGTCGCGGGGCGCGGCCTGGGCACCACTTATTCCGATCTTGACCAGGCAGGCCAGGTGCTGCTTGTCGCGTTTGAGCCAGAAGATGAGTGCGGTGCCGTGTTCCTGCGCCTGCGCAAAGCCTTCACGGCTGGCACAACCTCGGTTGCAACCGTGTCTCCGTGGCTCAGCTTCGGGAACGCAAAACTTGACGCAGAACTATTGCAGGTTGGGCCTCAGGACCAGGTTGCGGCGGTAAAGTCCATCAAGAAGAAGGGCAAGAATGCTGAGCTGTTTGAAAAGCTCAGCGAGTCCGGAGTGATCCTGGTTGGCGAACGCGCCGGTAGAACCCCGGGCCTACTCTCCGCTGTCCTCCGTCTTGCGGAGCGCACCGGCGCAAAGCTTGCTTGGGTTCCCCGCAGGGCGGGGGATCGCGGCGCGGTTGATGCTGGCCTACTTCCCGGACTGCTCCCATTCGGGCGTCCGATAGAGGACATTGGTGCGCGCGAATCCATGCACTGGGGTGAACTTCCCACCCAGCGTGGGCTGGACACGCAGGGGATCTTGGAAGCAGCCCGTGCCGGAGAACTGGGGGCCCTTGTGACGGGCGGCCTGGATCTACGCGACTGGCGCGACCCCGAAGCTGCAAAGGAAGCCATCGAGGCCGTTCCGTTTGTGGTTTCCCTTGAGGTCCGCCGCACCGACGTGACCGAGCTAGCAGACGTGGTCCTCCCCGTCGCCCCGCCTGCTGAAAAGAACGGGACGTTCATCAACTGGGAGGGGCGTCTGCGTCCGTTCGGTCAGGCGATCGCGTCAAGAGCTCTGCCAGAACGTGAAGTCCTAGGCATGATTGCTAAAGACATGGGGCAGGACCTAGGGACCGACTCGCTCCGGCGAATCTATGCCGAGGTCAATCCGCTCATGATTTGGCGAGGGGACCGCCGCGACGCGCCCAGGGTCAAACCCAAGACTCAAGGTCAAACGCCAGAAGGGTTCAGGCTCATCTCTCACAAGGTGATGGTCGACCTTGGCCGCATGATCGACGGGGCCAAAGACCTGCGTCTGGCAGCACGCAAGCCCGTTGCCTTCGTCTCTGCAGCCTCGCTCGAAAAGCTTGGGGTAGCGCAGGACGACACAGTGAGAATCCAAGGCCCGCGTGGAACCATGGACCTACCCATTGAAGCCGCGGATCTTCCAGACTCACTTGTCTGGGTCCCGGAGTGTTCGGTGGGGCAGGGCATTAACGTGGATTTGGGGGAGCCCGGCTCCCCGGTTTCCATCACTCCGATTAGGGAGGTGACCCCGTGACGCAGGCACTCTTCACTGCTGGTGTCCCGGACTACCAAGTAGCAGACTTCTCAGATGACACGTGGTGGCTGACGCTGATCAAAGCTGTCTTCATTGTCGTGTTCCTGATTGTCTCCGTCATCATGGCTCTCTGGGTGGAACGCCGAGGCCTGGGCCTCATGCAAACTCGTAAGGGACCGAACGTTGCGGGGCCGTGGGGATTGTTCCAAGCCTTAGCTGACGCGGGCAAGATGCTCTTCAAAGAGGACATCTGGACAAAGCGGTCAGATAAGTTCCTGTACTTCTTAGCTCCAACCATCATGGCTCTCGCGGCCTTCTCGGTGATGGCCGTCATCCCGTTTGGGCCGAACGTTTCGATGTTCGGTCACAGCTCACCGCTCCAGGTCGCAGACATGCCGGTTGCGGCACTCTACATCCTGGCGATCACCTCACTGGGTGTCTACGGCGTGGTTCTTGGTGGTTGGTCAGCACGTTCCACTCTGCCGCTGTACGGTGCTGTCCGTTCCTCGGCCCAGATCATTTCTTACGAACTGGCCATGGGGATGTCACTGGTCTCCGTGTTCCTAGTCTCCGGCTCCATGTCCACCTCGGAAATCGTTGCCTCTCAGGGGCGGATCTGGTGGGCGTTCGCGCTCTTCCCAGCCTTTGTGATCTACCTGATCTCAATGGTCGGCGAAGTAAACAGGCTTCCCTTCGACTTGCCTGAAGCCGAAGGCGAGCTGGTTGCGGGTCACATGACCGAGTACTCCTCGATGAAGTTCGGGTGGTACTACCTGGCCGAATACATCAACATGCTGAACGTCTCCGCGGTAGCGGCAACCATGTTCTTGGGCGGGTGGCACGCACCCTGGCCGTTCAGCCACTGGGACGCGGTGAACGGCGGCTGGTGGGGCATGTTCTGGATCATCTTGAAGATCTGGTTCTTCATGTTCCTCATGATCTGGACCCGCGGAACCCTGCTGCGTTTCCGCTACGACCAGTTCATGAACCTCGGGTGGAAGGGCCTGATCCCCATCGCGCTCGGCTGGATCGTCATTGTCGCGGTCCTGCGCGGCGTTCAGTCGTGGCTCCCCGAATCCACAACACTAGTCATCGCCCTGATGATGGGGCTGATAGTCCTTGTCGCCGTAGTCATCTACCTGGTGGGTGACAAGACGCGCGGTGATCAGGAGAAGGTGGACCCGGAAGCCCCCTTCGACGCATTTGCTGGAGGGTACCCGGCGCCGCCAATCCTGGGTCAGGTGCTCCCGCCGTCGCCTAGAGCAGGCAGAACGAAAGTTGCAGCCGGTCGCGAAACTCCCCAGATCGAGGAGGACACCCATGAGTGAAGAATCCAGAGAAAAGGAAGTCCAGGGCGTAGCTGAAGACGCACTGGAACTCACTGCTGACCTGGACCGCGAACAAGAGGCTGTCGAACCGGGGTGGGAACCGGTCACGCCCACCATGCGCTACGAGCAGGACGAAAAGGGAGTTATTGGGCAGGCGTTGGCGCCCGCGGCTGGCTACGGCGTCACCTTCTCCTCGATGTTCCGTCCCTCAGAAACCGAGGAGTACCCGTTCGAACCCGCGCATGTCGCGCCTCGGTTCCATGGTCGTCACAAACTGAACCATTACGAGGATGGGTTAGAGAAGTGCATTGGTTGCGAACTGTGCGCTTGGGCCTGTCCCGCGGATGCGATCTTCGTTGAAGCGGCCTCTAACACCGAAGAGAACCAGGTTTCGCCTGGCGAACGGTACGGGAAGGTCTACCAGATCAACTACCTGCGCTGCATCTTCTGCGGGTTCTGCATCGAAGCGTGCCCCACGCGGGCGCTCACGATGGGCGGCGACTTCGAACTGGCTGAGTACACCCGCTTGGAAGACATCTATGACAAGGACATGCTGCTTGCGCCTCTGCCAGATGAGGCCGTCGCCGGACCCCACCCAATGGTGGAGGGCATGAGCGACATTGACTATTACGAGGGCAAAGTAGAGGGTTCAACGGAAGCTCAGATCGAGTGGGTCCGCGAGCACCGCCCGGATGACCCGTCGTTGAAGACAGCGAAGCCCTGGCAGCCTAAGAAGGCTGAGCAGCCGAAGACTGAGGAGCCTACTGATGAGTGATTCATTCTCAGTTGCCTGGCCGCAGATGTCAGGCTACGGGGAGGCGATCTTGTTCTGGACCACCGCCGCGTTTATGATTGCGGGGGCCCTGGGGCTGCTCGTCTTTAAGAAAGCCGCGTACGCGGTGCTTTCCATGGTCGTGGTGATGGTCGGCATGGCGGTGCTTTTCTTCGCACTGGAAGCTCCCTTCAACGGGTCGGTGCAGATCATCGTCTACACCGGCGCGATCCTGATGCTCTTCTTGTTCGTGATCATGATGATCGGACTGGGAGCCTCGGACGACTACTTCAGGCAACGCCGCGGCTACATCGTCGCGGCTGGCCTTGGGGGCGCGGGACTAGCGGTCCTGCTGGTTTCCGCGATCATGGTTTCTAAAGTTCCGGGTCCCGGGAAGTTTGACTGGGACCCCTACTCGAACGTTCCGGTCACCTCTCTTGCGGCCCGATTGTTCCAGGAGCACTGGCTCACCATCCAGGTGGTTGCAGCACTGCTGATCACTGCAGCGGTTGGGGCTGTGCTTTTGACACATTCTGACCGGCTCGGTCCGAAACTCAACCAGAAGTCGGTTGCTAAAGCGCGCATGGAAGGGTTTGCGCGCCGTGGTCACCACGTGGGGCAGCTGCCAGCACCCGGTGTTTACGCAGGCACAAACTCTGTAGATAACCCTTCGATCGCAGGCGACACCCTGCAGGTTGCACCGGGTTCGGTTCCCCGTGTCCTTGCCGTCCGCGGCTTAGAGAAGCCACTGGGTGAGGTAGGGTCAGGCGTTTCCGAATCTTTGCGTCTAGCACGCACAAGCGGGCGGGAACAGAGCCTTTGGGGCACTCCGGAAGTCGCTCAGGCTAAAGCGTGGGGTATGGCTGGTGCTTCCGCCCCAACTGGCTTGCAGCAAGTTACCGCTGGTGACATCGAGGGGGAGAAATGAGCCTCGCATACTACATTGCCTTAGCGCTGGTCCTGTTCTCGATAGGGGCAGTCACCGTCGTCGTGCGACGCTCGGTCATCATCTCCCTGATGGGCGTGGAGCTGATGCTGAATGCCGCCAATCTGGTTTTCATCACTTTTGCCCGCGTCTTAGCAGACGTGGACGGACAGGTGATGGCCTTCTTCGTAATGATCGTCGCGGCTGCAGAAGTCGTTGTCGGTCTGTCAATTGTCGTTGTGATCTACAAGTCCAGAGCCACAACCGACATCGACCAATCCGCAGCGTTGCGCCACTAGGGGGATAAGTGAACACCGCATTGATGTGCTCCGGGCAGTGGAGCGAGCCGGTTGGTCTTACCACCTCTTCGGGTCCTGCTTCCTTGGCGTGGCTGCTGTTCGTGATCCCAGCCGTAGCGGCAGCGCTACTTCTACTTCTTGGTAAGAAGGCTGACGGCTGGGGGCACTGGGTTGCCGTAGGCTCTTCCTGGTTGTCTTTCGTACTGGGCCTTTCGATCCTCGTCCAGATGTTGCAGGCCACGCCGGGTGAGCGCAGATACCGGCAGGTTCTGTTTGACTGGATTCCCGCCGGCTCATTTAACGTCCAGTTCGGGCTCTTGGTCGACCCCTTGTCCATGACCTTCGTCATGCTGGTCACGTTCGTCGGATCTTTGATCATGGTTTACTCGGTCGGATACATGGAACACGACCCAGCAAAGCGGCGCTTTTTCGCTTACATGGCCCTGTTCATTGCAGCGATGCTGATGCTGGTTCTTGGCGATTCCTACACCACCATGTTCCTTGGCTGGGAAGGCGTTGGGCTCTGCTCTTACCTGCTGATCGGGTTCTGGAACCAGGTCCCAGCAAACGCCACGGCTGCCAAGAAGGCGTTCGTTATGAACCGCGTTGGCGACGCAGGTTTCCTGATCGCCATGATGGCGATGGTCGCCTACTTCAGTTCAACCGACTTCGCGGTCGTGAACGACGAAGTTGGTGGCATCGGCCAGACTGGTGCGACCATCATCGCCTTGTTCCTGCTGCTTGCCGCGACCGGTAAGTCCGCCCAATACCCGTTGCAGGCCTGGCTTGGGGACGCGATGGCGGGCCCCACACCTGTGTCAGCCCTAATCCACGCCGCAACCATGGTGACCGCAGGTGTTTACCTGGTGGTCCGTTCGGGAATCGTTTTCCTGGCAGCACCCGTCGCCATGACCGCGGTTGCGGTTGTCGGTGCGGTGACACTGCTGCTGGGTGCAATCATCGGCATGGCTAAGGACGACATTAAGAAGGCGCTTGCAGCGTCGACGATGTCGCAAGTCGGCTACATGATGCTCGGTGCAGGTCTTGGCCCCATCGGTTGGGCGTTCGCTATCTTCCACCTGTTTGTTCACGGCTTCTTCAAGTCCCTAATGTTCTTGGGGGCTGGTTCGGTCATGCACGCTATGAACGACCAGGTGAACATGCGCCGGTTCGGTGCACTGAAGAAGTTCATGACAATCACCTGGCTCACGTTCATGGCTGGGTGGTTGGCGATCCTGGGTGTTGCCCCGTTCTCCGGCTACTGGTCGAAAGACAGGATCATCGAAGCCGCGTTTGCTACGGGCAACTTTGGCACGGCCGACGCCCCGTGGGCCGGCTGGGTCTTTGGTTTCGTCGCGATGTTTGCCGCGGGCCTTACGTCCTTCTACATGTCCCGCGTCTTCTTCATGACGTTCAGTGGGAAGGCCCGCTGGACTGATGAGATGGAAGGCGGCCCGGTCCACCCGCACGAGTCGAAGCCGATCATGACCGTTCCGATGATCATCCTGGCGGTCTTCGCAATCAGTCTTGGCGGACTCCTTGCCATGAACGACACGTTCATCAACTGGCTGACTCCTGCCATTGGTTCTACTCCGCACGCCGACCCGCTGTTGCCGGTGATCTGGATCCAGATCATCACCTTGACTCTGGTTGTGCTCGCGGCGTTTATCGCCTGGTGGATGTACGCGAAGGAACCGGTCTCTAAGACTGTGCCCGTTGGCAACACACTCACCAGGGCGGTCCGTAAGGACTTCTACCAAGACGAGTTCAACGAGATGGTGTTCATGGCGCCGAGCGTTGCGGTCATGGAGGGCGTCACAGAGGTCGACAAGCACGGCATAGACGGCGCTGTGAACGGCATCGGGAAGCTGATGGCGTGGCTGGGCCGGCTCGCAGCCGCCACCGAAACCGGCTACGTGCGCAGTTACGCCGGATACATGCTGGGAGGCTTAGTGATTCTTCTAGCCGTCATCCTGGGATTCCAGCTCTAGGCCTATAAGGAAAGTCATGCAGATTATGAATGTCATTCCGGGCCTTACGGGCTCGATCCTCACGGAAGCCTCGGCGTCAAGTGGCCCGTGGCTGACCCTCTTGGTGGTCTTCCCGACACTAGTAGCGGCCCTCATCTGGGGTGTTAAGCCGCTTCGACGCGTCGGGCGTAAGATCGCGTTCTGGGCATCTGTTGCGATGCTCGTGGCCCTGGTAGTGGTCGCGATCTTCTTCGACTGGAGCCAGTCCGGAACCACACAGCTGGTCGAGTCCTACGCTTGGATCCCGCAGGCCGGCATCACCTGGTCGCTTGGCGTCAACGCGCTGGGGTTGGTGATGCTCCTTCTGGCAGCGGTGCTAGTTGTGCTTGTCCTGGCGGATGCGAAGGGTGAGGACACGGACCCGGAACGCGCCACAGGCTACGCGGCCCTGATACTGGTTCTCTACTCGTTCATCGTGATGATCTTTGCGGCCTACGACCTGGTGGTCTTCTACATTGCGTTTGAGGCCATGTTGATCCCATTGTTCTTCATGATTGGGCGGTTTGGTCCGGGCAAGAAGCCTCGAAAAGCCGCCACGAAGTTCTTGATCTACTCGCTTTTCGGCGGGCTGGTCATGCTGGGAGGCGTCATCGTCATTGTGGCGTCGGTTGGGACCTCCAGCGGGGCGACCTTCCGCTTCGACGAGCTAGCGCAGACTTTGCCTCTGCTTTCGCTGGGAACACAAATGGCGATTGTCATTCCGTTGTTGATCGCGTTCGCGATCAAAGCACCAATGGTCCCGGTTCACACTTGGCTGCCTGACACGGCTGCGGCTGCCCGCCCAGGAACCTCGGTTCTCTTGGTAGGCATCCTGGACAAAGTTGGCACGTACGGGATGATTCTTTTCCTGGTTTACATGTTGCCGAACGCTGCGGCAGGGGTGCGCCCAACCGTGCTGGTCCTGGCAGTCATCTCCATCCTCTGGGGTGGGTTTGCCGCAAACGGACAAAAGAATCTGCTCCGGCTGGTGTCGTTCACGTCCGTCTCTCACTTTGGCTTTATCGTCCTAGGCATTTTCATTGGCTCGCAGATCGCTCTGTCGGGCGCCATGTTCTTCATGGTTGCTCACGGACTGTCCATTGCGGCCCTCTTCCTTATCTCCGGGTGGCTCATTGAACGCGGCGGCACCGCCTCAGTTCGCGGCTACGGTGGCATGCAGCAGGTGACACCTGTGCTTGCGGGAACATGGTTGTTTGCGGGCATGGCGTCCATCGCACTTCCTGGTCTTTCCGGCTTTGTCCCCGAATACCTAGTCCTGATGGGCACCTACAAGATCTCAGCACCACTCGCGATCTTTGCTGTGTTTGGTGTGATCCTCGCGGCCCTCTACATACTGATGCCTTACCAGAGGATCTTCACCGGTCGCGTCAACCCGGAAATGGCGGACCTACCGGACCTGAACACTCGCCAAAGATGGGTGATCGCACCACTGCTGGTCGGCACCGTCGTCTTAGGTATTTGGTCTGCGCCACTGTTGCAGCCGCTGAACCAGATCTCCGAGCAGTCACCGCTACTAGACACCTCAGTGTCTGCGCAGGTTGACTCGGGAGCCAACGAAGACACGGTGGCTGAGGACAGCGCCGTGCTTGAGGATGATTCGAGCGAAGGGAGCGACCAGTGAACCAGATAATCCCTGGTGCGGTTCAGTTCGTGGCACCCACCATCGACTGGTGGCCCCTGGTGCCGCTGATCGTCGTACTTGGCGGCGCGGTCGTGGGCGTGCTCATTGAAGCTTTTGCACCCGTGAAACATCGCCGCCTGACGAACATCCTCTGGACCGTTCTGGTCCTACTTGGCGCCTTCGTCGTTGCATCGGCCGAATGGGTGGGTGCGCTGGACGCTCCGTCCGCTAACGGCGAATACGTGAATGACACCCTGGCGGTTGGACTCCAAATCCTGGTGACGTTCCTAGCGATCTTCGCAGTCTTGGTCATGGCGGACCGGAGCATGGCGCGTGACGGCGCTTTCGCACCGCAGCCGTCCGATCGGCCTGATTCTAGTGAGGAAGCTCTTTCTGCAGCGAAGAAGTACCAGCGAAGCGAAATGTTCCCGCTGGTGCTGTTCAGCGTCGGCGGCATGATGCTGTTCCCCGCCTCGGACTCGCTCCTCACAATGTTTGTTGCGCTAGAGGTCATGTCGTTGCCTCTGTACGTGCTTGCAGCAACCGCAAGGCACCGCCGCCAGATGAGCCACGAGGCCGCGATCAAGTACTTCATACTTGGTTCGTTCTCAGCAGCTCTCCTGCTTATGGGTTCAGCCCTTCTTTACGGCTACTCCGGTGGCAGCTTGCGTCTGGGGCAGATCGCGGACGCGATTCCGATCACGAATGACATGGACTGGCTACTCCTAGTCGGCGTCTTCTTGGTGATGTCGGGTCTCCTATTCAAGGTCGCGGTCTTCCCCTTCCACGAATGGGCCCCGGATGTTTATTCCGGTGCGCCCACCCCCGTTACCGGGTTCATGGCAGCGGGTGTTAAGGTCGCAGCTTTCGGAGCGCTGCTGCGTTTCTACGTGGCCGTCGCAGGCCACCTGCGCTGGGACTTGGCGCTGATCTTTGCGCTGATGTCAGCAGCCACCATCATCTTCGGGACCGTTGGTGGTTTGGTCCAGAAGAACATGAAGCGGCTGCTGGCGTACTCCTCGATCGCTCATGCTGGGTTCATCATGATCGCGGTACTTTCACTGGTACCGGGTTCTGCGGGAGCGATGACGTTCTACCTCCTTGCTTACGGACTTGCGACGATCGGCGCGTTCGCCGTGATCACGCTGGTGCGTAAGCAAAACGGCAGGCTTGGTGTGGGGGCTGAAGCCACGGGCATTAGCGAATGGGATGGTTTAGCGAAACGCTCCCCGTTCCTTGCTGTTTCAATGCTGATTTTCCTGCTGTCCTTCGCCGGCATCCCGCTCACTTCTGGTTTCGTTGGGAAGTTTGTTGTGTTTGCTGCTGGTATCCAGGGTGGTCTTGGGTGGCTTGTCGGGATCGCTCTTGCTGCTTCAGCGGTGACCGCGGTCTTCTACTTCCGTGTGGTCATGGCCATGTTCATGAAGGAGCCGGCCGAGTCCGTAGAAGTGGTTGAGTCTGAGGGCATGACGACTGTTGTGATCGGAGTAGCAGCAGCTGCGACCGTGGTTCTAGGCGTCTTGCCCGGCCCGGTGTTGGCCTTCGTGGAGCAGATCTCTATCCTTATTCCGTGAACGACTTCTCCCCACGCACTGGTGAAGAGCATCTAGAGCAATCGATACAGAGCTCTCTGGAGACCGTTGAAGAGCTGCTGCTGTCCTCTGTCGTGGGCTTCAACGATCTGGTGGACCGACTCACCTCGCATTTGGCGAGGGCGGGCGGGAAGCGGTTGCGCCCGTTGCTGACGCTCATTTCTGCCCAGCTTGGAGCACCTCACCGGGTGGCTTCAGACGCCGTCATTGAAGCTGCAGCAACCGTGGAGCTAACCCACTTGGCTTCGCTGTATCACGATGACGTCATGGATTCGGCGCCGTCGCGCAGGGGCGTGGATTCCGCGCAGCTGGTGTGGGGCAACAACCGTGCGATTCTTGCAGGCGACCTCTTGTTTGCGCGTGCCTCAAGGCTGGTTGCCGGGTTGGGTCCCGAGTCGGTTGAGTACCATGCGCGCACGTTTGAGCGCCTCTGCATGGGCCAGTTGAATGAGACCTTTGGTCCGGCCCCTGACGCTGACCCGGTGCAGTTCTACCTGCAGGTGCTTGCCGACAAGACTGGGTCTTTGGTCGCGGCTTCAGCCTTCTTAGGGGCTCTTCACGCCGGCGCGGGCAAAGAGGTTGCTGCAATGGTTGAGTCTTTTGGTGAGAACGTTGGTGTCGCCTTCCAGCTGGCTGACGACGTTCTGGACATTGCTTCGCCTGCCGAGGTTACGGGCAAGACTCCGGGAACAGACCTGCGTGAAGGGGTTGACACCATGCCGGTGTTGCTTCTGCGCGAAGCGGAGCGTAAAGGAACACTGGATCCCCAAGGTCGCGAAATCCTTGAGCTTCTTGACGAAGATCTGGACTCGGACGCGTCCTTGGAAAAGGTGGTGGCAGCTTTGCGGGTTCATCCGGTGCTGGGTGAGACCCGCGCGCTAGCGCAGGAGTGGGCCGCCAAAGCGATTGCGGCCATCTCAGAGCTGCCTGACTCCGAAGCTAAGGAATCCCTTGAGGCTTTCGCGATGATGATGGTTGACCGCGCTGCGTGAGGTAGGCCCCACGTCCTAGGTGTCGCACTCGCGGCTAGGATTGAGCCAGTTTGCAATCAAAGATCGTCGAAAGAACAAAGTGACTAAATCTAGCACAGCGGCTGAAACCAGCGGAGCAGTCAGCAGGGGCGCGGCAGCAGAGCCCAAGCGGGTCGCGGTGGTTGGTGCGGGCCCTGCAGGCATTTACGCTTCGGACATTCTGGCGAAGTCTGACCTGGACGTTTCCATTGACCTCTTTGAGAGGCTTCCGGCCCCCTACGGGCTGGTCCGCTACGGCGTCGCCCCAGACCATCCCCGAATCAAACAGATCATTGTGGCTCTCTACAAGATTCTGCAGCGCGGGGACATCCGCTTGTTCGGGAACGTTGAAGTCGGTCACGACATTACGGTCCAGGAGCTGCAGGACCGCTACGACGCGGTCATTTTCGCGACGGGTGCCGACAGGGACGCTGCACTCGACATTCCAGGCGTTGACCTTCCGCAGTCTTACGGGGCCGCGGACTTTGTGTCCTGGTATGACGGTCACCCTGACTACCCCAGGCAGTGGCCTTTGGAAGCCAAAGAGGTTGCGATTTTTGGTGCCGGAAACGTCGCGCTGGACGTTGCGCGGGTCCTCGGCCGTCACACCTCCGAAATGATCTCCACGGAGATCCCGGCAAACGTTGCGGAAGTGTTGGAAGCGAACCCCGTTACGGATATTCACGTGTTTGGGAGGCGCGGGCCGGCCCAGGTGAAGTTCACGCCGCTTGAGCTACGCGAGCTGGGTCGTGTCGCTGACGTGGACGTCATTGTTTCGGAGCAGGATTTCGACTTTGACAAGGGGTCCGACAAGGCGATGCGGGCATCCAACCAGCAACGCCAAGTGGTGAAGATTTTGACGTCTTACGCCTCTCAGGATCCCGAGGATCTGAAGGCTTCAAGGCGCATTTACCTTCACATGTTTGAGGCGCCGAATGAGATCGTGGCGGATGAGCACGGGAACGTGTCTGCCGTGGTCACTGAACGCACGGAGCTTGTCGGGGACGGCACAGTCCGCGGCACAGGGGAACTGACCACTTGGCCCGCCCAGGCGGTTTACAGGGCGGTTGGTTACTACTCTTCACCGATTGACGGCGTCCCGTTCGACACGGAGAAGGGCGTCATTCCGAATGTGGAGGGACGCGTTGTGGAGTCGCCTGGAAGCGAAGAGACCCTTCCGGGCGTTTACGCGACGGGGTGGATCAAGCGTGGCCCTGTGGGGTTGATTGGTTCAACTAAGTCGGACGCACAGGAAACTATCGCTCACCTGGTGCAGGACGCGCAGGAAGGCAGGTTGGCCGCCAGCGTGGATCAGCCGATTGAGTCCCTGCTTGAGGAGCGTCAGGTGCCCTTCACGACGTGGCAGGGCTGGGAGATGCTTGACGCTTACGAGCGCGCGCTGGGGGAGGGCTACGGCCCTACCGAGTCGGGTGAGGACCGTGAACGCATCAAGGTCGTGTCCCGCACAGCGATGACGGACATTTCCCGTGGGGCGCTGCCCGCGGAAGCAGTGGAGAGCCAGGCTGTGGACGACGCGGCGGGCCGCGACCTGATCGGGAAGCCGGGGGAGCTCGGTAAGCCTCACGCCCGTGAGCGGTTTGCGGACTTCACCGGCCCCACTGACTACGAAACCGCGGAGGACTAGCCTGCGGGTCTACCTGTAGTTGACGAACTGGAGTGCGGCGTCGTAGTCGCCAGCCTTCAGCAGGGCAATGACTGCCTGCAGGTCGTCACGTTTCTTCGACGTGACGCGGACTTCGTCGCCCTGGATTTGAGCCCGGACACCCTTCGGGCCGTCATCGCGGATGGCCTTGGTGATCTTCTTCGCAACGTCCTGCGGAATCCCTTCTTTCAAAGGCACAACCATGCGGTAGATCTTTCCGGAGGGCTGGGGCTCCCGGTCTTTCGTGTCCAGGGCTTTCAGTGAAACACCTCGACGGATCAACTTCGTCTGCAAGACGTCCAGGATCGCTAGGACGCGTTCGGCGCTGTTGGCCTCCAAGATGACCGTGTCGCCGCTCAGCTCAACCTTGGGGTCGACTCCCTTGAAGTCGTAGCGCTGGTTCACTTCCTTCGCAGCTTGGTTTACTGCGTTGTCGAGTTCTTGGCGGTCAAGCTTTGAAACGATGTCGAATGAGGAGTCAGCCATGAAAAGTCCTTCCGTTTGACGCGGTCACTGCATTTGCTTGGACAGGTCCGTTGCTTGGACCTTGCCCCAGAGCTGTGTTTGACTGCGTTCTGTCTTGCTGTCTTGTGCCTGTTTGGTGCTGCGTCGTGACTTGTGTTGCGTCTCCTACTGCAACTGGCGAAACCGGATTGAAGTGGGGAGCGCTCGTCTGTTATTCTTCCACGGCACCCACAAGGTGCAACTGGCGGATTGCCCGAGTGGCCAAAGGGAGCTGACTGTAAATCAGCCGCGGAATGCTTCGCAGGTTCAAATCCTGCATCCGCCACCATGTGATGTGGCGAGACATAGTTCCTCTGTGTCTCGCCACTTTTTGTTGATTTGGT
>CAYFUU010000007.1:0-61204 GCA_964346595.1 uncultured Actinomyces sp.
GAGGACGCTCTGAAGGGCATGCTTAAGCCAATCTATGAAGAGGTCGACCGCGGCAAAGCAGAGATTCTACAGGTGTTCCGAAGCGGGAAGTTCGGCAACATTGCGGGCTCCCTTGTCCGTAAGGGCGTCATCAAGCGTGGGGCTAAGGCACGCTTGGTCCGCGACGGAGTCGTAGTGGCACCCGACTTGTCGATCCAGTCGCTGCGCCGCGAGCAGGATGATGTCACGGAGGTCCGTGAGGGCTTCGAATGCGGTATCACCCTGGGTTACCGCGAGATCATGGTGGGCGACATGATCGAAACCTGGGAGATGGTCGAAAAGGCTCGGGAAGTCTAAGAGAGCCCGGAAGGGGAGCGGCAAATGGCCGACGAAGGTAGGCAGAGGCGCACTGCGGAGAGGATCCGCAGCTCTGTGACGAACACGCTGGAGCGGAAGGTCAAGGACCCTCGTCTAGGGTTCCTCACGATCACGGACGTCCGTGTCACCGGTGATCTGCAACACGCGACCATCTACTACACGGTGATGGGTGACGAAAAGGAAGAGCGCAAGACGACTCGCGCACTGAACTCGGCCAAGGGACTCATCCGGTCCGAGGTCGGGGCTGCGCTTGGTACGCGGCTCACCCCCACCATCGAGTTCGTCTTAGACGCACTCCCGGAGAGTGCAGCTTCCATTGAGGAAGCTCTGCGGCTCGCGAAAGCCCGTGACGCGGAGATTGCCGCGGGCGCGGAAGGTAAACAGTTTGCGGGTGACCCGGACCCCTACCAGGTAGATAAGAGCGAACAGGAGAACACCGAAGTGGCAAGTGACCAGAGTGAAGAACTGAAGGACCTGGATCAGGCCTGGAGTGACTGGGACAAGAACTCCAAGGAGCTCCGGGACGTGGATAAGGTTGAAAAGGACCTTGAGGACCCGAAGCTGCAGTTGGAGACGGACTACGAGCTGACTCCTCCCGGCGGGACCCCACAGGTCTAGCACTTCTTTGGGCACCAGACCGCCACCGCCGGGCCCCAGTGGCATCCTCGTCATAGACAAGCCGGCTGGGATCACCAGTCACCAGGTGGTTTCGCGCGTCAGGCGCATCCTGAACACCCGGAAGGTCGGGCACGCAGGGACTCTTGACCCTATGGCCACCGGTGTGCTGGTGGTCGGAGTGGGGCGCGCCACCAAGCTCCTTGGGTATGTCGCGGGGGATTCAAAAACGTACCTCGCCACGATTCGTATCGGGGTTGGAACAGACACGGAGGATCGCGAAGGGACCGCGGTGGAAACGCCGGGAACCACGCTTCTGCTGGGGAGTGCCGAAGACCTGAGGCGCCTGAGTGACGCGATGGCTTCCCTGACGGGTGACATTAGTCAGGTCCCCTCGGCCGTCAGCGCAATAAAAGTGGATGGGAAACGCTCGTACGCCAGGGTCCGCGCCGGCGAGCACGTCGAGCTAGAGCCAAGAGTGGTTACTGTATCCCGATTTGTTCCAACCGGGAAAGCACGGGAGGCGGTTTCGGAAGGTGTTCGCGTCGTTGACTTGGACGTGGAAGTTGACTGCTCAAGCGGAACCTACGTAAGGGCTTTAGCTCGCGACCTGGGGGCCGCGCTTGGCTCCGCTGCTCATCTGACCGCTTTACGTCGCACACGCGTCGGTGACTGGACCCTGCACTCCGCGCTCACGCTAGAACAACTGGAGCAGGTTGCCTGCGATGGGGGCTCACCGCTGATTCCTTTGGCTCAGGCAGCTGCCGAGCAGTTCCCTGTGCTCTTAGTAACGCAGGGTGCGCAGGCCGATTTTGCTCACGGCAAGCGGCTCGCTCTTCCAGAATCTCTGGCGGAGCCCTCAGAAGCGTTGGAGGGGGCGGGCCCTTCCACGATCTTTGCGTTGGCAACGCCGACTGCTCCTGGCGAACCTTTTGGGCTCGCCAAAGTGGAGGGCAGTAAGTTGGTTCCTGTTCTCCACCTGTTTCCGGGGGGACACTGAAACTTTCGGAGCAGACCTAGAAGCTTTCAAAGCAGACCTAGAAGAAAGAACAAGACATGGCTGAAGATAAGAAGAAATCGGGCGGGTGTGGCTGCGGAGGATGCGGTTGCGGCGGCGGGACAAAGCGCAGCCGCGAAGGCAGCCCGGTTGACGATGAGGGACGCACCAACCTGGGACTACGTGCTGCGGGATCGGACTCCTAGGTCGCCTTGGAGATCTGGACAGACCTTGACGAAGTTCCGCCTGGCAAACGTCGGGTGGTGACCGTCGGGAACTTTGATGGGGTCCACCGCGGGCACCAGCGCGTCGTGGAGACCTGCGTGCGGAGTGCTCACTCCAGAGAGCTGGAGTCAGTTGCACTCACCTTTGACCCGCATCCCCGGTCGGTGCACGACCCTTGGAACCCAACTCCCTTAATCATGTCGCTGGATTCGCGCCTGGAAGCGTTGGCGCGCACTGGGCTCGACGCCGTCTTCGTCGCGGCCTACTGCGAAGCTCTCTACACTCTTTCTGCACGCGAGTTCGCTAAGCAGTACTTGGCTCGTGGCCTTGGCGCCGAAGAGGTTGTGGTTGGAGAGGACTTCAGATTCGGGGCAGGGAACACGGGTGACATCCAAACGCTTCGTGAACTGGGCGAGGAACTGGGCTTCACCGTCACCATGGTGATGGACGTGAGGCATAGCTCGGGGCGGCGCTGGTCCTCGTCCTGGGTCAGAAAGCTGCTGGGGGAAGGCAGGGTAGACCAGGCTGCAAAGGTTCTGGGCCACCCCTACCGGCTGGTGGGGACAGTGCAGCACGGACACAAGCGCGGCCGAACCCTGGGTTTCCCAACGGCAAACTTGGATGCGGGCGAGGGTGTTTTGGCTCCCGCCGACGGCGTTTACGCAGGGTGGTTGGTGCGGGACGTTCCAGGCCACGACCAAGCACAAGAGTTCTTGCCCGCAGCAATCTCTGTCGGAACCAACCCTCAGTTTGACGGCGCCAAACGCACTGTTGAAGCCCACGTGCTTGGCAGGAACGACCTGGACCTTTACGACCAAGAGGTCGCGGTTGTTTTTGAGAAGCGACTCCGCCCCATGATGCGTTTTGACGGTGTGGACGCTCTGCTGGACCAGATGGATCAGGACCTGCGCGAAAGCGCTGCGGCACTGGGGGCGCGCCCCGCGACGCGGCTGCCAGTTGAAGAGTGAGGTGCTGCATCTCACGGCCCCTCCCTGTGGGCCACGACTCCCCTCTGGTCAGCAGGGGTCTGCCAGGTGGTAGCGTTCCTAATGCCGTGCATCATCGGCCGCGGTGAGTCTGCCCGGGTGGAAATGCCCCGACGCTCCGCGCAACGAGAGAAAAGGAAGAGCCATGGCTATAGCAACCGAACAAAAGCAGAAGATCATTGAAGAGTACGCCACCCACCCCGGTGACACTGGCTCTCCTGAGGTCCAGATCGCTCTACTCACTGAGCGGATCAAGGAACTGACCGAACACGCGAAAGCTCACCCTCACGACCACAACTCCAGGCGCGGTCTGCTGCTCCTGGTTGGTCACAGGCGCCACCTGCTTGACTACCTGCAAGGCATTGATGTCGAGCGGTACCGCAGCCTGGTGTCAAGGTTGGGTCTTCGCAAATAGGGGTCGTGGCCGGTCATCTTGGCCGGCCACCCTTGCGGGGTTTCCGCAAGGTCAAAACAAAAAGACGGTGAAGGAAGCTGTAGTGCCGCGGCCGTCGACAGTGGCTCCCGGAACGAAAGTGCCTGTCACCTCCGGTCCGTGGGCTTCGATCGAGGGCCGACGCTCATCTCTCCTTCACCGAAGAAATAGGAGAAATGCATGTCGGAAGACATCACTGCGGAGCACGGCCCTGTCGGGGTCGTAACCGCTGAAGCCGTTATCGACAACGGCAAGTTCGGCACCCGCCGAATCACTTTTGAAACAGGTCGCCTAGCGCTTCAGGCTGCCGGCGCGGCTGTCGCAACACTGGATGACGACACCGTCGTCCTGTCGACCACTGCTGTCGGCAAACACCCGAAGGACCACTTCGACTTCTTCCCTCTTACCGTTGACGTTGAAGAACGCCAGTACGCGGTTGGGAAGATCCCCGGCTCGTTCTTCCGTCGCGAAGGCCGCCCGGGTACTGAAGCCATCCTGGCCTGCCGCTTGATTGACCGCCCGCTGCGTCCCGGATTCGTGAAGGGCCTACGCAATGAGGTTCAGGTCATTGAGACAGTTCTCGCTGTTGACCCCGATGACGCCTACGACGTTCTTGCGATCAACGCGGCCTCCATGTCAACCCAGATCGCCGGACTGCCCTTCACCGGGCCTGTTGCCGGGGTTCGCTTGGCCCTCATTGACGGCCAGTGGGTCGCGTTCCCTCGCTACTCCGAAATGGAACGTTCCGTGTTCAACATGGTTGTTTCCGGTCGGATTGTGAAGGGCGAAGATGGCAGTGAAGACGTTGCCATCATGATGGTTGAGGCCGGCGGTGGCGACAACCAGTGGGAGCTCATTCAGGCAGGCGCAACGAAGCCGACTGAAGAGGTCGTTGCTGGTGGGCTTGAGGCCGCGAAGCCTTTCCTGCGTGCTCTCTGCTTGGCCCAGATCGAGGTTTCCGACAAGATCGGCAAACCCGCAGCTGAGTTCCCGTTGTTCTTCGACTACACGACCGAGCAGTACGACAAGCTGGTGGCTCTTGTTGGCGACCGTCTGAACGACGCCTTGAAGACTGACGGCAAGCTCGCACGCATGGAAGCTGTTGACGCGGTGAAGGACTCCGTTGTCGCGGAACTTTCCGAGTCGGACCCTGAGGAGGAGAAAGCTTACAAGGCTGCATTCCGCGACCTTGAGAAGCAGTCCATCCGGATGCGCACCCTGCGTGACGGCGTCCGCGTCGATGGCCGCACACCGACCGACATCCGTTCGCTTTCTGCCGAGGTTGACATCCTGCCTCGCGTTCACGGCTCTTCCCTGTTCCAGCGCGGCGAAACCCAGATCATGGGTGTCACCACTTTGGGCATGCTCCGCATGGAGCAGCAGCTGGACAACCTGAGCCCCATCACCCACAAGCGGTACATGCACCAGTACAACTTCCCTCCCTACTCCACTGGAGAGACGGGGCGCGTCGGCTCGCCGAAGCGACGGGAAATCGGTCACGGTGACCTGGCTGAGCGTGCTCTCCGCACCGTCCTGCCTTCCCGCGAAGAGTTCCCTTACGCGATCCGTCAGGTGTCTGAAGCTCTTGGGTCGAATGGTTCGACTTCCATGGGTTCGGTTTGTGCCTCTACTCTGTCGCTGCTTGCAGCGGGCGTCCCGCTCCGGGCCCCTGTTGCGGGCATTGCCATGGGCCTGATGAGCGGCGAAGTTGATGGAACCCAGCGTTTTGTCACCTTGACGGACATCCTGGGCATGGAAGACGGCTTCGGTGACATGGACTTCAAGGTTGCCGGCACCCGCGATTTCATTACGGCTCTGCAGCTAGACACGAAGCTGGACGGTCTGGACTCCGACGTTCTGAAGGGCGCTCTTGGGCAGGCGCACGACGCGCGACTATTCATCCTGGACGTCATGGAAGAAGCCATCACGGGCCCGGACGACATGAGCCTGCATGCCCCGCGTATCATCACGGTTCACGTACCAGTTGACAAGATCGGTGAGGTCATTGGCCCGAAGGGCAAGATGATTAACCAGATCCAGGAAGATACCGGCGCAGACCTCACCATTGAGGATGACGGCACCGTCTACATCGGCGCTGCCACCGGCGAAGCAGCTGAGGCTGCCCGCGACATGGTCAACTCCATTGCTAACCCGCAAATGCCTGAGGTGGGGGAGCGCTTCATCGGAACCGTTGTGAAAACGACTTCCTTCGGCGCGTTCATTTCGCTCAGCCCCGGCAAAGACGGCCTGCTGCACATTTCGCAGATCCGCCGCCTGGTTGGTGGTAAGCGCGTCGAGAACGTTGAGGACGTCCTTCAGGTCGGTCAGCGAGTTGAGGTTGAGATTGCTGAGATCGACGACCGCGGCAAGCTGAGTCTCCACGCAATCGTCGACGACGAAGGCGAAGAGCTTGAAGCAAAGGCCTCAGAGCGCGATCACTCCGGCGGGGAGCGCAGGCCTCGCCAGCGTAACCGCCGGCGCCGTGAAGGCGAGGGTAGCGAGGGCTAAGCCAAGCTAGCCAAGCTCGGATAGCGCCAGATTCTGGCACAAGGGGCGGCCGGCCGTTCAACAGAGCGGCCCGGCTGCCCCTTTCCTTGTCCCGCTGACAGTGGATGGCCCGTAGACTAGGACTATGAAACGGTTCACAGACCCACTTTTGTTCGCTGTGCTCACCATCGTCGCTGTTCTGGCCTGGCTGATCATGGAGTGGCAGGACGCGATCCCGCCGGTGCCCGAAGGCATGATGACTCCGATGACCGTTGCGGTTGCTGTCGTCATCTCTGTGCCAGCCTTGATCTTCGTTACGGTCATGGCGCTGATACGCGCCATCTTCAACATCAACCCAAAGTCGTTTTGGGGAATCATGTTCGGCGGCACCCTGCTTGCTTCAGGAACGGTAGCTCTTGCAGCCATCATCACGCGTGCTCAGGGTCTGGAACTCGGGTTCTCGACAGCCGCCTGGCTGTTCGCGATCGCCGCATTAGCCAGTCTTGTCGCGGTCGTGCTTGCGCTCACCGGCGCCATCCCCGGACCCGCAAAAGAGACCTCAGGTTCGAAGAGCGGTGAGGCCCAGGCTGTGGGGTCCGGCTCTCAGCAGGAGGAGAAGGACGGGAAGAAGCGTTTGGGACATCGCAAGCACGAGGAGACGACTGTAGAGGCAGAGCTAAGTGTTGACGACGCACCTGAAAGCGCCATCGAAACCGAGCTTGTTGAAGAAGTCTCACCGGATGGTGACCTGTCTTACCTAGAGGCCACAGAAGCGGTAGAAAGCCTGCCTGACCAGGATTTTCAGGTGGCCGAAGTGAGCGAACCCACTGCGTCCGAAGACTCACGCTAGAGCGTAAGTAGGCGCGCCCCAACCTGATGTGAGCTGCGGGCAAACCCCATGGCAAGATTGCTCTATGACGTCAATCTATGAAGACCTAGCCTCGCCCCCTCCCGCCGACCCCTCCGCACTGAGGGCTGTCGCTCTAGGTGGACTTGGTGCCATCGGGCGAAACATGAACGTGCTTGAAACCCAGGGGAAGTTCCTAGTCGTTGACTGCGGAGTCCTATTCCCTGATGAGAACCAGCCGGGAGTTGACCTGATACTCCCAGACTTCGACCACATCGAACAGCGCATCGATGACGTGACCGCCCTTGTGCTCACGCACGGGCACGAGGACCACATTGGTGCGGTGCCCTACCTCTTGAAACTGCGCGCAGACATCCCGGTCTACGGATCCGAGTTCACCCTGGCCCTTTTGGAGCCGAAACTGGCCGAACACGGGATCAAGGGTGCGAAGCTAAACGTGGTAACCGAAGGCGAAATAGTCCAGCTCGCCCCATTTGAGGTTGAGTTCGTTCCCGTCAGCCACTCTATTCCCGACGCAATGGCGGTCTTCGTCCGGACGAAGGCAGGAACGGTTCTCATCACCGGCGACTTTAAGATGGATCAGCTCCCCATGGACGGCTGGCTCACCGACCTGCGCAGCTTTGCTCGCTTCGGTGAGGAAGGCGTGGACCTGTTCATGGTCGACTCGACCAATGCTGAGGTCCCAGGGTTCGTGACCCCGGAAGTGGAGATTGGCCCCGTCCTCGACTCGGTGTTCGCGCAAAGCCAGGGCGCAGTGATCGTCGCATCCTTCGCCTCGCACGTCCACAGGGTTCAGCAGGTCCTGGAGGCCGCCGCGAAGACTGGTCGCAAAGTCGCGTTCGTTGGCAGGTCCATGGAACGCAACATGATGATTGCGGAGGAGCGCGGCTACTTGGATGTCCCGGACGGTGTTGTGGAGTCCCTAAACAACGTCAACAAGCTACCCCGCAGCAAGAGGGTCTACATGGTTACAGGCTCTCAGGGTGAACCCATGGCTGCTCTGGGGCGCATCGCTCGCGGAGCTCACAACCAGATTGACGTGGGCCCGGGTGATACCGTCGTCTTCGCCTCTTCAATGATTCCAGGCAACGAGACTTCCATCAACAGGGTGATCAACGAGCTCACCGAGCTGGGCACAAGGGTCGTCCACCAGGGGAACGCTAAGGTCCATGTTTCTGGCCACGCCTCCGCAGGAGAGCTCCTGTACCTCTACAACATCGTAAAGCCGAAGAACGTGATGCCAATCCACGGAGAAACCCGTCACCTGGTTGCGAACGGGCAGCTTGCAGTGAAGACGGGAGTCGACCCCGAAAGCGTCGTCCTCGCGTCAAACGGTGTCGTTGTCGACCTGAAGAACGGCAAGGTGACAGTCGCGGGACAGGTCCCGGTTGAGCTGGTTTTTGTTGACGGAGCTTCTGTCGGTGAGGTGTCTGAAGACGAGCTTGCTGAGCGGTTAGCGCTAGGTTCTGAAGGTTTCATTACCGCCTACGCCGTCGTCGATAAGAAGGCAAAGACACTGACTGCGGGCCCGACAGTGAAAGCTATCGGCGTTGCGGAAGACGACTCCACGATCGAAGGCATAGTGCCCGACATCAAGGACGCATTGGAGCGCGACCTTGCGAAAGGTCAGACAAATCCGAAGCAGCTGCAGCAGTCGATGCGGCGAGTGATTGGACGCTGGGCCAGCAAGAAGCTGCGTCGCCGCCCCGTCATTGTTCCGGTGGTGGTTGAGCAGTGAAGCAGGCCCCGGGCGCTCAGTTGACGTTTCCGGGCAAGGGCGAGACGCTCAGTCAGTTCGTTACCACGCAGTCGATGCAGCTGAACGTTGACCTGCGGGTCCGCGAGCTACCACGAGAAGGCCAGAACCTGCAGGCACGCGGGGCTGAGGCGACGCCGGGCGGTGGCTACATTGGCGCTGCTGCAGCCAAAGCGCAAGGGGCGCGCGTCTTCTGCGCGTCTCCGCTTGGAACCGGGCCGAACTCCCATGCGATCAGGCGCAGCCTTGAGGAACGCAAAATAGAGACCCTAGACGGTGTAATTGTTGGCGATGTTGGCGTTGGTGTCTCTTTGGTTGAAGACGACGGGAAGATTGCCTCCGTCGTCGCTGCGGGCGTTGAGGTTGAGACGTCCAGGGAACTCCTTGACTCAGTAGCGCTCGAGTTCGGAGACATCGTTTTGATCCACGGGCGCGACCTGGCGTTGGAGCCTTCGGCTAAGGTCCTCGCGTCGTGGGTGCCGGATATTCCCGACGAAATCACGGTGGTGCTGGCGGTGTCCCCGGCAGTCGATCAAGTGCCGGCAGAGATTTGGATCCCCATCCTGAAGCGCGCTGACATCGTCAGCATGAACATTAGGGAGACCGCCGCGATCCGTGAAATTATCGCCTCCCACAGTCCCGGAACCGGGCTGCGCAACCTGATGCGCCCTTCGGCGGCGATGGTCCGGCGGCTCGGCTCTTTGGGATGCGACCTGCAGATTAGCTTGGAAGCTGAACCTATCTTGATTCGGCCGTTCCCTTCAGAAATCGTTGATACGACGGGGGTGGGAGACACCCACGTTGCTGTTATGTGTGCTGCGCTGCTTCAAGGCTCTGACCTGGCCGAGGCGTGCGTGCGGGCCAATGCGGCGAGCGCCCTTATGATTCAGCATCCCGGGGCGACGCCGTTCCCCACAAAAGAAGAAGTCGACGCCGTCCTGGAATCGGGGAGCGCCAAAAAAACGCAGGAAGCTCGGGGCGTCTAAGAGCCCAGGCGCCGCGCGGCAAAGCTAGATTCTGAGCGGCTCAGGGTAGTTTCGAGTTGACATGGCCAGGAAGAGTGAATCACGAAAAGCGCCCTCCAAACGTGGGGGGCGGCAATCCCAGGCGCCTAAAGGAAAGGGAACGCAGGGGAGGCTTGCGGTGGGTGAGAGCGGGGAAGATCCCAACTCGCCCGGGTTTTTTTCCAGGGCGGCCAGCTCGATTCGCGAAGGCTGGCGTAGCGTCCACCCCCAACTGAAGCGGGACGCCCTTGCGTTCTTCCTGGTGGCAGTAGCAGTGACGGTTGCGCTCCGCGAATGGTTCGATGTGTCGGGCCAGGCCGGGGAAGGCATCCACCACGCTGTTGCGGGCGCCGTTGGTCTGTTCGCCCCGGTTGTTCCTGTGCTGCTACTGTTTTGGGCCTTCACGCTCATCCGCGCGCGCAAAAGCAGTGAGGCTCTTGCCTACACGTTTGCGGGCATGGTCGGGGTGACGCTGGCACTGACTGGGCTCGCGCAAATCGGGGGAGGCAACCCACCGGTCAGTGACTTCGTCGCGGTTGAAGGAGCCGGGGGTCTGCTCGGCTGGTTCTTTACCTATCCCCTGGTGAGACTACTTGGGCCGTGGGCAACAGGGGTGGCCCTGGTCTTGCTGTTGATTTATTCCATTCTTGTGGCGCTTCGAACGCCCGTGCGCGAGGTCCCGCAAAAGTCTCAGGCGCTCATTGCAAAGTTCCGCCGGGCCCCTGAAACCACTGCCGACGAGCCCGAGGGGCTTGCTACTGCAGGGGATGAATGGCTCGCGAAGGAGTCCCGCGGTGAGAGTTCGGTCGTGAGACGCCCTAGAGTGCGGCGCAGTGGTTTCAAAGCGCCTGCGGAACCAGAAGAGGTCGTCAGTCTTGACCGGGGCCTTCGCGAAGACGAGCCTGAGGAAGGCCTTGGGGAAAAGGAGTTGGCCCTCCAGATGCCCGACTCTGCGGCCACGACAGTGCTTCCCAGTGGGGAAGCGACGCAGGAATCGCTAGCCATTCAGGGTATCCAGGTCGAGGAAGAGAAATCAGCTGAGACTAGCGACGAAAGCCATCCAGCCCCATCCGGGTTGCTGACGAACTACGAGCTGCCCCCCGCGGGGACACTGGTGCGCGGAGCGCCCCACAAGGAACGCTCAGCCGTCAACGACGCGGTGGTGGAAGCCCTAGAGGGGGTTCTTACGGAGTTCAACGTTGACGCGACGGTTTCCGGATTCTCCCGTGGGCCCACCGTGACACGCTACGAGCTCTCTCTGGGTCCCGGCGTAAAGGTTGAGCGGATCACTGCCCTCTCAGGCAACATCGCTTACGCAGTCGCAAGCACGGACGTGCGGATCCTGGCACCGATTCCCGGTAAGTCGGCGATAGGCGTGGAGATCCCGAATGCTGACCGGGAAACCGTTGCGCTCGGGGACGTCTTGCGGTGCGGGAAAGCGCAGAAGAACCGCCACCCGCTCATGGTTGGCGTTGGCAAGGACGTTGAGGGCGGTTACGTTGTCACCAACTTGGCTCGAACACCCCACCTTCTGGTTGCCGGTCAAACCGGGTCGGGCAAGTCCTCTTTCATAAACTCCATGATCATGTCGATTCTGATGCGCGCTACACCCGAGCAAGTTCGCATGGTTCTCATTGACCCGAAACGGGTCGAGCTGTCAATCTACGAGGGCATCCCACATCTGGTCACGCCCATCATCACCAGTCCGAAGAAAGCTTCCGAAGCCCTTGAGTGGGTCGTGCGGGAAATGGACGCACGCTACGACGACCTGGCCTCTTTCGGTTTCAAACACATCGACGATTTCAACGCGGCGATCAGGGAAGGCACTGTGAAACCGCTTGAGGGGTCGAAACGCACGCTGAAGCCCTACCCCTACCTACTTGTGGTGGTGGATGAGCTCGCCGACCTGATGATGATCGCGCCAAGGGACGTCGAAGCGTCGGTGCAGCGGATCACCCAGTTGGCCCGAGCAGCTGGGATCCACCTGGTGCTGGCGACTCAGCGCCCTTCGGTTGACGTCGTCACAGGACTCATCAAGGCGAACGTCCCTTCAAGGCTCGCCTTTGCGACCTCTGCACTCGCAGACTCGCGGGTCATCTTGGATCAGCCTGGTGCGGAGAAGCTGGTGGGGCAGGGTGACGCGCTGTACCTTCCCGCCGGGGCTGCGAAGCCGATGCGAGTCCAGGGTGCTTGGGTTGACGAACACGAGATTGAAGCGGTTGTGGAGCACACCAAGGCCCAGATGGCGCCCTCTTACAGGGAGGACGTCGTTGCGCCCGCGAAGACAGGCAAACCGGCGGAGGACATCGGGGACGACCTGGAAGACCTCCTTTCTGCGGCCGAACTAGTCGTGAACACGCAGCTCGGGTCAACATCAATGTTGCAAAGGAAGCTCCGCGTCGGGTTTGCCCGCGCCGGCAGGCTCATGGACCTGTTGGAAACCCGTGAGATAGTGGGGCCTTCAAGGGGGTCGAAAGCACGCGAGGTCCTGGTTCCTCCCGAGGAGCTGCCGGCGGTGCTAGCGCTTCTGCGCGGCGAGTCCGACTCGCTTCATCCTGAAACCGGCGACTTTGGCGGCCAGCCTGAAGACGATGATTCATTTGATTTGGAACCCGTGGAGTCGGCGGCCATTTCGGGTGGGTTCCCAGAGCCGGACCCGGAGGCAACCCAACCTCTCCAGGCGCAATACCTCTAGACCAAGAGTGGTTTGGGCCCTGAGCCCTATACTGGAGCAACCGAACAGGCCCACCGTCCTAACTGGAAGAGCACATGTCTGAACCAACCACCTCCGGTGTGCAGGCTAAGCCCGACGCCATCTGGAACCTCCCGAACGTGCTCACAATGGTTCGGTTGGTGCTGGTGCCTGCGTTCCTGTGGTTGCTCTTGGTTAACACGACGCCAAGCCGTTGGTGGGCTCTTGGAATTTTCGTTGTTGCCGCGTACACGGACCACCTTGACGGCAAGATAGCGCGCAGCCGAAACCTGGTCACCAATTTTGGGAAGCTGGCGGACCCGATCGCGGACAAGTTCATGACGCTCGGTGCGTTCGTCGCGCTCTCTGTCCTTGCCCTTTTACCCTGGTGGTTCACGATCATCGTCGCCTTCCGCGAGATCGGAATAACTATCCTGAGGGAGGTTCTGCGGCGGAAAGGCACGGTTGTTGCAGCAAGTTCCGGCGGCAAGCTTAAGACGGTTTTGCAGATCTTCTTGATTTTCCTGCTGATCGTTCCCTGGGACTCTTTCGTTCCCGCTGGCTCGGTCCTGGCTCAGGTTGTGACTGTCGTCGTTTGGATTGCGCTAGCCGCAGCATTGCTCACAACGGTGGTTTCCGGGATGCAGTACGTCCTCTCCGCGGCTCGCGGCGCGAAGCGCAGCAACCAACATCAACACTGACTGTGTCATACCGCACGGAAGAAAAGCGTGGCCCGGCGCGTTGTATATTGCATGGGTATGAACTATACGAATAGGCCCGGAAAATACCGGCAGCATGGAACTGGACGACCTGTTCGCGCGCTGAGTGGCGCCAAGTTTGCTGTGCCGACGGCAGAGCAAACTGCAGAGCGACCTTTGCTCCGCAGCGAACTAGGTGACGTGCTGCGTTCACTGCGTTCTAGGCAGGAGCGCACGCTACGCGAAGTGTCCTCAGAGGCACAGGTCTCACTCGGATACCTCAGTGAGGTTGAGCGGGGGCAGAAGGAAGCCTCCTCTGAACTCCTAGAGTCCATTTGCGGAGCCCTTGGGGTGCCGCTCTGGTTCGTCATCCGTGAGGTCGCAGATCGCATGATGTTACTCGACAAAACCACCGTGCCAGACACGGTGCCTGACGACCTACTAGCCCCAGAGGCCAGTGGTCTTCGGTAAGGCTCAGTCGTGAAAGACTCAGAGTTTTGGAATGCCCTGGAGGAGGTCTTCGGACCTACTCTGGGGCATTCTCTTGCGTCCGACCTCTACTTGGCACCCTTGAAGGACACCGCGCGGGCCGCGCTGGCATCCGGTGTGTCCCCAGACCTTGTCTGGGTCGCCCTAGTAGGCGAGTCGGGAGCACCTGAAGAGGCCCGCTGGACCCACAGGCGCCCTCTGGAACCTGACGCGTAGACACGCCGCCAGCCCGTAACTATTAGAACAGTTGTTCTAGTAGTCTTTCCTCAGGTGAGCGCGTTGCGAGATCTTCACAGGCAGGGTCAGCCGGGCGCGTCTATGTCGGTGGTCGGACATATTCTTGCCTGCGAGGCTCGGAGAGGGCCGCGCAAAGCAGACCAGCTTTGAAAACAGGCCGGAGAGGCCACGGGATCAGGAGTGACGATGGCAAAAGCCAGCGCAGGCAAAAGAATAGAAAACGACCGGCAGAAAGCTCTCGACCTGGCTCTAAGCCAGATTGATCGCCAGTTCGGGAAGGGATCCGTTATGCGGCTCGGTGACGATGCGCGTCCGCCAGTCCGCGTGATCCCGACCGGGTCGTTGGCCTTGGACGTCGCTCTGGGTATCGGTGGGTTGCCGCGTGGAAGGGTTGTTGAGATCTACGGCCCGGAGTCCTCGGGGAAGACAACTGTGGCCTTACACGCTGTGGCCAGCGCGCAGAAAGCCGGTGGCAACGCCGCCTTCATCGATGCGGAACACGCTCTGGACCCGGAATACGCCAAGGCACTTGGTGTCGATACGGACTCGCTGCTGGTCTCACAGCCAGACACCGGTGAGCAGGCGCTTGAAATCGCGGACATGCTGATCAGGTCCGGGGGCGTCGACATTATCGTTATTGACTCCGTGGCGGCACTAGTCCCAAAGGCAGAGATTGAGGGGGAGATGGGGGACTCTCACGTGGGTCTCCAGGCACGGCTCATGTCCCAGGCGCTCAGGAAGATAACCGGTGCCCTGTCCGCCACGGGGACCACCGCGATCTTCATCAACCAGCTGCGTGAAAAGATCGGCGTGTTCTTCGGGTCGCCCGAAACTACGACGGGTGGCAAGGCACTTAAGTTCTACTCTTCTGTGCGCATTGACGTTCGTCGGATCGAAACGCTGAAGGAGGCCGGTGCACCGGTAGCTAACCGCACCCGTGCCAAGATCGTCAAGAACAAGATGGCGCCGCCCTTCAAGCAGGCAGAGTTCGACATCGTCTACGGGAAGGGGATCTCCCGTGAAGGTTCCATCATCGATATGGGAGTCGAAAGCGGGATAGTCCGCAAGTCCGGCTCTTGGTTCACGTACGGGAAAGATCAGCTGGGCCAAGGAAAAGAAAATGTGCGCCAGTTCCTGATCGACAACCCCGACTTGGCGGACGAAATCGAGAACAAGATCCTGCTTGAGCTGGGCATTGCTGAGGCCCCGCAGGACGGTTCTAAGCCGGGAGCCGAAGGTGAAGAGAAGCTCGCCTGAACCCAGCGTGTACAGCGCCGCCGTCCGTCTCCTTGGGATGCGTGAGCACTCTCGAAGTGAGCTGCGGCAAAAGCTGCTCACCCGCGGGCACGCGGAGACAGAAGTAGAAGAATCCTTGGACCGGCTGGTGCAGCAGGACTACCTGAACGACTCCAGGTTCGCTGCTTTAGTGTTCCGCCAGTACAGCGACCTGGGTCGCAGTGGAGTGGAGCGCCAGATGCTACGCCGCGGCCTTGCCCCCGAAGTCTGGGAAGACCTGGTTCACCAGATCGACAGTGAAGACGAAGCAAGTCGGGCCCGCGCAGCAGCCTCAAAGAAGGCCAGGGAACTGCCCGCGGACCTGAACGATTACGACCAGGTGCAGCGTTGGCGTCGCCGCGCGGCTGCATACCTGATGCGCAGGGGTTTCAGCGGGTCGGTCACAAACCGGGCACTTGGTGAAGTCTTGGATCGGGCAAAGGAAAACGCGTGAACGACCCTCTGCAGGATGTTTTGGTGGAGCTTCAAGCGCGCTCCCTTACTCTGGCGACAGCAGAGTCCCTGACAGGAGGCGCCCTGGCTTCCAGGATCGTTGACGTCCCGGGGGCTTCTAACTGTTTCTTGGGTGGGGTTGTCACCTACGCCGTCGAATCCAAGAGCGAACTGCTGGGGGTTTCGTCAGATCTGCTTAGGGCTGGCGGACCGGTCCAGGCTGACGTAGCGGCACAAATGGCGGCCGGAGCAGCCCGGCTGTTTCGCGCCGATGTCGGAGTTTCGACAACGGGTGTTGCGGGTCCTGGCGATTCTCCCGATGGGCCGTGCGGCCGTGTCTACGTCGGAGTCTCACTTGGCTCTGAGCTGGTCACAGAAGCACACAGTTTTGTGGGGGACCGCGGAGCGATCCGTTCCCAAAGCGTCGATGCGGCCCTCGCGCTGTTGTGGCGCTTGCTACGAGATCTCCCAGAGCAAACGCCTGGCCAGTAGGCTGACCGGGTGGAAACGGAAGCACTTCCCCGGACGTTCCAGGTTCGCACGCTCGGGTGCCAGATGAACCAGCACGACTCCGAACGCATTGCGGGGCTGCTATCCGGGATGGGTATGGTCCCGGTTGCAGAAGTCCCCGAAGCTGTAGCGCGCGCCACCGAGGCCGGGGATGGCGGGGCTGACGTAGTCGTTATCAATACGTGCTCGGTGCGGGAGAACGCCGCCAACAAGCTGTTCGGGAACCTGGGCCAGCTCGCTTCGGTCAAAAGGGAGCGCCCCGGTATGCAGATCGCTGTTGGAGGTTGCCTGGCGCAGCAGATGCGGGAGTCCATCGTGAAACGCGCGCCGTGGGTGGACGCTGTCTTCGGGACGCACAACATCGATGTGCTGCCAGCACTGCTTCGTAGGTCTGAGCACGGCCGCGAAGCAGCAGTTGAGATCGAAGAGTCTCTGAAGGTTTTCCCATCCACGCTGCCATCGCTGAGGGAGTCTGCCTACGCAGCTTGGGTCTCCATCTCAGTTGGCTGCAACAACACGTGCACGTTCTGCATCGTTCCGAGGCTTCGCGGGCGGGAAAGGGACCGCGTCCCAGAAGAGATTCTTGAAGAAGTCCGGGCCGTCCTGAGCGAGGGAGCGATTGAGGTCACCCTGCTGGGACAAAACGTGAACTCCTACGGTGCCTCCTTCCGGCAGCGGGGTGCGTTCGCTCAGCTACTGCGTGACGTCGGGGCGCTAGAGGGCTTGGAGAGGCTGCGCTTCACATCGCCCCACCCCGCGGCTTTCACGGACGACGTGATCGAAGCCATGGCTGAGACACCGGCAGTAATGCCTAGCCTTCACATGCCACTCCAGAGCGGTTCCGACAAAGTCCTTCGGGAAATGCGGCGCTCGTACCGGCGTGCCCGCTTTGAGGGCATCCTGGAACGCGTGCGCGCGCAAATACCTGACGCCGCCATCACAACTGACATCATTGTGGGTTTTCCGGGCGAAACTGACCAGGACTTTGAACAGACGCTTGAGGTTGTGGAGGAATCCCGTTTCAGCTCAGCCTTCACCTTCCAATACTCACCTCGTCCTGGGACGCCCGCCGCAAAACGCACAGACGTCGTGCCACCCGACGTGGTCGCGGATCGCTACGCAGCCTTGGTCGACCTACAAAACCGGATCTCAACAGAAGAGAATCAGGAGCAGGTTGGGAAAACCGTAGAGGTCCTGGTGTCAGAGGGTGAGGGACGAAAAGACGGAGTGACGCGGCGGGCGTCCGGTCGGGCCCGCGACAACCGCCTGGTGCATTTCGCGTTGCCGGAAGGACAACAGGCACCGCGGCCCGGTGATCTGGTGCAGGTGCAGGTCACCCACGGTGCGCCTCACCACCTGCTCGCTGATTCAGCCCTGCAACCACAAGGTCTCTACCGGATCCACCCGACCCGCGCGGGAGACGCCTGGGAGATCCGCCAGAAGAGGGAGCCTTCCACAAGGGTCTCCCTTGGTGTGCCAACGCTGCGAGTGGCGCGGCCGTGATCCTTGCCGTCGTCGGCCCGACTGCAAGCGGGAAGACAGCGTTCGCTATGGACCTTGTGTCCGCCATCGCCGTTCAGCAGGGAGAGGCGGAGAGCGAAACCGCAGAGATTGTGGGGGCGGATGCTTTCGCCCTCTACCGAGGCATGGACGTTGGTACCGCGAAGCCGTCACTCAAGGAACGCCAAAGGCTTGCACACCACCAGGTCGACACGCTTGACATCACCGATGCCGCTTCTGTAGCGGAGTACCAACGAAGTGCCAGGGCGGACGTAGCACGCATCCTCGGACTTGGGAAACAGCCCGTCGTTGTTGGTGGCTCGGGACTCTACGTGCGCGCACTCCTTGACAGAATCGATTTCCCCCCGACAGACCCGCGGGTCCGTGCTGCCCTGGAACAGCGCGCCCGGACTGAAGGACTAGATGCGCTACGTAGTGAGCTAGAGCGGCGCGACCCGCAAGCGGCTAAGGAGATCGAGCCGAACAACGAAAGACGCATCGTCAGGGCACTGGAAGTCATCGAGCTGACCGGACGGCCTTTTTCCACAAAGCAGCCTAAGCACCAGTATTGGAAACCGACGCTGCAGCTTGCCCTTGATTGGCCCCTTCCCGAACTTCAGGCCCGAATCGAGAGGCGCACATCGCAGATGTTTTCTGAGGGCCTAGTCGATGAAGTGAGGGGCTTGGAGCAGCGGGGGCTAAGAGAAACCAGAACGGCTTCGCGTGCCACTGGTTATGCGCAGGTCCTTCAGCTCCTAAGCGGGGAGCTTTCACTGCAGGAAGCACAGGACGCGACAGCGCTCGCAACCTTCCAGCTCGCGAAACGTCAGCTGAAATGGTTCCGAGCTGACCCGCGGGTGCACTGGTTAGACCCGCGTAGGCCAGAGGTGGCGTTAGGGGAGGCTCTGCGACTCCTTGGTGAGCGCCAGTACCCGAAAACCTCGTTTTGAGGCGATCCGTTTCGCCCGGAAACCCTGAGTTTCAAGCCACTTAGCCATAGAATCTGCCCCGAGGTTCTTGCCGATGACCAGGTAGGCAGTGCCGTGGGGGGTCAGCCTAGGCAGCCAACGCATCAACAGCTCTTGGAGCGCTTTCTTGCCGATACGAACCGGCGGGTTAGACCAGACCAGGTCGAAGCTAATGTCGCGTTTTGCAGCTTCAGCAAGTGCTTCGTCTTCCGTCAGGACTACGGTGTCTTTAGCACCGATCGCCGCCAGGTTCCGCCTTGTCAGCTCTAAGGCTCGCGGGTTCACGTCGACGGCCCAAACGCTTGCATCGGGGGATTCGGTTGCGAGCGCTGCGGCGATCGGACCCCAACCGCAGCCGAGGTCCAGAAATGTCCCTAGGGCTGGGGGAGGAGGTACTTGATCCAAGAGTATTGCAGTCGCAGCGTCAAGAGCGCGTGCGGAAAAAACGCCGTCAGTGGACGCCATCTGGTATCGGGTCCCACGCGTGGAGTAGGTAAGCGTTCGCAGCTGGTCGGGCAAGTCGGCTGGCTCTGTGCTGAAGTAGTGGGGGCTCACCCCTTGAGCCTAGCCTCCCCGGCTAAACTGGGGACACGGGCTAAGCCGCAAAAACTGGAAGGGACCTCTTGGAAGAACAGCCACTCGTGACAGATGGGCGAAGTGAGACTCTTAGGCGGGCGGAAGAGGTTGCGGCGCGGGTGTTGGCCCGCCCTGCTCCAGCACTCGCTTCAACGGAGGACTCTGCAGAAGAAACTCACGAGCAGTGGGAAGAACGGAGGGCGACCGGCAGGGGCCTCTCGCACTCCTCGGAACTCCAGGAAGTCTCAGAGGTTGAGTATCGCCAGGTTCGACTTGAACGTGTCGTGCTGGTGGCGTTGCGGACGACTCAGAGCCGGCTTGACGTAGAGAACTCCTTACGCGAACTCAGCGCCCTTGCAGAAACCGCGGGGTCGGAAGTTCTTGCGAGCGTCATGCAGTCCCGCCAGACGCCCGACCCTGGTACTTTCCTTGGGGCAGGGAAGGCGCGGGAGCTTCGCGACCTTGTCGCAGAAGTCGGGGCCGACACTGTGATTGTCGACTCTGACCTTTCCCCCTCCCAACGCAGGGGGCTGGAGGACATTGTCAAAGTTAAGGTGGTGGACCGCACCGCCTTGATCTTGGACATCTTCGCTCAACACGCGCAGTCGCGAGAGGGGAAAGCTCAAGTTGAGCTAGCCCAACTTGAGTACCTGCTACCCAGGCTGCGTGGGTGGGGAGAATCCATGTCCAGGCAAGCTGGAGGCCGGGTAGCGGGCGGTGAAGGGATCGGCTCCAGGGGTCCGGGTGAAACCAAGATTGAGCTTGACCGTCGCCGGATCCGCACCCGAATGGCAAAGCTGAAGAAGCAGATCAAGGGCATGGAGCCCGCCAGGGTCACACAGAGGTCTGGGCGCAGACGCAAAGGAGTCCCCTCGGTCGCCATTGCCGGGTACACGAACGCCGGCAAATCGACGTTGCTCAACAGGCTTACCGGGTCGGATGCGCTAGTACACAACGCGCTTTTTGCGACGTTGGACCCGTCGGTTCGCAGGGTGGAGACCCCGGAGGGGCGCACCTACACGCTTACCGACACGGTTGGTTTTGTCGCGAATCTTCCAACCCAGTTGGTGGAGGCATTCCGTTCCACGCTAGAAGAGATTGGGGAGTCTGACGTGGTTCTCCACGTCGTTGACGCGGGCCATCCGGATCCGGCGGGTCAGGTGCAGTCTGTGCGGCAGGTGCTTTCTGAGATTGAGGGGTTCGAGCCGCGCCAAGAGCTGATCGTCTTGAACAAGACGGACCTGGCAAGCCCAGAAACCCTAGCCCAGCTGCGCGCGACTTTCCCGGGCGCGTTGGAGGTCTCGGCGCTCACGGGCAGGGGGATCCCGCAGCTACAAGATGCCATACAGGAGGCGTTGCCGCGCCCCGAAGTCAACGTCGACCTTGTCGTGCCCTTCGACAAGTCCCGCTTAGTCAGCCTGGCGCATGACGCCGGCGAGGTTCTCTCGCAGGAGTGGTCCGAACTCGGAACGCACCTGGTGGCCAGAGTCGACCCAGAACTCGCTGCAGCCCTACAAAGTGCAGCAGCCGAAACTTCAGCTATCGTTTCGCCCGCAGAAGGTAGTCTTACCCAAAGATAGAAGGTAAAGGAGCCTATTTTGTCTGTTGAATCATCAGGTGTTCCGTCCCTTGCAAAAGGCCGTCCCTCGAAACTGTCTGTTGTCGGAGCCGGCGCGGTTGGCACCGCGGTGGCCTACGCTGCTGCGATGAGCGGCATCGCTCGCTCGATCGCCCTCTACGACATCAACGGCCCTAAGGTTCGCGCTGAGGGTTTGGACATTGCTCACGGCATCCAGTTCACGCCTGTCGGGTCCGTTGTTGGCTCCGATGACATCGATATTCTGTCCGGGTCGGACATGGTGGTTGTCACGGCCGGCGCCAAGCAGAAGCCTGGCCAGACCCGGATGGAGCTGGCACAGTCGACGGTCGGACTGATGAAGACTCTGGTGCCGCAGATGCTTTCCGCGGCTCCCGACGCCATTTACATGTTCGTGACGAACCCTGTCGATGTTGTCACCTACGTTGCACTGCAACTCATGGGGAAGCCGCGCGGCCAAGTTTTCGGGTCGGGAACAGTCCTGGACACCTCGCGTCTTCGCTACCTCATCTCTCAGGAAACCGGCGTCTCCTCAAAGTCGATCCACGCGATGATTGCGGGCGAGCACGGCGACTCAGAGGTTGCCCTCTGGTCTAGCGCAGAAATCGGCAACGTCCCCGTGGATGATTGGGGCCCCACGCTTTCCGGGCGCATCTTTGACCGGAAGCTTCGTGAGGAGATTGCTCGCGACGTTGTTGATTCCGCCTACCACATCATTGAAGGTAAGGGCGCGACGAACTACGCGATAGGTCTCGCTGCCAATGCGATTGCCAGTTCTGTTCTTCGGGACGAACGCCGCGTCATGACGGTCTCTACGTTCCTTGACGATTGGAACGGCATCTCTGACGTCTGCATGGCGGTGCCGACGGTTGTCGGTAGGGGTGGGGCTGGCAGGATCCTTGAGCCACCACTTAGCGTCGACGAACTCCGTGGCTTGCGGAACTCCGCCGCTCAGATTCGTAGCGCGGCCCGCGAGTTGGGCTACTAGAGGGCGCGAACGACAGTCACGACGCGTCCCAGGATCTGGGCTGGGCCCGCTGGGATGGGTTGAAAGTCTGGGTTGCGCGGTAGGAGCCAGGTGCCAGCATCGTCGCGCAACCAGACTTTCACGGTTGCTTCCCCGTCGATCATCGCCGCCACGATCTCTCCGTTTTCAGCGACGTTCTGGGCGCGGACAACCACGTAATCCCCATCGCAGATTGCCGCGTCAATCATGGAGTCTCCACGGACTTCTAAGACGAATAGCTGTCCGCGTCCCGTGAGCCGCGTGGGGAGTGAAAACACGTCTTCGACGTTCTGCTCAGCAGTAATGGGCGTGCCTGCTGCGATCTGCCCGACCAGCGGAATTGAAACTGCGTCGCTGTCCGAGGATGAGACGGGGACTTCTACTGCACGTGGTGAGAACTGCGTCGCAGCTTCGGTCCGAAGTGCCCGGGGGCGTCCAGCTTCCCGGGTGAGCATCCCCATCTTCTCCAGTGAATCCAGGTGGTATTTGACGGTCGAGGGGGAGGCCAGTCCGACCCGCTGCCCTATCTCCCGGACCGAGGGTGGGTAGCCGGTGGTCCTGATGCTTTCTTCTACCACTGACAGAATCTGCTCCTGGCGGGCAGTGAGCTGTTTTTGGTCTGACACGTTGGCCTCCCGGTCACCCTGCGTTCATTCGAAGACTAACCGAAACACACCTCTTTTCAAACATATGTTCGAGCGAGTCTGCATTTTGTCGGAGACCTTTGGTATCGTACAGGTGTTCGACGAACGGTTGTTCTAGTGGTGTCGGCCGTTCGAAAAGTTCGCTTGCAGGCTGGATGCCAGCTCTGGGTGGGAGGTAGCGATGAGTGCAGTGTCGACGTACGAATCGACGGATCGCGAGCTTAAAGTTCTTGGCCGCTTGCCGGAGCCGGCGCCGGTCATCGATCTTGCTGCAGAGCGGCGGCGCAGGCAGGTTGCGGAAGCTGATCTGCAAAGGGCGATCGCGCGACATCCAGCAGGGTCCGCGCTGGCTACAGCTGACATGGGCGGCAAAGAAACCGACGGTCCGCCGGTGCAGTACAGGATCGTGGTGCCGCTTTACGCAAAGGTAGTGGGGTGGGTTCTCGCTTTCGCCTTGGTGATCGGCATAGGCGGGGCCCTTGGGGCCGCGTTCCGGCCCGCGCCGTTCGCGGGCGAAACCTACACTCATTCGGTGGCGTCGGGCGAATCTCTCTGGGGGCTCGCCGCTGGACTTGGCTCCGCCAGGGCCTTGGAAGACGTCGTGGAAGACATTAGGGCCCTAAACGGTTTGGATGATGCAACCTTGCACCCGGGTCAGGAGATCCTGCTCCCGTTGGAGTAGTGGCTCTGAACTCACCTGCCTCTACTTTTTGGTAGAGTCCGCGGCCTGCGATACGGTTTTCCTAAGTAGTCGCGGAAAGGAAACCCTCTTGCGTTGCCCGTTTTGCCAGCATGGAGACACGCGTGTCGTTGACACTCGGGTTACTGAGGACGGCACCGCTATCCGCAGAAGGCGCGAGTGCGGTAGGTGTGGGCGGCGCTTGACGACAACCGAGACCTCGAGTTTTTCTGTTGAGAAGCGCTCAGGAGTGCTGGAACCGTTTTCCAGGAGCAAGGTGACCGGTGGGGTTCGGAAAGCCTGCCAAGGGCGCCCGGTGTCAGACCACGACCTAGCTGTACTTGCACAGCAGGTTGAAGAGAAGCTTCGGGCCTCCGGGCAGCCGGCGGTTTCGGCTGATGAGGTCGGCCGCGCGATCCTGCCATTTTTGCGGCAGTTGGACGTTATCGCCTACATGCGTTTTGCGTCTGTCTATTCCTCGTTCGAATCTTTAGAGGATTTTGAGGACGCAATCATGGAGCTGCGAAGCGAGAACCTGACCGGCGATTAGGGCTCTTCCCGCGGCTCGCTTGACTCGTCTTCTTTGGAGCTTTGTCGGGCTCTCAGGGTTTCGGCTGCTTCTGCCAACGTCTCGCGGGCCTCGGCAGTCTTCTGGCCTGCGCGTTCCGCCAAGTCGGACACTTGTGCGGCCAGGTCTTGCAGGCCTGAACGCAGTCCGGTTTGCACTTCAAGCAGGTGCCTTTGGACTCTGCGGCGCATGACTTTCCCGATTTGAGAGCGGGGGAGTTCTTGAACAACCACTATCTGTCGGGGGAGTGCATAGCGGGCTAAGGATTTCTCAGCCCACTCACGCACGTCGGCGAGCGTGATCGACGCCCCAGCCTCCAAAACCAAAGCTGCGACGACGTCGTCCCCCCGGTTGGTTCCGCTGGGCATCCCCACGACGGCGACGTCTGAGACGCCCGGCATGGAACGCACAACCTCCTCCACCTGCGTTGGATAGACGTTGAACCCGCCGGTGATGATCAGTTCCTTACGGCGGTCCGCCATGTACACGAAGCCGTCGCGGACCTGGACCAGGTCCCCGGTGCGTAGCCAGCCGCCGACGAACACTTCTGCACTCTCTTCGGGGTCCTCCCAGTAGCCGCTGAAAACCTGGGGTCCCTTGACAAGGAGTTCTCCGATTTCCCCTGTAGGGACGTCTTCTTCAGGGTTTTCTGGGTTGACGATTCGGATGAACGTGGAGGGAAACGGTGCACCTAGCGCCCCTGCACGTTTTTCCTTTGAGAGGGGTGAACCCAGTAGCACGGGGGAAGTTTCTGTCATTCCGTATCCCTCAATGACTAGCCCGCCCGTTGCTTCTTCCCAGCGCTTTGAAAGTTCTTCTGAAAGAGGCATGGCCCCGGAGAGCGTAAAGCTCATGGAGGACAGGTCAACCGGCAGCGTCTTGTGTTCTGCAAGAAGCCTGTCGAACATGGGCGGCACACCCACGAAGAATGTGCAGGGCAGGCGGCGCTGCGCTAGCAGGATTTGGGCGGGATCGAACTTCGGGAAGACCGCGATAGTGGCGCCTAACTGCACTGCCGACAACAGTGTCACAGTCAGCCCAAAAGCGTGGAAGTAAGGAAGCACAGAATAGAAGGTTTCCGCGCCCGCGTGCAGCGGCGGGACCCACGCTACGGACTGGGTGACGTTCGACGCCAGGTTGCGGTGAGACAGTGCGACAGCTTTGGGGGTTCCGGTGGTGCCTCCGGTGTGGATTAGCAGCGCCGTGTCCGTGGGGCGTCCCACGTGCTTTCCTGCCCACGGGGAAGCGGAGTTCACTGACTTGTCCCAGTTGACCACCGACTTTGGGGTTTTTGCCCCCAGAGCTTTTCTCTTTGCTCGAACCCCGGGTAGGGGGAGCTTCAGCAAAGCGCGTGAGGTCCTGGACAGCGCGTCCGCAAGGTTCACACCAAAAACCTGGTGGTCAGACCCCAGGAAGCTGAGCTTTTCAATGCTGTTTTCCCAGGCGACCGTGACTTTGGCACCGTGGCGTTCGTACTCTAGTTTCAGCTCGGCTTCGGGCGCTAACGGATTGTGTTCAACCGCGATCCCGCCGACTAGGGCTGTGGCAAACAGTGCCACGATGTGCTGAGGGCAGTTCGGCATGACAAGCGCGACGCGGTCGCCGGGCTTGACGCCCACCGATTTCAGGACGCTAGCGGCCTTTCGGACCTGATCAGCGAGCTTTGCGTACGTGGTTTGCTCACTCAGGAAGTCGATAGCGACCCGGTCGGGGTAGCGCTTTGCGGAGCCCATCAACATGTCCGCGAGCATTAGGTCGCCAGCGTCCACGCGGTACGGGACACCTGGCGCGTAGCTCTTTCGTAGTTCGTCAGTCAGAGTCATACGCATTGCCCGTTTCTGGTCGTGCCTACTGCTGCAGGTTCAGGTACCTGGTGTCGATGTCGACTTTCAGACCGCTTATTGCTGCGACGACCTCTTTTGGAAGCGGCGCAGCCACGTCTGTGATCGCGTAGCCGATGGAGCCCGCGGTCGCCAGAGCCTGTGCTTCGACGTTCACACCCGTGCCGGCCAAGATGTCGTTTAGGTTCGCCATCACGCCCGGGATGTTGTGGTGCATGAAGGTTAGCCGACCCGCAGCCCCAGCGCTGGGTGGGAGAGCCAAGTTAGGGACGTTCACCGACATGGAGGTGTTGCCGAGCCGCATATACTCGATCAGTTTGGTGCTGACAAATGCGCCGATGTCGTGTTGCGCTTCGATCGTTGAGCCGCCAATGTGGGGTGTCAGGATGACGTTGTCCATCATTTGCAGTTCCGAAGCAAACGGGTCCCCGTTAGCTTTTGGCTCCTCTGGGAACACATCAACCGCGGCTCCGCTGAGGTGCTTTGACTCAAGGGCGGCCCTCAGGGCCTCCACGTCCACCACGAACCCGCGCGAAAGGTTCACGATCACCGCTCCCGGGCGCATCTGGGAGAGCTCTTTTTCGCCGATTAGCCCCCGGTTAGATTCCAGCCCACTCACGTGCACGGACACTACGTCCGATCGTGAGAGGACGTCCGCCATTGAGTCCGCGCGTTCAGCGTTCCCTAACGCAAGCCTTTCCTCGATGTCGTAGAAGAGGACCCGCATACCGACTGCTTCGGCGAGGACTGAAAGCTGGGTGCCGATGTTCCCATAGCCGATGATGCCCAGGGTTCTTCCACGGACCTCGTGAGCCCCATCGGCGCTTTTGTCCCACGTGCCGCGGTGGAGTTTTGAGTTCTTCACTGTCAGGCGACGCGTCAGGGCAATTATCTCTCCAAGCGCCAGTTCAACCACCGACCGAGTGTTTGCGTAGGGTGCGTTGAAGACCGGAATTCCGCGTTCGGCCGCGCTTTCGGTCGCAATCTGGTTGGTCCCAATACAAAACGCGCCGATGGCCTCAAGTGAGGGACTGCTCGCGAGGACCTTTCGGGTCACTTCTGTTTTGGAGCGGATCCCTAAGATTTGCACGTCCTTCAGGGCTTCAATGAGGTCGGTTTCGCCCAGACTGCGCTTCAGCACAGTCACGTTCATGCCGGCCCTCTCAAGGGTGGCGGCGCCGATGGGATGCGGGTTTTCAAGAAGAAGGACGTTGATCACGACTGCATCGTCCCGCTTTTGAGGTGGCGTTGCGCCGCAGTTCCACCTAGTGGCCGACACTCAGAGCGCCTGGTCAAGTGCTTCCTGCCACACTTTTGGAAGAGGCCTGCTGTGAACGGAGTGAAGCCTACGCGTGGGGCGAGTCATCGCAACGAACAGGTCTCCCGGCCCGTCATCCGCGATTTCTGCCGGTTCGACGACAATCGTGACATCGAACTCTAGGCCCTTCGCCCCGACGGCGCTAAGCAAGCTGATCCTTTGGTCCAAAGCGCTGGCTCCTTCGCCATCAGCTCCCCACGCCCGGGCACGTTCGTTGCCCACGATGATCCCGATACGGCCCTCTCCTACGCCAACAGCGGCGTCAAGGGCGGCGCTTTCCTGCTCGAGTGCCCGCTGAACGGCCGCCCAAAGAGGGTCTGCTACTGGGGGGAGGATTCCTTCCGGGGTTTCCAGGTAGGTGTCCGCAAGAGGGTCGGGGACTTCACGGGCGGAGCTGAGTGGGAAGATCACGGGTTCGCCTAGCTCAGCTAGGACCTCTTGCGCGAGGTCCGTGATAGTTCGGGGAGTCCGGTACGAAATAGTCAGTGCGTACTCGCCTTCCAGTCCGCGTGCGGCGGGTCCAAGAGCCTGGTACCAGGAGGTGGGGCGGTCGTGACCGCGAGCCTGGTCCAGATCCCCAACGACGGTGATGGAACGCGAGGGGCAGCGACGCAGGATGGAGTGCCACGCCATGGGGGACAGGTCCTGGGCTTCGTCGACGACGATGTGTCCGTAGGTCCACGAGCGGTCGGCCAGGGCTCGCTCCGCGAGCGGCGCCCACTCCCTTGGGCCGCGGGCCTGCTCTGCCAGCACTTCCGCGCTGACGATGCCGTCCCCCAGGTTTTGTCCCACCAAAGCTGTCTTGACCCGCTCGATCTCTTCGCTTTGTGCGAGGGCACGCACTGCAGCTTCGGCGTCGCGAACCGCTTCGGAGGTTCCCAACAGTTCCTCGAGCTCGTCGAGAAGGGGAACGTCGGCAACGGTGAAAGGACTGCCCTTTGGACGCTGAACCAGCTCCAGGTCTTCTTCGCTGAGGCCCCTTGATACCCGCCGGAGCAGCGCTGGTTTGGCGTAGAGGCGCGCCAGGAGGTCTTCGGCCCTGGTCGGCATCCAGCAGAGGTTGATCTCCCGCCGGACATCGCGGTCCGCGCGCACAGTTTCCCGCCACCACGCCATGGTGTCGGCGTCAGCGTCTGCGCCAGCTAGTTGGCGGGTGATGTGGTTGAGCAGCTCTAGCGCAAACCCGTCCCGTGCAACGTTGTGCGGTGAACCTCCACGCCTCGCCTTGGTGCGGGCTTCGCGCACAACTGCCGGAGTAAGGCTCGCTTCCTTACCGTCGATCTTGAAGTGCTTGGTTTCGTTCGGCAGCCGCTGCAGGTCACTCACTGCGGCCCTCAGGGTTTCTACCCAGTCCAACCTGCCTTTAGCACGGGCGACTTCTGCGCTGTCCATGACCCGAGCATCTATCCCTGGGACCAGACTGCCCATGGTGGCGGAGACGACGCCGTTTTCTCCAAGAGAGGGCAGGACCTGCTCGATGTAGCGAAGGAAGACGGGCGAGGGGCCGATGACCAGGACACCCGATTTCTCTAGTCGTTCCCTGTTCGCATACAGCAGGTAGGCAGCACGGTGTAAAGCCACTGCCGTCTTACCCGTCCCAGGACCACCTTGAACAACTAGGACCCCCTTGTCAGGCGCCCGGATAATCGCGTCCTGCTCCGCCTGGATGGTGGCGACAATGTCGCCCATGCGCCCCTCGCGTGCGGAGGCAAGCGCAGACATGAGGGCGCCTTCACCCTGAAACGAAAGTCCCTCTTGGTTCGCCCTTTCAGCGTCCAGCACGTCATCCTCGATAGAGCGGACTTTGCGTAGGTGCGTCAAGATGTGGCGGCGACGCAGCACCCCCGATGGGTCTGCGGCAGTCGCTTGGTAAAACGGGCGCGCTGCGGGTGCTCTCCAGTCCACAAGCAGCCTGCCGCCTTCGTCGTCAGGTAGTCCTGCGCGGCCGATGTAGTGACTTCCGCCGCCGTCCATGTCGATACGCCCGAAAACTAGCCGGTCCTCGATCTGCTCCAGACGGGCCGCTTGGTCTCCGAAGTGGGCCGCTTTGGCGTCGCGTTCCGTGCGGGCTTGCGGGGATCCCCAGGCTCCCTCGCTCTCAACTTTGCGTTGAGCAACGCGGTACTCCTTGCGGAGTCGCTCCAGGACTTGGTAGGCGTGGTCGACTGAAGCCTGTTCGCGCGCGATCTCTGCGGCGTGCGAAGTCGGCTCACCTTCCATGACCCCTCCTGCTTCGGGTTCGGCAACCGGAAAATGCAACACCCCATTATTCCTCACCTGCTCTTCTGGTGCGTCCCGCGCCAAGGTCGCTGCTCTGGTTTTCCTGTTGGCTCAATTGGCCTCGTGACCCTCGCCCCAAGCAGTGTTCGGCGTTACGGTGGGACCAGACCTTTGGGAAGTAGGAAATCTCATGAGCCGGACTCACGAGCTATTTGAACCGGGGCCGGCCAAGGGGGCCGCAGCGAAGATCCTGGTAGCTCACCTCGAAGGAGCCCTTGATGCGGGCTCTGCCGGGGGTCTTGCCGTGCACCAACTGCTTCGCAACCTGGACCCGGAGCGGGTCGCAACTTTTGAGTCGGATGAGTTGATCGATTACCGGTCCCACAGGCCTGTGATGGAGGTTGCGGACTGGGTGACAACTGGGGTGCGAGTGCCTCAGATTGCACTGGATCGCGTTCACGATGACCAGGGGCAACCGCTCTTGGTTCTTCACGGTCAAGAACCGGACTCCAAGTGGGGGCGTTTCACGGACGCGGTGCTTGAGCTGGCCAATGAGGCTGGCGTTGAAGTTATCTTCGCTTTGCACGGCTTGCCGGCTGCAGTGCCACACACGCGCCCCACCGCCGTGCACGTCCAGTCGACCGACGCCGACCTGGTCCCAGACCAACCCCAAATGGGGGGAGTTGCGCAGTTCCCTGCGCCTTACACATCGTTCTTGCAGCACCGGTTTGCGCAGCAGCAGGGCAGGACGGGACTAACGCTGCTTGCAACCGTTCCGTACTACATGGCAAATGCGACGTTCCCGGGTGCTTCTTCCGCGCTTATCCGAAGGCTTGCCGACATCGCCAGCCTGTCTTTGCCTGTTGGTGACCTGGAGCGCGGCGCTGGCCAAGAAGCGTCGCAGGTTGACCAACTGGTTGAGCAGAGCCGTGACTTAGCTGGAACGGTGTCCGCCTTGGAGCGCCACTTCGACAGTGTCGTGCGCGGGCCTGCTAGCGAGGATGATGGCGGTGAACTTAGCGAGGAAATCGACTCGGCTCACGTGTGGGAGCAGGTCATGCAGTCCGAACCTGCCGACTCAGTCATTCCTGAAGCTGAGAAGCTTAACGGCGGCGCGCCGGACTCTTTAGCGGACACGATCGGGGACGCGATCGAGAAGTACCTGAAGACGTACTCGAAACGCAAAACCGCCGCTGACGGCTCGGTTGAGCCAGAGCGCAGCGACACTCAGTTCGGGGGCGGGCAGACCTGGGAAATCCAGATTGACCGTGACTTCCTGGACGGCACAGACGAAGACGACTAGAGGACAGGCAGGGCGCCACCCAGCCACGACCTGATCTGGCTGGGGCGATAGAGAGCCACCGGTAGTGGGAGCCTGCGTAGTTCCGCTTCTAGGCGGTCGGTTTCGATTCCCTGTCCGTTCCAGGCCATCAGCGCTAGGTTCCCCAAGCGAGCCCCTTTCCAGACTTTGCGGTCGGTAACAATCAGTGCCTGGTCGAAGGTCTCTAGGGTGGCTGCAACGTCAGCTTTGCCGCTCAGTCCACCGCCGTGAGCGATGTTTGCTAGGTAAGATCCGCCCTCGTTCAGCCGTGAGCGCACTAGCTGGGCCCACGCGAGGTTGCTGAGTTCCACGGGAGTTTTGTTTCCATCGAAAGCGTCGCGAACCACGACGTCGTAGGTGCGCACGGAGCCTTCAAGAACCGCCCGTGCGTCTCCGTGGCGCAGTTTCAAAGTGCCCGGGCGGACCACCTCCCACTCTCTCAGCAGGTCCAGCAGTTTTCCATCGGGGTCGACCGCAACCTGGGTGGCGTTTCTGCTGGCTCTCCAAGCGAGGGGTAAAGAGCACGCGCCGGCTCCTGCATGCAGGATTCGAAGTTTCTCGTTCCCCGACACTCTCGCGTCAAGGAGTAGGTCTAGGTGCTGCATGTATTCAAACTCCAGCCGCTCGGGAGCTGCCAGGTCTGTTTGCGACTGCTCCATGTCAGCAGTGAGCAGGATGAGGGTGGTTCCTTCAAGGCGGAGCAGCATGCCGGTGTCGGTCAGTGCAGCGAGACTTTGGGAGCGTCCGCGGGAGGGTCTACTTCTTGCCACAGCCAAACCCTGCCACAATCGAAGCGGACGCCTGGGAGGCTGCGTCCATTGGGAGCGAACGTGCCGGCGAAGAACGTGGGTGGGCAGAGGCCCTTTTGGGGTTCAGATGACTCGGCCACGCCCATCCTTCACGTCGACATGGACAGTTTCTTCGCGGCAGTGGAGGTCAGGGAGAACCCCGAGTTGGCGGGGCGGCCAGTGATCGTGGGAGGCCTCGGTGCTCGTGGTGTCGTGACTTCTGCGACGTACCAGGCCCGGCCCTTTGGGGTTAGAGCTGGGATGCCAATCGCCAGAGCCAGGGCTCTTTGCCCCCAGGCTGTCTTCCTAGGGGGCCGCCACCACCTCTACTCTGAGTATTCGAAGCGCGTCATGGAAATCCTAGGAACCGTGACTCCCGATGTTGAGCCGCTGAGCATAGACGAAGCGTTTCTGGACGTGTCGGGGGCCCGGAGGAGGCTGGGGTCTCCGCGGCAGATCGCTGAGATTCTGCGCAGCGAAATCAAAGAGCAGCTGGGGCTTCCCGCTTCCGTCGGCATCGCTTCTACTAAGTCTGTGGCAAAAATCGCCTCGGGCCTCGCAAAGCCTGACGGGGTCCTTTTGGTGCCAGCGGAGGTCACTGTTGATTTCTTGCACTCGCTGCCGGTTGGGGCTCTGTGGGGCGTCGGCAAGACCACTGAAGAAAAGCTGTTTCAGCGGGGGATAGTGACGACGAAAGACCTGGCGGAGACCCCGGTTGCCGAATTGGCAAGGATTCTTGGGGTAGCGTCGGCCCACCACCTCCACGACCTGGCTTGGGGTTTGGACGCGAGGGTCGTTGGGACCGCGGCCCGGGAGAAGTCGATCTCAACCGAGCGCACCTTTGAGACGAACCTGACGACACACGAAGACCTGGGTGTCCACGCTTTGGACGCTGCGCACAAGTGCGCTTCAAGGATGCGCGAAGCCGGCCTTCTTGCTTGGACTGTGAACCTCAAACTGCGTGGCGCAGACTTTAAGACGATCACCAGGGCTAAGACGCTTTTCGCTCCGACCGACGTTGGGCAGACCATCGCGGAAGCTGCCCTTGGTCTGCTTCGCGCTGAGCGCATCCCTGCCGGTGGGGTGCGACTGTTAGGTGTCGGCGTCTCCTCACTTGTTGGCGCGGATCAAGGTGTCCCTGTCGCGCTTGACCAAGATGAGCGGCGCAGGGAGAGCGAAGTTGTCATGGATGCGGCGGGGAAGCGCTTCGGAAAGAAGGCTCTATTCCCCGCGACCCTCATCAAGGCGAGCAAAGATGACAGGTCGTGAGGCAGCAGGTAGTGAGGTGGCAGGTCACATCAGGTCGTGGGGTGGCAGACTAGAAAACCGCGGCATTCTCAGGCCGCACGGGCCCGCGTTCTAGATCCACAGGCTGGCCGCGTGAAGACCGCCGCTCTTCACGGTCTACACTCTATTTCTGTACAGTGGGGTAAGGTTACGCCGTCAAAGCGAGAGGAGGGGTCGTGGCTCTTTCGGAGTACGAAAAGCAAGTGCTTGCTGAGATGGAGCAGCACCTGCGACAGCAAGACCCTGAACTCGCAGACGCGATGGCTAAGGCTGCACCAGCCAAACCGGAGGCGCCTGCACCAAGCAAGCCACTGTCGGTTCGCCGGATTGCGCTCGGAAGCATCCTTGCTGCGGCTGGACTTGGGATTGTCCTGGTCGGGGTCTCGATGGGTTTCTCATTCTTGACCGTTGTGCTGGGCGCGCTCGGGTTTCTGATGATGGTCGGTGGAGTTCTTTACGCTCTCAGCACTGACGACCCCTTCGGCAAAGGCAAGGACAAGAAGGACAAAGGCAAGAAGCCCGCGTCGCCTCCAAAAGTTAACTCCGGTGCAACGCCTTCGAAGTCGACTTCCTCGCGTCAGGAAGAGCGGCGCAAGCGCTGGGAGCAGCGCGGCAGCTAGCCGTCCGGTCCCAGCGGCTTTTGCTTCCGTCTGAGAGATCTTCCCAAACGGCCGCTCAGCCGCCCCTCGCAGCAGACCCTGGGTGGTCCTCCACAGCCAGACGTTGAGAGGTTCTTCTCAACCAGCAGGCCCTCGGTGGCCCTTCACAACCAGACCTCGATCGCCCCTCCCAACAGTCCCCGTGCCTTCGCGCGGCCTTCGTGGCCGGAAAACCACCAAAAATGCACGGAATCGTCGCCACCACCCCTGTTCGGAGGCACGGGGACTGTCGAAGCGCGGGCCATGGACGCTTCTGGGCGCTGCTTACGGTCGTGGACAGTCCAAACGGATCCCAAACCCTGTTTTTTGCCCTTTTTGATCCGCTTGGGCTGTCCATATCCGTTTGGGGCGCCCACAACGAGGCGAAACCCGGAACGGCCAAGTCGCTCCCTCACTCGGCCCGCCAACACGAGCGTCTGGGCGGGCCGGGACCGACTGCTTCTGAGCCACAGGCGTTTCGAGTTGGCTGGCGTTCTTTTGAGTTGGACGACGCCCGTGAAGTCCGGCTCACAGTCGACGCTGTCGGCTTCGGCTCGCTCGGTCTTGTTTGGGGTTGCTGGTGTCGGCTTTGGGTCTGGTCCCGCACTCCTTTGAGTTACTGACGCTCGTTTCGCGTTCGCTAGTGCCTGCTTTGGAGTCGAAAACACTCGTTTTGGTGCCTGTTTGGACCGAAATGGAGCGTAGTGGAGTACTATGGAGCCAATCGGAGGGAGGCGATGATGTTCCTTGGCACTTACGAACCGAAGCTTGACGACAAAGGGCGCGTCATCCTGCCCTCAAAGTTCCGTGAACAACTCGCGGATGGGTTGGTTCTAGCACCCGGCCAAGAGCGCTGCCTCTACGTTGTCGCACGCAGCGAGTTCGAACAGATGGTCAGCGAGCTCCGCACCGACCAGACGAAGTTCAAGAACCCGAGCTACCTACGGTTTCTGTTTTCGGGAGCTGAAGATTCCACCCCGGACCGGCAAGGGAGAGTGACCGTGCCGCCGCGTCTTCGCGAGTACGCGGGACTGACCCGCGACCTGGTCGTCATCGGCGCGGGCACAAGGGCGGAGATCTGGGACGCGAAGGCCTGGGACAACTACGTGAGCGCCACAGAAGAAGAGTTTGCAAACACGACACAGGAGGTCATCCCGGGACTCTACTAGCGCTCGTGGCTGCGGCCTCTCGCCGCAAGATCTGAGGTTACTTCCCCAATCGCGGATCTTGCGGAGCGGGGCCGGGACCACGAGCCAGGCGGGAATCCCACCCGAGGTCGGGGGGGCTGCGAAACGTAGGCACCCGACAGAGAGACAGAAGCCCGCAGGGCGCTGAAGCCACAGGGCGAAGAGAGTCAGAAGGTCAAGAGAGAAGGAGGTCAAAGTTGGGAACCAGCCACGAACTCACGCGCGACCTCCACGTTTCTGAACGGGGGGTGGCTGACCGCGAGACTTCAAAGCGGCACACTCCGGTCTTGCTGCAGGAGTGCCTTGACCTCCTAGCGCCCGCGTTCGACGTGCCGGAGCCGCTTATGGTCGACGCAACCCTTGGCATGGGCGGACACACTGAGGCCGCCCTGGAGCGCTTTCCAAACCTGCGCGTCATCGGTATCGACCGTGACGCAGAGGCCCTGACTCTAGCGGAAGAGCGGCTAGAGCCCTTCAAGGATCGCTTCGAACCTTTTCTTGGAACCTACGACCAGATCGGTGAAGCTCTGCAAGGCAGGCTCGCAGACGGCGTCCTGATGGACCTGGGCGTTTCCTCGATGCAACTTGACGAAGCAGGAAGAGGGTTTGCGTACTCCGTCGATGCCCCTCTCGACATGCGTATGGACCAGGCCAGCCCCACCTCGGCCGCGGACTTGCTGAACCGGGCTTCGGAAGCCGAAATCGCGGCAATCCTTCGGGACGGAGCAGACGAACGATTCGCTAAACAAATCGCTCGAAACATCGTGGCGGCCCGAGCAAAGAAGCCCCTTGAGCGCACGTCGGAACTCACGCAGATTGTCAACGACTCCATCCCCGCGCCAGCTCGCCGAACCGGCGGCCACCCCGCCAAACGAACCTTTCAGGCCGTGCGCATCGCCGTGAACAACGAGCTTTCCATTCTGGAAGACGCGCTGCCGGCCGCGCTGCGTTCGCTGCGTCCTGGTGGGCGGATCGTGGTCATGAGCTACCAGTCGCTCGAAGACAAAATCGTGAAGCGCATCTTTAGCGAGGGCGCGGCAACGCGTGGAAGCAAAATGCCGGCTGGGCTCCCGCTCACTGCCGACCAAGCAGAGCTAGGGCGCAGGCTCCTTCAACTAACGCGGGGCGCCCTCAAAGCCAGCCAAGAAGAGATTGAAATGAACAGTCGCGCAAGTTCGGTTCGGCTACGTGCCGCCGAGCTTTGCCAGGAATGGGGTAGTGATGACCGCTAGTGCGCTGAGATCAATGCCTTCGCATTCTCCCCGCCAGGCGCGTGGGGACCGCAGGCCTGCTTCGTCGCCGACCGCTCGTCCCGCCATCGGGGTCGTCAGTCGCTCTTCCGCCGAGGTGGGGCGTGCCTGGCCCATAATCCTGATGGCAGTCCTGGTTCTGGTTGCAGCGATCGCTATCCCCTTGGTTGTGAACACCAGGATGGCGCAGACCGCCTATGAGATCCGCGACCTTCAAGTTGAGCTCGCCGAACTGGAAGCACAGCAAGTGGTGTTGGAGGCGCAGGTGCTCGAAGCATCGTCGCCTGAAGCCCTTGATGTGGCTGCTCGCGAACTTGGCTTGGTCCCCATCAAAAAGGTTGGGACGCTCTCCCTGATTGACCACACCCTGACTGGAGGGGAGCCGGCGGGTGAGTGATTCTGCGCAGGTTTCCCGGAAGCGGGGCAGGGTCGCGTGGGTGCTGGTCAGTGCCGCCCTGATCGGATGCGCAGCCCAGTTGTTCAACATCCAAATCGTGAAGGGTGCCGAACTCGCCGAGCAGGGCAAGGCAGTCCGCACGTCAGTGTCGAACCCCGATGCGCCCCGAGGCAGCATCGTTGACGCTTCCGGCCAAGTGATGGTTGGGACGGTGAAGACCTACCACATAGCCGTGAACCAAAAGAACGTGACGGAACACCGTCGCTACGAAGACGGCAAGTTGGTGGGTGAGGGTCCCTCCGACGCCGCCCAACTGCTAGCACCCATTCTGGGTAAGGACCCCACCGAACTCGGTGGTGAAATGCTAGGAGACTCCACCTACCAGTACCTTGCCAAGGACGTTGACGCAACGACCTATAGGCAGATCCGAAAGCTGGGGATTTACGGGATCGAATGGGAACCGAGCTTTGAGCGACTGTATCCCGCCGGCTCAACGGCAGGGGCTGTGCTGGGGTCCGTGGACTCCGAAGGCGCTGGGAACGCCGGTCTGGAACTGGTGTACAACGAACTCCTCACGGGCGTCCCCGGTGAAGAAAGCTATGAGATCGGTCCAACTGGGGCAGTCATGCCCGGAGCAAAAGTCACCACGAGGGAGCCGGAGCCGGGCGCAACCCTGCACAGCACTATTCATCTGGACCTTCAACACTCAGTCGAAACCCTCCTAGACCAGGCTGTAGCGGACTACGGGGCTGAGTGGGGAGCCGTCGTCATCATGGAAATAGGTACGGGAAGACTCCTGGTGCTAGCCGACTCAGACGTGGAAGACCCAGCGGGCGGGCCACAGCTTTCCCGAGCCGTGCAAATGGTCTACGAACCGGGCTCAGTCGGAAAGCTCCTCACGTTTGCCACCGCTCTTGAAGAAGGAGCGATCGACCCGTACACGGCGTTCACGGTCCCTGACCAGTACGAGGTCGGCGGGCAGGTGTTCAACGACATTCACGACCACGAGGTCTACACTCGCACAGCAACAGGCGTTCTCGCAGAGTCCCTGAACACGGGGACCGTCATGGTTGGAGAGCGCGTGTCTGATGAGGCCCGGTACCAGACATTCCTGAAAATGGGGCTTGGATCAACCACCGGTGTCGAGCTGCCGGGCGAGTCCGCCGGGATCGTTCACAAACCCGAAGATTGGGATGGCCGCACAAAGTACACGACTATGTTCGGACAGGGTCTTGCGGTCACCGCCTTGCAGTCCACGGCACTGGTCGCAGCGGTAGGGAATCACGGAGTCTGGAACGCCCCAACACTAGTTGACGGGTGGACCGACGCCGACGGAACGTACCATGAGCAGGAGAAAAAGGTCCCACACGAAGCCTTGCGTGCAGAGGTGGCGGACACGCTCCTGCTGATGATGGAGTCGGTGACGGACGAGGGCGGAACTGCCGGGCTCGCCAACGTGGAAGGGTATCGGCTAGCGGCCAAAACAGGGACAGCCGAGATCTTGGGGACGGGGGGCATCGTGCCCTCTATGGCGGGTGTCATCCCAGCTGACGACCCGCAGCTAGCGATGACCGTGGTGCTCTATAACCCTTCGGTGAAACTCACCGCGGGGGAGTCTATCGCGCCCCTCTTCTCTAGCGTTGCGACGGACGCGGTTCGTAGCCTAGGGATCCTGCCCTCGGCGGAAAACGCCCGGCTGTTCCCGACCGAGCCCTAGGGACCTGACCAGGGTATCCTTCGGGGCGAAGCAAACAAGGAGACTTTCATGGAGCGCGACCTGGACTGGGCCGCACGCGCGGTACGCGGCAAGCTCTTGCCGCCGGGAGCCGGCAAAGTCCAGATCGACCTGGCCCTCGTCGTCACCGACTCAAGAGAAGCTGTGCCTGGCTCAACGTATGTGGCGCGGGTCGGTGAAGAATCTGATGGACACGACTATGCAGCCCAGGCCATTGAAAACGGCGCTGTTTGCGTGATCGTGGAGCGACCACTTCCGCTTGGCGGCACGCCCCAACTGGTTGTAGCAGAGGGCACCCGCGCTCTGGGTGACCTGGCCCGTGCACACCTGGAGGCTCTACGGAGCGAGGGTGAGATTACCGTCATCGGGATCACGGGGTCGGCGGGCAAGACCACCACGAAAGACCTTCTTGGGCACGGACTTTCACGCTTTGCGCCGACGGTTTGGCCGAAGCTTTCCTACAACAACGAAGTCGGTTGCCCCATCACCATCCTCAAAGCGGGGGAGAAGACAAGGTACCTGGTTTTGGAGATGGGGGCCTCAGCGCGCGGCGAGCTCGCCTATCTTACGAAGATAGCTCCCCTTGACATAGCTCTGGTTCTGATGGTCGGCCGCGCTCACCTTGGAGGCTTCGGTGGCGAGAAGGCTTTGGCCCGCGCGAAATCGGAACTCGTGGAGGGTGTGGTTCCGGGTGGGGTGAGTGTCCTCAACATGGACGACCCGGCCACGCGTGCGATGGCGTCGCTGGCTCCCGGCCCAGTCCTGGAGTTCTCGGCTCAAGGAAACACCTCCGCCAACCTCTGGGCTGAAGACATCCGGTTTGACTCATCCCAGCGCGCTCGTTTCCAGGTGGTGCAGCTCGGGGCGAGCGAGCCGGTCCAGCTCAGCCTTGTGGGTCAGCACCAGGTGTCCAACGCACTCGCAGCAGCCTTAGTCATGATCGCGGCAGGCTTCAGTTTGAAAGACGCTGCTCAGAGCGTTGGCGGGGCCGGACCTGCCTCTCCCCATCGCATGGACGTTCGGGAACTGGAGCTGAAGTCTGGGTTGCCTCGCAGGTTCCGCCTCGTCGATGACTCATACAACGCAAACCCGGACTCTATGGGTGCCGCGTTCAAGGCAGCAAGGGCGCTAGCAGGTTCAGGGCGACTGCTAATGGTGCTGGGGCAGATGCTTGAGCTAGGGGAAGAATCGGAGACGATTCACGCTGAGGTTGGCGCCGATGCACTGAACGCTGCTCCAGAAGCAGTCCTCATTCTTCGTGGGGGAGAGAGCTACATCCCTTCATTTCCCCAGGCGGCAGCGGGGCAGACCACAGTGGAAGTCGCAGCAGATCCCGCCGAAGCGCTTAGGCTATTGGAAGAGCTCTTGAGCGCGGGAGACACTGTCTTAGTCAAGGGTTCAAATGGATCCGGAGCCTGGCAAGTCGCAGACGGCTTGGTTGAGCGATCGGAAGACGCCAAGGAGGCAGCTGAGACGTGATCGGTGTCATCGTTGCATTTTCCGTTTCCCTCCTGGTCAGCATTTCGTGCACGCCCCTTTTGATCAAGTACCTGGTGAAAAACCAGTACGGGCAGTTCATCCGCCACGACGGCCCGACCAGCCACCACGTGAAGCGTGGCACACCCACAATGGGCGGCTTGGTCATAATCCTGGCGGTGATCATCGGGATCTTCGCAGGCTCGGGTGCAAACGGTTCGTGGCCCCGCTACTCGGCTTGGCTCTTAATGTTCTTGCTGGTGGGTCTCGGTTTCATTGGCTTCCTCGACGACTTCATTAAGATCAGTCGTCACCGGAGCCTGGGTCTTCACGCCTGGGCAAAGGTCGTGGGGCAACTGGCAGTCGGTACAGGGTTCGCACTACTGGCACTGATCGGCCCGAACCAAGCGGGTCTGACGCCCGGGTCAATGAAGGTCTCCATAGTGAACGGGATCGCCATCAACTGGGCCTTCCTGGGCTACGGCGTTGGAGTCGTTCTTTTCGTGCTCTGGGTCAACTTCTTGGTTGCAGCCTGGTCAAACGCAGTGAACCTCACGGACGGGCTTGACGGCCTTGCAACGGGCGCCTCGATCGCCTCGTTTGCCGGCTACACACTCATCACCTTCTGGCAGTTCAGCCAGTCCTGCGTCCGCACGTTGGACCCGGCTGTAGGCTGCTACGCGACTCGCGACCCCTTGGCACTATCCATCGTCTCTGCTTCGGTAGTGGGAGCACTGGTCGGATTCCTCTGGTGGAACGCCTCACCCGCGCAGATCTTCATGGGAGACACGGGTGCACTCGCCCTGGGCGGCGTGTTCGCGGGACTCTCCGTGCTGTCCCACACCGAAGTGATAGCAATCCTGATCGGCGGCCTCTACTTCATCATCACCATGTCTGACGTGATCCAGATCGGATCGTTCAAGCTGAGGGGCGGCAAACGGGTCTTCAAGATGGCGCCGCTGCACCACCACTTCGAGTTGAAGGGGTGGAAAGAAGTCACCATCGTCACTCGGTTCTGGATCATTGCGGCACTATTTGTGTTTGCAGGTGTGGGCGCGTTCTACCTTGAGTGGGTGTCCTCCAGCTGATGGGAGCACAGTCCCTTCCTCCAGTCGCTGTCCTTGGAGCTGGAGTTTCCGGGCTCGCAGCCCTAAACCTCTTAGCCGATCGTGGACGCATCGCCGCGCTTTTTTCGCAAGGCGCACCTTCAAAGGCTCCCGAAGCCCCTGTGGTGGTTGACGCGGATCCAGTTGCGCTGGCCGAGGCTATCCGCGACTTCGCACCCGGCACAGTCGTCTTGTCCCCTGGGATTCCGCCGCATTCGGACCTAGTCAGAGCTTTGGAAGGGGTGGAGGCGGAGCTAACGGGAGAAGTCCAGCTCGCGTGGGACTTGACGCACCGCCTGGACGGCTCGGAAGAGCATCCCGCTTGGCTCTGCGTGACCGGGACCAACGGCAAAACGACTACCACGGGCATGCTCTCTTCCATTCTTCAGGCCGCAGGCAAGGTGGCTCCTGCCGTGGGTAACATTGGGTTCCCGATAACGGAAGCGGTTCGCGCGCCGGCCGATGTCTTCGCGGTCGAACTCTCTTCTTTCCAGCTCGCGACCCTTCGGTCCCTGGGCCCGCTGGCCGCGATCTGCCTGAACATTGACGCAGACCACCTAGATTGGCACGGGTCCTGGGAGGACTACTACCGCTCCAAAGCTCGCGTTTACGACGGCGTCACCCGGGCGCGCGTGTTTTTCGAGGACGAGCCCCTCACCCGCAAAATGGCGGAAGAAGCCGCAGACGCAGAATACTCTGCCCTAGTCCCCCTGGTTTTTGCTGACGTCCCAGAGGGCAGCATTGGCACCGCAGGAACCAGCGTTCTTGACCGAGCCTTCGACAAGGATGGGGCCGGCGAGACTCTGGTGGACCTTTCGAAGATTCCTTTGATAGCCCGCAGCGGACTTGAAGACCCCGGCGCAAACCCGTTGGTCCGTGACGCGCTTGCTGCCATTGCGTTGGCGCGCGCTGCGGGGGTGCCAGCGGAGGCGATAGAGCAGGGGCTCCTCAGTTTCACCCCGCAGGGGCATCGCCGTGCCGTCGTCGACGTGCCCGGTGCGGTGACGTGGGTGAACGATTCGAAGGCGACCAACGTTCATGCGGCGGCCGCCGCAGCCGCCACCGTCGCCCCCGGCAGACTGATATGGCTTGTCGGTGGTGACGCGAAGGGCCAAGACCTCAGTCCTCTTTTCGAACTAGCGGCAAGTCGGGCGAAAGCCATCGTCTTGCTTGGCGCTGACACCTCGAACATCAGCAAACTGGCGCAGGGACTGCCGAAGCACGTCTTGGTCCTTGACGCAAGCGGGCCAGATGGGGAGCTTGCGCTTCGAAATGCTGTGCGAGCCTCTGCCGATTTGGCAGCACCTGGCGATACGGTGCTATTAGCTCCTGGCTGCGCATCTTGGGACCAGTTCGCCAGCTACGAGCAACGCGGAAAAGTGTTCGAAGACTCCGTCCAGGAACTGCAGGTGCAAAAGGGGGACTGATGGGACCCCGCAAGACCGCCAAGAGCAAGACCGCCAAGAGACAGTGGCTCCCGCGAATCCGTTTCGCGCGGGAAGAGCGGCCCGCCGCGCGAAGAGCCGTCCAGACCTACTATTTCATCCTGGTCCCCGCGGTTCTGCTTGGAACCTTCGGGCTACTCATGGGTTTCTCCGCCACCTCCGTTAGCTACATCGCGGAGGGAGTAAACCCCTACAGACCTTTCCTGAGAACCCTGCTGATTGCTGCAGCAGCGCTGGGCGTCGCCACCGTGAGCGCAATGGTCCCGACTTCCTGGTGGAAACGTTGGGCTTTCACTATTTTCGCGGTCTCTTTATTTTTGCAGTTGATGGTGATTCCTTTCGGGATAACGGAGGGCGGTAACACCAACTGGTTGGCCCTGCCTGGGACGGGCCAAACGTTCCAGCCCTCTGAGTTCCTGAAGCTTGGGACTGCGCTGATGCTTGGAAAGGTGCTGTCCGGCCAGACGATCAACGTGAAGTCCCCCCGCGACGTAGCGCTCTGGGTCGGGATCCCCTCCCTCCTAGCCATGGGGTCTGTGATGGCAGGGGGCGACATGGGAACCATGCTCGTCTTTGTCGCGATCGTTCTGGGTGCGCTCTGGATGGGTGGAGTCCCTGGGCGGTGGTTCGGATACCTTGCGCTGGGCGGCACAGGGATCCTGGTTTTCTTGGTGACGCTGAGCCCGTCGCGCATCCGCCGCGTGCTTGAGTTCCTGCCCGGTGGGGGATCAGAGCCTTCCACTTCGGCCCCCACTCAGACAGACCATGGGCTCTGGGCGCTGGGCTCCGGGGGCCTAACCGGTCTTGGTCCGGGCGCTTCAAAAGAGAAGTGGAACTACCTGCAGGAAGCACACACCGACTTCATCCTGGCGATAATCGGGGAAGAGTTTGGACTGGTCGGGACCGTCACGCTGCTGGTTGTCGCGGGTGCGCTCATCTACGGGATCTTCCAGTTGGCAGCACACTCGCCAGACGGCTTCGTGCGCGCAACCTCCGGGGCTATCGGGGCGTGGATCGCAGTTCAGACCTTCATCAATGTTGGAACTGTGATCGGCCTGGTCCCGGTCATCGGAGTCCCGTTCCCACTGGTTTCCTACGGCGGCTCCTCGTTCCTTTTCACAGCGCTTGCAATAGGCGTCTTGCTCTCTTTCGCTAGAGCTGACGTCACTGCACTTTCGACAAACAAACAGGAGGTTTCGTGAAGCTTGGACGCGTGGTTTTGGCTGGCGGCGGCACCGCCGGCCACGTGAACCCGTTACTTGCGACCGCAGACGAACTACGGAGCGGAGGCTCCGACATAAGGGTTATCGGAACAGAGGAGGGGCTAGAGAAGGACTTGGTTCCGGCCGCGGGCTACCGCCTGATCAGCATTCCAAAGGCGCCTATCCCCAGGCGACCTTCCGTGGAGCTTTTCCGTTTTCCAGGCAAGCTCTCGACGGCGGTTAAAAGAGCCAAGGCTGTCATTGCGGGTAGCGACGTTGTGGTCGGGTTTGGCGGCTACGTTGCGGCGCCCGCGTACGTCGCAGCCAAGTCTTTGGGGGTCCCGTTCGTTGTCCACGAACAGAACGCTAAGCCTGGCTGGGCGAACAAGCTGGGGGCGAAGAACGCTGCAGCGGTCGGCCTGACGTTCCGGGACACAGAGCTGTACGCAAAGCAGGGTTTCACCGAGGTAACCGGCATGCCCCTGCGCAGGTCCATTGTCCAGCTAGGGAAGGAACGCGAAACAGGGGAGGGTGCCAGGGAAGCGCGAGTTCGCGCCGCGCAGGCCTTTGGGTTGGACCCGGACCTTCCGACACTGTTGATCACCGGTGGGTCTCAGGGAGCTGCGAAACTCAACTCCACCTTCGCTTCTGCTGCAGCGGACTTCCCGGCAGGCGTCCAGGTCCTCCACGTCGCGGGAGCAGGGAAGGCTAAGGAGGTGCTTGCGGAAATTGGTGAGGATCCTGTCGTTCCTTGGGTTGTGAAGGAATACCTGGAGGAGATGGACCGGGCGTTTGCGTTAGCTGACCTTGTGGTCTCCCGCGCGGGTGCGGGCGCGGTGTCCGAACTCATGTTCCTGGGAATCCCTTCGGTCTACGTCCCCTTCCCAATTGGTAACGGTGAGCAGGCACTGAACGCGCGTGACCAAGTGGAGGCTGGGGGAGCCCTGCTTGTCGATGATGAGGACTTGGATGCAGGGGTATTATCGGACGTTGTGATTCCCCTTCTGCTTGACCCTGAAGCACTAAGCGAAATGGCGAAACGTTCGCGCGCTGTGTCGCCCGGCGATGGGGCTAAGAACCTGGTTCGACTGATTGAGGTCGCTACATGAGCAAAGAACGTTCCGAAGAGCCCCGTGATTCTCAGCTGGATCCCAGCTACCACATGATTGGGATCGGGGGGCACGGGATGAGCGTGGTGTCTGAACTTCTCATGGAAGGCGGAGCCCGCGTTAGTGGCTCTGACCGCGATGACACGCCCACTCTCGCGATTCTGCAGGATCTTGGGATCGACGCTTACTCTCCTCACGGGGCGAAAGACTTCGACCCGCAGGCGACGGTCGTCTTGTCGAGCGCAATCCGCCCGAACAACGTCGAACTGGTTCTTGCCAGGGAGCGCGGTCAGAAGGTCATCCACCGCAGCGAAGCGTTGAGACTTGCTGCAGGCTCCCAGAAGTTCGTCGCTGTTGCCGGCACGCACGGCAAAACGACCTCCTCAGCAATGATTGCAGTGGGGCTCCTGGAGGCTGGCAAGAACCCCTCCTTCGCGATCGGCTCTTCGATTACGGGAGTTGGGACAGGGGCTAGGAGCGGCGCAGAGATTTTCGTGGCGGAAGCTGACGAATCTGACCGCTCCTTCCTCAACTATTCGCCAACCATCGAGCTGATCACGAACATAGAGCCCGACCACCTGGACAGCTTCGGTTCGGATGAGGCCTTCTTTGACGTGTTTCGCGAGTTTGCGGAGAGGATCCAGAGCGGGGGAACCCTGATCTGTTTCGCGGAGGACGCTGGAAGCGCGGACCTTGCGCGCAAAATGGAATCCCGAAGCGATATCGCGGTCCTTACTTACGGGCGGCCCGGCCGTAGCCTGATCGGTCCGGACGTAGCGATCACTGAGCAAAAGTTGACCCCATTGGGCATAGAGGGCACTCTGGAACACCGCGGGGTTTCTTATCCTCTAAAGCTTCAGGTAAGCGGAGAACACAACCTGCTGAACGCCGCGGGCGCGTGGTGCACGCTGATCCAGCTGGGCGTTCCACCGGAGCAGGCGGCGAGCGGGCTCGGCGCCTTTGCGGGCACCGAACGCCGCTTTGACCTCATCGGCACTGTGGATGGGCGCACACTTATAGATGACTTTGCGCACCACCCGACCGAGGTGGAAAGTGCCTTGCAGCAAGCTCGCTTGGTAGCGGATGGCAATCGTGTGGTCGTCGTTTTCCAGCCGCACTTGTTTTCGCGCACCGACTTCTTCAAGCAAGAGTTCGCGGACGCGCTCGCGCTCGCTGACATCGCGGTTGTTGCCGACATTGATGGAGCACGCGAAGACCCCATCGAAGGCATCACTTCAGACCTGATTCTGGACTTGGTCCCCGAGGGGGCGACCTTCATTCCAGGGGGACCAGCGGAGCAAGCCGCGCGCATCGGCGCGGATCTTACGGAGGCCGGCGACCTGTGTGTCCTGATGGGCTGCGGCAACATCTACCTCCAAGAACCAACTGTGCTGGAGCGGTGGAGGTCGACTCCGCTGAGTGGTTCGGGAAAGGAATAGCTTGGCTCAGCCTGGCACTTCCGCGGTGTCCAGCTTGGAGGCTAGGCGCGCTGAGAAAAAGAAGGCTCGCCTCCGCCTGCGCGTGCTGCGCCTGCTGGCACTGACGGGTGGAATCGCTGTCCTAGCCTTCGCTTTCTGGCTGTTTTTCACCTCCTCGGTCTTCTCGTTTTCCCGAGAAGATCTCACGATTGAAGGCGCCCAGTCAGGAGCCGTGGACGAACGCATCGTTGCAGACGTCAACGAAGAGGTAGAGCCTTTGGAAGGGACTCCGCTGCTCCGCATCTCGCCGCGGGAGATCGAACAGAGCTTGGCTCAGAGCGTGCTCATTTCGGAAGCGAGCGTTTCGCGTAGCTGGCCCTCTGGTCTTCGGGTAACCGTCTGGCCCAGGGAGGCCGCCCTGGCGCAGATCAAAGAGCAAGGATACGACCTAGTAGGTGCGGACGGAGTTGTCGTTGGAAGCGCCGAAGACCTCCCGGACGGAATCCCAGCCGTCTCCTTATCCGCACTTGGTGAGCAAGGGGCAGAGACTCAGGCAGGCGCTGCCCTTCGGGTCTGGCAGGCCCTTTCGCCCGAAGTAAAAGCTGTGGTGAGCAGGATTGACGTCTCCGGCTCCCAGATATTCTTGGACCTGACCTCCGGAGCTCGGGTCGTTTGGGGAGACTCCAGTGACAGCCAGGTTAAGGCTCAGGTGCTGGATGTTCTTTTGGCGAACGTGGACGTGGGTTCCTACGATGTTTCGGATCCGAGCCGACCTTCAACCAGGTAGCGCGCAGTCTCGCGACTCGCCGAGCCAGCTGGCGGCCACGCGGGAGAAACCCAATACCCTCTAGTCGCTAACCAAGGCAGCAAATAGAACCCTCTACCTGAGGTTAAGGGTTGACAATCCTGGGGGGACCAGTGGCAGCACCGCAGAACCATTTGGCCGTCATCAAAGTCGTCGGCGTCGGAGGCGGAGGCGTGAACGCCGTCAACCGCATGATCGAATCCGGCCTGAAGGGCGTCGAGTTCATCGCGGTGAACACTGACGCGCAGGCGCTCTTGATGTCTGACGCTGAGACAAAGCTAGATATCGGCCGTGAAATCACCCAGGGCCTGGGAGCGGGTGCCGATCCCGCCGTGGGACGGAAGGCAGCCGAGGACCACGAGCAGGAGATTGCTGAGGCTATCGAGGGTGCGGACATGGTGTTCGTCACCGCTGGCGAAGGTGGTGGCACCGGGACCGGGGGTGCGCCGGTTGTTGCCAGAGTTGCCCGGAGTGCGGGTGCGCTGACCGTTGGTGTCGTGACCCGCCCGTTCGCGTTCGAAGGCCAGCGCAGAGCATCCCAGGCTGAATCCGGGATCGAAGCCTTGCGGGAAGAAGTTGACACGCTAATCGTGATCCCGAATGAGCGTCTGCTGGAGATCACCGACCAAAACCTCTCCATTTTGGACGCCTTCTTGGCGGCGGATGAGGTCTTGCTGTCGGGCGTCCAAGGAATCACGGAACTCATCACCATCCCGGGCCTAATCAACGTCGACTTCAACGACGTCCGCTCCGTGATGAAGGATGCGGGCTCAGCCCTGATGGGTATCGGGTCTGCTACTGGCGAGGACCGCGCGCTTCGCGCCGTCGAAACTGCAGTGTCGTCGCCGCTGCTGGAAACCTCGATCGAGGGCGCCCATGGCGTCCTGATCTTCTTCCAGGGTGGCCCGGACATGGGGATCCGCGAGTTCTCCGAAGCTGCCAACCTGGTCCGCCACGCTGCTCACCCTGAGGCCAACGTGATCGTCGGTGCGGTGATCGACGACGCGCTTGGAGACGAAATGCGCGTCACCGTCATCGGCGCTGGCTTTGACCCCCAGGTTCAGCCGCGTCCGGTGCCTTCCGAGCCCGCGCCTGCGGCCGAACCTGGGCCGATCGTTGCCCCTAGCGCAACTCCGCCACCCCAGACCGAGCTTGTCGAGGAATGGGTGCCCGCGCAGCGACCCACGCCCCTGCATCGAGCCGCTCCAGAGGTTCCCACGCGAACGGGTGCGTTTAGGGCGATAGAGCTAGAAGAAACACAAAAGCAGTCGGCGCGGGCAGAGGAGCCGCCCAGCTTCGAACCTCCGCGAATCTTCGAAGACGACCAAGACAGCCTGGACATTCCGGATTTCCTGCGCTGAGAGTCCAACATGCCGGCCCGGCTCAGCGGTTTCGGTCCGGCTCCGGACTACCTTTGGATTGGCGAAGCACGAAAAGCATAGGAGCTGAGAGATGGCGCAACGGTTCAACCGGGCACTTGAAATGATGGGCTGGCGCGTCCCCGCTGATGAGCAAGACTATGACGAACCTGAGGTTGTGGAGCACGAAGAGGTTCGTGAGGTGACTTTGGAGTCCTTGCCAGGGGGCCAGGATTTCAAGCCGGTTGCTCCTCCTCGGGAGAAGCCCTCCTTCAGTTCCTCTCTGCACCGGATAGTGACACTGCATCCGGAAAGCTACTCGAACGCACGCGAGATCGGAGAGGCTTTCCGCTCGGGAGTTCCGGTGATCGTCAACCTGTCGGACTTACCCGATGCTGAAGCTAGGAGAGTTGTCGACTTTGCCGCGGGTTTGGTGTTTGGGCTCAGGGGCACAATCGAGCGCGTGACTTCACGGGTGTTCCTACTCTCGCCTGCCTCGGTCCAAGTGCAGACAAGCAGTCGACCAACTATGGGTTCCTTCTAGTTCGCTGCCTCCTTTAGGCTGAAGCAGATAGGTGCGGAGGCCCGTTTGTTCTTGTATGTCTTTGGTTCGATCCTGCAGTGGGTAGCCACTGCGTATACGGTTATCCTTCTTGTCCGGGTAGCCTTCGACTGGATTCGGGTTCTGGCACCTCGCTGGGTTCCACCCGGTCCCGTTCTTTGGCTAGCGGACTGGGTGTATAAGCTCACCGACCCACCAATCATCTTCCTTAGAAAGTACATCCCACCGCTCCGGCTTGGGAATGTCGCACTTGATGTCGGCTTCGTTGTTCTTTTTGTTGGCGTGGCGATGATCGCGCGACTGGGCCAAGTGCTGGTTTGGCACGGGGGTTAGGGATCCAAGGGACGGCCTTTTCGGACGAACTTTGTGACACTTGTGGCTAAAGTTGTCCTAGTCCAGTACGGACTGCGATATGATCAATGCGGCTGGACCACAAGAGTTACGGGAAACAACTGTCCTAGCGTTAGGCGCGGCCGGCTGCCGCACCTTCGAACCGAGAGATTAAAGTAGAGGTGACCACCATGGCGCTGCTTACCGCAGACGACGTGCTGAACAAGAAGTTTCAGGCCGTTAAGTTCCGCGAGGGTTACGACCAGATTGAGGTCGACGAGTTCTTGGATGAGGTCGTAGCCACGATCTACAACCTGACGGTAGAAAACGGTGAACTCAGAGAACAGCTTGCAGCGGCGCAGGCTCAGGTTGAGGCCCTTTCTGCTGGTGAAGCACCGGCTGCGGTCGTCCAGGTCGACACAGTCGTTGAAGAGGCACCGATTCCGGAGCCAATCGAGCCGGTTGTCCAGGTTGAAGAACCCGCGCCAGAACCGACTCTCCCGGCTGACGATGGGCCGGCTGCAGCCAGCTCCATGTTGGTTCTCGCGCAGCGACTGCACGACGAATACGTTGCTGACGGTCAGGCTGAAGCCGAGCGCATTGTCAGCGAGGCCAAGGCTGAAAGTGAAAGCATTGTTGGCGGCGCCAACGCGAAGCGTGATGAGATCCTTGCCCAGCTCGCGGATGAGCAGAAGGGGTTGGAGGAGTCCATCAACCACCTGCGCGAGTTCGAATCTGACTACAGGAAGGCAATCTCCGAATACCTGGAGGACCTGCTTGGTCAGATGAAGGCTGGCTCTGTCGAATAGGTCCCAAACTGAACGCTCCGCACGGCTTTTGCCTGCGGAGCGTTCTGTTTTGCTGTCCAAGCTAGGCTGGGCCGGCAAGCTTCGCTGACACTCCGGAGGGCTGATGGAACTTGTTGATGACTCAGTAGGGGCGCGCTCCTGGGCTAAGTCCCACCGCCCCCAGCTCACCGTCGCAGTGGTCGCTGTGGTCGCGTTAGCTTTGGATCTTCTGACTAAGTGGTGGGCTCTTCGGAGCCTTTCCCAAGAAGAAGTGCGCCCTTTGATCGGCGACCTTATCGGCTTGCAACTAGTTTTCAACCCGGGAGCCGCGTTCTCGATGGGTGAGGGCTTCACCTGGGTTTTCACCATTTTGACGATCGTGGTAATCGGCGGTCTCATCTGGTTCTCTACCCGGCTGCAACACCTGGTCCCAGCGGTCATTGTTGGCTTGCTGCTAGGTGGGGCGCTTGGAAACCTGTGGGACAGGCTCACCCAGCCACCAGGGTTCGGCCGCGGCCACGTTGTTGACTTCATCAGATACGGCGACTGGTTCGTCGGCAACGTCGCCGACATCTGGATTGTGGTTGCTGCTGTAGCTCTGGTCATCTGGGCTCTCACTCGTCCCGAACCCGCGAAAACTGTCGCCGACCAAGTTGGGGTAGGTGAGGCTGATGGGTGAGTCTCGTTTGATGCCGGTACCAGACGCCCTGGTGGGGGAGCGGGCCGACGTCGCGATCTCGCGCCTTCTAGGCGTTTCCCGGTCCGCGGCTGCCTCGATGCTGGAGCGCGGTGACGTTCTTCATGACGGCGCACCCGCAGCCAAGGCGGACCGTTTTCGCAGCGACGCTTTACTTGAGATCAACCTGGAGGTACCTAGAACAAAACCCGAACCTATCGCCTCCCTCGACGTTTTGTACGAGGACCAGGACCTGATCGTGATCAACAAGCCGGTTGGTGTTGCAGCCCATAGTGGTCCCGGTTGGACAGGGCCAACGGTGATCGGTTCCCTGGAGGACGCCGGGGTACGGATATCCACGTCGGGCCCGCCTGAGCGAAAAGGAATCGTTCAACGCCTTGACGTTGGCACCACGGGGGCAATGATGGTCGCCAAATCCGAAGCCGCCTATTCAAAACTGAAGCATGCTTTCCGTGAGCGTCAGGTGGGAAAGACGTACCACGCGCTGGTGGAGGGCCACCCAGACCCGCCAAGGGGGACCATCGACGCTCCCATTGGCCGCCACCCCTCACGCTCCTGGCGGATGGCTGTCATGGAGGGCGGGAAGCACGCAATCACGCACTACGACACGGTGGAGCTGCTGCCCGGCGCAGCACTCCTTGAGATAGGGCTTGAAACAGGCCGCACTCACCAGATCAGAGTCCACATGTCGAGCCTCGGCCACCCTTGCGTCGGCGACACGTTCTACGGTGCGGATCCCACAAAAGGTGAAAAGCTGGGGCTTTCACGGCAGTGGCTCCACGCGCACTCAGTTGAGTTTCGGCACCCGATCAGCGGAGAGCTTCTGCGCGTTGACGCGCCTTACCCCGCGGACCTCCTTGCCGCCTTGGAATCGCTGCGTGGGAACTGAACCCCGCTTCGCGGCTGTAAGTTCACCAGAGGTGCGCCTAGCCGCAATGTCTGTGCGGTGGGATGTCTTCGTTTTAGAGCAAGCCGTCCCGATTGTGCTGGAGGTTGACGCCCGCGACTTCTTGGGCTCAACCATCCACATTGTCGCTAGCTCCGGAGGTGAAGTGGTTGGGGCAGCAAGAGTTTTGGTTCCCAGTGACGGGACCGTCCATGAGTACCACGTTGGCCGCGTCGCTGTCCGAAAAGAATTGCGCGGGCTGGGGTTTGGGAAATCCTTGATGAGACAGTGCGAGGAGGAGGCGAGGGTGCGGGTGCCGTCCGGACAGCCCCTTAGGCTCGTCTTGGACGCGCAGGTGCAGGCGGAATCCTTTTACCGGTCGCTGGGATACGCCCCGACCTCTAGGCCTCGCTTCTTTGACGCAGGTATTTTGCACCAGGAAATGGCCAAGGAGACCACCGGCTCCGGTCCGGATGTGTCGGACTGAGTTAGTAGGGTAGCGGTCATGGCCACCAAAAAAGTCGACTTCGCTCACCTGCACAATCACACCGAGTATTCGATGCTGGATGGCGCGGCAAAGATCAAACCGATGGTTGCGGAGGCCGCGCGACTTGGCCAGCCCGCGTTAGGGATAACCGACCACGGTTACCTTTTCGGGGCCTACGAGTTCTACAGGGAGGCAACCGCCGCTGGCATAAAACCTGTGATTGGGTTGGAAGCGTACGTCACCCCCGGCACTTCCAGGCATGACCGCACCCGCGTGCAGTGGGGAGAGCCCTGGCAGCGTGAAGACGACGTGTCGGCGCGGGGCGCATACACTCACCTCACTTTTCTTGCCTACTCCACGCAGGGGGTGCACAACCTCTTCCGAATGGGCTCTGAAGCGTCTCTGACAGGCCAGTTCGGGAAGTGGCCTCGGGTTGACCGGGAGCTGATGGAGCGATACCACGAAGGCCTCATTGTCCTTTCCGGGTGTCCTTCCAGCGCCGTACAGGTCCGGTTGCGCCTGGGCCAGTGGGACGAAGCCGTGCGGGAAGCAAGCGAACTGCGGGACATTTTCGGTGAAGAGAACTTCTACGTGGAACTCATGGACCACGGCGTTGCGATTGAGAAGAAAACTCGCCACCTGCTCCCTAAGCTCGCTAAACACCTTGATGCCCCGATGGTGATCACCAACGACTCCCACTACGTGCGGGAAGAAGACGCTCGGACGCAGGAAGCGATGCTGGCGCTCCAATCTCGTACGACGCTCCTGGACGAACCCATTGAGCGCGGCGGCCCCCGGTTCGCTTTTGAGGGAAGCGGCTACTACTTGCGAACTGGTGAAGACATGGTCCGTGCGTGGCCTGACTTCCCAGAAGCTGCAGCCGCAACCCTTGAGATCGCCGACCGCAGTGAAGTCACATTCAAGACTGCGGCAGACGGCGCGAACTTCATGCCTAGGTTCCCCGTGCCTGAAGGTGAAGACGAAACGTCCTGGTTCATCAAGGAGGTCCGCAGGGGGCTCACGAACAGGTTCGGCGAAAACGTGCCGACCACGGTGTTGGACAGGGCGGAGTTTGAGCAAGAAGTCATCTTGAAAATGGGATTCCCCGGCTACTTCCTAGTGGTTGCGGACTTTATCAACTGGGCGAAAAGCCAGGGAATCCGGGTCGGTCCCGGGCGCGGGTCAGGCGCAGGTTCAATGGTTGCGTACGCGATGGGCATCACCGAGCTGGACCCCATCAAGCACAACCTGCTGTTCGAACGGTTCCTGAACCCGGAACGCGTTTCGATGCCGGACTTCGACGTGGACTTTGACGAACGTCGCCGTGATGAGGTGATTGAGTACGTTCGGCGTAAGTACGGGGATGACCGCGTCGCCCAGGTGGTGACTTACGGGAAGATCATGGCAAAAGCAGCGCTTCGGGATTCCACCAGGGTGCTAGGGCGGGAACCGCGGGTTGCTGACGAACTCTCAAAATCCCTGCCTCCTGACGTCATGGGGAAGCCAATGCAGCTTTCCGGTGTTTTTGACAAGTCGCACAAGCGCTACGCAGAAGCAGCAGAGTTCCGCAAGCTCTACGACGAACGCCAAGACATTCATGACATCTTCGACTTGGCGACCCGTCTTGAAGGGCTGACGCGCCAGTGGGGGGTTCACGCGTGCGCAGTCATCATGTCTAGCGAGAAGCTGACCGACATCATCCCTTTGATGAAGCGCCCGCAGGACGGCGCTATCATCACACAGTTTGACTACCCCTCTTGCGAAGAGCTTGGGCTCCTAAAGATGGACTTTTTGGGTCTTCGGAACCTCACTGTTATCTCTGATGCTCTAGAGAACATTGCACTTGCTGGCGGCACGCCGCCTGACATTGAGTCCGTGCCACTCGATGACGAAGCCACGTTCGGTCTGCTTGCCTCCGGTGAGACCCTGGGCGTCTTCCAGATGGAAGGCTCCGGCATGCGCGAACTATTGAAGCTGATGCGCCCCGACCAGTTCGAACACATTTCTGCGGTTTCGGCGCTCTACCGCCCAGGGCCAATGGGCGCCGGTTCCCACACCAACTACGCACTGCGGAAGACTGGACGCCAAAAGATCACCGGGATCCACCCGGAGCTGGAAGAGCCCTTGGCGGAGATTCTGGATGCCACCTACGGACTCATCGTCTACCAAGAACAAGTGATGCAGATCGCCCAGAAGGTCGCCGGCTACTCGCTGGGACAGGCAGACATTCTGCGTCGTGCTATGGGGAAAAAGAAGAAAGAGATCCTGGACAAGGAGTTTGAACCGTTCCAGGCGGGGATGCTAGAGCGCGGTTACTCTCAAGACGCGGTGACCTCCCTGTGGGACATTCTGGTCCCCTTCTCTGACTACGCGTTCAACCGCTCGCACTCTGCGGCCTACGGCCTGGTTTCCTACTGGACCGCCTACCTGAAGGTCCACTACCCAGAGGCCTACATGGCTGCGTTGCTGACCTCTGCGGAGGCCGACTCCGACCGCAGAGCCCTTTACCTGGCGGAATGCCGCAGGATGGGTCTGCCGGTCAGCCGCCCCGATGTGAACAAGTCTCACGGGAACTTCACGGCCGAAGAAGCTGGCGTTCGGTTCGGGCTCAATTCCATCCGCAACGTTGGAACAAACGTCGTAGAAGCAATCATTGATGCGCGCACTGAGAAAGGAGAGTTCGCGTCTTTCCAGGACTTCTTGGACAAGGTTCCAGCGGTTGTTTGCAACAAGCGCACCATTCAGTCCCTCATAAAAGCAGGTGCTTTTGACGGTTTTGGCCATCCGCGACGCGCTCTCCTGGCCCGCAGTGACGAAGCCGTGGATGCCGTGCTCGGTTTGAAGAAGAACCAGGCTGACGGGCAGTACGACCTGTTCGCGGACCTGATGGGTGGCGGCGAATCTCCAGTCGGGTTCACGATTGAGATTCCGGACATCGATGAGTGGGACCGGAAGCAGAAGCTCGCTTTTGAACGGGAAATGTTGGGGCTCTACGTCTCAGACCACCCGCTTCGCGGGCTGGAGCGCGCGCTTGCGAAGCATCAGGAAGTGCAGATTGGTGAACTGAAGGAAGAGCCAAGACGCTTTGACAACAAGAACACTCGGATAGCGGGCCTTATCACCTCGGTCCAACAGAAAACGAACAAGCAGGGCCGACCCTGGGCGATAGCTACCGTTGAAGACTTTTCGGGCTCAATCGAAGTCTTCTTCTTCGCACGCCAATACGAAAGCGCCGCAGAGTTCCTCCTCACCGACCAAACCGTTCAAATCAACGGCAGGGTGGGGATCCGCGACGACCAGCTTTCGATCACCGGCTACAGCGTCCACCCCATCGAAGTCGCCGGCCGCTTTGAGGGTCCGCTTGACCTGTTCCTGTTTGCCGGGCAATGCGCCCCTGCAACACTGAGGCAGCTGCGTGAAGTGCTTACGTCCCATCCGGGACAGACCAGAGTTCGCATTGCTGTTCGGAACAAAGCGGAGGTTACTCACATTGACCTGGGGGACGCGCTCACTGTCGATGTTGACGCGGCTCTTTACGCAGACTTGAAAGCCCTGCTCGGAGCCCAATCTGTTGCCTGAACCGACTACTGGTCGTCCGGGTTGAGCATCTAGATGCAATCCTAGGATGGGGACGTGAAAACTATTGACCTGCGCGGAGCGTCTGCGGCCGAAATCGCGGCGGCGCTTCCAAGACCCGAAGTGGACATCACAGCTGCCCTGAGCAGCGTGGAGCCAATCCTGAAACAGGTAAGAGAACAGGGAGCCACTGCCCTGCGTGCCCTCTCGAAACGTTTCGACGGTGTTGCTCCAGCAAACCTATTGGTTCCCGCCTCCGCACTTCAGGACGCGCTAGATGCCCAGGACCCGAAGCTAACTGCAGCACTGGAAGTCGCGATCGAAAATGCCCGCGTCGCCCACCGTGCTCAACTGCCGAACCAAAGCGTCACTGAGATCATCCCTGGCGGGTTCGTCTACCAACGCTGGGTGCCACTAGGCCGGGTCGGGCTTTACGTGCCGGGCGGGCTGGCCGTCTATCCCTCGTCTGTCGTCATGAACGTGGTGGCCGCGCAGGTCGCCGGAGTTCCCTCTCTGGTCGTCGCCTCACCTCCGCAAAAGGAGTTCGGAGGCCTCCCGCACCCCTCGATTCTTGCGGCTTGCCGAATGCTAGGTGTCACGGAGGTCATCGCGGTCGGGGGAGCCCAAGCGATCGGAGCCCTGGCCTACGGTTTCACGGAGCCGGGCTACACCTGCAAGCCGGTCGACAAGGTCACGGGACCCGGCAACATTTACGTTGCCGCAGCGAAACGCGCAGTGCAAGGAGTCTGCGGGATTGACTCAGAAGCTGGCACCACCGAAATCATGGTCCTTGCGGACGCCTCGGCGAACCCCAGCTACGTCGCTGCCGACCTAATCTCCCAAGCCGAACACGACCCTGCCGCTGCAGCTGTCTTGGTGACGGATTCGCCTGAACTGGCGACGACAGTGGGGGGACAGATCACTCGCCAGGTGGAAGACGCCCCTCACTCTTCCCGCATTAGGGAAGCGCTGTCGGGACCCCAGTCTGCGATTGTGCTGGTCGGTGACACCGCCGCCGGCCTAGAGGTCGTGGAAGCCTACGGGCCAGAGCACCTTGAGATCGTCACTGAAGACGCGCTAGAGCTGGCACTAGACGTGAAGAACGCCGGCGCAGTATTTGTCGGTGACTACTCTCCTGTTCCCCTGGGCGACTATGTCGCGGGCTCCAACCACGTGCTGCCAACAGGGGGCACCGCCCGCTACTCTTCTGGACTGAACTCCACCGCCTACCTGCGCAGCGTGCAGGTGATCGACTATGACCAGGACGCTCTGAGCCAGGTGGTGGGACCGCTTGCTGTGCTTGCGAACGCTGAGGGCTTGCCGTCCCATGCGCGTGCGGCAGAACTCAGAACAAAAGGGGAAGGGCGGGGTGAAGCAGAGATTCTTGAACTTCCCCTGCGTGAAGACCTCCGGAAGGTTCAGCCTTACGGAGCCCCACAGCTGGACGTACCTGTCCGGCTCAACGTCAACGAAAACCCTCATCCCCCCACCGAAGAGGTCGTGCAGTCCATTGGTGACGCCGTGAAGGAGGCGGCTCGCGGCCTAAACCGCTACGCGGATAGGGATGCTCTTGCGCTCCGGGCAAGCCTTGCCCGCTACATCTTCGATGAGTCTGGGGTGACGGTCGCCGCAGATCAGGTTTGGGCAGCTAACGGGTCCAACGAAATCATGCTTGAGCTGCTTCAAGCGTTCGGAGGCCCGGACCGTGCGGTGCTCACCGAAGGCCCCACCTATTCCATGTACCAGGAGTACGCTCGCGACACGTTCACTGACTTCAAACAGGTTTGGACGGCTGACGGGAGCTTCGATTCGAGCACCCTGATTGACGCGATGGTGAAGTGGCGCCCGGCCGTAGTCTTCATCCCCAGCCCCAACAACCCGACCGGGGGAGCCGTTCCCCTTCGGGAGCTAGAAGAGATCCTCCTCGCGGCGAAGACTACGGGTCCGGTCCGGTCTTTCCCTCTCCACGATGACTGGGACGCGCCAGAGCCTTCTCAGGGCAAGGTGTCCACGCTGGTGGTCGTGGATGAGGCCTACGCGGAGTTCCGCGACCCGGGCGCACCATCGGCGCTTTCCATCTTGAGTTCGCACCCGAACCTTGTTGTGACGCGGACAATGTCGAAGGCTTTCGCCGCTGCTGGGCTCAGACTCGGCTACATGGTGGCAGCCCCTGCAGTCATTGACCAGATCATGAGGATTCGTCTTCCCTACCACCTGTCCCTGGTTACTCAAGCTGCAGCCCTAACAGCGCTGGACCACGCTGACCGACAACTGGAGCAGGTAGACCAGATCCGTAAAAGGCGGGAGCGTCTTGCCTCGGAGCTGCGCTCACTAGGGCTGAAAGTGTGGCCCTCGCAGTCCAACTTCCTGCTGTTTGGGGGACTAGAAGACCGAAGTCGCACGTGGCGGCGCCTGCTTGACCAGGGAGTCCTGATCCGTGAGGTGGGGCCAGAGGGGGCGCTGCGGGTTACAGTTGGGACAGAAGAAGAGAACCAGGCGTTTCTTGACGCCCTGAAGGAGGCCCTGTGAGCGGGACAGACCGGGTTGCGACAGTCAGCCGCGAGACTTCCGAATCTTCCGTTACAGTCTCTCTCAACCTGGACGGCACCGGCGCGGCCCACGTGTCGACCGGAGTGCCGTTCTTCGACCACATGCTTCACGCGCTCGCAAAGCACTCACTGATCGACATCGATGTGAGCGCGACAGGCGACACCCACATCGACGCACACCACACGGTAGAGGACACCGCGATCACCCTGGGGCTTGCGTTCCGGCAGGCGCTTGGCGACAAAGTGGGGATCCGCCGCTACGGGACCGGTTTTGCTCCGCTTGATGAGGCTTTGGCTAGGTGCGTGGTTGACGTTTCTGGAAGACCGTACTGCGTCTGCGGCGGCGAGCCCGCTGGTCACGAGTACCACCTGATCGGCGGACACTTCACTGGGGCCCTGACAACTCACGTCTTCGAGTCGTTCGCGTTCAACGCCCAAATCTGTTTGCACGTCACGTTGCTGTACGGCCGCGACCCCCACCACATTGTTGAGGCCCAGTTCAAGGCGCTTGCGCTAGCCCTACGCGAAGCAGTGCAAGTTGACCCGCGCGTGGTTGGGGTGCCCTCCACAAAGGGTGCGCTATGACCGATCCGGAAGACCTCTCTGAGACCACTAAGGGGACCTGTCGAGCCCTGATCTTGTCACCCATCGACGCCCCCGCGGCTCTTGCTGCAGGGCTCCAACTTGTCGGCAACAGCGCGCCCGTCATCAAAGTCGATACGGGGAGTGCGGCTTTCCTGGAACTTGAGCAGAGCGCTCCAACTGAAGAAGAAGAGTTCATGGCTCTTCTTGGTGAAGACCGGCCCGTCCCTGAAGAAGTTGCCGCGATGGCTTCTCTGATCTCAAAGATGGCGGGTGGCGGTGCTGTCGCCCTTACCTCGTGGACCAGCGCAGACTCTGAAGGTGTCAGCGGGACAATCACTGCCAGGCGCTTCGTGAACGGGCTGCCTGAAGAGAAGCTTTCAGCAGGCCTGGTGCTAGCTAAAGCGGGCGAAGTCGCTGAGGAGCTGCTCCTTGGACGCATCACACCCGATGAAGCGGACGCGCTAGCTAGGCGAAACAAGTGGACCGGGTTTCTTCGCGGCCCTCATTTCCGCCACTGACCGGGCACACCCCAGAAAAGGAGACCACTGTGTCTGACGTCCTCACCCTACTGCCCGCCATTGACGTGGTTGACGGTCGTGCCGTCCGCCTTGAGCAGGGCCGCGCAGGGACTGAGACTATTTACGGGAACCCCCCGGAAATCGCGCGCGATTTCCAGGACGCAGGGGCCAGTTGGATTCACCTAGTCGACCTGGATGCCGCGTTCGGCCGTGGGAACAACACGCAGGTCTTGGCTGACGTGATCGCCGCGACGGACCTCTATGTTGAACTCTCAGGCGGCATCAGGGGCGAGCACAGTCTGCTGCGTGCGCTTGACCTGGGAGCGACCCGGGTGAATCTTGGGACCGCCGCGCTTGAGGACCCCGAGTGGACCGAATCAGCCATTGAACGGTTCGGTGACCGCATCGCCGTGGGTTTAGACGTTCGCGGGCACACCCTTTCTGCAAGAGGGTGGACGAAGGACGGTGGGGACCTTTGGGAAACCCTGGCGCGGCTCAACAGGGTCGGTTGCAGTCGCTACGTCGTAACCGACGTAGGGCGCGACGGGATGCTGAGCGGCCCCAACCTTGAACTGCTGGAGCAGGTTTGTGCAGCTACCGACGCCCCCGTGATTGCTTCTGGTGGGGTCTCAACGCTGCAAGACATTGCGAACCTCCGGGAACTTGTTCCACTAGGTGTGGAGGGCGCCATCGTTGGTAAGGCTCTCTACGCTGGGAAGTTCACGCTTGAAGAAGCGCTCGAGGCCGCGCAGGGAGTCCAGTGAGCTCCAAAGAACCCCGGCTCCGGCCTGCAGAAGAGTTCACTCAGGCCATGAAGGACCGCTTGGCCATGCGGCTTTTGATGCGGCCCAACCGCCGTGACGTCGGGGAGGCCCTACCGCTGACGCAGGCTGCCTGGGAGCTGCCCGAAAAGACGCCAGAGCAGTCCGCACAGCGAGTTCAAGCGCTTGTGAGCGCCCTCGAACAAGAAAGGCTGATTGTCCCGGTGACGGTTGAGGCTGATCCGGAAGACCCCGACCACAAGCCGCTGGACCCCAGGACCTCACCGCTCCAAACAACGGACAGTCCCTACGGGAGCTCCGTGGTCGCGTTCACGTCAGCGGATGAGCTGTTTCGCTGGGATCCCAAGGGTCGGCCAATGACCATGAAGAGCTTTCGGGTCGCGGTTGCTGCAGTTGCTTCTACGGATTCTGAAACTATCACGCTCAACCCGGGCTCGAAGAGACGAACTATCATCCCTCGTCCCGCCGTCTTGGCTCTTGCCGCGGGGGACGCGTGGTTGCCCGCGTGGGACAATCCCGAACTGGTGAAGGCTCTGAAGGCGAGGGCTCAGGAGGCTTCGCCAGGGGTTGTTGGACTGAAACTGAGGCCTGCCGCTCCCTACGGCAGTGGGTCTTGGGACGGCGGGGTCGCAGTCGACCTCTACATCGATCCTCAGAAGCTCAAGGGCAGTGCTGGTCCCGCAGAGGGAAAAGCGAGCTTGGCTGCTGCGATGAAAGCGGTCAGCACGGACCCGATGCTGAAAGAGGCCGCACAAAGCGTCGAACTGGTTCCCAGGCCCGTCGCGGGTGCCTAGGTGTGAGTGAGTCCACCACCAAGCTCCCCTCGGACACCGACAGGCATTTGTGGGGGCCTGCTAGGGTTTAGACGACCGTAAGGCTCGCTTTCGAGCGGGCCCACGTAAGTGGAGTGATCCCACCTGGGGACCCAGGCCAGGCCCAGCCTCTTGGCAGGGAAGGAAAAAGAAGGTCCCGGGTAACCCGAGCGGGCCAATGTGCCCTCTTGCGGGATTCCTCCGTGCACGTTTTGGGTACGGAGTTTTTCTTTGCCCAGCGATGGATCTTGAAAGGAGTTTCCCATCAGCGAACCCCGTGTAAATGAACGCATCCGTGTCCCGGAGGTCCGACTAGTCGGACCCGCAGGGGAGCAGGTCGGCGTGGTGCGCGTTGAAGACGCGCTACGGGTCGCCGAAGAAGCCGGTTTGGACCTGGTAGAAGTGGCGCCCGGAGCCAAGCCGCCGGTTGCGAAACTGATGGATTACGGGAAGTACAAGTACGAAGCGGGCCAGAAGGCGCGTGATGCCAGGCGCAACCAGGCGAACACGCAGCTGAAGGAAATCCGCTTCAGGATCAAGATCGACGAACACGACTTCGAAACGAAGACGGGGCACGTTCGCCGGTTCCTTGAACAAGGGGACAAGGTCAAGGTCATGATCATGTTCCGTGGCCGTGAGCAGTCTCGCCCCGAAGCGGGCATCCGTTTGCTGCAACGGCTTGCGGAGCAGGTGCAGGAAATCAGCACCATCGAATCGCTGCCTAGGCAGGATGGGCGCAACATGACCATGGTTTTGGCACCGACCAGGCGCAAGGCCGACGCCATGACCGACCAGCGTGAACGGCGCAGGGCGGAACGTGCGGCTCGCCGGGCGAAGCATGAGGAGCGGGCGCAACGCGACGCCGCTAGGACTGCTGCAGCCCAAGGCGGCGAAGACAACTAAGTCAAGACTTCTGCGCGGCTCCCGCCAAGCGCAGCCTAAGTAAGAAACAGGATAAGAAGATGCCGAAGAACAAGACTCACTCCGGTGCCAAGAAGCGTTTTCGCACAACGGGCTCTGGGAAGCTGATGCGCGAACAGGCTGGCCGCCGCCACTTGCTGGAACACAAGTCCTCGCGCAAGAAGCGTCGCCTTGAAGGTGACGTCCCGGT
>CAYFUU010000008.1:0-56029 GCA_964346595.1 uncultured Actinomyces sp.
TCGTTGAGGCCATCACCGACGCGATTAGTAAGCAGCTTCAAGCGAACTCTGCGGCAATGGAAGCGCAGATGCAGCAGGTCATGTCCTCTTACATGTCCCAAGTGATGGCTGTAATGACAAAACAGATTGAATCCCAGCTGATGCCAGCGCTGCAAGAACAAATTGCGGCCTCCATCGGCGACGCGATGGGTTCTCTAGCGGACAACATGGCTTCCGCTATGACCATGGACACGGAAGCGTTTCAGGGCGCGTTCAAGTTCAACCTGACGGAAGATGAGCTTGCGGCTGTAGTGATGGGCATGATGTCCTCCCAGACCAGCTCTTTTGAGGCGAACATGGCGAAGCTCGGCTGGGCGAACCTTGCGAAACCTTCGTCCATCGACATTTATCCACTGGACTTTGAGTCCAAAGATGCGGTTATTGGGATCTTGGACCAGTACAACCAGGACGCGATAGACGCAGGCCAGGACGGCAAGGTCATAACCTACACGGACCTGGTTGGGGTCCTCATGTCCTCGGTGACGACAATCATCAACGTCGTGTCCTACGTGCTCGTAGCTTTCGTCGCGATTTCCCTGGTGGTTTCCTCGATCATGATCGGGGTCATCACCTACATCTCGGTGCTGGAACGTAAGAAGGAGATCGGGATCCTTCGTTCCATCGGCGCATCGAAGAAAGACATCAAGCGCGTTTTCAACGCGGAAACCCTCATCGTTGGGCTTGTGGCTGGCCTGATGGGGATTGGTGTGACTTTACTGCTCACCTTGCCAGTCAATGCGTTCGTGAACGCCAAGTGGGGCATCTACCCCGTTGCGATTTTGCCGTGGCAGGCAGGGGTCATCTTGGTTTTGATCAGCATGGGGCTCACCTACATCGCCGGCTTGATCCCATCCTCCGCCGCTTCCCGCAAGGACCCGGTGGAGGCCCTCCGCTCCGAATAGTCTTCCTGGTTTCGGACGCGCATCGTGTGGGTTTTGGCCGCGCATCGTCCCCGAAAACCCCCGTATGTCGCCGTGATGGCGGGACGATGCGCGGCCAAAACCCACAGGGCACGCGGCCGAAACAAAGACGGGCTGAAGGGCGGGCTTCCGAGGTTAGTCTTGGGTGCCGATACCTTGGGACAGGTAGGCCTGCGCCAGCTCCTGGTAGCGGAAAGCGTTGATTCGGACGCGTTCTTGAAGCTCAGGGTCCATGAGCCCGCGGTCCTTTGCGGGGACACCGGCCACAAGGTGACCCGAGGGGACTACCTGGCCTTCCAGAACTAGTGCGCTTGCCGCAACGAAGGCCCCCTCCTCCACGAGTGAGTTGTTGAGCAGCTTGGCTCCCATGCCGATCAGACAGCCGTCCTTGACAGTCGTGCCGTGGACTAGAGCTAGGTGACCGACTCCAACGTTCTTACCAATGCTGGTCGGAACCCCCGTGTCGGTGTGCGCTACGACGCCGTCCTGGAGGTTACTGCCCTCACCCACCTCAATCCGGTCCATGTCCCCTCGCAAGACCGTCCCAAACCAGATGGAAGCCCTAGGCCCAACATGAACGTCGCCGATCAGCGTTGCGTTCGGGGCAACGAAAGCCGTGGGATGGATGGTTGGAGTCTTACCGCCAAAAGGAATGATCAGTGCCATGGAGTCAAGGTAGCAAGAAGGCCGCTGGGAAACGCCCAGCGGCCCCCTTGGCTCGCAGTTACTAAAACAGCTTAGGCGGGCTGCTCAATCGGCTCGGGGTGGATCTTCCAGACCTCATCCGCATAATCGCCGATGGTGCGGTCAGAAGAGAACCGGCCGGATTCGCAAATGTTGATCCAGCACTTTCGCGCCCAGGACAGCTGGTCGCGGTAGTCCTCTGCCATCCGGTCGCGAGCCTCACGGTAAGCATCAAAGTCGCCCAGCAGGTAGTAGACGTCCGCGGGCTCCCAAGAGGACCCATCAAGCAGCGAGACGGCAAGGTCGTGGAAGTCGCCACTGCCCCCATCGTCCAGTGTCCCGTCAGTGAACGCGTCCAGGACCTTCTTCAGCCCCGGCACCGTTTCGTAGAGGTCGCGAGGGCGGTAGGTCTTCCGAAGCTCTTCGAGCTCCTCTTCCTTAGCGCCGAAGATGTAAGCGTTGTCGTCACCAACAGCCTCAACAATCTCAACGTTAGCCCCATCCAGGGTTCCAAGGGTGAGAGCGCCGTTCATCATGAACTTCATGTTGCCCGTGCCAGACGCTTCCTTACCCGCAGTGGAGATCTGCTCAGAGACGTCCGTTGCGGGGATGACGTATTCGGCGGGCGTCACGTTGTAGTTCTCAATGAACACAACGCGAATGATGTCCTTAGTGTCAGGATCGTTGTTGACGATCCGCCCAACCTCATTTATCAGCTTGATGATTGCTTTCGCCCGCTTGTAACCCGGGGCCGACTTCGCACCAAAAATGAAGACCCGCGGGGGCACGTCAAGCTTCGGGTTCTCTTTGATCCGGTAGTAGAGATCCAGGATGTACATGGCGTTCAGCAGTTGACGCTTGTATTCGTGCAGGCGCTTGATTTGTACGTCGTAGATCGCATCGATTGGGATCTGGTCCCCCTGGCGCCCTTCAAGCCAAGTTGCGAAACGCACCTTGTTGTTCCGCTTGATATCCATGAGCTCCTTCATCAGAGCGTCATCATCCATGCGGAACAAAAGCTTCTCAAGAGCAGGCAGGTTCGTAACCCATTCGTCCGAGCCAAGCTCGCGTGTCAGCAGAGCTGACAGCTCTGGGTTGCAACCGTTCAGCCAGCGACGCTGCGTGACACCGTTCGTCTTGTTGTTAAAGCGTTCTGGCCAGAGTGCGTACCAGTCCTTCAGCGTGTCTCGCTTCAAGATTTCGGTGTGTAGTGCCGCGACGCCGTTCACGGAGTACGAGGCGTAGACAGCGATCCAAGCCATGTGAACGCGTCCGCCAGACACCGGCGCCATGTATTCGATGGTGGACTCGTCGACACCCAACTTCCTGAGCTCTTCGCGGAAACGGCGATCGATTTCCTGAATGATCTCCAGGATCCTGGGGAACAGCTGCTGGAAGATTTGAATCTCCCAGGTTTCCAGGGCCTCAGCAAGGACGGTGTGGTTCGTGTAACCGAAGGTCTTCTCAACGATCTTCCACGCGGCGTCCCAACCCAGACCCTCCTGGTCCATGAGAAGGCGCATGAGCTCTGGAATTGCGAGCACCGGGTGTGTGTCGTTCAGCTGGATCGAGTTAAACCTACTGAACTCGCTCAGGTCGTTCCCATGAACTTCCTTATAGCTCTCAACGATGGCCTGCAGCGAAGCCGAAACAAAGAAGTATTGCTGGCGGACACGGAGCACCTTGCCCTCGTACGTCGTGTCGTTCGGGTACAAGACCCTGCAAAGGTCCGCAACACGTTCACGTTCAACGATCGCGTCGGTGAAACGCTGTGAGTTGAAAGCGTCGTAGTCGAAGTCTTCCATCGGCTCTGATTTCCAGAGACGCAGAGTGTTCACGTTGCTGGTGTCGTAGCCAATGATCGGCATGTCGTAGGGGACGGCGCGGACGTCCATGTCGGCGAAGTGAACGTTCTTGGTCTGTTCTTCACGACGGATGACGAAGGGGTAGCCCTCTTCCATCCAGGCATCGGGGTGCTCGTTCTGAAAGCCATCATCGATGGTTTGGCGGAACAGGCCGTAGCGGTACAGGATTCCGTACCCTGTCACGGGCAGGTCCATGGTCGCGCTCGAATCCAAGAAGCAGGCGGCGAGGCGCCCCAAACCGCCGTTGCCAAGAGCCGCGTCTTTTTCGGCCTCCAGGACCGCGGTCAAGTCCTGGCCGTAGTAAGCAAGGGCTTCCTTAGCGTCTTCCAGCAAGCCCAGGTTGACAAGGTTGTTGAGAAGAGCCCGTCCTTCAAGGAACTCAGCAGAGAAATAGTGCGCCTGGCGCCCCTGTTGGTAGGTGGAGACGGTTGCGTCCCAGTCGTCAGCGATCTTGTCGACCACTAGGGCGGAAAGGCCTTGCCAAAACTCCAGTGTCGTCGAGTTTTGTGCGGCCTTGCCTGAGGCGGCTCGCACAAACGCGCCTAGCTCAGAGGTGAAATCTCTGGACATGAACAGATACTCCTTGTAGAAAACTGGCTTTCATCCGGCAGTTAAGTCTAGCCCGGGCTAGAGCTGGCAAGCACCTGACAGTGTTACAAACAAGTGGGGGCTTCGACTGTCTTTCGCTTGCGGCGTAGAGGTCCGCAACAAAAGGGCGCGCTGATCCTGACCTGCTCTCTAGAGACTGCCGACACTCAGAACTGTGGTTGGCTTGACCCATGGTGAAACAGGATTTGTTTGTAGCCGGTCAGCCTCACCACGACGGCTCAGCGCTCTACGTCCATCCTCAAGATCCTCGGCTCGGCGACACAGTCACGGTGCGGCTTTGGGTCCCCAACGGGTCCGCAGTCCACGCGGCGCAGGTCCGGACCGTCCATGACGGGGAAATGGAACTGCACCCGATGAAGGTGCAGGCAGAAATGCCGGCTGGGACGTGGTGGAGCGCAGAGTTGGTCTTGAACAACCCGGTTCTGTCCTACCGTTTTGTGCTTGAAAGCGCGCCAGATTCCTTCAAGACTCTGAACGGACAGGGGCTCTGGTGCCGCAGTGTCCCAGACGACTCCGACTTTCGCATCACGACGCACCCGAACCCGCCCGCCTGGCTTGCCGAGGCGATTGTCTACCAAATCTTCCCGGACCGTTTTGCAAGCACAGGGAAGCACGTGGACCCGGCCCCTGATTGGGCGATCCGCGAACCCTGGGAAGCGTCCGTCATAGACGAACGAGGAACCGCTGGGCGCCAGTTCTACGGCGGCGACTTAGACGGGATTGCCGAGCGCATCGACCACATTTCAGGTCTAGGCGCGAACGTCATCTACCTGACGCCGATTTTCCCCGCGTATTCAAGCCACAGGTACGACGCCGCGAGCTTCGACGTCATTGACCCGCACCTGGGCGGAGAGCCGGCCTTAGGGCGCCTGCTAGAGGCGGCCCATGGGAGGGGCGTTCGGGTCATAGGTGACCTCACCACCAACCACACTGGCAGCCACCACGACTGGTTCGCCGCAGCCCAGAGCGACGCGGGAGCCAGCGAGCGCGACTACTACTACTGGAATGATGATGGCACCTACATCGGCTGGTTGGGACACGCCAGCCTGCCAAAACTGAACTACTCCAGTCCCGATGTGCGAAGGCAGCTGTTCGAGGGGGATTCGGGTCCGCTTCGCAAGTGGCTGGCGGTGGGCCTAGACGGCTGGCGGATTGACGTCGCCAACATGACCGGACGCTCCAAGAACGATGACTTCACACACGAGGTAGCGAGGGCCGTCCGTGCAGGTGCTACCAGCGAACGTGAAGACGCGTACGTTGTCGCCGAGCACTTCTTCGACTACACCCGCGACCTTCAAGGGGACGGTTGGCACGGAGTGATGAACTACCAGGGCTTCACGTTCCCCGTCTGGGGTTGGCTGCGAGACCCCGGTGTCCCGATTCGCTGGGCGGGTGCCGCACCCCTGGTCACCGGGTCTTTGATGGTGGATACCATCGAAGACTTCTGCTCCCGGATCCCCTGGGCGAACCGGGTCGCGTCCCTGAACATCCTGGAATCCCACGACACTGCCCGGATTCTGACCCTAGTCGGAGGTGATTTGGGGAAGCTGGAAGCCGCTGTTGCGTTGCTGATGACTATGCCGGGCGTCCCAATGGTTGAGTACGGGGGAGAGGTCGGGATGGAGGGCCTGACCGGTGAGGACGGCAGACGAACCATGCCGTGGCCGGGGGAGGACGGATCCGAACCCAACACCCAAACCGCCTGGGACCAGGACATCTACCAGATCTACCAGAAGCTCGCTACGCTCCGGCGAACTCTCCCCGCGCTCCAACACGGAGGTTTGCGCTGGCTCATTACAGCCGATGACGCAGTCGTCTTCTTACGTGAAGCTGAGGAGCAGACGGCGTTAGTCCACGTCTCAAGGGCGGCTCACGCGTCCCTCGAGCTGGATGTCGGTGAGTTTCCGGGTTTGGCGGGTGCGACCCTCGTCCATGGGGAGGCGCCGGATCTTAAGGGCGACAAAATGCTCCTGCAGGCGAAGGGTGCGGGTGCGACGGTGCTGATTTGGGAGCCTGACAGAACAAACGCGGAGGGAGCACCCGGTGCACACTAAAGAATCTTTGATCGACGACCTTGCTGCGAGCGGGATTCCCCGGGACGCAACCGTTCTGCTGCATTCCTCGATGAAGGCGATAGGGGAGGTTGAGGGCCGCGCGGACACTGTCCTTGACGCACTTGCTGAGTACTTCGAGCCAGGGCTTCTGGTTCTTCCTACCCACACCTGGGAGACCGTCAACAAGGACGGCGACGTTTTCGATCCGGAGAGTTCCCTCTCCTGTGTTGGGGTCCTGACGAACCTGTTCTGGAAACGCCCCGAGACGGTGCGCTCACTGCACCCCACCCACTCGGTCGCCGCCCTGGGGGAAGATGCTCAGAAGTTCACGGCGGGCGAGGAACTGACGCGAACCCCGTGTTCCCAGGGCGGGGTCTACGGGCGACTGCTGGACCGCGGCGCGTACATCCTGTTCCTCGGTGTTCCCATGACGCGCAATACCTTCGTGCATGGGGTTGAGGAGTGGAACACAATCCCGAACCGGCTTGCGGAAAAGCCGACCGAGTTGGCGGTTCGGTCCGGTGGGAGTCTTATCCAGACGCCGCAGAACGTGCATTCCGCTCCCATCCCCGACATTTCAGAGAACTACGGGAAACTGCGGCCGGTGCTCCAGGAGAACGGAGACCTCCAGGTAGCAAAGTTCGGGGACGCGGAACTCTTGATCACTACAGCGCCCGCCGTAAATCGGGTAGCGACCGCGTTGCTAGAACGCGACCCCGACATTTTCTTGGACGACCGCCCCGTGCCAAAGGAGTGGGAGTTGCCTTAACCCAACGGGTTGAAGCTAGTCGTTTGAGAAGACCTTGGCGACGAACATGATCACAATAGTGATCGCAACCAGGATGATCGCAACCCACGCGAGCCACATCAGGCCTTTGATGACGAACCCAAGGATCGCAAGGAAAACCCACAGGACCAACAGAGCAACAAGTAACCAAGCCATAGGGACATCATAGAGGTCGCGGTGCGGCAGCCGCCCGGTGCTAGGCGTGAGCCGAGCCACCTATCGGACTCGAACCGATGACCTACTGTTTACAAGACAGTTGCTCTACCAACTGAGCTAAGGTGGCGTTCCACCAATCATTACGAATGGCGGTGGGCTAGTCAAAGAGTGCGGTGTGGTGTCTGTCGCCCCTAGTTGCCGCCCAGCTCACTCATTGCCGCGAGCAGCGATGAGTACATCTGTTCGCCATCATCACCCTGAGCAGCGATCTTTGTGCTCCTGTAGACGAACTCGGGTGAAGCAACGCGGTCGCGTCCCTCAACTTCCCTGGTCATCCAGTTGTTGGATGAGGCCTCCAGGTAGGACTGGGCCGCGTCAGTGTCGAAGGAAGCAATTAGAGACTCGTCAACTCCCTGCTCAGTGGCGATCCTTGCCACCTCTTCCTTAGAAGCGTCAAGGTTGACTAGTACCTCGGTTTCTTGGGCGAGCATGGACTCCAAAGCGAAGGCAATCATAGCTTCGTGGACTGCCTGGAACTTTGCGGGATCCTCTGCGGCGACAACAATGGCAGCTGCGGTGGCCGCAGTGTTGTAGGCGCCAGCAGAAGTCAGCACCGGGTGCATCACGAATGTGAAGTCGCCTGCTTCGGCGCCTTCAAAAAGATAAGGACCCACGGTGGAGTCGGTCATCAGGCAGCCGCCGCAGGTGTAGTCGAAGTAGAAGTCCAGGTCGTTTTCTCCGCTACCTGTCGACGAGCTGACCCCGTCCGCGCTGATGGAGATTCCTTGGCCCGCATCAAACTCAGCCGGCACCCCGTCAGCGGCCCCACCGCGGCCTGGCTTACTCGCGATGATGTAGATGATCGCTGCGACAATCGCCAGGATTAGTACAGACACAACGCCGATGATTATGTTGCGCGTTCGCTTCTCTGCTTTTGCCTGCGCCTCACGCATCGCCGCGGCCTTCAAACGGACATCGCGCTCTGCTGCGGACTGCTTCTTTTTCACCATGCTTACCTCACCGAATCTCTGCGGCCATTCGCTCAGGGGAGCTTAGCAAGGCGAGGTCTGCGGCCGGGGGTCTCGAGCCTGATTGGGACGATCCTCATTCCGGGCCTCACTGACTCTGGGTCTTACTGCGGGAGGAAAGAGCTTGCAGCGGCCATCCCGATCAGAGCAAGGAGCAGCAGAGCCCCAAAGATGAGACGCCACCAGACGTTAGGTAGAGCGCTCTGGATGATTCGGTAGGTTCCCGTCCGGGACCAGAGGCTTGTGGGAAGCGACCAGCACAAGACGAACCCCAACCACCCAGCCAACGCCAAGACCCAGGGGGACAGCAGTGATTGGAGCGCCGGGGTAAAGAGCCAATGCCAGAAGTCGGTGATGCTTGCTGCGTCGCCGTTGGCGTACAAAACGAGGTACTGGCCCAGCGACCCGGCAGCGACAAAAGTTGCGAAGCCAGCCGCTAACCCCGGGAGCAACGCTGCCGATGCAACGAAGAACGCCCACGGGCTTGTCGCCCACGCGACCGCGGCGTCTGTGTCTCGCTTGGCGCCCCAACTTTTTCGGCGCTTCGCGACGCTCAGCTCCACGCGGCCTGCCACCTGCGTGAGTAGCAAGGAAGCCGGTCCTAGGGCGAGCCATCCTGGTCCAAGCTTGGCAGGGATCGCGGCGAGGACCGCAAAAAAGAGAAGAGCCAGCCACCAGGTGCGCTTGGGCTCTGCGTGAACATAGGGGGCTACGAGCGACCAGCCCGGCACGTCCTGGTTGTGACCCCAGTCGTCCCGGTCTATCTCCGTCTGGGCTAGCCCGCCCTGAAGCGTCTGATCCAACTGTTTCGTCTGGTCCTGGAGACGCTTCGTCTGGTCCGGCTGCCAAGAAAGCGTTTCAAGCAGCCCCCGCGTAGAGATTCTGTCTTCGGGACGCGGGGCCAGAGCCGCTCGAAAAGCCTGCGCGGACTGTTCGTCCAGGCCGTCGGTGTCGACGTCCCCCGTGAAGACGCGGTGGAGAGTGGCTTCGGTTTGGCCGGCGCCAAACGGTGGTCTTCCTGTCGCAGCGAAGCACAGGAGGGCGGAGAGAGCGAACCAGTCTCCGTCTTTCCAGTCTTCCGGAGAGGGAACCTCCATTTGCAGGAGTTCGGGGGCAACGTAGCCGGGGGTGCCCGTCACGAACCCGGTGGAAGTGAGGCGCGGATCCCTATCTCCTTGAGCGATGCCGAAGTCGATGAGAACAGGGCCCGACTCGGAGATGATCACGTTTCCGGGTTTGAGGTCGCGATGCGCAAACTCGGCGTCGTGAACGCGGTCTAGGATCTCCCCAAGTTCCAAGCCGAGCGCGAGCACTTGCCCCAAAGGTAAGCCCCGACTGTCGCCGGCCAACTGTTCTAGGGTCGGGCCCCTCACCAGCTCGGTGACCACGAACGGTGTGAGTGCGTCTGCTTCGATGTCTAGCACGCGGGCAAGCCCGTCACCTTTGGAGCTGTCGGTGTTTCCCCGGACCTTGTTCACTAGTCGTGCTTCCCGGTGCAGCCTTTCCCGGGCCGTTTCCGTCTGCGATTCTGCGGGGTGCAACAGCTTCAGCGCTGCTTCCTGGCCGGCCCCGTCCCGCACGTGCCAAACGGTCCCGCTTCCGCCACTGCCCAATGGCCCTAGGAACTCGTAGCCAGGGATCGAGGGGAAGCTGGTGGGAGCGACAGGTACCTGTTCCGGCTCCGAAGGGTGAGGGGGAGGCGCATCGGGAGTGCTGTAGCGCTCAAAGATCACCGCACCAGTCTATGGTTCGCCGTCACGGTGCGTGTTAGGCTTCGTTTTGGGCCCGGGGCGGTGTCGACCAGGCCTCAAACAAAGTAGTTTTGCAAGTCTCTACAACGGAACGTCCGGCACGTACCTGCCGGTGGAGGAGAAATAGTGGCAAGTGTAACTTTTGACAACGCGACCCGGATCTACCCGGGCTCTGACCATCCCGCAGTCGACAAGCTGAACTTGGAGATTGCTGATGGCGAGTTCCTGGTTCTGGTCGGCCCTTCCGGTTGCGGCAAGTCGACCTCCCTGCGCATGCTCGCAGGTCTTGAGGACGTGAACTCTGGCCGGATCCTGATTGGCGACCGCGACGTCACCAATGTCCAGCCTAAGAACCGCGACATCGCGATGGTTTTCCAGAACTACGCGCTGTACCCGCACATGACCGTTCGCGACAACATGGGCTTCGCCCTGAAGATCGCTGGTCGCCCGAAGGCTGAAATCCGCGAGCGCGTGGATGAAGCGGCAAAGATTCTGGACCTGGTGCCCTACCTTGACCGTAAGCCCAAGGCTCTCTCCGGTGGTCAGCGTCAGCGTGTCGCTATGGGACGCGCCATCGTACGCAAGCCTCAGGTGTTCCTGATGGACGAACCCCTTTCGAACCTTGACGCGAAGCTCCGCGTTCAGACCCGCACGCAGATCGCATCGCTGCAGCGCAACCTGGGCGTGACTACCGTCTACGTCACCCACGACCAGACCGAAGCCCTCACCATGGGCGACCGGATTGCGGTCATGAAGGACGGCGTCCTGCAGCAGGTCGGGAGCCCACGCGACATGTACGAAAAGCCCGCGAACAAGTTCGTTGCTGGCTTTATCGGTTCTCCCGCCATGAACCTTGCAACTTTCACCGTTGAAGGCAACGTTGGTGTGCTCTCTGGAGCTCGCGTTCCGCTTTCGCAGGCCACGCTGGATGCGATGGTTCCTGAGGACGAAGGCAAGATCGTCATCGGTTTCCGTCCCGAGGGACTCAAGATCGCTGATCCGGGCGCGAAGGACGTCATCCCGATCATGGTTGACCTGGTCGAAGAACTCGGTTCGGACTCCTATGTTTACGGGCACATCGTTGGGACCGGCGACGACACCGGCGCGATCGATGTCGGTGGTCAGCGCGTTGTTGTGCGTGTCGCGCCGAACAGCGCTCCTGAAGGCGGCAGCGTGATGAACGTTGAGGTCATCCAGGGTCAGCAGCACATCTTCTCAGAGGCGACCGGTAAGCGTCTGCCGATCTAAGTCTGGGTCTTGGGCGCAAGCCGTGAGTAAAGTTGGGTGGCACCGAATGGTGCCACCCAACTTTCACGAATGGAGGTCTTTTGCCTCAGTCACTGCAGATCACAGCCGCGAAAGTTGATCCGGCCCTACTAGACCTGCCCTGGGAGCTTCCCCTGACCGACTGGCCAGAGGACATCTTGGCGGCTCTCCCGCGAGGCATCTCAAGGCACGTGGTTCGCTTTGTGAACCTTGAGGGGCGCGTCATCGCCGTGAAAGAAATTGGGGAGCCGGTCGCCTACCAAGAATATGAACTGCTACGCGACCTTGCCAGAAAGGACGCGCCTTCTGTCCATCCCACTGCCGTGGTCACGGGGAGGAAGGACAAGAACGGTGAGGAGCTCAATGCGGTTCTGATCACCGAGCACCTGGAGTTCTCGCTTCCGTATCGCGCGCTGTTCAGTAGGCACGTCGCGCCCGACACCGTCAATCGGCTGCTGGACGCCCTTGCGGTCCTACTTGTGCGGCTTCACCTGCTGGGTTTCTACTGGGGTGATGTCTCCCTCTCCAACACCCTTTTCCGCAGGGACGCAGGGTCATTCTCCGCGTTTCTAGTTGACGCGGAAACAGGGGACCTACAGACCCAACTCACGACGGGGCAGAGGGAGTACGACCTAGACCTTGCCCGAACCAACATCATCGGTGAGCTTTTTGACCTCCAAGCGGGTGGCTTTCTTTCTGAAGACGAGGACGCCATTGAGATCGGGGACCGGCTGGTTCGCAGGTACAACGAACTCTGGGACGCGCTCACCGGCAAGGAACTTATCGGCGCTGACGAGCGCTGGAAGGTCCAGGAACGCATCGACCGTCTTGCCGATCTCGGGTTCAGCGTCGGCGAGCTGACAATGACCGCAGAACCCGACGGGCACCGAATGGCAATCCAGCCCAAGGTGGTTGACGCGGGCCACTTCCACCGCCAGATCATGCGCTTGACGGGGATCGACGCGGAGGAACTTCAAGCCCGGCGGATGCTTGAGGACTTGGAAACATACCGGGCGGTAAGGGGTCTTTCCCACCTGCGTTTGGAACAGGTTGCTCACCTCTGGATGAATGAGGTCTTTGATCCGATAGTCGGTGGAGTACCAGCCGAGTTCTCGGCGAAGCTCGAGCCGGCTCAGTTGTTCCACGAGGTGATGGAACACCGCTGGTACTTGGCGCAGCAGCAACACCGCGACGTCCCACTAGACGAGGTCTTGGCTTCGTACATCCAAGATGTGCTCCCAACCAAGCGTGATGAGGCCGTCCTGCTCTCAGGTCCGAACGACGAGGTCTTAGCGGGGTACGCGGACCTGGTAGACGAGCTCGACGAATCTGAAACAGAAATCGACGGCCTGCTCGGCACAGCCGACGACGACGACTGGGAGCCGGGTGGTTTCTAAGCCAGCTGCTCTAGATCTAGGCGGCCCAGTTGATGGGCGTGGTCCCTGCATCGACCAGGAGCTTGTTGACCTGCGAAAAGGGTTTTGAGCCGAAGAAGCCGCGGTAGGCCGAAAGCGGGGACGGATGTGCAGACTCAATGACCATCGCGGAGCGCAGAAGCGGCTCTAGTTCCTGCGCATCGCGACCCCAAAGAACCGCAACCAGCGGCTTGTCCCTCTCAGCTAGAGCCTTCACGGCTTGAGTCGTTACCTGTTCCCACCCCCGGCCCCGATGAGACTTCGGTGACCCTGGCGTCACAGTGAGCACCCTGTTGAGCAGACAGACGCCCTGCTCAGCCCACCCAGTCAGATCGCCGTTCTTCGGGGGCGGAACACCCAGGTCATCTTCCAACTCGCGGTAGATGTTGCGCAGGGAGGCCGGCAGAGGGGTCTCGGGTTCGACCGAAAACGCAAGGCCCACAGAGTGTCCGGGTGTTGGGTAGGGGTCTTGACCAACTACCAACACCTTGACTTGCTCAAACGGGTAGGTGAAAGCCCTCATGATCTGGCTAGGTTTCGGTAAGTAGGCTCGTCCTGCTCGACCCTCGTCGCGTAGCATTTCGCCCAGCTGCCGCACTTCCGGTAGAACGGGGGCCAAAGCGGCTGCCCAACCGGGGTCCATGATCTGGGAGAGAGGTGGAGGATTTGCCATGCTGAAAGTTTACTTAGTGGGGTGTGCTCCCGAGTTCCGCGCCCGTCAGCGGGTAGGCTGACGCCGTGAGTACTCAGTATCCGCACGACGAGTTCGATGAAGTGCCGGCAGATGGACCCCAAGGGGTTCACCGGAAGCCGAAGTCACCCTGGAAGACCGTCCTGCCATTCCTTCTTGTCCTGCTGATAGTCCCTCTGCTTGCGTGGGGAGCCACAGCGCTCATCAAGGGCGCTGAAAAAGAAGAAATTGTGGTTGCCGAGCCGGAAGCTTCGCAGAGTGAAGAGATTCCGCAGAGCGACACCGAGCTGGTGCCACCTTTGCCTGAAGAGGGCCCGACCGGCATGCCGGACGACCCAAATGAAGTCGTTGAGGAAGAGATCGTCGAGGAGGTCGCTCCTGCGGAGGAGATCTACTATGACGCTGCCGTGGTGGTCCTGAACGCCTCTGGCATTGCGGGCTTAGCGGGCACCAATGCGGACATCCTGATCAATGCCGGCTTTGTGAATGCGTGGGCTGGAAACGCCGATAGCTCGGCCACCCCCGTGAACACTGTTTACTACGAAAACGCTAGCTACCAGGCCACGGCTGCGAAGATCGGCGAGCTGCTAGGGATCACTGAACTCGTTGAGAATGCCTCCGCAGTCGGCAGTTCGCAGGTGGCAGTGCTGCTGCGCACCGAACCGTAAGGAGACGCCTCCTTCTTGCACTCGGCAGTTGTGAGTGCCAGAATAGCTGTTAGCACTCCGAAGCATTGAGTGACAGAACCAAAGGTGCCGGTGCAACCGCGCCGAATCGGCAAACAGCAAAGGGAACAAACATGTCGAAAATGATTGCGTACGACGAGGAAGCTCGCCGCAGCATGGAAGCTGGCCTGAACCAGCTGGCGGACACCGTGAAGGTGACGCTTGGTCCGCGCGGCCGAAACGTCGTGATTGACAAGAAGTGGGGCGCCCCGACCATCACAAAGGACGGCGTCTCAGTTGCTAAAGAGATCGAGCTTGAAGACCCCTACGAACGCATCGGGGCCGAACTGGTTAAGGAAGTCGCTAAGAAGACCGACGACGTTGCGGGTGACGGGACGACTACTGCAACCGTTTTGGCTCAGGGCCTGGTGAATGAGGGGCTCAGGAACGTCGCGGCGGGAGCAAACCCGCTTGCGATCAAGCGCGGGATCGAAGCTGCCGTGGAAGCGATCGTGGCGGAACTTCACGAGTTCTCGACCCCGATTGAGACCACGGACCAGATTGCGGCGACGGCCTCCATCTCCGCTAACGATCCAGAGATCGGCAAACTGATTGCTGAGGCTTTCGAAAAGGTCGGAGCCGAAGGCGTCGTAACGGTTGAGGAGACGAACTCCTTCGACACGACACTTGAGACCACCGAGGGAATGCGCTTTGACAAGGGCTACCTTTCCGCTTACTTCGTGACCGACCCTGAGCGTCAGGAAGCCGTGCTTGAAGACGCTTACGTGCTGCTGGTCGAAGGCAAGATCTCTTCCATCAAGGACCTGCTCCCACTACTTGAGAAGGTCATGCAGACCTCAAAGCCGCTGCTGATCATCGCTGAGGACGTTGAGGGTGAAGCGCTCGCGACACTAGTGGTCAACAAGATCCGCGGGATCTTCAAGTCCGTTGCGGTCAAGGCCCCTGGCTTCGGCGACCGTCGTAAGGCGATCCTTCAGGACATTGCGATCTTGACGGGCGCGCAGGTTATCTCCGAGACCGTTGGGCTCTCCCTTGAGACTGCCGACCTGGACTCCCTCGGCACTGCTCGCAAGGTTGTGGTCACCAAGGACGAAACCACAATCGTCGATGGTGCAGGGGACCCGGAGGCACTTGAAGCCCGTGTGAAGCAGATCCGGGCGGAGATCGAAAACTCTGACTCCGACTATGACAAGGAGAAGCTGAACGAACGTCTCGCGAAGCTTTCTGGCGGCGTAGCGATCATCAAGTCGGGTGCGGCGACAGAAGTTGAGTTGAAGGAACGTAAGCACCGGATCGAAGACGCCATTCGCAACGCGCGGGCAGCGTCCGAAGAGGGCATTGTTCCCGGTGGTGGCGTCGCGCTGATTGAAGCTGCTGCCAGGGCTCTCCCCGCAATGGAGCTGACCGGGGATGAGGCAACCGGTGCCGCGATCGTGAAGAAGGCTGTTACGGAGCCCCTGCGTCAGATCGCTCAGAACGCAGGCCTGGAAGGCGGCGTTGTGGTCGAACGCATCCTTGCCCTCCCGGACGGTGAAGGACTTAACGTCACCACGGGCGAGTACGGCAACATGCTTGACCAGGGTGTCGCGGACCCGGTCAAGGTGACCCGTTCGGCTCTTCAGAACGCAGCTTCTATTGCTTCCATGTTCCTGACCACGGAAGCGGTGATCGCTGACAAGCCTGAGCCTGCAGCACCTGCGGGTGGCGCAGACGACATGGCAGGCATGTACTAGACCCAAGCAAAGCGGGGCCGGGGACTTCCACTGGGGTCCCCGGCCCTTGCGTTACCCAGCAAACATGGAAGCGACTCCGCTTTCTGCTTCCACATACGTCGCTGACGCGCTCGCTAGGGCCGAGGAGAGCGCGTCTAGGGACTCTTCGACCTGCTGCTGGGTTGCGTGCCACCTAGTGATGAGTGCTTGGAAAGAGGCGGAGGCGCCCCCGACCCAAGATCCCTCTAGAGCGTGGAGCTGCGCCATCATAGCTGCGACTGAGCTGCGGATGGCCTCGGCCGAAACGGCAACGTTAGCGGAAGCGCTTGTGAGCTGCTCCGAATCGACTTGGTAAACGGACATCTGTTTCTCCCTCTTGGTCCCTGTTTCGCCCAAGTCTTACCGAGTGCGGAAGGGAGAAGCGGGCCGAGCTGCGGGCTCTGTGTACACGCTCCATACGGGACCTTGTGGACAGAGACGAGTTCTCAGTGGTCGCGATGCCGCGGAGGGCGGGCCCAGAAGTCAGGAATCGCTTCAAGCGTCGACGTTGTCGCGCTCTGGGAGGCGGGGACCAGTGCGGATGCGTGAGGGTCTTCGTCCGCGTTCTCCACGCTTTCTGTGTTTTTTGGTGCCGCGGGTGCGTCAAGTTTTGTAGCTACGCTTGGAACGCGAATGGAGCGCCGAATGACCCGCTGCTCCTTAACGTCAGCCTCTTTCGTGTGGTCTTCTAGACTCTCTCCGGCGCCCAGCAGCTGTTCTTCGATGGACTCGAGTTCAGCTTCAAGGTTTTCCCGTGCTGATTCGTCCCACTTACGCCCTAACGGGGAAAAGAAGATGTGCCTGCGGGCAAGGACTCTCTGAATGGCTTTGCGTCGATGGTGCAGAAAGAAGACGGAGTCCATGTGCGGGCTTTCGCGTCGCAGCCCGTCGACAAACGCGCGGTAGTGCTGTGGAGGAGCGGCAAGCACAGCCATGTCTGCGTCGATGATTAGGCGTGCGTCGAGGTCGTCGTCGTCCGGAATGTGCGAGCTCAGTTGCCGGACCAGGTCGGCGACGCGGTCGGTTCGCTCCTGCGGGACCCCCAAATCAAGCAGTCCCTTGAGTGAACCGGTGGCAGGAACTGAGGCTGGGACCGGTTCAAGCCCAGAGTCTTCCCACCCGACTTCTTCAAGCGCTCCGCGGTACGCGAAGGCAACTCGGAGTGCGTCCGGGTCGACAGCTGCGTCTTCAAGTGTGCCTAAGTTTTCCAGCACGCGGCCCAGGTAGCGGGCGTTGTGATACGTTCTGCCGCGCATGTTCCACGAGTCAAGGACTCGCCCAATCTCTTTTTTTCGAGTGGACTCGTCCGCAGTCGCACCAAGGGCAACCAGGGAGTCGTCAAGCGCAGTGACCAACCACTGGGGCGAACCCGAACCGGTTTTCACCGGGCGCCTGTCTTTTGGCTCGCTTCGTAGATCTTGCACACGGCCCCATCGTAGCCCCGGGCTCCGGACCCGTCGCTACTTTGGTTCTTCATCGTCACCTTTGGGTTCCAGTGGGAGAGTGACCCGCACCGTCAGTCCATTGGGGTCGGTTTCCCACAGGGACACCGTTCCGCCGTGGCTTTCAACGATCGAACGCACGATCGCAAGACCGAGCCCAGAGCCTCCCAGCTCTCTTGAGCGAGATTTCCCAGTCCGGTAGAACCGTTCGAAAACCTGCGCCCTATCCTCCAGGGGAATCCCGGGGCCGTGGTCACGGAACTCCACAATGGCCTGGGAGGCTGCGCTTCCGATGAGGATTTCTACTGGTGATCCCTTTGGTGTGTACCTGACAACGTTTCCGGCGAGGTTCAAGAAAACCTGAGTTATCTGGTCTCGATCCGCCAGAACATTGAGCTGCGAGGGCGCCCTTTGGGTGTGGACTCCCTGAACGGTGACGCTTCGGGTGGGGTCGATAGCGTGCATGTCCGACTCTGTTTGCGATGCGACCTGGACCAAGTCGACCGTTTCGAGTTGTAGCACGGGTCTGTCGTCCAGCTTCGCCAAGGTGAGCAGGTCTTCAACTAGCGTCCCCATTCGCCTACTCTCAGCTTCGATTCGCCCCATGACGTCCGGGACGGAGGCGGGATCTACTGCGCCCATTCGGTACAGCTCCCCGTAGCCCTGGATGGCAGCAAGCGGAGTGCGCAGTTCGTGTGACGCGTCTGCGACGAACCTTCGCATTCTTGCTTCCGATTCCTCGGTTGCGGCGAACGATCGTTCGATTTGCACAAGCATGGTGTTGAGAGAAGCGGAGAGAGATCCCACCTCCGTCGTGAGGGGGGCGCTGGGGATTCTGCGGGTGAGGTCGCCGGCGGCGATCGCCCCAGCGACGGTCTCAATCGTCCTTAATGGTTGAAGCGAACGGCGTACCAGGTAGTGCCCCACTGCCCACGCCGCGGCGATCAGGGCGCTTGCGGCAAAAAGGAAAGAGACCGCTGTGGCACTCAGCGTCTCTGTCATGGCTACCAGTGGGAGCGCGACGGTCAGGACTTCGGGGGAGGACCCCGCACCGGCGCGCACCACAGGAAGACTTATGGCCCGCCAGGAAGCGCCCGCCATTGACGAGCGGACGGTGCGGGGCCGCGAACCACCGTCTTCCAAGATGTCTGCGAACTGCTCGTCAGTGAGGTGCAGTTTAGGTCTGCCCGTACGTGCCTCCGTCGCAAGGGGTAAGAAGTCAGTGACTTCGCCGGTCTCGGACGTCACCTGCAGGTAGTACTCGGAGGGGACTAGCGGCACGGGACTTGGAAGGCTCTTTTCACTGACCTGTTCCGCAATCTGTTTGGCACTGCCTTCCAGTTGCCGGTCGACCTGTCCAAGCAGGTGACGCTGCAGGATCCCGATGAGCAGCATTCCTGCAAGCGTCAGAGCAACCGCAAGGACGGAGATCACCAGCAGCGTCATTCTCCGAGATAGGGGCAGCAGTGCAAAGTGCTCTCTGACCCGGGTGGTGATCCTTCCCATTAGGCTGGTCCGCGCATCATGTAGCCGACGCCTCTGCGAGTGTGGATCAGCTCAGGAAGCCCTTGGGAGACAGCCAGTTTCTTTCGCAGGTAGGAGATGTAGGATTCGACGATTGAGCCGTCTCCGCCCCAGTCGTACTGCCACACGTAGTCCAGAATCTGTGTTTTTGACACGACTCTGCCGTAGTTGAGGGCCAGGTAGCGCAGCAGGGCGAACTCGGTTGGGGACAAATCAATAGGGGTGCCTGCTCGCCTCACCTCGAAAGTGTTGTGGTCGATCTCGACGTCTGCGACTCGAAGAACCCCCGGATCTTCGTCCGCCCCGGCGGTGCGCCGCAAGATCGCACGGATCCTTGCCACCACTTCTTCGAGCCCAAATGGTTTCGTCACGTAGTCATCACCACCAACGGTGAGACCTTCGACCTTGTCCTCGGGCTGATCCTTTGCAGACAGGAACAACACGGGAGTGTTCAGCCCAAGCGAACGCATCCTCTGGGTCACCTCAAAGCCGCTAATGTCAGGCAGCATCACGTCCAGCACCACCAGGTCCGGGGCTTTCTTCTGGATGAGTTCTAGCGCGCCTTTGCCGTCAGCAGCGCTGTCGACCGTGAACCCCGCAAAACGGAGCGAGGACGCCAGCAGGTCGCGAATGTTGGGCTCATCGTCAACGACCAACAGGCGCCGCTTGGTCTCAGCGTTTTCTTCCATGCTCTGATTATCGTCCAAAGGAAACTCGGGGCGCGTAGCGGGTTCTTTCACGTGGAAGAATCATCTGCGAAAGCAACCGTGCCTTTTGGCTTTGGTGAGAGGAGAAAAGTGAGCGACCCGTTGTCCCCCGTCGGGGTTACGTTCCTTCCAGTCTCTAGTGCACTCACCAAGGTTCGGCTCATTTCGCTTAGTTTCTGGATGCTGATCTCGATTATTGCGTTCGCGGTGGCGGGGTTCCTGGTGAGCGCATGGTTCTTTGTTCCGGCGGCTGTGCTTGCCGCGCTGTTCCTATGGTTATTTTGGTTGATCCCAAGGCAGGTTCGCGCAATGGGATACCAGGCAACTGACACTGACCTGCTTGTGCGTAGGGGCGTTATGTGGCGCAGGTTGGATGTTGTTCCTTTCGGGCGGATCCAGTTTGTCGACGTCCAGGAGGGTCCCCTAGCCCGCTACTTTGGTATCGCCACCTGCGCTTTGCGGACCGCCTCAGCTGCAACGGACGCTCGAATTCCTGGGCTTCCGGCTGAGGAAGCGTCGCGACTGAGGGAACTGCTGGTTCGCCAAGGCGAATCAGACCTGTCCGGGCTCTAGCGTGGCAGGCGAAGAGAACGTGGAGGTTCGGGGAGACAGGCACCGCGCCGTTGATGCGGGGGTGGACCCGGGCGCGTGGCGACGCGTCCATTGGATCACCCCAGTGCTGAATAGTTGGCAGGTCATTGCACTGCTGGTCTTCGCAGTTTTCTTACAGAGCCTTGAGCAGTTGCAGCAGTTGCTCACGTCGCCATCTACTTCCCTATCAATGGTTCTCTTGCTGGCCGCTGGCGCAGTCATCCTCCTCACCGCTGTGGTTGGCGGCTACTCTTACCTCGCCTGGCGGGCAACAAGCTTTGCCGTGACGGACCACGCGGTTTGGCTGCGCAGCGGCGTCCTTTTCCGCAACCAGAAGCACGTCCGTTTGGAGCGCATCCAGTCGGTTGACTTGATCCATCCCTTGCTGGGACGGCTGCTCGGGCTGGGAAAGCTCTCCGTAGAATCCGCCGGTGCCGGTGGTGATTTGCGGATCGGCTATCTGAAATCCCCTGAGCTCACCGCTCTTCGAGCCGAAATCATGGCTCGTGCCGCTGGTGTGTTCCGCGACGCGGAATGGGAGCCCGAAGTTCCTTCAGCCGGGGAAGAGAGGTCGGACGCTCCTTTTGCCGAAGCACCGGAGAGTGTCGTCTACACGGTTCCTCCGGGCCGATTGATCGGGTCTTTGCTCCTCTCTTCGGCCTCGGCCTGGGCTTTCGTTGGACTCGTTTGCGGGATTTTGCTGGTTCTTGTCGCCGCTCGTGGAGGAGTCTGGATGCAACTCTTGGCGCTCCTTCCGCTTCTTCTTGCTGGGTTTGTTGTGGGCTGGAGTCGTTTTGTCGCGGAGTTCGACTTCCAGGCTGCGGTTTCACCTGATGGGATTCGGATCAGGCGCGGGCTACTGGAGACGCGGAGCGAGACCATCCCCCCGAGACGAGTCCACGCCGTCAGTGTTTCGCAACCGCTCTTCTGGCGTCCTCTGGGGTGGTACAGGGTGCGGTTCTCGCAGGCTACCCACCCCGCCCAAGGCGGCGACAAGAACACCCAGTCGGGTGTGCTGCTCCCGGTCGGATCCAAGACAGACGCGATGCTTGCAATCTGGCTAGTGCTCCCAGACCTTGGAGTGGACGACGTCGAGCAGTTCTTCGTGGACTCCATGAAATCCTCTGGGCGAACGCCTGGATTCGTTTCGCTCCCGGCTAGGGCCTGGGTTTTCGATCCTCTGACTTTCCGCCGCAAAGCCCTTGCTCTCACGCGCACAGCCATGGTGGTTCGGGACGGACTCTTGACGCGCACCCTGTCTGTAGTTCCTTACTCGAGAATCCAATCCCTTGTCGTCATCCAAGGGCCGCTCTCCTCCCCCCTCCACTTGGCGGGACTGCGTGCCGCGACCGTTCCCGGCCCCGTCACGGTCCAGATCGACCATCTCACTGAGGATTCCGCCCGGGAGGCGCGGGACCGGCTGGTGGTGGCGACAGCCGCAGCACGCGGAGGTGAGCCTCCTGAGCGATGGTTCGCACGCGTCCAATCAGTTGGCTCCGGTGCAGAGGCAGAGGATCCCCCACTCCTAGACGACTCGAGGTTCAGGCCGTGACAGCACACGCTCTCAAAGTTGTTTCTACCCGGGCTGAGCTAGCGGAAGCTCTTCCGGGCACTGGTGAAGTCGGTCTGGTGATGACCATGGGGGCTCTACACTCCGGGCACCTGTCCTTGGTGGAGCAACTCAAAGAGAAGGTCGACTACGTGGTCGTCACGATTTTCGTAAACCCAGCCCAGTTTGGTGCGGGGGAGGACCTAGATTCTTACCCCCGCTCGCTTGCAAGTGACACCCGATTGCTGGAGGAGGTTGGGGCGAGCGTCCTGTACGCGCCCAGCGTCCAAGAGGTCTACCCTGTGGAGCCCCGAGTGACTATTCAGCCTGGGCGTGCTGGAGAGATCCTGGAAGGCTACCTGCGGCCGGGGCACTTCGCGGGGGTACTCCAAGTGGTCGGCAAAATGATCAACCTGGTCCGCCCGAAAGTAGCAATCTTCGGTCAGAAGGACGCTCAGCAGTTCGTGAACATCACGCAGATGGTAGCGGACCTGGACCAGCAAGTGGAACTCATCGAAGCTCCGATAGTGCGCAGTGAAAGCGGGCTCGCCCTGTCCAGCAGAAACGCCTACCTTGACGACCGGCAGCTGGATCAAGCTACAGCTTTGCACTTGTCGCTGGTGGCCGGTGCGGGTGCAGCTGACGCTGGCGGGGACTCGGCAGCCATCGTCGCCGCCACTTCAGCCGTGCTTGAGTTGGCCGAAGGGGTTCAGGCAGAGTACGTTGCTCTGGCTGATGCTCAGTCCTTTGACATCTTCGCTCTCTGGACCCCCGGTGCCGACCGGCTTGGGGTTGAAACGATTGTCACGCCAAATCCCGTTCCTGCTGCCGCATACTTGTTGGTGGCGGCGCGGGTCGGTCCTGCGCGACTGATAGACAACGTGAAGCTGGAGGTGGCTCGGTGACAGCTGAAATCCCAACGTATCGCACCATGGTATGCGGGAAGATCCACAGGGCCACCGTCACGGGAGCGGACCTTGACTACGTTGGTTCCGTTTCGATCGACAAGTCGCTGCTCACCGCCGCAGATATCTATCCCGGTCAGCAGGTGGACGTCGTCGACGTAACGAATGGTGCTCGACTCACCACCTACGTCATTGAGGCCCCGGCAGGCTCAGGGACGGTGCAGATGAATGGTGCTGCCGCCCACCTGATCCGGCGAGACGACCTTGTGATTATCATGGCGTACGCAGCGGTCCCAGAGTCCCTGGCGCGAACCATGCAACCGAAGGTTGTCCACGTTGACGCTCACAACCGGGTGAAAGACGTCGGGACGAACCTAGCCAAGTAGCGACTCTTGCTCCTCCGCTAGGATTGGCGGGTGACTAGTCAGCAATCCTCCCTTCCTGAACAAATCCGCATTCGTAGAGACAAGCGGGCACGGATACTAGACGGTGGCGCCGACCCGTACCCCGCAGAACTGCCGATCACGGGAACCATTGAAGAGATCCGCACCCTCTACCCCGACCTTGAACCAGGCCAGGAGACCGACTTCACTGTTGGGTTGGCCGGCCGGGTGATCCTTGCACGCAACACAGGCAAGCTGTGCTTCGCGACGCTGCAGGATGGTGCTGGAAACCAGCTGCAAGTGATGCTGTCGGCTGGGGAGATCGGGCCTGAGAGCCTCGCCGACTACAAGGCGGACGTGGACCTTGGAGACATCCTCTATGTGCACGGGCGCGTCATTTCCTCAAGGCGCGGAGAACTCTCAGTTTTTGCCTCCCCCTCGGAAACATCCCCCGCTTGGGCCCTGGCCGCCAAGGCACTCCGGCCGCTGCCCAAGGTGTACGAAACAGAAGACGGGGAGACCACTCAGCTTGCCGAAGACTCAAGGGTCCGCAGACGCTATTTGGACCTGATCATGCGCCCCGCTGCGCGCGAAATGGTGCGCGTCCGGGCAGCTGTCGTGCGCTCGATTCGCGACTACCTTCACGAACGCGGGTTTGTTGAGATCGAAACACCGATGCTGCAGACCATGGCGGGCGGGGCTGCTGCGCGCCCGTTCAAGACACACATGAACGCGTTCGACACAGACCTCTTCTTGAGGATTGCCCCGGAGCTTTACCTGAAGCGGGCTCTGGTTGGCGGTGTCGACAGAGTCTTTGAAATCAACCGCAACTTCAGAAACGAAGGTTCGGACTCTTCACACAGCCCCGAGTTCACCATGCTTGAGGCCTACGAAGCCTTTGGGACGTACGACACCATGGCGACGCTAACGAAGGAGATCATTCAGCGAGCCGCTCGCGACGCTTTTGGGTCAGAGGTCGTGACGCTAGCGGACGGCACCCAATACGACCTGTCCGGAGCCTGGGAAGAGATCGAGCTTTACCCGGCCACCTCAAGAGCTTTGGGAGTTGAGATAACTCCGGAGACACCGAGGGAAGAGCTGGTGGCGCTTGCTGAAGCGAACGGTGAGGAGATCCCGGACCACTACGGAAAGGGCAAGATTGCGGAAGTCCTGTTCGAAAAGCTAGTTGGGGACCACCTTTACGCTCCCACTTTCGTAAAGCACTTCCCTCAGGATTCCTCGCCCCTTACTCGTTCTCACCGCTCGCTTCCCGGGGTGGTTGAAAAGTGGGATCTTTACGTTCGAGGATTTGAGCTCGCTACCGCCTACTCCGAACTGACGGACCCCGTTATTCAGCGTGAGCGGTTTGAAGAGCAGGCGCTTGCGGCCGCAAAGGGAGACCCAGAAGCCATGGAGCTAGACCGGGACTTCCTGGAAGCAATGGACTACGGGATGCCCCCTGCGGGCGGAATGGGGATGGGTCTGGATCGCCTACTGATGGCCCTAACCGGTGAGGGAATTCGGGAGACTATTTTGTTTCCCCTGGTGAAGCGGCTTTAGGCTGGTCCTGCAATCGGAGACGGTGGCGCAGCAGGTTGATTGAAGCGGTCGCTTCTTGAAGCGACGAAACAGGCCTGCAGCCGTCCATTTTCCACTGCTTGATTTTGCTGGGCTCCTCCTTCGCGAGTCGCACTCCGCGGTGAAGCAAAACGGGAAGAGGTTTTCGAGCTTCTGCCAGGTCGCGCAGCAGCCGGTACCAAGCGTTCTTCAGCGGGGAGCGGGCGATGCAGAGAGCGTCTGCGAGCAAACCTTCATCCAACAAGGGGCCGACCAGGCGAGACGCAAAGATCCCTTCTGCGATCAGTAAACGTCCGCCCCCCAGAGAGAGCGCGCGGGTCCCCGTCCTCCTGTTAGAGGGGATGTCGTAAATCGGGATCTCAGTTTCCCCTTCCAGGCAAAGCTGAATCAGGCAGGCAAGCGCTTCATCTTGATTCCACGAGGCAGCGTCGTCCCAATCGTGCACGCCTGGGCGCAGTAGAGGAACCTCAGGATCATCACCGTCCCGGTAGAAATGGTCCAGGGAAAGTGAAGGAATCCCAACCCGTGAGGAGAGGGAGGTCTTTCCGGAACCCGACGGACCAGTGAGAATGATCACTTGAGCCCGGGGCACGCGGACCCCATCGGGCAGTTGGAACAGGCTTTGCTGCTTGGGACTCAACGCCGGGTCCTTCCAGATGCAAACACTTTCTGTCCTGAGCTTAGCCGCCTTCATTTCGGCTCTGCCAGGATTGAATCGCCTGGATGGACCCCGAACTCGCTCCTACCCACGCGCCCTGATTTGAGACATACTTGAGGTACCACGCCAGAGCCGACTGCCCCGCAGTCCCTGGTGAGATTTGGTGGAGACCTACCTATGGAAGTTAGGAAAACGCTGTGGCAGACCCGGTTCTTTCAAGAAAGACCAGAAAAAAAGCAATCAAGGAAATGGAAGACGGCCCAGAACTTGACGTTCTAGTGGTCGGGGGTGGGGTGACGGGTGCGGGCATCGCGCTTGACGCCGCCACCAGGGGCCTAAGAGTCGGAATCGTGGAGGCCCAGGACTGGGCGTCGGGCACATCCTCCCGGTCCTCCAAGCTGGTTCACGGGGGGCTTCGCTACCTGTACCAGCTGGACTTCCCTCTTGTGGCGGAAGCTCTCCGCGAGCGTGGACTGCTGCTAGAGCAGAACGCGCCGCACCTTGTGAAGGCACAACCTCTGCTCTGGCCTTTGAAGACGCCCGTCATTGAGCGCACGTACTCGGCGGTTGGCGTCGGCATGTATGACGCTATGGCGCAATGGGCTCACCGTGGGGCAGTCCCCATCCAACGTCACCACACCAAAAAGGGCTCACTGAAGCTCTGCCCGGCGCTCAGCCCGGACGCGCTCACCGGCTCCATCGTGTACTACGACGGCCGCGTTGATGACGCGAGACTCGTTATCACCCTCGTGCGGACTGCCGTTCGTTATGGAGCTCTAGCAGCGTCCCGGGTCCAAATCGTTGGAGTTGAACGGGACCAGTACGGAAAGGTGAAGGGCGCCGTCCTGCTAGACCTGGAGCACGACCGTGAGTTCCGGGTGCGCACAAAGCGGATCATCGTGGCAACAGGGGTGTGGACCGAACAGACCGAAGGTCTCGCTAGCGGAGAAGAAGGCCTAAAGGTTCTCGCTTCGAAGGGCATCCACATTGTTGTCCCGAAGAGCGCGATCGACTCTGAGGTCGGACTCTTCCTCCGCACTGAGAAATCGGTGCTGTTCATCATCCCGTGGAAGTACTACTGGCTGATAGGGACGACCGACACCGCCTACCACCAGGACCTCCGTGACCCGGTCGCGGACGAAGCAGACATTGACTACCTCATCGAGCACGCCAATAAGGTGCTCAAGGACAAGCTGACACGGGAAGACGTCATCGGGACGTTCGCGGGCCTACGCCCACTGCTTCAACCGGCGAAAGTTGAGGTCGGACAGTCAACGAAGGTCTCTCGTGAGCACACAGTCACCGAGGTGGCGCCGGGGATGACGGTAATCGCAGGCGGCAAGCTGACGACCTACCGTCAGATGGCTGAGGACGCGGTCGACTTTGCTTTGGGTGAGCAGCTTTCAAAGGAACTCCCCTCGGTTACGGACCGCACCCCACTTGAAGGCGCCGACGGTTACTTTGCTCTTGAGAACTCAAAGTTTGCGATCGCTGAAGACCACGGTCTCACGGTCGACCAAGTTGAAGACCTTCTTGACCGCTACGGCAGCGACATCTACGTCATCTTCGACATGATCAAAGAGCGCCCCGATCTAGGGCGGCGCTTGCACGGCGCACCCGAATACCTACGTGCCGACGTGGTGTTCGGCATCACACATGAGGGTGCTTTGCATATTGAAGACATCCTGGAGCGTCGAGTCCGTCTCTCCTTCACGAAGAGAGATTCGGGACTTGACGCCCTAGATGAAGTCGCGGACCTTGCAGCCGAATACCTGGGCTGGGATGAAGCGACTAAAGAGCACGAAAAGAAGCTGTATCGCGAAATCTGCGATGCGGTTTGGGCGGCTCAGAAGATCGAATCGGAGCCGGAGGCTCAGGCGATTCGGGAATCAGTTGAACCAGTCAGGCCTTTCCTGACGGTTTAGCCACGGCCCTGGACACCTTCAGGGCCCACGGAAGCGCTACGGCGCGGAAGGAGAACCAAGATATTGGATGCATGGAGTATTTTCGCTTCTGAGTTCGTCGGCACGGCGCTGCTGATTGTTCTCGGTGCGGGCGTGGTAGCGAACAACTTGCTACCGAAGAACAAGGGCCGCGGCACTGGCTGGCTCATGATCAACTTCGGGTGGGGACTTGCAGTCTTTGTAGGTGTCTACGCAGCATGGAAGACGGGTGGTCACCTGAACCCGGCCGTCACGGTCGCAAAGGTCGTCATGCACATGTACGACCCCGAGGTGACTTTGAACGGCCTGGAGGGCGCGGCAGCAGCTGACGTCACTGGAGCCAACGTCGCCATCTACATCATTGCGCAGCTGGTTGGCGCCTTCGTCGGCGCTGTCCTTGCGTGGCTCGCGTACAAGAAGCAGTTCGACCAAGACGCAGACCCGGCACTCAAGTTGGGCGTGTTTGCAACTGGCCCCGAGATTCCCTCGCCCATCTGGAACCTGGTTACAGAGGCCATCGGTACGTTCGTTCTGATCGCCTTCGTCGCTGTTGCGGGCGGTACCCCGACCATGGTTGGACCCCTAGCGGTCGCACTGGTCATTGTCGGTATCGGTGCCTCGCTTGGTGGTCCGACCGGCTACGCTATCAACCCGGCTCGTGACCTTGGGCCCCGCATCGCACACGCAGTCCTCCCAATCCCGGGTAAGGGCAGCTCTAACTGGGGCTACGCCTGGATCCCGGTCGTGGGGCCGCTCATTGGTGCCGTCCTTGCGGTCGTCATCATTTATGCCTTCGGCCTTGGAACCCTAGACTTCGGGATTCTGGCTGCAGGATAGTTTCGGTTGGTCGGGGGCTTTTGCCCCCGACCACCTGCTTTAACGCTTAAACACAATGGAGTGAGAGGTAAGGAAACATATGTCAGAAGAGAAATTCGTTCTAGCAATCGACCAGGGAACCACAAGCTCCCGCGCGATTGTTTTCAACCACAAAGGTGAGATCGTCGGGGTAGGGCAGCAGGAGTTCGAACAGATCTTCCCGCAGGCTGGCTGGGTTGAGCACGACCCCCTAGAAATCTGGGAGTCGGTTCGCTTCGTCGTTGCCGATGCCCTGGTGGCAGCGAACATCAACAGGGATTCACTCGCTGCTGTTGGGATCACAAACCAGCGCGAAACGACCGTCGTTTGGGATAAGAACACCGGCGAACCTGTTTACAACGCCATCGTCTGGCAGGACACCCGGACCTCCAAGATCATCCGTGAGCTTGGCGGAGAAGAAGGTGCCGACAAGTACCGGATGCAGGTTGGGCTTGGTCTTTCAACCTACTTCTCGGGTCCCAAGATCAAGTGGATCCTGGACAACGTCCCGGGGGCTCGTGAGAAAGCCGAGAAGGGCGACCTGTTGTTCGGCAACACGGACAGCTGGGTCCTTTGGAACCTGACCGGCGGCGTCAATGGTGGCGTCCATAAGACCGACGTCACCAACGCTTCGCGAACCATGCTCATGAACATCGTGACTCTTCAGTGGGAGCCGGAAATCTGTGCCGACTTCGGCATCCCGATGTCGATGTTGCCGGAGATCTGCTCGTCGTCCGAAATCTACGGTTACGGCCGCAAGCAAGGTCTGCTGACCGACATCCCGATCTCTGGAATCCTGGGTGACCAGCAGGCAGCGACCTTCGGCCAGGCTTGCTTCACGCCGGGCATGGCGAAGAACACGTACGGCACCGGTTGCTTCATGATCCTGAACACCGGGGAAGAACTGGTCTTCTCTGACAACGGCCTGCTCTCAACGGTCTGCTACAAGATTGGTGACCAGCCCACCGTCTACGCTCTTGAGGGTTCCATCGCGGTTACCGGGTCTCTGATTCAGTGGCTCCGTGACAACTTGAAGATCATTGACACGGCTCCTGAGGTTGAGGACCTTGCGCTCACGGTAGAGGACAACGGCGGCGTCTACTTCGTCCCCGCGTTCTCCGGCCTGTTCGCCCCGTACTGGCGCGACGACGCCCGCGGCGCGATTGTAGGCATGACCCGCTACAACACGGCGGGCCACATCGCCCGCGCAGCACTGGAGGCCACGGCTTTCCAGACCCGTGAGGTCTTGGATGCAATGGATGCTGACGCTGGTGTGGAGCTCACTCAGCTACGCGTGGACGGCGGCATGATCAACAACAACACGCTGATGCAGTTCCAAGCGGACGTGCTCGGTGTCGACGTAGTGGCCCCGAAGGTGGCAGAGACCACGGCGCTAGGTGCCGCGTACGCGGCAGGCATCGCGGTCGGCTTCTGGACTGGCGAGGCCGATGTGGTTGCTAACTGGCAGGAAGCGAAGCGCTGGGTTCCGAACATGGACCAGGCTGAGGTTGACCGTCAGTACCGTCTCTGGAAGAAGGCTGTAGCCAAGTCCTTCGACTGGGTCGACGAGGACGTTATCTAGGTAGGGCGTCTGAACCGGTAGCAAAGTAAGGGCCCGGCAGCAGACGCTGCCGGGCCCTTCCGTTTGTTACTTACTGTTGCTTGTTCTTCAGTGCGGCAAGGCGTGCTTCTACTTCGATCTGGGAAGCGTCAGTTTCAAGTTCTGCGAACTGGCTTTCCAGCGATGAGGCTGCAAGCTCGGTGCGCCCCTCAGCTAGAGCTTCGGCGCGGCGGACCTTGTCCTCGAACCGAGAGAGTTCGGAGGTGGGGTCTAGCACGTTGATGTTGCTGATCGCGTCGGTGACCTTCGCCTGGGCTTCAGCGCTCTTCTGGCGCGCCACCAGTTGATCCCTGCGGATCTTCAGTTCATTCAGCTTTTCCTTCATCTGAGCCAGACCGACTTTGAGCTGCTCCACGGTCTGGTTCTGCGAAGCGATCATCGGCTGCGCAGCCTTCGCCGAATCTTCGTAGGAGATCTGCTTGCCGATTGCGACCTTCGCCAGGCCGTCCCACCGGTTTGCCTCCGCCTCATTGCCGGCAAGACGCATCTCATCTGCCTTGTTTGAAGCAGCCAGCGCTTTGCTGCCCCATTCTGCTGCTGCGTCAACGTCGGACTTGTAGTCCTTCTCAGCGAGGCGCACGTTGCCGATGGTCTGCGCGATTGCCGACTCTGCCTCGGCAATTTCGTTTGTGTAGTCGCGGATTAGCTGGTCGATCATCTTGCCCGGATCCTCGGCCTTGTCGATCAGCGAGTTGACGTTTGCTTTAGTCAGCTGGGAGATTCTTCCGAAGATTGACTGCTTTCTTGCCATTACCGATTCCTTACCTGTTATGTGTTTACTGTCCTAAAACTTCCCTGACCGCCCGCCGCCCCCGCGGAAACCGCCGCCTCCCCGGCTACTACCGCCTCCACGGAAACCGCCGCCTCCACGGCTACTGCCGCCTGACCGGAAGCCGCTGGATCTGGGGGCACTGGTGGGTGGGCGGAAGCTGGTGCCTCTAGACCTTGGCGGCGGAGACCCGAAACCGCTTTGGCTGTACGGGGTCCGTCCGTAAGAGGAACGACCTCCGCCTCCGCTCATCATGGAGCCCAGCAGCATCCCCCAGAGCATCGAGTTGCTGGAAGACCTGCGGGGCGCCTGGCTGTACGCGGGCATTGAAGCCATCTGTGACAACGCAGCGCGGGCCTGCTGCTCCGCCGCATTCGAAGCCGAAATAGATGCCGAGGGGTTGCTCTGGAGCGCAGCTTTCGCTGAAGAGAGTGATGAGGCTGCGTTAGACACCGCAGTGCGCGTTTGTAGAGAGAGCCTGCCGCCAGCAGCCTGCGCCTGCATCTGTGCTTGCCCTACCAGTGCCTCTGCAGCTGCGATCCGCTCTGTTGCCTGAGCCGCCATCCGCCGGTTCTGTTCGTCTGCGCCGCGGAGTGGCGCGAGGGCCTGGTCCAGAGCGTCCTCTGCGCTTCTCAGGTGTGCGAGCGCCCCCAGCGGGTCTCCGCGTCCGGCACGCGCGGCCTGCCCTTCAGTGATTGCAGCCTGCGCGTCGCTAACCAGCGCTTGGAAAGAGAGCTGGTTCGATGCAAGACGTGAAACGTCATCCAGGTCCGAGGAGATCGAGGCGATGGCTGCAGCGAGCACGCGGTCGGAGTCTCCGATTTGGGTTTCTGCGTTTCGCACCGCTTCCAGGGCGCTGAGAGCCAACGCAAGCTGAGTGGAGGCGGTGTCGATGCTTTCAACCGCTGATGCGCGGTTAGTAGCGAGCTGCAGCCTAGCGTCGTTCAGGTGGTCGGCGGCGGAGTCCAGCAACTTTTCGGCCATTGCAGGCTTGTCTTGGAGTGAGGCGAGCTGCGTGGGAGTGAAACGCAGTCCCAGGTCAGCGAGGCGTTTCTGTTCACTTGGCAGCGAGCGGCGAGCTTCAGCGATGCGTTCCTGGAGGTCCAAGAGTTGGGTCTCTGCCCCGATCTCCCTGTCGCGGTCAGCTTGCAGCTGTTCCTGGGCCGCTTTTACCGGCGGCATAACTGAAGAGAGTGTGTTAGTTATCTGCTGGGCGATTTGGGCTTTCTCGGAGCTAGAAGCAGTGTCCAGCCTGGGCAGCAGTGTGAACGCGTCAGTGAGCCCACTCCGTGCCGTTTTCACCGCGGCAGCAAGCTGATCGGTCTTTGCTGGGCCGAACTGGGCGCGGGCGAATTGCACTTCGTCTTCGGCGGCCCTCACCAGTTCGTCGGCCGCCACCAGTTGTTGCTGGGCTGCAGTGACCAGTTGCTCCGTGTTTTGCTTTGTAGCTTTGCCAGTCTTCGGCTGTTTCTTGGAAGAGCGGAAGAGGAAAAAGACTGCGATTGCGACAAGTGCCAGCATGAACACCAGGAAGGGCCCCCAGGAACTCCCGCCGGAGGTGCTTGGGCTTGGCGCCGCGGCTCCGCTTGACCCGTCAGTTTTTGCTTGAGCTGCGAGCTGCTTAGCGAAGTAGACGCCCGCGTCCGCTGCCGCCGCTGGTTCTAGCGGGTCAGAGTCAGCTAGCAGGTCAAGGGATTCGTACCAGGCGTCCTCGATTTGGTCATCGCTGATGATGGGAGAGTTCTCGGGGAGTGCGGTGCACCAGTCGCTGTCGCGATCTTCGTACGCCAGGACGTAGACGATCGCGGTGTTAGGCAAGTTTGAAGCGTCCGCGGAGGCGACGCACCAGTCGCTGCCGTCCCAGCCGGAGAAGTCAGGGACCACTACGAAGTAGGGGGACAGGCCCTGTTCGCGGGTGGAGGCGGCGGCTTGACGTAGCTGCTGGACTTCGGCGGCGCCGAAGAAACCGGTCGGATCGGTGACAACGTCCCCAACGGGGGTTGGGCTGGTGGCGGGGGCAGGCGTGGCAACTGCTGCCGGGCCGGGGAGAAGAACAAGTGCAAGAGCGGCTAAGAGGGCCGTCATGGCTAGCTTCCACTCAGCAAGTTTGCTAGAAACCACGTTGCCCCCTTCGATAAACCCGCCGCGCTGTGGCGTGCATCGCTCGTTCAATACTATATGTGCGCATTCTGAGCCGAATGTCTGGCCGGCACCTACCATCTGTGCGCGGGGGCGGTGAACGCCTATTATTGGATGCAGGGTCGGCGCCCGCGGCTGGGCAGGAGTCGGACGGCCCAGTAAGCCGCGACGCCATTGGAAAAGGTGACAGACATGCCTACCGGCAGGATCAAGTTTTTTGACCCCGACAGGGGGTTCGGTTTCATCCACGGCGAAGACGGCGCTCGCGTCTACTTGCACGCGTCAGTTCTTCCCCCGGAAACGCCGAACCCGCGTCCAGGAACCCGCGTTGAGTACGGTGTTGCCGAGGGTAGGCGCGGACCCCAAGCCATTTCAGTAGAGTTCGTCGACTCCCCCTCTCTTCAGAGAGTAAAGCGTCGTAAGCCGGAGGACATGGTCCCGGTTGTGGAGGACCTCATCAAACTTTTGGACCGCTCTTCAGATTCGCTTCGGAGGGGGCACTACCCCGACCACGCGAAAGCGTTAGCCAAGGTTCTACGTGCAGTGGCGGACGATTTTGGAGCCTAACGAAGCGGGCCAGGAGGCCACTCAGAGGAAACTCCCCGTAGCACGCTCCCCAAGAAGGGACCAGACGCTCCTTGACGCCGTCGAGCAGACCCGTGAGTGGGCCGTGGAAATCGGCGGTGAAGCCGCGGTTGGGGAACACTTGGGTGCGATCATGGTGGGCGACCGCTTAGCGCTTCACCGCTTCGAATCGCTGAACCCCGGGTACCCCGGTTGGGTCTGGGAGGTTTCTGTCGCTAGGGCTCCTCGGTCGAAGAAGGTGACAGTCTGCGAGGTCGACCTGATTCCAGGAAGCACCGCGCTGCTCGCACCAGAATGGGTGCCGTGGAGCGAACGCTTGGAACCTTCAGACGTTTCCCGCACCGACGTCCTTCCCTATGAGGCCAACGACCCCCGACTTCTGTCCGGCTTCGAGCAGACTGAGGAACTCGAGGCCGACGCGGTTGCGTTCCAAGAGATGGGGTTGGGCCGGAAACGTGTCCTCTCTCAAGAGGGCCTGGATCTGGCCGCAGCGCGGTGGTACGACTCACCGATCGGCCCTACCCGAGGCCTGAGGGCGTCAGAGATGTGCGCGAGCTGCGGGTTCCTGGTGAAACTCTCAGGTTCCCTTGGGACGCTCTTCGGTGTCTGTGCCAACGAATGGTCGCCAGATGACGGGAAGGTTGTCGCTTTCGACCACGGGTGTGGGGCTCACAGCGAAACGGACCAGCCTAAACGTAGAGCTCAGTGGCCGATTGTTCCCCCTAGAGTCGACGATTTCGAAATGGAAGCTGTGGTCCACGAGCCATCAGCTGCGACCCTTGAGAGCAACGCAGTTGAAGAGGGGAAGGAGACGTGGCGCGGCGCGCCTACCGTTTCTGAGATGGAACCAGACGGGGAAGCTCAGTCTGAAGAGAGCTGACCACTTAGGGTCCGCCGCTGCCCTCGCGGCAACACGAAAAGTTTGGTGCCCTATTTTATCAGATGCTGCTGACTGGGCCCGAATAGCGGGCCAGCTGACGCACTGGCTCGCGTCCGACTCACACTGTGACGGTGAGTAATCAGAAAAACACAGTTGCCAAACAAACCCAATCTCCAAAGCACAGTGGCTTAGACAGCTTTTTCAAGCTGACTGAGCGCCGCACGTCGGTAGGTCAGGAACTCCGCGGTGGACTTGTCACGTTCATCACCATGGCCTACATCCTGATCCTGAACCCCGCGATTCTGATCCAGAACGTCGGCGAAGGTTCTAACATCAACGAGGCCGCGATCGCCGCAGGCACGGCGCTGGTTGCCGGGCTTCTCACAATCGCCATGGGACTGTTCGCGAACTTCCCGATCGCCATGGCCGCCGGCATGGGGCTGAATGCGATCGTTGCGTTCAGCTTAGGTCTTGGCCTGGGTCTCACCTACCAGGAGGCGATGGGTCTGGTGTTCTGGGAGGGCGTGCTGATCCTGGTCTTGGTCTTGACGGGATTCCGTCAAGCTGTTTTCAGGGCTGTTCCTAAGCAGCTCCGCAGCGCGATATCTGTTGGAATCGGCCTCTTCATCGCGTTCGTTGGCCTGGTGAACGCAGGAATCGTCCGCCCCGCCGGTGGCACCCCCGTTGAACTTGGGATAGGCGGCTCACTTGTCGGGTGGCCTTCGCTTGTGTTTCTGGTCGGACTCATCGTCATTGTCGTGCTTTACGCGCGAGGTGTTAAGGGTGCGATCCTGGTCGGCATTGCAGTCGCCACGGTGGTTGCGTTCATCACACAGGCAATCGCTAAGCTGCCGGTTCTCAGTGAAGACGCGCCAGGAGGGTGGGCGTCTTCCGTTCCTGAGGCTTCCGGGTCGCTGATTCAGGCACCGTCCTTCACCACTCTTGGAGCAATTGACTTCTTCGGCGCGTTTACGAAGCTTGGCTGGCTTCCCGTCCTGCTACTCATCTTTTCCCTCATGCTTGCTGACTTCTTCGACACGATGGGCACCATGGTCGCGGTGGGCGCAGAGGGGGATCTGCTGGATGAGGACGGCGCTCCTCACGACTCGGGAAAGATCCTTATCATCGATTCGCTAGGCGCGATTGCAGGCGGTTTGGGCGGCGTTTCCTCGAACACCGCTTACGTGGAGTCGACGGCGGGGGTCGGCGATGGCGCCCGAACTGGCTTAGCGTCCGTCTTCACAGGCGCTTTCTTCCTTGTCTCCATCGTGCTTTCACCGCTAGTCACGCTAGTTCCGGCGGAGGCAGCTTCGACCGCATTAGTCTTCGTGGGTTTCCTGATGATGACGCAGGTGACGGAAATCAACTGGCGGGACGCCGACCTGGCTATCCCCGCGTTCCTCACCATTGCCCTAATGCCGTTTGCCTACTCGATCACTGCTGGAATCGGCGCGGGCTTCGTGTTCTACACTGTTATCCAGGTAGCGAAGGGCAACTGGAAGAAAGTCCACCCCCTGATGTGGATCGTTTCCATCATGTTTGTCGTCTACTTCGCTCTAGGACCAATCCAATCCGCCATCGGCGGCTAACCTTTTGGAGCTCTAACCAAACTTGTCAAAGACCTTCCAGTCTCTGGAGCACTACAACTATCGGCTCTGGTTCGTAGGCAACCTGTTTGCCGCGTCCGGGCAGTGGATGCAGAGAATCGCTCAGAGCTGGTTGGTCTTAACAGTTTTGACGCCCGGCGGCGGCGTCGAAGTCGGGATTCTAACCGCCCTGCAGTTCCTGCCGGTTCTGATCCTGTCTCCTTGGGCGGGAGTGGTGGCCGACAGGGTCAACCGAAGGTTCCTCCTGCAGGCCGCCCAGGCGCTCACCGGGCTTCTGGGTCTTGCGCTCGGAGCGCTCATTCTGACCGACCTGGTTAGCCTCTGGGTCGTCTACGGATTTGCGGTTCTTGGTGGAGCGATCTCTGCGTTCGACAACCCCGTCCGGCAAGCTTTTGTGTCGGAGCTGGTGCCAATCAGATCTCTCACCAACGCGATCGCCCTCAACTCAACGGCGTTCAATCTCGCCAGACTGCTGGGTCCCGCACTGTCAGGTTTCGTCATCGACTGGGTTGGCATCGGCTGGGTGTTCGTCGTGAACGCAGGGCTTTTTGCCGTCCCCGTTCTCACCCTTTCTTTGATGCGCGTTGGGGAGTTGGATAGGCCGGAAGCCATCCCCCGCGAGAGGGGCCAGCTTCGCGAGGCCATCACTTACGTGAGGAACCGCGGCGACATCATCCTCATCCTGATCATCGTGGGCGTTGTTTCCTTCCTGGGACTCAACTTCCAGCTCACGTCAGCGATGATGGCGACGGAGGTCTATGAGCTTCCCGCGGGCGGGTACGGGCTAATGAGCACTTCGCTTGCGGTGGGCGCCATCGGTGGGTCTCTGATGGCGGCTCGGCGTGGTCGCCCCAGGCTTCGACTGATTGTGATTTCAGCGTTTCTGTTTGGGACGGCGCTAACGCTCTTGTCGCTGGCGCCGACCTACATTTGGTTCCTTGTCCTTGCGATACCTGTCGGCATAATGAGCCAGACTCTGATTGCTAGTGCCAACGCCGCGGTCCAGATCACGACCGAACCCAAGTTCCGAGGTCGGGTCATGGCTCTCTACACCATGATCTTCCTTGGGGTCACCCCGTTTGGTGCGCCTCTGATCGGCTGGGTTGCCGAACAGTTCGGTGCGCGCTGGTCCATGGCTGTGGGTGGGGTAGCTTCCATCCTGGTTGCCGTGGGTGTCGCACTGGTTGGCTACCTCCAGCTGGACATCCGCTTGCAGCGAGACCGGATCACCGGGCACCTAAAACTGAAGGTCCCCGAGGAATTTAGTGAGGAAGTTTCACACTCTCTTCCGGACGCTCCCTTGAGCGCGGAGGAGCGCGAGTCTGCTGAAGAGTCGCTGGAAGAGACGGAATCCAAAGAGTAGGTCTTACCCCTGCGCTCAGTGCTCTTCGAGAAGTCTTTCTGCAACCCAGTCGATCGAATCCAATAGGGATTGGACGTCTGAGTTTGGGACAGAGGGAAAGGTTGAGATCCGCAGCTGGTTTCTCCCTAGTTTTCGGTAGCCGTCAACATCGACTATTCCGGCGGCCCGCAAAATGCCTGACACCTTTTTTACCGGTAGTTCAGGAGCCAGGTCGACCGTTGTGGTGACGGGGGAGCGCCAGGCAGGATCCTTTACGAATAGCTCAGCCCAAGGTCGCTGCTTCGCCCACTGCGCCACCAGGTCTGCGCCAGACTGAGAGGATTCAGCAGCGACCGCTAAGCCCCCTTGCTCAAGCAGCCACTTCACTTGTTCATCCAGCAGGATCAGGGACGCGATGGCCGGCGTGTTTAGTGTTTGGTTTGCGCTCGATTGCTTCAGGGCTGCCGCAAGGTTCAGGAATGACGGCATGTAGCGCCCGGTTGCTCCGTCCAATTCCTTCGCCCGCTCTATTGCGGCAGGGGACATGACGGCAAGCCAAAGGCCGCCGTCGCTGCCAAAACACTTCTGGGGAGAGAAGTAGTAGGTGTCGATCAGGTCCCAGTCGACTGGGGTCGCCCCGGCGATCGACGTGGCGTCGACGACAGTCAAGGCCTCTCCCGGCGCGCCCCTGTACAGGGGCGAAGCAACGCCGGTGGATGTTTCGTTTTGCGGGTACGCGTAGACGTCGGCTTGACCGACTTCGTCACGCACTTCACTGAGGGCTCCAGGGGGAGCCTCAACAGCTTCGACGCTGAGCCACGGGGCAGCCGCCCAATCTGCCGCGCACTTTGCCCCGAACTCACCGAACACCGCGCACTTGGCGCTTTCTCGCACCAGCGACGTCGCTGCAACCGCCCAGAAGGCAGTGGCGCCGCCGTTCCCGATCGCGATTTCGAAACCACTCGGTAGCGAAAACAGTTCGCGTAGTCCTTCACGGATGTTCTGAACGCGTGCTTTTACGGGAGCTGCTCGGTGAGAGGTTCCTAGCTCTGGGGCGCTTGCAAGGGCATCAACCTGGGCGCCCCGGATCCTTGACGGTCCAGCACCGAAGCGGCCGTCAGCAGGGAGTAGGGTCTTCGGAACAATCAGCGTTTCTTTCACGACTGAAGCCTAGAGCTTTCGGACGCCAAGCCGGGTCTGCGCCCGCGGGTCGCCCCTCCCACGTATCGTTGATCAGACCAGCGGTCAGAAAGATAGCGATGCGATGGGCGCAGCCGCCAGGGGAAGAGTCAGGGGGCAGCAGTGGCAGGCATTGACCTGATCGACACGACAGAGATGTACCTGAAGACAATCTTCGAGATGGTTGAAGATCGGGTCGTCCCCATGCGCGCCAGGATCGTTGAACGCCTTGGACATTCGGGACCCACCGTTTCTCAAACGGTGGCCCGGATGGAACGTGACGGCCTAGTGACGGTTAGGGATGATCGCAGACTTGAGTTCACGCCAGAGGGTCTGAGCGTTGCCAGCGAAGTGATGCGAAAGCACCGCTTAGCCGAGTGCCTACTGATTTCCGTGATTGGGCTTGATTGGGTTGACGCTCACGATGAGGCGTGTCGCTGGGAGCACGTCATGTCCAGTGAGGTGGAAGATAAGCTCAGGCTTCTGCTGAGCGACCCCGAAACCGATCCCTATGGGAATCCCATCCCGCTCCCCACTGCGGGGCAGCCTCAAACCCGGCTTCTTCCTCAGCCGAACCCTGAGGAACGCAGTCTCGAGTGCCTCCTAGAGGAAAACAGCGAGGGCAAGATCAGGATCACCCGGATAGGCGAACCGATCCAAGCGGAGAGATTACTTCTGGAAAAGCTGTCGCGGATGGGTTTGCGCCCCGGGTCCGTGGTCAACTTCAAGCTGGACGGTGACCTTCCCACCATTTGGACGAAGGAGGATCGGGAGCAGGAACCAGAAAACCTAGGACTTTCTCCCCTCTACACCCCCCATTTGTTCGGAGTACTCGCCTAAATCGTCGCCTGACCGCTCTCTGTGACTTGTTCGGCGTTACATCTTCGTGACAATTGGTTTTAACATCTGTAGCATCGTCTTGACCGGGACCTCATGTTCCGGTCCGCGCCCGCGGCAGCCGAGTTCGCACCACCGGGGGAGGCGTAGAAAACAGGTGCGGAGCGGGGGAACCACTTCTGGCCCAGATTCTGGGTCTTGGGGTTAAGTCCACCAGGACGGGGCACTCCGGCCCTAACCCGACAGCTCACTTCGTAGGCTTTAACAGGAGAGTTGGTTAGTGACAGATCTATTGTCTGCCCGTCACCGCGACGGCGCCAAGGTACTTACGCCTTTCGACGACATTTCAGATACTTTCGGTGCATTCGGCAAGCGCAGCGTCGCTGTAGCGTCAGCTACAGGTATTGCGCTCACTGCAGCCGTTGCATCCACAGCTACGGCGCTTGCGCCGACCGCGGCCCCGACAGCCGCAGACTCAGACTTTGCCGCAAACCTTGAGGCCAGCGGCTCTGCAACACTTGTTTCCTTGGACATGGAGTGGGATTCCGGCGACACCTTTGAGGTGAAAGCTGAAGAGCCTCCCGCCCCCGAACCCGAGCCCGAACCAGTAGCTGCCCCGGCCGCTACTGCGAGCCGCTCAAACGAGCGGGTTTCGGCTGTGGTTCAGGCCCCGCCCGCCGCACGCCTTGGCAGCGTTGCTGCTACTGCTCTGCAGTTCCTTGGAGTTCCTTACGTTTACGGCGGCACCACTCCGGCAGGCTTCGACTGCTCTGGGTTTACCTCTTACGTATACGGCCTTCACGGGATCAGCTTGCCGCGCAGCGCAAGCTCCCAGTGGGGCGTTGGTGTCGGTGTTTCGTACGCTGACGCTCAAGCGGGCGACTTGGTCATCATGAATGGCGGCGGACACGTCGGCATCTACCTTGGAGGCGGACAGATGGTCCACTCCCCTCGCCCTGGCAAGAGCGTTCAGGTAGTGCCGCTCAGCTGGTTCAACGTCAACTCTTTCCGTCGCCTCTAGGCGCCGCTAGGAGCTGCTCTATGACTCAAGTAGTCAGTGTGAGACACCGTTCTGCATCCAGGGTGCAGACGCCCATCAGCGATTTTCCCGGTGCTCTTGGACGCTTCAGCCGCAGGGGTGTCGCGATCGTTTCAGCGACCGGCCTAGCTGCTACAGCTGCCGTTGCGTCGACTGCTACAGCCCTCGCGCCTGCGACCGCACCGACCGCGCCGGAAACGGACTTCGCGGCAAATCTTGAAACCCCATCCACTGGAACTCTGGTTTCTTTGGACATTGAGTGGGATTCGGGGGACACGTTTGAGGTGAAGGCCGAGGAGCCGCCTGCTCCCGAGCCCGAGCCCGTGGTTCAGTCGGCGGTCAGCCGCTCAGCGGTTAGGTCCGCTGTGGTTAACACGAACCCGCCACCCGCCCGGATGGGCAGCGTGGTCGCGACCGCGATGCAGTACCTGGGCTACCCCTACGTGTGGGGGACCAGGGGCCCGAACTCGTTCGACTGCTCGGGTTTCACTTCCTACATCTACGGGTTGCACGGTATTTCGCTCTCCAGCAGTTCGTCTGCACAGTGGGGCGCTGGGACTCCCGTCTCCCACGCGGATGCACAGCCCGGCGACCTGTTCGTGAAGTCCGGTCACGTCGGCATTTACATTGGTGGCGGCCAGATCATCCACGCGTCTAACCCTTCTACTGGTGTGACCATTAGTCCGCTTACCAACTACAGCGGGGTCCACTACGAGTTCCGTCGTTTCTGACACAGCAGAGGCGAGCGCGAACAACGACTGGTCGCTTGCGCCTTAGCAACACGGAGCCCGTCCGTTTCGGCCGCGCATCGGTGGCCTGACCGCCGCTTGGTGTGGCTACGGAGGCGGATTCGGTAGGGTTTGAGCGTGGACGAAAGCGAAGATTCCGGGGAAGTCGTAGGTTCGGACGATGCCGCACAGCAGGACGCCCGGGAAGGGAAGATCTTGTTGGCGGCGACGCCGATAGGGAATCCAGGGGACGCGAGCCAGCGGCTCCGTGACGCGATCGCTACTGCGGATCTGGTGGCGGCGGAAGACACGCGGCGGTTCCGAAATCTTTGTTCCCGACTGGGGATTGAGGTTGCGGCGCAGGTTGTCCCGCTGCACGACCACAACGAATCAGAGAAAGGTCCGTGGCTCGTGGAACGGGCCCTGGAAGGCGACACGGTGCTTGTCGTCTCTGATGCGGGAACCCCCACTGTTTCCGACCCCGGCTTCCAGTTGGTGAAGTTGGCTGAGGGTGCCGGGGTGCGGACTGTGCCACTGCCTGGGCCAAGCGCAGCACTTGCTGCACTGAGCGTGTCAGGTTTGCCGACGGACCGGTTTGTGTTCGAAGGTTTCCTGCCCAGGAAGAAGTCTGAGCAGCACCGCGTGCTGGCTTCGTTGGCGTCGGAGCCGCGGACAATCATCTTGTTTGAGTCACCGCGTAGGACTGCTCAGACGCTAGCGAACCTGGTTGAGGTTTTCGGTAGCGCTCGACCGGCCGCCCTGTGCCGCGAACTGACCAAAACGTATGAGTCGGTTGTGCGGGGGAGCCTGGGTGACCTTGCGGCGCTCACAGCGAAGAACGAAGTCTTGGGTGAAGTGACACTGGTCATTGGTGGCTTCGACCGTTCGGTGGAAGGTCCGGCGGACCTGGAAGCTCTTGCGCGCCAAGTGCTAGAGCTAGCTTCTGACTCAGGGCTGCGGTTGAAGGACGCTGCAGCGGCGGTTGCTGAGCAAAGTGGAGTCCGCAAAAACCAGCTCATGGAGCTGGCGCTGAAACTGCGTTCTAAGGTCTGAGGGCCTTCTCAAGGCTGAGCCCAGTCCCGGGCTCTGTCCTGCGTTCGGCTACTGCCACGGGCCGGGTTGAGCGGACTGGCCGGGGTATTGCTGAGCAGGGTACTGCTGAGCGGGCGGAGCAGGGAACTGCTGAGCAGGCGGAGCAGGGAAGGGCGCGGCGGGATACTGCTGGGCGGGTTGGGCGTAGGGTAGCCTCCCCACGAGTCCCTCAAGGTACTGCAGCTGCTGCTCAACCTTGTTCAGATTTCGCTTCCCTTTTTTCCAAGTGAACACCCAGTCTCCGTTGATGGCGAAGGGAGACTTCCTGTTCGCCAAGCAGTAGTCCAAAACCTGTGGTGCCAGCTGTTGAGCTCCCGCATTGCCGGCTAGCTCAACCTTGAAAGCCGAGTCGAATTCTTCGTTCCCTGTTGTAAAGTCGCCGCGGAACACAGCTTTCCCCATGCGACCAAAAACAGTGCGGGGCACAACGACCAGTTGCGCCCGGGGTGGGACCAGCTGCAGACCGGCCACCGAAATGTAGGCCGTCGAAGTGGTGGTGTTTCCGTGGTCATCAGTGCTGTCCACGAGATATTGGTACTCCGCTGAAAGCGCGGTGAACTGGCCGCGGGGTCCACTAACAACGTTCACCGTTTTCCCTGAACGGTTCCCACGGAAGGGGCGGGAGATCAACTGCGCAGGCAGGTAGAGGTCTTCTGGCGAGAAGCCCCAACCCCTGGCACTTGCCCAATCTTGGGCGGCTCGTGCCCGCCTGCGTTTCAGTAGGAAGCGAATCAAGATTCCAGCGATTACCACAGCGACAAACACGCCTATGACGATGGCGATGGGAGATTCCATGGCAACTCACTCCTGGCTCGAAGCTAGCCTGGAGACCGTCCAGGCTGGTTTGGGTGCTCCCTTTCAGGTTAGTCGCAAGAGGTCAGGGGGGCGTCCGTTCAGCTGCCTGATTCGACGAGCACGATGCGGGTTTCACCCATCTCTTTCAGTGCGGCCTCCCCAAGTTCAGGGGAGACGGGCTCCGTGAGGTCGGTTAGCACGCGGATCTGTTTCAGCCAGTCGAGCTTTGTGGCGTCAAGCGCGGTTTCCTTAACACAGTGAGAAAGCGCTAGCCCGACAACGTCGATCTCATCAATGCCCTCTTCGTCAAGCAGTTCTTCCAAAGAAGAGCCGTCGGGGCAAGCACCTTCGAAACCTGAGTATGCGGCTTCGTATTCGCCCTTTTTCACCATGAAGTCGACTGGAACCGGTTCCAACGCTGGGTGCAGTTCTGCCTCATCAGTACCGGCAACGCCGTGAGGGGGCCAGGTGTCAACGAAGTCGGGAGTGTCGGAGAAGTGTTCACCCGGGTCGACGTGCCAGTCCTGGGTTGTGACCACAAGGTCGTAGTCGTCGGCGTTCCGCAAAGCGTAGCGTGCGATGTCCTTTGCGACCCGGTTCCCACCTTCAACTGGGAGAGCACCGCCCTCACAGAACGTTGGTTGGACGTCGACAATAACTAGTGCCCTTGGCATTTTGCCCTCCTTGCGCTTTAGCGCGAGCAGTTGCTGTTCACTCCTAAGCCTAGCGCCAGAAGGTTCGGGCCCGCCAAGGACTTAGTAGGGGCTTGAAGGGAACTAGGCTTGGAGCATGAGTCATATTCTTGCTGCTGTTGCATGGCCGTACGCGAACGGACCTCGTCACATAGGCCACGTCGCGGGTTTCGGTGTTCCCTCGGACGTCTTTGCCCGTTACGCGCGAATGGCGGGTCACGACGTGCTGATGGTGTCCGGCACTGACGAACACGGCACGCCAATCCTGGTGGAAGCTGAAAAGCAGGGGCTAACCCCGGAGCAGCTGTCGGACAAGAACAACCAAATCATTGTAGAAGACCTGGTGAAACTAGGGCTCTCTTACGACTTGTTTACCCGGACGACGACCGTGAATCACCACGAAGTGACGCGGGCGATGTTCGAAGTTGTGCGCGACAACGGCTACATGATTGAGCAGACAACGCTCGCGGCGATCTCTCCCTCGACCGGGCGGACACTGCCCGACCGTTACATCGAGGGCACCTGCCCCATCTGTGGCTCCGCGGGGGCGCGCGGCGACCAGTGCGACAACTGTGGGAACCAGCTGGACCCAACGGACTTGATTGATCCTCGCTCTTCCATCAACGGGGAGACCCCTGAGTTCAAAGAGACGACCCACTACTTCCTGGATCTGCCGGCGCTCTCTGCGGACCTGATCCAATGGCTGATGGGCAGGGAAGTCGCGGGGTGGCGGCCAAACGTCATCCAGTTCGCCATGAACTTCATGGAGGACGTGCGGCCGCGCGCCATGACACGTGACATCGACTGGGGAATCCCGGTCCCCGGGTGGGAAGAGCAGACTGGCAAGCGGCTCTACGTTTGGTTTGACGCTGTCGTCGGTTACTTGTCGGCGTCGATCGAGTGGGCGAAGAGGTCCGGGGACCCGGAAGCGTGGCGGAAGTGGTGGAACGACAAAGACGCTCTCTCTTACTACTTCATGGGGAAAGACAACATTGTCTTCCACGCGCAGATCTGGCCCGCCGAACTGCTTGCTTACAACGGGAAAGGTGACAAGGGGGGCAAGCCCGGAGACTTTGGTGAACTCAACTTGCCGACCGAGGTCGTGTCCTCTGAGTTCCTTACTATGGAAGGCAAGAAGTTCGCTACCTCGCGCGGCATCGTGATCTACGTGAGGGACATGTTGGAGCGCTACCAGCCTGACGCCCTCCGCTACTTCATCAGTGCAGCCGGCCCAGAGACAGCCGATGCCGACTTCACGTGGGAAGAGTTCGTGCGCCGAAACAACAACGAGCTGGTCGCCGGGTGGGGGAACCTGGTAAACCGCACGGCGACCATGCTTCACAAGCGGTTCGGGGAGGTCCCCGAGCCGGATAGACTCTCTGAGATCGACCGGGTGTTACTTGACCAGGTCAAGTCCGGTTTTATCGCGGTTGGCGACCTGATCCGAGCCCACCATCAAAAGGCCGCGATATCCACGCTCATGCGACTAGTGGGGGATGTGAACCGCTACATCGCGGAGACGACACCGTTCAAACTGAAGAGCGAGCAAGAAGAACCGCGACTTCGGACCATCCTCTGGGTGCTTGCCCAGACTGTCGCTGACCTCAACATCATGTTCGCACCGTTCTTGCCCCACGCTGCGAACGCGGTCGACAAAGTGATGGGCGGCAGCGGAGACATCGCGCCAATGCCGCGGATCGAATGGGTTGAGGAGACCATAGACACTGGCGAGATCGGTGCTGAAGAAGGGGCAGCCATCAACGTTGCTCCCGAAGATGAGCTACGGTCCACCACGAAGAGGTACCCCGTGATCACAGGTGACTACAAGGGGGTGCCAAAGTGGGAAAGCCGGGGGGTTCCGGTCGGAACCCCCATTCCTAAGCCCGTAGCGGTTTTCCAGAAGCTGGGTCCAGAGGTAGTCGAGCAAGAACTGGCGCGTTACTCAGACATGTAGTTTGGGATTTCACTGCCCGGGTTCGAAGCGTGCTGACAAAGCCGCCAGAACCCACACAACCACGCACGCGACGAAAGCTACGCCAGCGAGGCACGCGACCTGCGGCCAGAGGTCCGCAAGCGGGGTGCCTGTTTGCTGGCCCGGCACGGAGTAGTTGCGTAGAGCGAAAGCGAGCCCCACGCCTAGGGCGGTTCCACCAGCGCTCTGAAACAAAGCAACGGGTAGAGACTGGCGCAGAGCCAGCCGCAAGATCGCTGGGGTGCCAGCGCCGAGAGCCCACAAGCGCCCGTAGCTTTGCTCTCCGCCCCGGGTAAGTGGCCAAACTGCCCAGAAGGTGACTGCAAGAGCGTAGCCCAGTGTGAAGAAGAAAGCGGTCTTCCAGGCGATTGCCGTTGAGGTTCCTTCAGCGTGCGGGCCTGCGAGAACCCAGGTGTTGAGCGCCAACGCCAGAGCCATTGCGGCTGCTGCCTCCCCAAGGGCGGGTGATGCAGACCAGGGCGAAGCTGCGCCAGTGCCGCCTTGCTTTCTCCGGGTTAGGCGGCTCAACAGTTGGGCTGGCAAGACGTAGGCGGCCGGTGCTGCGAGCACAAGGCCCAGGACTAGCAGCGCAGTCCCTAGAGAAAACGTCTCACTCGCAAAAGCGAACCAACGCCTAGAGCCTGCGGTTATTGCCTCCAAACCGAGGAGCGCTAACGCCGTCCCCCAGACCGCCCGCGCGGACACGCGGTGGTGCTGACAAGGCAGAGGTACCGCCCCCGCTAAGGCCGCCACAAGTGCGACCAGCACCAAAGACGTTAGGAACAGTAGGACCACGAGGTGCTCGGCGCTGGGGCCACTTGCCTCCGGCGACAGTCCAGCGATGTCGGCTAGCGGATTTCGCACCGCCAGGAGCACGGGCAAAGTGGGAAGCGACGCAAGGACAGCGAAGATGCCCCCTAACGCGCCGGCGGCACTGCTAAGGCTGGTCTGGGTCGCTCCCTGCATTTCCAGCTGGTGGAAGGTGTAGCTCTCTGCACTTGCGATGCGCCGTAGCACCAGCCAGATCTGCGCTAAGGCAACGGAAGCTACGAACACTGCCAGCGGAGCTCTCCACTCGCTCAACCACGCGCCCCAGAGACCGGCAAGAGAAAAAGCAAGGAGAACAGAGCTGGCTGCAACCGAGATGAGAGGGCCCAGCAAACCCCAGCGGCGCGCTGCGAAGGAGCGCAGCATCACAAGGAAAGCCGGTCTCCTTTGTGCGGGTATCTTCATCGCCACCTTCGCGATCATTGGGGGAAATGCTGCAACCGGTTGTCGCGGTCTGATTCTAGTCGCCGCAAGGATCTCAGCCAGCACGCTGGGTTGTTCAGTGTCTTACTCACGGGCGCTGCAATGGAGGTTCCCATATGGGAGTTTTCCACTGCGGGTCGCAGGTGCGCGCTTCGCGCCGGAGGGCTCCGGTAGAGTTCGGGAGTCATCCTCCACCTGACCCTTTTGCAGGAACCTAGTTGAACAGCACCGAAACTACGGACAACGGCGTAGACCGGCTCCATCCCCACCTCCGGAGTTCTTTGCAGGCCGTGGGAAAGTGGCTAGCCGCAGGGCCCGTGTCGCTGGTTCTGGCGGCGGCCCTCGCTACGTTGTTTGGGGTCTCCGAAGTCCTTGGACGTGCTCAGATGGCCCCATATGTTTCTGCGGGGTTTGGGCACCCTTGGTGGACAATCTTCAGTTCGATGTTTTGGACAACTGACGCACTTCACGTTCTGGTCGACGTGACTGCCCTACTCAGCGTCGGCGTCATGACTGAAAAGCTGATGGGCTCTCTTCGCTACCTAAGCATCGGACTAGTCTCCTACTGGCTGGCGACACTGTCAGCCCTTGGGTCAGCCCGACTCATCGCAGTAGCCGCGCCTACGTGGGGGGATCTGCTACATAGCCAGGACATTGCGGGAACCGGAGTGTTCCTGGTGGGAGTCGTCATGGCCGTTTCCGTCAGAGTTCCGGTGCAGTGGCGCAGGCGGATACAGGTGACAGTCGGCTCGCTACTCCTGGTCCTTTTCGGTTTCGCTGGAACTCTTGACGCGCTCGCTGCTTCGGCGTCAGCGCTAATCGGTTGGGGAATCGGCTTTGCTCTTTGGGCAAAGCTCCGGGACGAACGGACTTTGCCAGGGCGCCGGCTCGAAGGGCGGGTGCTAGTTGCGCTTGTCGTTGCCGGGGTGGTGGTTGGGGTGCTGGTCTCCCTCAGTTCACCTGGCTCCATCGGTGCACTCAGTTCGCTTCGGTACGACTTTGTTTCCCATGAGCTTTCAGCGCAAAATGTCGCCGCCCTCTGTTCGCTTGACGGGCTAGAAGGGCAGTGTGCCCACTACACCTACCTGCTGAAATCTGCGGGCTGGGGATCGAAGATCCTGGTGCTTATGCCGCTCCTGATGCAGCTCGCTTTGGCGTGGGGGCTTAGGGGCGGCAGGCGGGCGGCTATGTGGGGGACGATAGCGCTGCAGGGGACGACCGCCCTTGTGGCGATCTTTCACCTGGTGCGGCTCCGGACCCTGGTGAAGAGCTGGTCCCAGGCCTCAACACTGCTGGGCTTCACCGAATCTGGCGCGCCAACCGCGCGCTTCATCATCCCGATCGTCGTACCGCTGATCCTGGTTTGGCTGGTTGCTGGCTCTTCAAGGCTTTTCACCGTCCGCGCTCGCCCTGGGACTTACCGAAGATTTTGGAAGGTTCTGCTTGGGGCCACCGGTGGGACCATGGCCGTCGCTGTCGTGCTTGGAATCATCTTCCGCGGGACTCTCTTCGCGTTCGAAGCCGCGGGGGTCATCGCTGTGGACTTCCTCATCCGGCTGCTGCCTTCGTCCATGCTGTCGATAGTTTCGCCGGGGGCGGTGTTAGAAAACCACGCCATGATGATCATCCTGGAGTGGGCGCCCATCGTCCCGTGGCTGGTGGGCGTCTTAGGGGTGCTCTGGTCGTTCTCACGCAAGGTCCTTCCAAGCACAATCGGGCGTGCCGAATACGTTCGGATTCTCAAGAACACAGGCGCGGGGAGCCTGTGTTGGATGGGCACCTGGAAAGGGAACCACTACTGGCGCTCAAAGGAGTTCGAAGCAGCAATCGCCTACAGGGCCTCCGGCGGGGTCGCGCTTACAGTGTCAGATCCAGCCGCGCGCCCCGAAGACCTAATGGGGGCGCTGAAAGAGTTCACTGATTTCTGTGTGGAACAGGACCTCACTCCGGCCTTCTACTCGGTTCACGGCTCCACAACGTGCGTCACCGACAAGTGGGACTGGCTGCGCCTGCAGGTGGCGGAAGAAACCCTGCTGCCCCTTGCTGACTTGGAGTTCAAAGGAAAGAAATTTCAGGGGGTGCGCACCGCGCTCAACCGAGCCGAAAAAGAGGGCATCAAGAGCGAATGGACAACCTGGGGTGAGTGCTCCGAAAACTATCGAGCGCAGATCGAAGCCATCTCAAACCAGTGGGTGGGGGACAAGCCCCTGCCCGAAATGGGTTTCACCCTAGGCTCCCTAGAAGAACTAGATGACCCCGAAGTGGCTCTCTTGCTGGCTGTTGACGGGCGCGGCCAAGTCCACGGGGTGACCTCTTGGATGCCGATCTACAGGGACTCCCAGATCACCGGATGGACGCTCGACTTTATGCGACGGCTGGAAGGCGGGTTCCGCCCAGTCATGGAGTACCTCATAGCCGAAGCAGCCCTCCGTGCGAAGAATGAGGGCTACGAACTGCTGTCGCTTTCAGGGGCTCCTCTTGCAAAAGCTGAAGGGGACGCGTCGGCGCAAGGATCCTCGGCCCACTACCTTGACGTCGTTTTAGAGATGCTCGGCGCCGCACTGGAACCCGCCTACGGGTTCCGTTCACTGCTTGCTTTCAAAAACAAGTTTCGCCCTACCCACGCCCCCATGTACCTGACCGTTCCAGACGTCACGGCGCTGCCCGCAGTCGGACTTGCGATCGGCCACGCCTACCTCCCCACGCTCTCTTTCATGGACGCAACCCACGTCCTTGATTCGTTCAGAAAGAAACAGGAAGCAGTCTCCAAATGAGCTACTATGCTGGTCCCGGGCCGCACCCAGAGCAGGTCCCGCAGAGGGGCGCGGCTGAAGGATTGAACCCCGCCCAGAAGGAAGCTGTCACCCACCAGGATTCCCCCCTCTTAGTCATGGCTGGCGCGGGTTCTGGGAAAACACGCGTTCTCACCCACCGGATCGCCCACTTACTGGAAACTGGGCGTGCCACGCCGGGCAACATCCTCGCCATCACCTTCACAAACAAGGCGGCAGGCGAAATGCGGGAGCGTGTGCAGAAACTGGTTCCCGGGGGAAGAGGCATCTGGGTTTCGACGTTCCACTCCGCATGCGTTCGCATGCTGCGCAGATACCACAGTGCAGCCGGGCTGAAGTCGACTTTCAGTATCTACGACCAACAGGATTCCCTACGACTGGTCACCATGGTCTTGAAGGATCAGGGGGTCGACACCAAACGGTTCTCCGCTCGCTTCGTTCTGGGGAGAATTTCTGACCTCAAGAATGAGCTGGTAGGTCCCAGCGAATACTTGCGGACTGCACCTTCCGATCCCATTTCTCAGATGGTTGGGACGGCCTACAAGGAGTACCAGAAGCGTCTAGTGGCCGCGAACGCCTTGGATTTTGATGACTTGATCATGACGGCGGTGCGCCTACTCCAAGAAAATCCCGCGATAGCCGAGAACCTACACCGCAGATTCAGGCACATCCTGGTCGACGAATACCAGGACACCAACCACGCCCAGTACGTGCTTGTCCGACTGCTAGTAGGGGATGGCAGCGACGGGGTTGAACCCGGAGAGCTGACCGTTGTTGGTGACTCAGACCAATCCATCTATGCGTTCCGGGGCGCCTCGATCCGAAACATTGAAGAGTTTGAGCAAGACTACAAGGACGCGAGAACCGTGTTCCTTGAACAGAACTACCGTTCTACAGGGTCGATTCTTCAGGCTGCGAATGCCGTCATTTCAAAGAACAAAGGCCGCAAACCCAAAAACCTCTGGACAGACGAAGGGGACGGGGCGAAAGTCGTTCTTGAGGTCGGCGACACGGAATATGACGAGGCCCGGCTAGTGGTTGCTGAGCTTGACCGGCTCTCAGACAAGGGTGTCCCCTGGGGTGACGTAGCCATCTTTTACCGGACCAACGCCCAGTCGCGCGCCATCGAAGACCGGTTGCGGCGCGCGGGAATCCCCTACCGGATTGTTGGTGGAACGCGGTTTTACGAGAGGGCAGAGGTGAAGGACGCCCTTGCTTACGCCCAGGCAGCGGTCAACCCAGATGACGTGGTGGCTTTGCGGCGGATCGTCAACACGCCCAGGCGCGGAATCGGTGACAAAGCGCAGGCTGCGATCTCTGCGCATGCGGAGCGGTACGGGATTTCTTTTGGGGAGGCGCTCGCGGACGCGGCGGAAGATTCGACCAGGGAGATCGATGGGCTAGCGGCAAGGCCCCGACTTGAAGCAGAGAAGCTCTGGAACCTGCTTCAAGAGGCGCGGGCAAAAGACCAGTCGGGAGAGAGTCCCGGGAAGGTTCTAGAAGACCTGCTGGACGGCTCCGGCTACACGGACCAGCTGAAAGCCTCGGTGGATCCCCAGGATGCTTCACGCCTAGACAACTTGGCTGAGCTAGTGTCCAGCGCTGAAGAGTTTTTCGGCGAGTGGACCCGGGATCCGGACCCGGAGCAGGAGGACCTGCCGGATCGCACGCCGCTGATGGCGTTCCTGGAGAAGGTCTCCATGATCGCGGATGCTGACCAGCTGCCCGACCAGGGACAAGCCGGCGGCGAAGTCACCATGATGACGGTCCACACCGCGAAGGGGCTCGAGTTCCCTTACGTTTTTGTCACGGGGATGGAGGACGGGACCTTCCCCCACAAACGTTCCATGGACTCTGAATCGGAGCTCGCTGAAGAACGTCGCCTGGCCTACGTAGCGATCACCCGCGCACGCAAACAGCTGTACCTAACCCGGGCAGTGACGCGCTCCGCCTGGGGAGCGGCTGAAGAGATGCCGGCATCAAGATTTCTGGATGATCTCCCTGAAGAGGTCATTGAGGTGCGCTCTGCGGGGACGAAAGCACAGCTTTGGGGTTCCAGATCGGAAGCTGCCTCCCTTTTCGGTGATTCTGACTGGGGCGGCTACGGAGACGACGACCCTGCTCCAACTTTCGGGCGGGGACAGTGGAAGGCCCAGAAACCAGTGATGCGCTCCGGGGTGCGCCGGGAAGGAGCTGCGTCCAAACCACGAAAGCTAGCGGGTGGGCGCAGCGACAAAACTCCGCTGCTTGACTTGAAGGTCGGGGACCGCGTCATGCACGCCAGCTACGGTGAAGGCGTCGTTGTGAGCACTGAGAATTCCGGGCGCCAGAAGGTTGGCGTCATCCAATTCCCGGTTGGTACTAAGCGGTTGCTCCTGCGAATGGCTCCGATCCAGAAGCTTTAGGGTGGCTAGCGCGCCGCATGGGAGAAAGCACGGCATAATCAAAGGGATGGCCGGGAGGAAGGGAACAACGGGGTGGACCTATACGAATACCAGGCTAAAGACCTTTTTCATGCTGCCGGGGTGCCTGTCCTGCAAGGGATCGTCGCAACGACGCCGGAAGAAGCACGGAAAGCCGCCGAAGAAATCGACGTGTTTCCTGTCGTGGTCAAAGCGCAAGTCAAGATTGGTGGGCGCGGCAAAGCCGGCGGTGTGAAGCTGGCAAGCAGCCCGGAAGAAGCTGAACGCTACGCGACGGAAATTCTGGGGATGGACATAAAGGGGCACACGGTCCGTTCAGTGCTGGTCGTGGAGGGGGCTGAAATAGCCGACGAATACTATTTTTCGATCCTCCTGGACCGCGCAGCCCGCTGCAATATTGCTCTTTGCTCAAAGGAAGGCGGGATGGACATTGAGACGCTCGCCAAAGAACGTCCAGAAGCACTAGCGCGTGTTGAACTAGACCCACGGATCGGTATCAACGACCACGTGGCGCGCTCCATTCTGGGAGAAGCAGGATTTGAGACCGCTGACGCAGAGAAGATAGCGCCTGTCCTTGAATCCCTGTACCGCCTCTACGAGCTCGAAGACGCGACTCTTGTTGAGGTGAACCCTCTGGTGCAAACCGAGGATGGCATCATCCTGGCGCTCGACGGCAAGATCACGCTTGACGACAACGCGTACTTCCGCCACCCAGACCACCACGAGCTTTCGGACAAGGTCGCGGAAGATCCACGTGAACTTGCTGCTGCCGAAGCTGGGCTGAACTACGTGCGCCTCGATGGGCAAGTCGGCATCATCGGCAACGGTGCGGGCCTAGTCATGTCCACCCTGGACGTGGTTGCCCAGGCTGGGAAGCCGCTGGGGGTTGCCCCCGCCAACTTCCTGGACATCGGTGGGGGTGCCTCCGCAGAACTCATGGCAGCAGGGCTAGAGATAGTGCTGGGGGATGACCAGGTTCGTTCATGTCTCGTGAATGTTTTCGGTGGGATCACCGCATGCGACGCAGTCGCGGAAGGGATCGTCGAAGCGCTTGACATTCTTGGTGAGACAGGCGCGAAACCAATCGTTGTTCGCCTGGACGGCAACCGAGTAGCTGAGGGGCGGAAGATCTTGGAAGAGGCAGACAACCCTCTGGTGACGATGATAGAAACTATGGACCAGGCTGCCGCGGTTGCCGCGGAGCTGGCCGCGAAGTAAGGGGCAGTAAGTGGCTATCTTTCTAAACGACGCGGACAAGGTGATCGTCCAGGGCATGACGGGCTCGGAGGGCATGAAGCACACTTCGCGGATGCTCTCTTCAGGCACTAAGGTCGTCGCCGGCGTCAACCCGAGAAAAGCTGGGACCGCAGTGGTCTTCGACGTTGAACCCTATGGCCCCCGCGCAGCAGAAGGTCTGATGCTGCCCGGACCTGTGGAGATTCCCGTGTACGGGACGGTCGCTGAGGCTAAAGCCAAAACAGGGGCAACAGTTTCTGTTGTCTTTGTTCCGCCAGCGTTCGCGAAAGCTGCGGTGATGGAAGCAATTGACGCAGGGATGGACATGGTGGTGGTGATCACCGAAGGGATCCCGGTAGCAGACTCCGTCATGTTCGTGCAGCACGCTCTGGACAAGGGGGTGCGGGTCATTGGCCCGAACTGCCCTGGCATCATCAGCCCCGGCCAGTCAAACGTTGGGATCACGCCCGCGGATATCACTGGACCCGGCCCGATCGGGTTGGTCTCCAAGTCCGGGACGCTCACCTACCAGATGATGTACGAACTCAGTGACATCGGCTTCTCCACTTGCATCGGAATCGGTGGGGACCCCGTTGTCGGAACGACGCACATCGACGCACTCAAGGCTTTCGAAGAAGATCCCGACACCGAACTGATTGTCATGATCGGCGAAATCGGTGGGGACGCTGAGGAACGGGCAGCGGACTACATCGCGGGCCACATCACCAAGCCGGTGATCGGCTACGTCGCAGGCTTCACGGCCCCCGAAGGCAAAACCATGGGCCACGCGGGCGCGATCGTCACCGGGTCCGCGGGGACTGCTGAGGCGAAAAAAGTGGCTCTTGAGGAGGTCGGCGTCGCTGTCGGTAAAACCCCGACGCAGACCGCCGACCTTGCGCGTGACGCCTATCGGAGCCTGACGGAGTCCGGCCAGCCTCTTGAGTGAGGACGGCCCTAGCTCACAAGAAAGGTATCTTCTTCGGGAGCGGGTAGGCTCAACCCGCACGGTTGTCTTGAAGATGCCCGAAGGTTGGGCTCGTGCAGGCCTCAGTGGTGTTGAAGCTGCGCTGCTCGGTTGGGCAGTGCCGGCACTGCTAGGCGTCTACGGACTGTTGGCACAGAGTGGCAACCCCTGGCTGCAAGAGATGGACCTGTCTCAGGCTGCCGGGGTTGGGGCGGGCTTCTGGGCGCTTTCGCTTGGCTCCCCCATGACGCTGAGCGGGCTGCCGGTCACGCTCATCCCACTCTTCTGGACGATCCTGCAGATACTGTTGCTTCGCTTGCTTTTGCGCCAAGGGAGAGAATCACAGCCTGCTGCGCAGTGGTTTGCTGTTCCGACCTTCGCCGGTACTGCCGTCATTCTGCTTCTCTTCTCGCCAGTCAAGAGCAACGCTTGGGCGCTACTGGTCGGCGCGACGCTAGTTGCGGTGGTTGCTGCCTCTTGGGCTGCAGCAGCAAGAACCTCAAAATGGCCAGCTGTTGTTCAGCGCTTCTCCAAAGTGTGGAGCGGGTGTCGACTCGGACTTAGGTGGCTGGGAGCGCTGGGCGTGGTGGGCCTGCTAGCGGTAGGCGTTTCCACCGTTCACTCTTGGCCGGCTGTCGTCGAGATCTCGGAGGCTGTCGGCGCGCAGGGCCTGTCGGGCTGGCTGCTTTCAGCAGTCCAGCTCATGTACCTCCCTACTTTCGCAGCCTGGGGCTTGTCCTGGCTCGCGGGTCCGGGGTTCTCCCTTTCTGGAGGGCTACCATCGTCCCCGAGCTCGGTGGCGGCCGGCGACCTCCCTGCTTTTCCAGTCGCGGCTCTAGTCCCGGAGACCGCGCCGGGAGCCGTTGTCGTGCTGTTCCTGATAGGTGCTGGCGTCCTGACCGGGGTTGCGTCTGGGTGGACTCTATGCAAGATCGACATCAGAACGGTTCTGGTCCGCCTCGGCGCCGCGGCTGCTTTCTTTTCGGCCCTGGTTGGGATTTGGTTTGCTCTTGCTACAGGTGCCCTGGGTGAAGAGCTGATGTCGCGGGTTGGGCCCATGCCGCTTGCCTGGCCCCTGGTTGTCTTGGAGTTCGCGGTCCCTGCAGCGGTGGTTGCACTCGCTATGCATCCCGCCAGCCACGCGTTCGCCCGCAAGGCCGCAGCTCTGGTGGCTAACAAAGCCCAAACATCTTCTGCGGCAGAATAGGGTCATGAGCGTCAACCGCAAGCACGCCGAACGCCGGCCGGAGGGTGTTTCGGAGCGCGCGGCACTCATCTTCGGTCTTTCAACCGCAGTCTTTAGCGGTCTGGTCCTTCTCTTCAGCGCTGCCATGGCGCTCACCGACCACCCGTTCCGTGCGGTTTTGGGGCTGGGGTTAGGTGTCGCGACTCTGGGGATTCTGCGTGCGGGCTGGCCCGGTCGCCCCTGGTACGCGAGCAGGTCGAAGTGGTTGGACGTTTCGGCATTCGTCGCCGTCGGATTGGCGATCGTGCTCTTGGCACCACTTGTCGCTCTTGGTGCCACCTGATTTTTCTAGTCAAGGGCGTAGCGGACCACTAACGCCAAGGTTTCCGGGGCACGAAGGATCCTGTGGTGACCGCGCACATTCGCCGTCACCACTTTCCCGCCGGGAAGAGAGTCCATCCAAGGAACGTTCTGGTCCCACTTGGCTTGGATCGCAACGATCCGAGTGTTTACGTCGGTACTTGAAGCAAGTTTCCTGATCTGCTTCTCCTGTGGTCGCAGATCCCTCATCTTCAACGCCTTTGGGGAAAGCGCAGCAAGCGGCGCCCCCTGGTGGGGCGTCCCACAGGAGATGAGCCTCCTGATGCGCCAGCCTTGCGGGCCGATCATTGTCTTTTTGGCGACCAGACCGCCTTTCGAGTGCGCAACCACGAGCACGTCTTCAAGCCCGCCCGCCTCCAAAAAAGCAGATAGGGCCTGCCCCAGGCTCTCTAAAGAACCCAACTGCAGATCCAGTTCAGGGACGAAGCGGACGTCAAACCCGTTTGCAGCTAGAGCGCGTCCCCACTTAGAAAGAACCTCCCAGCGTTCCCACACACCTGGCAGTAGCACCGCGACGGGACCCTGCGCCGCGGCCCGTGCCGGATGGGAACGTCGCCCGCTGCCAGTCAGGGCGCGATGAGCGAGGATAGCCGCGGAGTGCCCCCAAGCGCTGACCCAGTCCTTCAGGGCCCAGAGTGTTTCGCGACTGGGAGTAAAGACTGCTCCGCGTCCGCCGAAGAGC
>CAYFUU010000009.1:0-50330 GCA_964346595.1 uncultured Actinomyces sp.
TGCTATCAAGGGTGATCAACTAGAAGGGTTTTCCCATGGTTCGAAGAGGAGCCGCACGGATAAGGGGGCGTCAGAGATGAAGTTCTACGCCAGACGGATCACGTTCTATCTAGTAACGTTGTGGGCCGCGATCTCGTTCAACTTCCTTATTCCGCGACTATTGCCTGGCAATCCCGCCGACATCATTTTGGCGAAGATGGCTAGAAACGGTGAAGTTCCGCCTGCAATCCAGCGGAACGTGCGGCTCCTTCTCGGTGGGGACCCTGACGCGAGCATGTGGAACCAGTACACGCAGTACTGGGGAAACTTGCTCAAGGGAGACCTGGGTGTTTCGGTAACGAAGTACCCAACTCCCGTTGGCACGCTCATTGGCTCCGCCCTCCCGTGGACCATCGGGCTGGTTGGAACGGCCACGATCCTGGCCTTCCTGATCGGCGTGGGGCTCGGAGCGTTTGCGGGTTGGAAGCGCGGGACCTGGGTGGACAACCTGGTCCCCGCCTCCACCCTGCTGCAGTCCCTTCCTTACTTCTGGGTTGCGATCCTCCTGTCGTACCTTTTTGCGGTTCAGTGGAAGGTTCTTCCGCGGATCGGCGGGTATGACGTCTTCACGTTCAACGCGCCAGAGTGGAGCTGGGCATTCATAGGCTCGGTATTGAAGCACGCGATACTTCCTGCTTTCACCATCGTCATCTCCGCCTTTGGCGGGTGGATGCTAGGCATGCGCAACATGATGGTTTCGACGCTGTCTGAGGACTACATCGTCACTGCAGAAGCTAAAGGCCTACGTCCAAGAAGAGTTTTCTACACCTACGCAACGCGTAACGCGATCCTCCCCTCCATTGCAGGCTTCGGGGTCGCGTTGGGATTCGTTGTCGCAGGATCCATCGTTATGGAGCAAGTGTTCACTTACCCGGGGATCGGCAAGCTAATGATTACCGCGGTGCAAGGAAACGACTACGCACTGATGCAGGGCGTCTTCCTGGTCATCACCCTCGCGGTCTTGTCAGCGAACTTGCTCATGGACCTTGTGTACGGATTCGTTGACCCGAGAGTGAGGGCCCGTGGCTAACCCCAAGCAGCCGCAGCAGGACGGGAACATCGGGGAGTCCCCCATGTCGGACCTGTCCCAGCGCGACTTTGAAGCGGACGTAACGATAGCTGCGGAGAACGTAGCGTTCGACGACGCCCATTCCAATCCTGACTACCATCATCCAAAGGTCGGCAACGCCGACTACGACCGCCAGGAGATAACGGGCATCGATGACGGTGCAAAGCCGATCAACCAGGCGAAGCTCGCTGCTGAAACCGCGATTGACACACAGGTGGCTGCGGGAGGTAAGGACGCGCCGGGCGCACCTGCGCCGAAACGGAAGCGAAACGCGCAGTTCATTCCTCCGATGACACCGAAACTAGGCATTGGGCTCTTCCTTGTTTTCGGGATCATCCTTTTCGCGCTTATCGTTCCTTATTTCACCTTGAACCCGAAGTTCTCTGGCTACCCTTCGTTTGAACCTCCCAGTGAAGAACACTGGCTCGGTACGACGAAACTTGGCTACGACGTTCTTGCGCAGCTAGCCGTCGGCGGGCGCGGCTCCTTACAGGTCGGCCTCATTGCGGGCCTGATTGCACTTGGCATGTCGCTCATCTTCGGCATCGTCTCTGGCTACGTGGGCGGCTACGTCGATGAAGGCCTCTCTCTTGTCACGAACGTGATGCTGGTCATCCCCGGATTGCCATTGATGATCGTCATTGCTTCTTACGCCCAGCAACGTTCCATGATGCTTGTCGCGCTCATCCTTGGGTTCACTGGTTGGGCAGGAGCGGCGGTCGTTCTTCGCTCCCAGGCTAGATCGCTTCGAACACGTGACTACGTGGCTGCTTCAAGGGTTGCGGGCGAAGGTCCCATGCGGATCATTGCCGTCGAAATCCTCCCCAACCTCCTGCCACTGCTCGCCGCTCAGTTCATTTCAGCAGTGGTCCTTGCAATCCTCGGCGAAGCTGGACTTTCATACCTGGGCCTAGGTCCGAACGGGATCATCACTTGGGGGACCATGCTCAATGAGGCGCAGGTTGGGAACGCCCTGCAGGCCGGCGCCTGGTGGTGGTTCATTCCTCCGGGCCTCATGATTGCCCTTTTTGGCTCGGGACTGTCGCTCATCAACTTCTCGATCGACGAAATCATCAACCCCAAGCTGAAGTCGGCACCCCTGGCTGCCAAGAGAGTGCGGCTTGCGAAGAAGGAAGCTCGGAAGGCCCGTCGCGAAGCAAAGGCTGGTGCGTGACATGAGCGAAAAGATAGAGCCGACAGTTCCTGAGCGGGCGGACGTATCCGCGCCTGCTGAACTAGAAGTTCCAGCTGCTCCGCCGCTTGAAGAGGCTGTTGCCCCAGTGGCGCCAGCCGCCCCGGCAGCAGCTCCTGTAGGAGCCATCACCGGTGCAGCAGCCCACGCCGCTCCACCCGTCGTAGCAGGGGAAGTGCACATTGCTCCCGTGGTTGCGGGAGACGGAATGACTGAAGAAGACCTAGTGGGCGCGACTCACGTCGGCGATCCCTCGCAGCCGGTTTTGGACCTTGATGCGTACCTCGCGTCGATGACGCCGGTAATGGAAGCTAAGAACGTTACTATCGACTATGAGGTCGACCCGGTGGTCCACGCGGTCGTCGATGTTGACATCACTGTGAACAAGGGAGAGATTGTTGGGCTCGCTGGGGAATCCGGCTGCGGCAAGACAACCTTGGCCTACGGCATCAACCGCCTGCTGAAGCCTCCGGCCCTGTTTGTCAACGGGGAGGTCAGGTTCCACGACTCCTCAGGCGAAGACATCGACGTTGTTGCTCTGAAGGGCGATCAGCTGAGGATGTTCCGCTGGGACAAGATCTCAATGGTGTTCCAAGGGGCCATGAACTCACTGAACCCGGTCATTTCGGTGCGCAAGCAGCTGTACGACGTGTTTACGACACACCGCCCGCACATGACGAAAGACCAGATGAATGAGCGCTGCATTGAGCTTTTCGAGCTGGTCGGGGTAGACCCTAACCGCTTAGACTCTTTCGCACACGAACTCTCAGGGGGCATGCGCCAACGCGTGATGATCGCGATGGCGCTGGCTCTGAACCCCCAGATGATGATCATGGACGAGCCCACCACGGCTCTTGACGTCGTGGTTCAACGTGGAATCTTGCGTGAGATCATGCGTCTTCGTGAGCAACTGCAGTTCGCCGTCATCTTCATCACGCACGACTTGCCGCTGCTGCTAGAAATCTCTGACCGAATCGCGATCATGCTGCGCGGGGAGATCATCGAAATGAACCTCGCGGAAAACATCCTGCACCACCCAACGCACGAGTACACGAAGAAACTGCTGGCTTCGTTCCCGAGCCTAAAGGGTGAGCGGGGCGCGTTCGTTCGATCGGGGGAGGACCACTAATGAAGGGCCAGCTCGAAGTAAAGAACCTTACAAAGGTCTACAAGATCCGCAAGGGGCTGAAGACCACCGACCTGGTTGCAGCAAACAAGGTCTCCTTCACTCTTCAGCAGGGTAAGACGATTGCCCTAGTTGGTGAGTCCGGTTCAGGGAAATCTACCGTCGCTAAGATGCTCTGCAAGCTAGAGGAGCCAACCTCCGGTGAAATCCTGTTGGATGGCGCCCCTATCGGGACCGGCTACCGTGAAACGAAGCGGTATCGTGGCGATTTGCAGATGGTTTTTCAAGATCCTTTTGCGTCTCTGAACCCCTTCCACACCGTTAGACACACCATTGAGCGACCACTGAAGCTGCACCACCGCGCGGACTCAAGAGAGGGTTACGACCGTGAGGTCGACCGCCTGCTTGACCGAGTGAGACTTACCCCTGCCGCAGTGTTTGCTGAGAAAAAACCACACGAGATGTCTGGCGGTCAGCGCCAGCGCGTAGCTATCGCACGAGCGCTCGCTCCTGGTGCCAGATTCTTGGTTGCCGACGAACCCGTGTCAATGCTGGATGTCTCTATTCGGCTTGGTGTGCTGAACTTGCTCGCGCGTCTGCAGCGTGAAGAAAACCTCGGCGTGCTCTACATCACTCACGACCTCGCAACTGCACGCCACTTCTCTGACGAGATCCTGGTGATGTTCCGGGGCAACGTAGTCGAACGCGGACCGTCGGACCAAGTGATTTTGGATCCGCAGCACGAATACACAAAGCTTCTTTTGTCTGCTGCTCCGAACCCCGACAACCAGGGGAAGTTGCGTGACTCGGTGAGGGCCGAGCTCGCTGCCGCGCTGGCTGAGGAAGGCGATGAGCACAGCAGGGACCGCTTCGGCACCGCTGATCTGGCGGAGCAGGTCACGAAGGGCTAGTCCAGCTGCTCCAGGGCCTCCGCTGCAGTTTCAAGGGCGGAGGCCTGAGCTCCAACCTGTTCAAGCGCTAACAGGCCTGCACCGACGATCGGTCTGTGCGAAACGAACTCGATGTGAGCCTTTGGGGCCACCGCTGAAACATCGCGTGCAATCGCCGCCATCAGCACCGGCTCCCGCGCCGCAATGACTCCACCGCCAAGCACAACCGGGATCTCTTGATCCTCAAGATCAAGCCTTCGGGTGAGAGCGCGAACAAAATCCGCAATCTCCTTTGACTGACGGTCGATGATGCGAAGCGCCACCGGGTCACCCGCTTCAGCAGCGGCCACAATCGCAGGTGCCAGATCGCCAAGAGTCCGCTCCGACAGCGTCCCGAAATGGAGAGCCTCGATCAGCGCCGAGAGGTTCGCAAACCCGAGCGCTGCGGGGAGAGTCTCCGCAAGCACCGTCTGCTCTCCCCGACCGTCCTCGCTACGGGCGGCATGCCAGAGACCTTGCTGGCCAAGCTGCCACCCGCCTCCCCAGTCCCCGGAAAGCGAACCGAGCGCCAGGAACCGCTCCACGGTGCCGTCTTCCCTCACCCCGATCGCGTTATTTCCGGTCCCGCAAACCACCGCGATCGCGTTAGGTTCCGATGTCCCCGCCCTTAGCAAAGCCTGCATATCGTTGCCGAGCACCATTGAAGGAACAGCCCAGGGCAAGCCAGAGATTGCTTCCGCTAGCGCCTCTGTCTCAGCAGGCAGGTCCAGGCCTGACATGTAGAGGGCTGCGTGCTCCACGCGGATCGGACCCGCCTCTGCCGCCGCAGCAAGAGCGCAATCGACAGTGTCGGCGAGGTTCGCAGTCGCGACGTCAGCGCCAACGGTTTGCGCGTTCGACACCCCTCCTGTGGCGGAGGAGAGCAGGTGGCCTTCCTTCGTCATCACAGCCACTTGCGTCTTCGTTCCGCCGCCGTCGACAGCGATGATCACAGGGGTCGCGGCAGTCACGCGATCACTTGTCAACTCCACTGCCCTTACGCCCAGCGGAGGTAATCGCGGTTTGCTGCAATGAGGTCCGCAGCAAGCTTCTCTGACTTTTCGTAAGTCCCCACCAGCGGGTTTGCGAGCAGGGCCTTGACCACCCGGTCGTAGCCGCCAAGCTCCGCAGCCTCCAGTGCAAGACGTTCATAAGAAGCCACGTGCGCGACCAAACCCCGTTCCACGGGAGCGAGCGGTTCCACGGGGATCGCAGTGACGCCGGCGGCGTTCACCACGGCCGGCACTTCGATGACGTGGTCATCTGGCAAGAAGGGGAGCGTGCCGTCGTTTCGAAGGTTCACGACCTGTACGTCACCACGGTCGGAGTACAAAGAGGCGATTAGGTCGACGGCGGCTTCAGAGTAAAAGGCTCCGCCGCGTTGCGTGAGCTGTTCCGGTTTGGTGTTCACGGACGGGTTGGCGTAAAGCTCCAAGAGTTCCTTTTCTACGGCTGCGACAGCGTGGGCGCGCGTGTCCGACTCCTGTTGTTCGTTGAAGACTGTGTCGTGCAGGTAGAAGTAGCGAAGGTAGTACGAGGGAACGTTGCCGAGCAGCTTGATCAGCGAACCGGGCATCTGAACCTGCGCCGCTAGTTCGTCAAGTCTTGTGTCGATCAGTTCGGGGAGAACGTCAATCATTTCGTCTCCGCGGCGAACCAGCACCTTTCGCTCCCAGGTCAGGTGGTTTAGTCCGACGTGGTCAAGTTGGACGTCATGCCAAGGGACTTCCAGTATTTCCGCAAACCTGCGCTGGAATCCGATTGCCACGTTGCAGAGTCCGACAGCGCGGTGTCCGTGTTGTAGCAAGGCGCGGGTGACGATTCCCGTTGGATTGGTGAAATCGATGAGCCACGCGTCTTTCTTGGCGACTTCCCGGACGGTCTTTGCGACGTCGAGCATGACCGGCACGGTGCGGAGTGCTTTCGCGAATCCCCCCGGACCCGTGGTCTCCTGACCGATGATGCCGCAGCTGTGGGGGAAGATTTCGTCCTTATGGCGCGCTTCCTGGCCGCCAACACGAAGCTGGAAAAGCACAGCGTCTGCGTCTGCTGCTCCTTCCCGTAGATCGGAGGTGAGGGTGACTTTCACCCCGTAGTCCGCGTGGTCGAACATGCGCTGGGAGACACCCGCGACTAGTTCGAGTCGCTCGCGGTTAGGGTCGACCAGGCTGAGTTCGGTCAAAGGAAGGATGTCTCGCAATCTTGCGAACCCGTCAACGAGCTCGGGTGTGTAGGTTGACCCGCCTCCAACGACAGTCAGTTTCATGGCGATCCTTTCGTTTTACTCGCTCAACATCGCGCTGATTAGTCCGTCTCTGAGCAGGTCTCGCGCTCCGGCAAGAACCTGACCTTCAGGGATCAGGGTGGGTTGGACTTGGAGCCCCCAGCCGGTTTCTTTCCCTATTTTCTCTTGAACCAGGTCGGCGAGTGCTTCGCCGCCTGCGGCTCCGACAGGTCCTCCGATGACCAGAGTGCCGGGGTCCGTGATGTAGACAAGTAGCGAGGCGAAGTAGGCGATGCGGTCTGCGAGTTGCCCCATCGCCGCCCGCTCTGCCTTTGAAAGTTTCGGGCTGCGGTCTGCAAGAGTCCCGAGCTTCTGGAGCGCGGATTCGAAGGAATCGCCACCCATCCCAGCTTGCTGTGCAAGCTGGACTAGGGCGACTGGGCCAAGTAGGCCTTGCATTTCCCAGGGTTCGCCACGCTCTGGGCGTAGGTATCCGATCTCTCCGGCCCTCCCGCTGGCCCCTTGCAAGATTTGCCCTTCGAAGACCGTCGAAAGTCCCAGACCCCATCCGATCCACAGCAGAGCGAAGGTACGCATGTTGGGTCGGGCGTGGATTTCTGCTTGCGCGGCAAGCGTTGCGTCTCTGGCAAAGGTCACCTTCTTGTCGAGCTTTTGCGAGAGGAGATCAGAGAGCCCTTCCGTTGGCCACGGTGGCACCGAACCGGCAAGGTGGAAGAGGTTCCCTCCTTCAGCGACAGAGGCGGGGACGGAAATAAGGAGTTGCTTCACCTGGCTTGCGGTGCGGCCCCCGCGTTTTGCGGCCAGTTCCAGCGCGCGACGGGTTTCGCGTACTGCGATTTCTTCTTGCGTCCGGCCTGCGGCGTCTTTGGTGCGCTCCAGTTTCACTGTTGGATGCACCGTGCCAAGGACGTCCACCAGCGTGGCTTCGATTGAGTGTTCTGAGACGTCCATCGCAACCCCGAGTTCGTTGTCGGGATCTGGGGCGTAACCGATTGGGTTCGGGCCGCGTTTCCCTGGAACCGGGCCGATGCTCCGGATGAGCCCTGCTTCGGTCAGCCGGGAGATCATCTGCGCTGCCGTCGGCTTTGACAGCCCGGTCTCCTGGTGTAGCAGGTTCCGCGTGATTACGCCACGCTCAAGGGCGAGCTTCAATGCTGCCCTGTCGTTGACTGAGGCTAGCCAAGAGGGTGTCCCCGGCGCGATTTCAGACGGCATTGTCCCTCCTTTACCGGCCCGACTCTACCAAAAAGTTCGTTACCAGTACCGATTTCAGTGCGCTCTTCGGTGGCCCTGTCTTCGCGCTCTGGCCGCGGAACTTTTCGAGGTGAGGAGAAGGAGGGCAGAATGGGAGGATGGCACAGTCTTCTTCGTCACCCGAACCCCTTCCCAACCTATTTCGTCGCGTGGCTCCCTCCTATGAGCAGGTGGACCCTTATGACGGACCTGGTTTGCGTTGGGGCATCCTTGGCCCGGGCGGGATTGCTAGAACTTTTGCGCGGGACGTCCCTGCGAACTCCAACCAGGTGGTTACTGCGGTCGGGTCAAGAGACAGGGGCAGAGCGCTTCGTTTTGCGGAGGAGTTCAACCTGGACCGGGCCCAAGCGTACGGGTCGTACGAAGAACTCGTGGCGGACCCGAACGTCGACGTCATTTACGTCGCAACCCCTCACGTGAGACACGAGCGGGACGCGCTCCTTGCCCTGCATGCCGGGAAGCCGGTGCTGGTCGAGAAGGCGTTCGCGATGTCTCAGGAAGAGACGCACAGAGTCTTTGAAACGGCGGCGGCAGCAAACCTGTTCGTCATGGAGGGCATGTGGAGTCGGCATCTACCCCACTACGCGTTCCTGCGCGCTGCACTGCAGTCGGGAAAACTGGGGAGACTGCGTTTGGTTCAAGCAGATCACGGGCAGGCGCTTCGCCACGTGCCTAGGCTCACCCAACCAGAACTGGGAGGTGGCGCCCTCCTTGACCTGGGGGTCTACCCCATTTCCTTGGAGCAGATGCTTCTAGGCATGCCAAGCGACCTCCTTTCGTCCTCTCGGCTGAGCGACTTAGGAGTCGACATAAGTGACGTTGTCGTTGCGGCTTATCCGGGCGCGAACGCGATCGCCACCTGCCAGATGGACGCTGCGAGTCCTACGGTTGCAACCCTGGTTTTTGAGGGCGGTGTGATCCACCTGGCCCGCCCCTTCTACGGCCCAACCAAGGTTGAGCTATTCGTTCACGACATCGATCCTGAAACCTTGGCGGTTCGAAGCAGTGAGCGTTCTACGTGGGACGCTCGCGTCCCCGGCGGTTTCCAGTACCAGGCGGCAGAAGCCGCAAGATGTATCGTTGCAGGTGAGCTCGAGTCTCCGACCGTCCCCTGGGGTGCAACGCTGGAAGTGCAAAAGATCATGGACACGGTGCTGGCGAATGCGGGCTACGTCGGAAGGTAGTCCGAGTCTTCTGCAAGAGCGACGCGGTCCCTGCTTGCGCACTAAGCTGTAAGTGTTTTACGCCAAGGTAAAGGAGTCCAAATGTCCGACGAAAACAGCGACCTGGGTGCGCCGCCACCGCCCTCTCCTGATTCTGCAGCTGAGCTGGCTGAAGCTGCGGTAGAGAGCGTTGAAGCGGTGGCGGGTTTTGCTGCTGCTGGACAGGCGCCGGCTCCTGTTGAAGAGGTAGTCGCTCAGGTTCAAGAGACAGCCGCAGCTCCTCCGTTGCCGGCCGCTCCAGTGCCCTCCGCGATGCCTCCGCTCCCTGCTCCTCCGACGCCTGCTCCTGCGCCGCAGATGCCCACTGCTCCGATGCCTACTCCCGCGGGCTACCCGGGTGTGCCAGCGGCTCCGGGTTTCCCTGGGCAACCTGTCGCCTACGCGGTGGCAGCACCGAACCCCTTCACTATGTCGCTCAAGAATCTCTGGGATGTCCAAAACGATATTTGGCGGGGCAAGGTTGCTCAGGCTTTCAACCGTCCTAAAGAGGTTGTGGCGAGAACCGCGGTGTCGGTGTGGAACTGGCTGACCCCTTTCCTGGCTAACTCCCTCTTGTTCGGTCTGGTGGTGGTTGCCTACCTTTTTGCGACCTCCCGCGTCGCGAACAATGCTCTGGGTTGGGCGACGGGTGGCTACAGCGGCTACTACGGTCCCTCAGCAGGCACCTACTTCTCAGGCTTCTTCGTAGCCATGGTGCTAATGTTCGGCGCTTTTATGATCGCTAGCCTGGTCGTCTTCATTACCCACAAGGTTGGGGCTAGTCCTGCCACCTGGACGGACTCAGTGACGGTTGTAGCTGTGTCGAGCACGGTCCTTTGGTTACCTCTAGCAGCAACCTTCTTGATCACCATGGCCCTGCCACTGGCGGTCACCTCCTTCATTGTTGCCGTGGGGATGGGCGGGGTCGTGCTCATGTACTTCTTGCTGACCTACATAGGGACGACCCGGGGCGGACCCCACAAGAGAAGCCCGTTGGTGCCATTCGCCTGGTTTACGGTTGCTGGCGGCGTAGTGATGGTTTTGTTCTTCGTGCTCTTCGGCGGTCTGGTCCTCGCTATCTAGCAGCGAAGCTGGCGGGCTAGGTAAGATCCCGCCGGCTTTGCTTCCCCTCGCAAGGAGCCCTCAATGCGCATCTCTGCCGCCCCTCTTTTATCGTCGCGGAGCGTCCGCAACCCCTTTATACGTATCGCAGCCGTCCTTGGAGCTGTCCTACTAGTGGTTGCTGGATGTTCGAAGATCAACACGGACCTGGAGGTGTCCGCCGATCTTTCGGGCCAGCGCACCATGGTTGTTTCGATTTCTGAGAGCGACTTCTCTTCGCACGTCTCAGGGACAGCGGACGAAGTCGCCGCGACGATTGCGTCCGCGTTGCCGACTGAACTGACAGCAACACCCTTCACCTTGTCGGAGGGCTCCTACGAAACAACAATTGTCCTCTCCTTCTCCTCGCCCGACGACTACGTGGCGAAGGTGCAGTCCGTTCTCGACGCGGGCGACGTCGACCTTGACGCTGAGGTCGCGATGTCGGTTGCTGACTCCCCCTTTTCTCAAGGGGTTGTCATTGAAGAGAACTTCAACTCCGAAGACCTTCTTGAATGGATGAGAACAGCGCTGGTCGATGGCGGGCTGGTAGACAGCTCCGACGCCAGTTCGATGTTCGAGTTCGGGACCACAACCGTCACCTACGACGGGGACACCGAAAGCACCTATCCGACCATCTCCTTCGACAACCGTGAAGACGGAGGCATGTCGGAAGTCTTGATGACCACTACCTACGAAGGCGATGGGACTTGGGCTCGCACCATCTACTTCGAGATGAGCGGTTACGTGTATGAGCAGCAGTCGGACACGGTGGAGCAGTTCTTTTCAGAGAACCTGCCGACGGGCGCGGTCATGTCCAGGATCGATGATTCTTCATACTCGGCAACCTGGAGCGTCGATATCCCTGCCAGCTCACCCGAAGATCTTGAGGCAGCGATGAACAAACTGTTCGCGACCGAGGATTCGAAGTTCCGGGTCGACCAGGGAACTCCCGCTGTTGGGATTCCAGCAACGATAGTGACACTAGTCGACAATGTTGACTGCTCTCAGCTTTGCTCGTATCCGGACGCTTCCATCGAAGACCAGATCACCCTTCCCGCATCGTGGAGCGCGGAAGAAGCTACCTTGGGATCCTCCTGGGTCGAATCAGACGGTGACGAACAGATCCTTTACACTTCGGCGGACGGCACGCCTATTGAGTTCGTTGAGTACCTGCCCCTGCAAAAGGTTGACGTTGACTTAGCAGTGGCTGCATCAGGCGCATTGGATCTTAAGCTCACGTTCGGCGTCGACGCTGAGGTCGCGTCGGCGAACTCCGAACTTTTTGAAGAGGTCTTCGAAGGTGGGCTAACGGACGCAGCAATCTCGCTGGAAGAGAGCAGCGACGGTTGGGAGTACACGATCCGCTTGGAAGCTCCTAACGCGATCGAAATGAACGCTTTGCTCAGCGCTTACGCGCCAGGCAGTGAGATCGTTTTCCTTGACGAAGGCAGTGCCTTCGCAGAGGACTACATGGGGGCGCTGACACTCCACCTAACCTCCATCGTTGGCTCTGCGGAGATCACTGAAGGAGTCGACTACAAGGTTTCGCTGCCCTTCCTGCACTCGTTCAAGACAGAGCGGCGGCTTCAAAGCGAATGCTACGAGGACTGGTTGGGGCTCTCAGTCGCTGAAGAATGGTGCGATGCCGCTGCACACGGGGATCCCGTAGTCGAATCCGGCGCGGGTCTGAGTGAGCGCGATGCCACCCTCGCTTTTGCAGCTTCGGGACTGTCACTGCTCTCGATGATCCTGATTGCTTCGCTGGTGGGTTTGCTTATCATCGGTGGCATCGTCCTGTTCCTAATGCGTAAGAAGATCGCAGCAAAGCGGGAAGAGAGGAAGGAAAAGAAAGCTCTTGCGCTCGCAGCTGCCCCTGCTGCACCGCCTGCGGTCACTCAGGAGTACCCCGAGCTCCCACTGGCAGCGCCTCCGGCCCCTCCCGCTTTCGAGATGAGGGATGACGACGAGCTGTATTAGCCCACTAAATGGCGGTAGGCGTCCATGAACACGAAGCAGGAACTCTCGGCCCTCACGACACTGCGCGTGGGTGGCAGAGCTGAGAGGTTCGAGCGCACAGAAACCCCCGGTGCGATGTGTGACGCCATTCGGCAAGCCGACTGGGAGGGGACCCCGTTGTTGCTTCTAGGCGGCGGTTCCAACGTTGTCGTTTCAGATGATCCATTCCAGGGCTTAGTCCTGCAAGATGGGCGAAGCGAAATCTTGGAAGTTGGAGACGCCGAAGGGGATGTCGTCCTTGACGTCGCTGCTGGAACGCCCTGGGATCATCTTGTTGCAGCCACTGTGGATCACGGTTGGTCAGGCCTTGAAGCTCTCTCTGGGATACCCGGGAGTGTCGGTGCTGCCCCGGTGCAAAACATTGGGGCTTATGGCAGGGAAGTTGCGGAGAACCTGGTGTCGGTCGATGCCTTTGACCGTCTATCGGCAAAGAGAGTGACACTGAGTCGCCAAGATTTGGAGCTCGGTTACCGCGACTCACTCTTGAAACGCTCCCTTGGGCAAGAAGACTCCCGCCGGACCGCGAACGCAACACCACGTTGGATCGTGCTGAGTGTTCGGTTGCGTCTTCCACGTTCGCCCTGGTCCGCGCCAATCAGATACCGCGAGCTCGCTTCGCGTCTGGGGGTCCAGATAGGAGAGGCAGCCGGCGCCGCCGCGGTTCGCGAAGCTGTTCTGGACTTGCGTCGCAGCAAGGGCATGGTTCTTGACCCCGCGGATCACGACACGTGGTCTGCGGGCTCGTTCTTCACGAACCCGATCCTGAGCTCGGAGCATGCTCAGTCGCTGCCCGACACCGCTCCCAGGTTCCCCTCTGGAGAACCTGGGAAGAACCAGAAGATTAAGACTTCGGCGGCCTGGCTCATAGAGCATTCAGGGTTTAGTCGCGGGTGGTCACTGTACCCTGGAGCACAGGCGTCGCTGTCCACCAAGCACGTTCTGGCCGTGACGAACAGAGGCCACGCAACAACGTCCGACGTCGTTGCGCTTGCGCAAGCTGTCCGCGCCGGAGTCGAAGAAGAGTTCGGCATCCGTCTGGCCCCCGAACCGGTGTTTGTGGGCACTGAACTGTAGGGCCCGGCCGGGGTCTGCCACCTGGAGGAAGGAATAATGCTCATGAAGAAGATCAAGGTTGAAGGTCCGGTTGTTGATCTTGACGGAGACGAAATGACCCGGATCATCTGGCAGTTCATAAAGGACCGGTTGATCTTCCCCTACCTAGACATCGACATCCGCTACTTTGATCTCTCCATCCAAAACCGTGATGCGACCGATGACCAAGTCACGATTGATGCGGCTGAAGCCATCAAAGAGTGCGGCGTCGGAGTGAAGTGTGCAACCATCACGCCCGACGAAGCGCGCGTCGAAGAGTTCGGGCTCAAGAACATGTGGCGCAGTCCCAACGGGACTATCCGCAACATCTTGGGCGGAGTGATCTTTCGGGAACCGATCATCATCGAGAACGTTCCAAGGTTGGTCCCCACCTGGACGAAGCCGATTGTTGTGGGCAGGCATGCCTTCGGGGACCAATACAGAGCCACCGACTTCAAAGCCCCCACTGGCGGGACCGTGACGCTCACCTTCACTCCGAACGACGACACGGAACCCATGGAGTTCAAGGTGGTAGAGATCCCGGACAGTGGCGGCGTCGTCATGGGGATGTACAACTTCAACGACTCGATTCGGGACTTCGCAAGAGCGTCCTTCGCATACGGGCTTCAACGCGGGTTCCCCGTCTACCTCTCCACAAAGAACACGATCCTCAAGGCTTACGACGGCGCGTTCAAAGACATTTTCCAGGAAGTCTTTGACTCCGAGTACGCGGAACAGTTCCAGGCGGCAGGCCTCACGTATGAGCACCGACTGATCGACGACATGGTCGCGGCGGCCCTCAAGTGGGAAGGCGGTTACGTTTGGGCGACCAAGAACTACGATGGCGACGTCCAGTCGGACATTGTCGCCCAGGGCTTTGGTTCGTTGGGTCTCATGACCTCCGTCCTCATGACCCCGGACGGGAAAGTGGTTGAGGCGGAAGCAGCGCACGGCACCGTTACGCGGCATTACCGCCAACACCAGGCCGGGAAACCGACTTCCACGAATCCTATTGCGTCCATTTTTGCTTGGACCAGAGGTCTTGCGCACCGCGCAAAACTGGACGGCACACCCGCGGTTGCAGAGTTCGCAACCACTCTTGAGGACGTCGTCGTAAAGACCGTTGAAAGTGGCCAGATGACGAAGGACCTAGCTCTTCTGATAGGTCCAGACCAGCCCTTCTTGACCACCGAGCAGTTCCTTGAAGCCATTGACACAAACCTCAGGCAGCGGCTGAGCGGCCAGCTGGAAATGCAGGAGTAGAAGAACCATGGACCACAAGCTCATTAGCGGGATCAATCCGCGAACAGGACTGCCTTTCCGACTGGGTGTCCTCACGTCGGGCGGTGACGCGCAAGGAATGAACGCGGCAGTTCGTGCTGTCGTCCGTACTGCTCTCGCGGCAGGTGCTGAGCCCTACGCGATCCTTGAGGGGTGGGAAGGCGCGATCCGGGGAGGGGATTCCATCAAGAAGATGGAATGGTCTTCCGTAAGCTCCATCCTGGCCAAAGGGGGAACGTCGATCGGAACGGCCCGCAGCATCGAGTTCCGCGAGTACTCCGGCAGACTCAAGGCAGCTGAGAACCTGCTCAACGCCGGCATCGATCGGCTCGTCGTGATCGGCGGTGACGGGTCTTTGGCAGGCGCGGATGAGTTCCGCAGTGAGTGGCAGCAGATCCTTGGTGACCTGGTTGGCGAAGGCCGGATAAGTGTGGAGGTGGCCCAGAAGCATCCGGAGCTGACGCTGATAGGACTGGTTGGGTCCATCGACAACGACCTGGTCGGGTCAGACATGACGATCGGGGCGGACACGGCCCTTTCGAGGATCGTCTCTGCGATGGACATGCTCACCTCAACAGCTGCTTCTCACCAGAGGACTTTCATTGTCGAAGTGATGGGGAGACGTTGCGGATACTTGCCGCTGATGAGCGCTGTGGCTGGTGGGGCCGACTACGTTTTCACCCCGGAAATGCCCGCCGGTCCCAACTGGCGCGACGAAATGTGCGCGAAGCTGGAATTGGGACGTGAAGCAGGCAGACGTGAATCCATGATCCTGGTTGCGGAAGGAGCAAGGGACACCGAGGGCACAGCGATCACCAGCGAAGACGTAGCTGACGCTGTGAGAGAAGGCTTGGGGGAGGACGCGCGCTCCACGATCCTAGGGCATGTGCAGCGTGGTGGTGCCCCCAGCGCATACGACCGCTGGATGTCGACAGTGCTTGGGTACAGCGCCACCCAGGAACTCTTCGCCCCTGAGAACTACGGGGGCGCCTTCATCCTGGGGGTGCGGCACAACCGCGTCGCGTCTTTGCCGATGGTGGAAGCCATCAAAGACACCCGTGCTGTTGCCGACCTCATCAAGCGCGGTGACTATGAAGCAGCGCGCCGGGCGCGCGGCGACTCTTACTACGAAATGGGGGAGATTTTCCGGATCCTGTCTGACCCACCCCAAACCCGCGACCGCACAGCCCAGCCAAGACGAGTCGCGATCCTCCACGCTGGTGGCCTTGCCCCTGGGATGAACACGGCAGCGCGTGCCGCTGTGCGCATAGGTCTGCACCACGGCTGGAGCGTTCTTGGTATCGAAAACTCGTGGGCTGGCTTACAGGACGGAGAGATCAAGGAACTTGAGTGGGACGACGTCGAGGGGTGGGCGTTCGATGGCGGAGCTACCTTAGGGACCCGTCGTGGGGTTCCCGAGGTTGAGCAGTACTACGCGCTTGGGCGCGCCATTGAGAACAACAACATCGACGCCCTGATAGTAATCGGCGGGTTCGCAGCGTACGAAGCAGTCGAGCGAATGACGAAGGCCAGGTCGCACTTCCCAGCCTTCAGGCTCCCGACCGTCCTGGTCCCGGCTTCCATCGACAACAACCTGCCTGGTACAGAACTGTCCATCGGTGCCGACACTGCGATCAACAACAACGTCTGGGCGTTGGACCGCATCAAGGAGTCGGCGGCCGCTTCCAGACGTTGTTTCGTCGCCGAAGCGATGGGGAGACGTTGCGGCTACCTGGCACTAATGAGCGGGATGGCGTCTGGAGCAGAGTACATCTACTTGAACGAGGACCCGCTGACCCTAGACGAGCTCTCTTTCGACATCGGGAAGATGCGCACGTCTTTCGAGTCGGGCCGCAGACTCTTCTTAGTCGTCATGAACGAAGAGACTTCCACTCACTACGACCGGGACTTCATTGCCCGGGCGATAGAAGCGGACGGAGAGGGCCTCTTCGACGTCCGCGACTCTGCCCTGGGCTACATCCAACAGGGCGGCGAACCCACTCCCTTCGACCGACTCCTTGCAACTCGGTTTGCGAAGGCGGCACTGGACCATTTAGAGGCAGCTTTCCGGGACGGCGATGACGCCGCGGTCTACCTGGGGACGGGGCACAACGGCACCCACTCCTCGGACGTCTCCCAAATGACGCCCCACATCGACCAGGCGAAACGCAGGCCGAACTACCAGTGGTGGTTGGACCTGCGTCCCATAGCGCAGACGGTGTCCCTTGAGGACTCCGACGAACCGGTCGTCCGAATCACGGTGGAACGCGCCAACCCGGTCCCTCAGGAACTTCAAGAAAAACTGGACCGGGTACTAGCCGACAAGGAGCAGAACTAATGACAGGTCTTCGTGCAGTGATCAACCCTGAAACGACTAGTGCTTGGGAGAAACTCGGGGACGCCAAGAAGACTCTTGAGCCAAGCCTGACAGAGCTTTTCAAAGAAAACCCTGGGAGGGCGAAGGAGTTCACTTTTGATGCCGCGGACCTCCACGTAGACCTCTCAAAGAACCTCGTCACAAAAGAGGTGATGGAAGAGCTTCTGAATCTCGCTGAGCAGACCAGAGTTCTGGAGCGGCGCGACCGAATGTTCGCTGGCGAAGCAATCAACGTCACAGAGAAACGTTCAGTGCTGCATACTGCGCTCCGACTGCCACAGGGAGCTTCTCTGACGCTGACAGGCAAGGACATCGTCCCGGACGTTCAGGGCGTCTTGTCGAAGATGTTCACCTTCGCGGACGCGGTTCGTAGCGGTGAACTGCGTGGGATCACAGGGAAACCCTTTACGACCGTCGTGAATATCGGAATTGGCGGGTCAGACCTGGGTCCAGTCATGGCTTACGAAGCGCTCGCGGGGTACGTGATGCCGGGGATGGACGCGCGGTTCATTTCCAACATTGATCCCACGGACGCAGGGGAGAAGCTTGCGGGCTTGGACCCTGAGACCACCTTGGTGATCGTTACGTCGAAAACCTTCACGACGCTAGAGACCCTGACGAACGCGCGGCTGGTCCGCAGCTGGTTCCTGCAGTCTCTGGCAGATGGGGACGTCGTGGAAGCCGGGGATGAAAAGGCTGAAGCGGAAGCTGTGAAGACCCATTTCGTCGCAGTCTCTACGGCGCTCGACAAGGTTGAAGCTTTCGGCATCGATCCGAAGAACTCATTTGGCTTTTGGGACTGGGTCGGCGGGCGGTACTCCGTCGGTTCAGCTGTCGGACTCTCGCTAGCTATCCTCTTGGGACCGGAAAACTTTAAAGCTTTCCTTTCCGGCATGCACCAAATGGACCAACACTTCAGGGAAGCGGCTCCGAACGAAAACGTGCCGCTCCTAATGGGTTTGCTGGGCGTTTGGTACGTGAACTTCCTAGGGGCCGCCTCCCACGCTGTGATCCCCTACTCTCAGGACTTGCACCGTTTTCCCGCTTACCTACAACAACTCATGATGGAGTCCAACGGGAAAGGGGTGCGCTGGGACGGCACGCCCGTCACCTACGACACGGGAGAAATCTACTGGGGCGAGCCCGGCACCAACGGACAGCACGCCTTTTTTCAGTTGCTCCACCAGGGCACCCAAGTGATTCCCGCAGACTTCATTGCGTTCGCGAACCCGCAGTATCCACTGAAGGACGGGGACACTGACGTTCATGAACTTCTGCTCTCTAACTTCTTTGCGCAGACGCAGGCTCTTGCATTTGGGAAGACCGAACAACAGGTGAGAGAGGAAGGCACGCCGGAAGACCTGGTAAGTGCTCGGGTCTTCGGTGGGAACCGTCCCTCAACCTCCATCATGGCGCCGAAGTTGGACCCCAAAGTTCTTGGTCAGCTGATAGGCCTGTACGAACACATTGCTTTCGTTCAGGGAGCCGTCTGGGGCATCGATTCCTTCGACCAGTGGGGGGTTGAGCTTGGCAAGGCACTTGCCATTGCAGTGCTGCCGGCAATCGAGGGAGACACCGCCGCGCTCGACCGCCTGGATCCTTCGACTCGTGAACTCATCTCCTACTACCGTGCAAACAGAAAGTAGAGGTTCGGCACTGACTTTGCCGGCCTAGACTGGATCCGACAACTCAAAACAGGATTGAACTAGGAGCCCATACAAATGACTGAACCACGCATTGTGACCGTAACGGGGGCGGCGGGGAACATTGGCTACGCCATGCTCTTCCGGATCGCCTCAGGTCAGCTTTTCGGTCCCGACGTACAAGTCAAACTGCATTTGCTTGAGATCCCCCAGGCGGTCAAGGCCGCAGAGGGAACCGCGATGGAACTCGATGACTGCGCCTTCCCGCTTCTTGACTCCGTTGAGGTTTTCGACGATGTCAACGCAGCTTTCAATGGCACCTCGGTAGCGATGCTGGTGGGTGCCCGGCCGCGGACCGCAGGCATGGAGCGCGCCGACCTGCTGGCAGCAAACGCTGGCATTTTTGGTCCCCAGGGCAAAGCCATCAACGACAATGCAGCGGAAGACATTCGCGTTCTTGTGGTTGGGAACCCCGCAAACACGAACGCGGTGATCGCACAGAAGAACGCTCCCGACGTCCCACCACAGAGATTTACGTCGATGATGCGCCTGGACCAGAACCGAGCCATGGCGCAGCTTGCCGAAAAGACGGGGGCGCCAGTCAGAGACGTGCAGAACGTTGTCGTTTGGGGTAACCACTCCGCCGATCAGTACCCGGACGTCACGTTTGCCACGGTGGCAGGTGTCCCCGCTGATGACCTAGTCAGCGAAGAATGGCTTGCCGACTACTTCCGTCCGACAGTTGCGAATCGTGGGGCTGCGATCATCGCTGCGCGTGGAGCTTCTTCCGCAGCTTCCGCTGCCGCCGCAGCCATTGACCATGTCTACAACTGGGTGAACGGCACTCCCGAGGGTCAGTTTGTCACGGTCGGCGCCTACTCTGATGGGTCGCACTACGGTGTTCCCGAAGGTCTTTCGTTCGGGTTCCCAGCGGTGTCTGACGGCGGAGACTGGCAGATTGTTGACGGACTAGAGCTTCCTGAAGGGACTCAGGTGGGCATCCAGCACAACATCAAGATGCTTCAGGATGAGTACAACGCGGTGAAAGAACTCGGTTTCATTTAACAGAAAACCCCGAGCAGCATTCGGTGGCCAGCAAGAGCAGCTTTTCTGTCTGTTTTAGCTGGCCACCGGCTGTTTAGTGTATCGTTTTCGGATATTCGCTAACAGGAAAGGTTCCCCTGGGCCTATAGACCACAACAAGCCTGCGGGATACGTTCGAAGAGATATCGAAAAGGGGCGATGTGGATTCGCAAGCTTCACGCACTGAAAACGTGCTCCGTGCAGCTCAGTTGTACCACCTAGACGGCCTTACGCAGGCTGCTGTAGCGGACCGCCTCGGCTGCACCCGCTGGACTGTCGGGCGCCTGCTTGCTGAAGCTCAGGAAGAAGGCCTGCTCCGGATCGAGATTTGTCACCCGAAGGCTAGGCGGGCAGACCTGGAACGCGACCTCGTGAACGTTTTTGGACTAACCGACGCGCGCGTGGTGCCCACACAAGAAACTACTGCGGCCTCGACGGCTTTGGTGCTTACGGAGACAGCGGACTACCTTCGGGATCTGCGCCCGACCCCAAAAATAGCTGCGTTCGGTTGGGGGAGAACCATGGCGGGGGTAGCCCGAGCCATGCCTGATTCGTGGACAGAGCAGATTACTGCTGTGCAGGCTGCTGCGGCCCCAGCTAAGGTCGCCCAACTCCTTGGAGAAGACGCGGTTGCGACCCTGGCTGAAAAAGGGGGAGGGGTTGCCTACTGGGCTGACGCTCCCACCATTGCGCCTGACGCCGAAACAGCACGTACCTTGCTCGCTAGACCCGACGTTAAAGAGGCTTTGGAACGCGCAGCGGTCGCCGATGTCTGCGTCTACGCTCCGGGGCGAGCCCAGGACTGCACGCTAATGGTGCGCTGCGGTGAGCTGAGCGAAGAGGAACTGCTGGGAGTTGAAGCTCTGGGCGCCACCTTCAACGTGCTTGGTCATTTTGTGGACGATGACGGCAACGAGGTGTCAGAGGACCTGAAAGGGCGCACAGTCGGGTTGACCTTGGATCAGATTAGGCAGATCCGGATCCGGGTAGCAGTCGGTGCAGGGCAGAAAAAAGTGGGGCCGCTACGCTCAACGGTGGCGTCGGGGCTTGCCACGGCGCTGATCACTGACTCAGACGCTGCAGAAGCAATCCTGGCTGGCACCTGACCTTCCGGGGCGCGGGCAGGGGAAGTCCCCCATCCTCTAGGGGACTACGCTGGACCCGTTGAATCAACTTTGAGCGCCAATAGGAGACCCGGTGACAGCCGAAAATTCGATGCTGCCTCTGCAAGAGGCAGACCCGGAAATTGCAGCCGTTCTGGAGGGCGAACTGGGGCGTCAACGCGACGCCCTGGAAATGATCGCCTCAGAGAACTTCGTTCCGAAGGCGGTGTTGCAAGCCCAGGGTTCTGTGCTTACTAACAAGTACGCTGAAGGTTATCCCGGTAGGCGCTACTACGGTGGCTGCGAATGGGTTGATGTCGCAGAAGAACTTGCGATCGAGCGCGCGAAAGAACTTTTCGGGGCCGACTTCGCGAACGTCCAGCCTCATGCGGGAGCCCAGGCTAACGCTGCCACGCTGATGGCTTTGGCCAAGCCGGGCGACCGACTTCTGGGCATGGAACTTGCTCACGGCGGCCACCTCACCCACGGGATGAAGCTCAACTTTTCTGGCCGTTTCTACGAACCGCACACGTACGGCGTTGATTCTGCGACCTACATGCTGGACATGGATAAGGTTCGTGAGCGGGCGTTGGAGGTCCAGCCTTCTGTTGTGATTGCCGGCTGGTCCGCCTACCCGCGTCACCTGGACTTCCAGGCATTTCGGGACATAGCTGACGAGGTCGGCGCGGCGCTTTGGGTGGACATGGCCCACTTCGCAGGACTGGTTGCAGCCGGCCTGCACCCCTCTCCAGTCCCCTACGCCGACGTTGTGACTTCCACAGTCCACAAGACTCTTGGCGGTCCTCGTTCTGGTTTGATTCTCAGCTCGCGTGGCGAGAAGTGGGGCAAGAAACTGAACTCAGCTCTTTTCCCGGGCGAACAGGGCGGACCCCTAATGCACGCGGTGGCAGCGAAGGCTGTCGCCTTCAAGCTGGCGGGGACGGAAGCGTTCAAAGAGAAGCAGCAGCGGACCATTGAAGGCGCACAAATCCTGGCTGAAAGACTGATGAGACCAGAACTTGCGGAGCGTGGCATCTCCGTGCTCACCGGCGGGACAGACGTCCACCTGGTTCTTATCGACCTGCAGAACAGCCCGCTTTCCGGACAGGATGCTGAGGACCTGCTGCACACTGTCGGGATAACCGTGAACCGCAACGCAGTCCCGTTTGACCCGCGCCCCCCCAGAGTCACCTCCGGGCTCCGGGTCGGCACTCCTGCACTCGCGACCCGCGGGTTCCAGCGCGATGACTTTGAGGAGGTTGCGGACGTGATCGCAGAGGCCCTCAAACAAGCTGTGGACGGTGATGTTGACGTGGAGGCACTGCGCGCCCGAACCCGCGCATTGACTGAGAAGTACCCGCTCTACCCCGGACTCTCCCAATGAAGTACCCGTGGGGCAGTGGTGAGGGCTTAGCAAAACCTCTGGATGGAGCAGCCCTGGCTGCTGAAATCAAGGAGGACTTACGCGGACGGGTGCGGCGACTGAACGCTCAGGGGGTGGTACCTGGGTTAGCGACGCTCCTTATTGGCGAGGACCCGGCATCTCAGGTTTACGTCGGAGCCAAACATAGGGACTGCGAGCAGGTTGGCATTGCTTCGTTCGACCTGCGTTTGCCCGAAGATGCTTCGCAGGAGCAAGCGCTGGCCGCCATTGACAGGCTGAATGAAGACCCGCAGGTCACGGCGTTCATCATTCAGCTTCCCGTCCCCCGTCACTTGGATACGACCGAACTGTTGATCCGTATGGATCCCGCAAAGGACGCGGACGGGCTCCACCCGTTCAACCTGGGCCGCCTAGTGGAGGACGTCGGGGGAAGGGGACGCTTTCCTCGTCCGTGTACCCCAGCCGGAATCATCCGTCTGCTTCGCGCAAACGATGTGGAACTGGATGGTGCCCAGGTTTGTGTTCTGGGCCGCGGACTGACCGTGGGGCGGCCAATCTCGCTAATGCTCGGGGCGCGAGACGTTGGGGCGACAGCGGTCCTTTGCCACACCGGGACGGTAGACACCTGCAAGCAGATGCAAGAAGCGGACGTCATCATCGGGGCCGCTGGGGCACCGGGCCTGATCACGGCGGACTGCATCAGGGACGGTGCGGTTGTCGTTGACGTTGGTGTCAGTCGGGTTGACGGCAAAATCGCGGGAGACGTCGCAGACGGCGTCCAGGAGAAGGCTGCGTGGATTAGTCCTAACCCTGGAGGGGTTGGGCCGATGACCAGGGCGATGCTGCTTGAAAACGTCGTTGAAATCGCTGAGCAGACCCAGCTTTAGCAGCTAGTGAGCTAGGGTTTCGTGGCCCGCGTGCTCCCGGGAGTCAAGTTGCAGCGTCACGTGGTTCAGGTCGACGGGGAGTCCACGCAATGAATCTTGTAACTGGTGTAGAACTTCCACTGTCTGCCCGGCTTCCACGCAGGCGTCGCTAACGATCACGTGCGCCGTGAGCGTGTTGATTCCTGTGCCGATCGTTGAAGCATGCAGGTCGTGCACACTGACAACTGCGGGATTGCTGAGTAGGCGCTGCCGTACTTCCTTCAGGTCCAAACCCGCTGGCACCGATTCCATCAGGATCGACACTGATTGGCGCAGGACAAACACGGCGCGGAAGCCGATAAGCAGCGCGATCGCTAGCGAGGCGACCGAGTCCGCGTAGGGCCATCCGGTCAGCCAAAGGACAACGGCCGCGACCAGCACGGCAACAGATCCAAGAGCGTCAGATGCGACCTCTAAGAATGCAGCCTTCATATTGAGGGAGTCGTTTCGCTTCCCCATCAAGATCCACATCGAAATCAGGTTCCCTAGAAGCCCTAGGGCCCCTATCCAGAGCATCGGCCCCACAATCACCGTCGTCGGGTTGAAAAGCCTTCCGATCGATTCGTACGCGATGAAGATGCTGAGCCCGATTAGGATTCCGGCTTGAAGGCCAGCAGATAAAACTTCGGCCCGCGCGAACCCCCAGGTGCGCCTGTTCGAGGGTGGCTTGGTCATGAGGTGCGCGGCAATTAGCGCAATAATCAACCCCGTGGAGTCCACCAGCATATGTGCGGCGTCAGCAAGCAGTGCTAAAGACCCTGACAACCAGGAACCAACGACCTCGGCCACCAGGACTGTTGCCGTAACGCCAAGAGCAGCCGCCAGCCGGTTTCGGGACGCGGACGCGTGCGAGTGGCTGGCGTGGCCAGCTTCCCCCTGATTCACGAATCGTTCCTCTCTCCCACCGATGGGCATACTGGGTGGGTGAACGCATCAACTGTCTTTAGGGTAACGACCATTAACTTGAACGGCATCCGTGCCGCCCGCCGCCGCGGTTTCCACGAATGGCTCGAAGAACACCAGCCCGACGTGCTACTAATGCAAGAGGTGAGGGCGGAACCCGAGGTGGCTGAAGAAGCGCTCGGTGAAATGTGGGAGTCTCACTTCAACGCCTCTCGGCTGAAGGGGCGCGCAGGGGTAGGTATCGCAGTCCGCAAAGATTCGCCGCAGGTTGCAATGAGGACAGGGAGCGAGGTTCTAAAAGGGCTTGATGAGGGCGAGTCCGACGTGGATTCTGGGCGGTGGATCGAAGCTGAAATCGAAACTGCCACAGGGACCGCGGTGCGGCTTGCCTCCGCCTACTTCCACGCGGGAGAGCTCGGGAGCGAAAAGCAAGAGCGCAAGATGGCTCACCTGGAAGCTCTTTCGGCAAGGCTTACCCAGTTGCTGAGATCCTCGCTTGAAGACCAGGGTGCACATTCGTTGGTCGCAGGAGACTTCAATGTTGTGCGCGGAGAGAGTGACCTGAAGAACTGGAAACCGAACCACAACCGGCGCTCAGGCGCTCTGGATCAAGAGATCGCTTACCTGAATGATTGGGTCAGCCAAGGGTGGGTCGACACAGTCCGTGAGCTTGCGGGCCCTCGCCAGGGACCGTATTCGTGGTGGTCGTGGCGGGGTAAGGCTTTCGATAACGACGCTGGCTGGCGGATTGACTACCACTACGCGACCCCTGCACTAGGGGCTGGTGCTAAGAACTACTCGATTTTCCGCGCGCCTTCATGGGACACCCGGTTCTCTGACCACGCGCCTGTCACGGTTGACTACAGGATCTGAGACCGTTCAGAGTTTGTCTTCCTTCAGTTCCTTTCGACCTTCCTTGGTCTGGTCCAGTTCTTCGTCTCTGTGCGTCTCTTCTTCCGACGCTTCCTCTTCAGGGTTCCACTCCGTTGTCCATTCAGCTGACTCAGGGCCGAACGCGTCTGGAGGAGATAGCGGATTGAGCGTCTCTGAAGAGTGAGGTGCCGTGATCTCCTCTGCAGGTTCATCCCCCTGCAACGCGGGGATTAAATCCCCTGAGATCGGGTGGAAAGGCCACTGGAGCGTTTTTGGGTCGCTCAGTGAGACGTAGTTCGGCACGGACTTTGTGGAAACGTCAGCGGGCTCAACTTTCGGAACGACAGCTGGAGGATTTGCCATCCAAGCAGAGATCATCAGGGCTACGCGTGCCAGGATGTTTAGCCAGACAAGTAAGGTCCCGACTGCTGCCGCGGCGGCGATGATCGGATCGTCGCTGGCGCGGACCACAACAGAGCCCAGCTCGGTGAGCAGTCCGACCGCTAGTGCGAAGGCCGCCGACCCGAAGAGCAGGGAACGCCGAGGAACCCTAACCCCGGCGACGTAGCGGATGAACAGCGGAAAAGCGGCGAAGTTCACCAGGATCGGTACCGCGATCGCAGCGAAGTCGAACGTTACGGATTCCCGTATGGGCTCGAGTGCGGGGAAAACCCCTATGAAGAGGTCTTCAAGCCAGGTGAAAGCTATCGAAAGGCCGGCGTTCGCAAGCACTGCCAGTGTGAGCAGCCCTAGACCTAAGAAGAAGCGGGGGTAAACCGAGATAAAGCTCTGGGGGAACGGCAACAGACCGAACATCGCCCGGATCCCCTCGCGAATGTAACGGACAATCCGAGACGCTGAGAACAGCGCAACCCCTAGCGCGATGATGCCCGTGATGAAGTTTCCCTGGGTGATCTCAATCTTTGCTGGGTCTACCAGTCCCTTGGTCCCTGTCACCGGGTCGGTCATGATGCCAGGGAGCAGAGAGTTCACCGTGCTCACAACCGAGTCTTGGAAAGTGGGGTTCTGCGCAAAGAGATGTGCGAACAGGGTCCATCCCACCGTCACCGCTGCGGCCAGTGAAAACAGGGCGATGAAGGAGATACCGCCGGCAAGGATGCGCCCTTTTTGGTAGTTGTACCGTCCCAGTGCTCGACCTATCCGCGAATGCCGGTAGATCTGCCCGAAAGCAGCGGTTTTCTTCGCCAGTGTGTCCTGCTGCCAGGCAGCAGCGAAATCGTCTTTTGTGAGTTTCCACTGGTCTTCTGTTAGAACCGAGTAGGTGACCTCTTCTGCTTTTTGCTGCTCCATGTCCCGATTATGCAGGGAGCCGCAGCTTTGCGCGCTACGCGCCGGTGGTGGAGAAGTCAAAGAGCGCAGTAGAGATGTAGCTTCCGTTAGATTCCACCCGGTCGACCCGAAAACCCTGCACCATCCACTGGGCCCTGAACTTTCGGCCCAACTCAAGGGCTTCTTGAAGGGCTGCGGCCGAGAGTTTCTGGGCCAGGGTCACGTGAGCGTGGTAAGGGAACCGCAGTGAGTAGTCCAGTGGCCCGCTGCGTATGTCTTCGGCAAGCTGCGCACAGTGCTTTGCACCTTTGATGACTTGGAGAAAGGAGACTGGAGAAACCGGTTCGAAGGACCCGGAGCCAGCGAGTTCTAGCTGAAAAGGCTTGGAGCTAGAAGCGACCTTGCGCAAGTGCTCGAACACCTCTGCGCGGATTCCTTGGTCCACAGCTAGCGGGGGCATGAGGGTGACATGGGGAGGGACGCTAAGCGCCATTGGATCGCCAATTGCTTGCCTGATCTCGGTGATCTGTGCATTCCACGGTTCTGGCACCGCAATAACGACACCTAGCCATTCTTCATTGGTGGCTCGGTCGGGAAGAAACATTTGGCACCAGCCCCTAGTCTGCTCAGAGCCGTCGGCCAGAGCTGAGAGCATTCTACAGACAGTAGACCTCTCGCTAAACTTGAGGCTTGGCGAAAACCGCCGACGGGAGGATCATGACGGAGCAGAGGCCCTGGCTGGTTGTCGGGCTAGGAAATCCTGGTTCACGTTACGAAGACACCAGGCACAACGTTGGGCGAGCCACCGTGGAGCTCTTGGGGCGGGAGCATGGCGCGAAGTTCAGGATGGATCGCAGCCAAACGGTGGTTGCCAGGATCAAGGTCGGGTCTGCCGGCAGTCAGGTGCCACTTACCCTTGCCTACGCTCGGACCTTCATGAATGTTTCTGGGCCCGCCATTGCTGGGCTCGCTGCTAAGGAGAAAATCCCAGCCCAGAACCTCTTGGTAATCCATGACGACCTGGACCTGCCAGCGCACGTGCTGCGTTTGAAGCTGGGTGGCGGCTCTGGCGGTCACAACGGACTGAAGTCCGTGAGTGCCGCCCTGAAAACCCCTGATTACGCTCGTCTTCGCATCGGGGTGGGCAGGCCCCCAGGTGCCATGGACCCTGCCGCTTACGTTCTAGCCAAGATTCGCGGCAAAGCACTGGAAGAGTGGCAGGTCACCTACCGGCTGGCCGCAGACGTCGTGGAGAGCGTTGCGATCCAAGGATTCACCAGGGCCCAGATGGAACTGCACTCAAAGGATGCTCGTTGAAACCGCTAGCACCGCTCTTGCCCAAGCTCCGGACTGACCCTGGGCTTGAGGTCGCTCTCCCGCAGATGAGCGAACCCGGCGAAGGCATACTGGTCTGCCCAAAAGGACTTCGCCCGGCTGTGATTGCGCTGGCTAGGGAGTCCAGAAAATCCCCCGAAAAAGGCCCGGTCGTTGTCGTTACTGCGTCGGGGCGCAAGGCGGAGCAGCTCGCGACGTCCCTCGGGGCGTGGACGGGAGGGGTCGAGGTGTTCCCTTCTTGGGAGACACTCCCTCACGAGAGGCTCTCTCCCCAGGTGGACACGATGGCGCGCCGCGCCGCAGTACTTCGCAGGCTCGCGAAACCAGACCCGACGGCGCAAGGCGGAGGACCAATCTCCGTGCTGGTCGTCCCTCTACGGGCGTTCATGCAACCAATCATCGGTGGCCTAGCGGACATCGCCCCCGCCGTCGCGAAAGCTGGCGACGACCTGGATCGCGACGAACTGGTGGATAACCTGGTCAGTCTTGGCTACTCGCCAGTCGACCTGGTTGAATCCCGCGGCCAAGTGGCGGTCCGGGGCGGCATCGTTGACGTCTTTGTGCCCACCGCGCCCCACCCACTGCGCGTTGAGTTCTTCGGGGACCAGGTGGATGAAGTGCGCTGGTTCAACGTAGCTGACCAGAGAACAACCGAAATAGCGGACGCGGGCCTCTGGGCGCCTCCGGCCCGCGAGCTGCTGCTAACTTCGCAGATTCGTGAGAAAGCCCTGGAGGTTGGGCGACAATACCCAGCGGCAGCGGAACTTCTTGAGCTTGCGTCCGAAGGAATCTACGCTCCGGGACTCGAATCCCTCTCACCTTTGCTTGTAAACGGAATGGCGAGCCTCACGTCCCTACTGCCCCCCGGAACTCTCTATTTCCTGGACGAATCTGAAGAGGTGCGCACGCGGAGCGCGGACCTGATCACGACGGCTGAAGAGTTCTTGCAGGCCGCATGGGGGAGCGCGGCAGACGGCGGCAAAGCACCGATTGACTTGAAAGAGGGGTCGTTCGTCCCCCTGGAACAACTTTGGGGGACACCGGGAGGCACCTGGTGGTCGCTGACTACGCTCCCGCCGCCAGCGCTTGCGGAAGCTGAGGAGCAGGCTTTCGAAGGGAGTGAACAGCTTGACTTGCCTGCGGCGGGAGCACCCTCGCCAGCGCGCATCGTTTCGCCAACCCTGGTGCAAGTGGGTTCCCGCGAGGTGCGCCCCTACCGCGGCAACCTGGAGCGGGCATCTGCGGATCTAGCACAGCTTTCCTCAGCCGGTTGGGAAGTTGTCGTTACGGTCCCCGCGCAGGGAGCGGGACGGCGGATAGTGGCAGTTCTGGGCGAAGCGGACGTGGCCGCGAAGCTGGTGGAAAAGGCAGGCGAGGCACCCTCGTCGGTCATCTCGGTCCTGGTAGCAAACGCGGCAAACGGGTTCGTGATGACGGGTCTGAAACTCGCGGTGCTGACTGAAGCGGACCTGACCGGCCGTGTGGGCAGCTCCACGAAAGACATGCGAAAGATGCCGTCGAAACGTCGGGCTCGCATCGACCCCCTTACGCTGCATCCGGGAGATTACATAGTTCACGAACAGCACGGGATCGGGAAGTTCGTGGAGATGACGACGCGGAGCACACTGGACGCAAACGGTGTCCAAGTCCAACGCGACTACCTGGTGGTCGAATACCTCCCCTCAAGGAAGGGTCAGGCGCCGGACCGGCTCTACGTCCCCACTTCCTCACTGGACCAGGTTTCGCGCTACACCGGTTCCGACACGCCACGGCTTTCAAAAATGGGTGGGACTGACTGGGCGAAGGCTAAACAGAAGGCCCGCAAAGCTGTTCGCGAAATCGCGGCGGAGCTTGTGCGTCTCTACGCGGCCCGGACCGCGACGAAGGGTTACGCCTTCCCGCCCGACACCCCTTGGCAAAGGGAGCTTGAGGACGCATTCGAGTTCGTCGAAACACCGGACCAGCTGGCGACGATGGACGAAGTCAAGGCGGACATGGAGGCCAGTATCCCCATGGACCGGCTGCTGACCGGCGACGTCGGGTACGGCAAAACCGAGATAGCCGTACGGGCCGCGTTCAAGGCTGTCCAGGACGGCAAACAGGTTGCGGTCCTTGTGCCCACTACTCTGCTTGCTGAACAGCACTACGACACTTTCTCGGAACGCTATGCAGGTTTCCCTGTGACAGTTGCGACCCTGTCTAGGTTCTCCACCAAAAAGGAAGCTGCCAGGGTGAAAGAGGGCCTTGCGGACGGTTCCATCGACGTCGTTATCGGAACTCACACACTGCTTACGGGTTCCATCCAGTTCAAAGATCTGGGTCTGGTCGTGGTGGACGAGGAGCAGCGGTTCGGGGTTGAGCACAAAGAAACCCTCAAGGCTCTTCGCACCGACGTTGACGTCCTCTCAATGTCAGCAACACCCATCCCGCGAACACTGGAGATGGCGGTCGCCGGGATCCGGGAGATGTCGGTTCTTCAGACGCCACCCGAGGAGCGCCAGCCAGTGCTCACCTACGTGGGAGCGCATCAGGATGCGCAGGTTGCGGCAGCGATAAGGCGAGAAATGCTTCGCGACGGTCAGGTCTTCTACGTGCACAACAGAGTGGAATCCATAAACGGAGTCGCTGCGCACCTGCAGGAGCTGGTCCCGGACGCCCGCATCAGAGTCGCCCATGGAAAGCTGTCTGAGGCGGAGCTGGAGCGTGTCATCGTCGATTTTTGGAACCATGAGTTCGACGTGCTTGTCTCAACGACCATCATCGAAACCGGCCTAGACATTTCCAACGCGAACACGCTGATCGTTGACCGCGCGGACGCTTTTGGTTTGTCCCAACTTCACCAGCTGAGGGGCAGGGTCGGGAGGGGGGCGGAGCGGGCGTACGCCTACTTCTTCTACCGTCCCGACAAGGTTCTTTCCGAAACCGCAATCGAGCGTCTGCGGACAATCGCAACCAACTCGGATCTTGGGGCAGGCCTTGCCGTGGCGCAGAAGGACCTAGAGATTCGTGGTGCTGGGAACCTGCTTGGGGGAGCCCAGTCGGGGCATATCGACGGCGTCGGCTTTGACTTGTACGTGCGCATGGTTTCCGAAGCAGTCGCAGCGTTCAAAGGAGAGGGAACAAAAGACACTGGTGACGTCAGAGTTGAGATAGCGGTTGACGCCCACATTCCAGAAAACTACATTTCCGGGGAACGCCTGCGGCTAGAAACGTACGGGCGGATCGCAGCAATTGCGAACGACCAGGAAGAGCACGAACTAGCTGAAGAGTTGATCGACCGCTACGGCCCCGTTCCGAACGAGGTCGACCTTCTGCTTGAGGTTGCTCGTCTCCGGAGGAAACTTCGCGGGCGAGGCATCCGGGAGTTGATCACCCAGGGCAACTACTTGCGCATTGCCCCGATTCAGTTGAAAGAATCCCAGGCGATGAGGCTGCAGCGCCTTTATCCCGGATCTGTGATCAAGCCGGCGGTCCGCCAGGTGCTAGTTCCCCTCTCCCGGCCCGGACGTCTTGCAGAGCCAGTCCCAGAAGGTCGCGACTTGCTCCAGTGGATTGACCGGTTGCTTGACGGGGCGTTGAAAGTCGGCTGAGAGCCACCTCTTCTGCCCCCTCAAATGTGCAGTAGAATGGTGGGTGGCTTACTGAACTTCCAAGGAGACCCTGTGCCTAAGACTCCCCGTTTCTCAGCTGGCTCACTAGTTAGGGCTGCTGGGCTCTTCGTCGGTGGTCTAGCACTCAGCCTCTCACTTACCGCTTGCGAACCCACGTCTCACCCCGGGGCTGCTGCAGTTGTCGGTGGCCAAGAAATCTCGGAGCGGGACGTAACCGAAGCCATCGATGAGCTTCAGCCGGTCATGGGACAAGAAGTCACCAGGATCGCGATGGTGAACGCCCTAGTGGCTTCACAGATGTACATGGACGCGGCATCCGATCTGGGGATCGAAGTGACCGAGCAGCAGTTTGACGACGAAATGGCGCCCCAGCTGGAAGCACTAGGGGCAGACCCGTCCACCCTAGGTCACGCCAGCCGACTCATTTTTGAGCCGGGACTGGTAATGGAGTACGCGGCCGCGGCAGGCCTTGAACACGAACTTGCAGAGCTTGCAGCAGAAGTTCCTTTTGAAATCAATCCCCGCTACGGCTCGGGTAACCCGCTGGTGGAGGGCATGTCGCTTGCCGAGCCACTTGCTGACAGCTTCCGGTAGGGGAACCCTGCCGAAAAACTTAGGAAACCACAACAACCAACCAAGGAGTAACACTGTGGCAATGATCGAAGAAATTCTGGCACGCGAGATCCTGGACTCTCGCGGAAACCCGACCGTGGAAGTTGAAGTGGTCCTAGACGACGGGGTAGGCGCTCGCGCCGCTGTCCCCTCGGGCGCATCAACCGGGGCATTCGAAGCGGTGGAACGCCGCGACGGCGACAAAGCTCGCTACCAGGGCAAGGGCGTTCAGGACGCCGTTGACGCAGTAATCAACGTTTTGGCCCCAGAGATCATTGGCATGGATGCTCGCGACCAGCGTGCTGTTGACCGCGCGATGCTCACCGTCGACGGAACTGCAAACAAGGGCAACGTTGGCGCAAACGCCATCCTTGGGGTTTCTTTGGCTGTGGCTAAGGCCGCGGCCGCATCCTCGGACCTCTCCCTCTACGAGTACGTTGGCGGACCGAACGCACACGTGCTACCGGTCCCTATGATGAACATCCTGAACGGTGGGTCCCACGCAGACACCAACGTCGACATCCAGGAGTTCATGATTGCCCCCATCGGCGCCCCGACCTTCCGTGAGGCGCTGCGCATGGGTGCAGAGGTGTACCACACCCTGAAGGACGTCATCAAGGAACGTGGCCTTTCAACAGGCTTGGGTGACGAAGGTGGGTTCGCTCCGAACCTAGATTCCAACCAGGCAGCGCTAGACCTCATCGTGGAAGCCATCAAGCGCGCCGGCTACGAACCCGGCAAGGACGTGGCGCTTGCACTGGATGTTGCAGCGACTGAGTTCTTCGAGGACGGCGCCTACATGTTTGAAGGCGAGCCGCGCAGCACCGACTACATGATCCAGTACTACGAGAAGCTGATTACGGACTATCCGCTGGTTTCTATTGAAGACCCCCTGTCTGAAGACGAGTGGGATGCTTGGAAGAAACTGACGGAAGCCGTGGGTGACCGGGTCCAGCTGGTGGGCGACGACCTGTTCGTTACGAACCCTGCGCGACTTGAAGTTGGCATTAAGGGCAGCATTGCGAACGCCCTTTTGGTGAAGGTGAACCAGATCGGGACTCTCACCGAAACCCTGGATGCGATCGAGGCCGCACATCGCGCTGGCTACCGCACCATGACCAGCCACCGAAGCGGTGAAACCGGCGACACCACTATCGCTGACCTGTCCGTTGCAACTAACTCCGGTCAGATCAAGACAGGCGCGCCTGCGCGCTCTGAACGAGTTGAGAAGTACAACCAGCTGCTCCGCATTGAAGAGAAGCTGGGAGAGGACGCGGTTTACGCAGGGGCGGACGCATTCCCCCGCGCTAACTTCTAGACTGCAAACCTGAGGTTTGACTCGCAGCTGAAGGCCGTCCCGCTTCGGGGCGGCCTTCAGGGCAATTCTGGGGGCGGTCCGCGTGCCAGGGCTCTTTGAGCTGAGGGGATGGAGCAGACTGAAGAACATGACTGACTTTCCTGGCTCGCTCCCCCCGGAGCGCCCGCAGCTGAGGTCAGGGACTGTACCTTCGCAGGAAGTCCGAGCAGCTCTTCCTCCGTCAGTGGCACCCCGCGCCAGGCCGCCTCGTCCAGTGCGCGTGCGGACTGAACCGAAAGAAGCCTCTGTTAGGCGCTCACCCCAAAGACCGCTGGCGAAACCGGTGAAAGCTCCCACCAAGGCGAAGGTGACTAAGCGTCCTAAGAGGCGTTCCAGGCTGGGCGGCCTGTCGCTTTCAGTGCGATTAATCGCGGCAGTGACGATTGTGGGTTTCTTGGCCCTCAACCTGATCCCGGTTGGGCTGCGCTGGTACAGCCAAGAACAGGAGTACCGGGCTGTGGAAGCTCAAGTGGAGGCGGCACGGCTGCGTAACTTGGAACTGGGGGACACGCTGGCGGCCTGGGAGGACCCCGACTACGTTGCCTCACAAGCCCGAACCCGACTCGGTTTTGCCTGGCCTGGCGAAACGCAGTACAGCGTCGTGGGGCTCCCAGAGCCTGATGGGGCCGGAGAGTCCGACGCTCTTGCCACGGATGGGGGCGAGGGCAGACCGTGGTCCAGCGTGATCATGCAGTCGATGATTGACGCTGACACGCCTGCGGCGTCTAGAGATCTTGACGCTATGATCGCTGAGATCGGCGCCCAATAGCGGCGGCCGACGGTGTTGCTTTTCGAGTTAGATGGGAACGGTGAGTTGACGCACAAGGGGGACCCTGCAGCGGGGTGGACAAGACGTGATTATCAGCTTGTTGCTGCTGACCTAGGCCGACCCCCGCGTGGCGTGGTCGGCGTTGCAGCTCGCTGCAGCTGTGGGCATCCGCTGGTTGTCATAACCGAGCCTCGCCTGCCGGACGGCACCCCCTTTCCAACCACCTACTATCTAACAGACTCCACTCTTGCGGCAGCCTGCTCAAGACTTGAGGCAGATCACCTGATGGAGCGCTACAACGACCTCCTCGCTAAGGACGCTCTACTCGCTGAGGCCTACGCGCTCGCCCACCAGGACTACCTCGCGGCCCGCGAACACCTGGGCGAAGTGCCAGAAATCCAGGGCGTTTCCGCGGGCGGCATGCCGACCAGGGTGAAATGCCTCCACGCACTGGTCGCGCACTCTCTGGCGGCTGGGCCCGGGGTGAACCCGATCGGTGACTTCGCGCTGCAAGAGCTTAGGGATCGAGGGGAGTGGAGCCAGGGAGTCTGCTTCGGACACACTGAACCCGAAGATTCCAAGACTGTGGCTGCAATCGATTGCGGGACAAACTCCATTCGGCTGCTGATCGCCGAGACTGGCCCAGGTTTTTTGCGTGACCTGGTGCGGGAGATGGTCATCACGCGGCTGGGCCAAGGGGTGGACCAGGCTGGCGTGTTGGACCCAGAAGCGATTGAGCGGACACTCAGCGCTGCGCGGATCTACGCCCAGCAGCTCCAGCAAAATGACGTGCAGGCAGCCAGGTTTGTAACGACGTCGGCGTCGCGCGACGCAGCGAACCGTGACGACTTTCTGGTGCCTATCGAGGAGATCACGGGCCTGGTACCGCAGGTCCTGAGCGGCACCGAAGAAGCCGAACTTTCTTTCAAAGGAGCTTTGTCGGCCCTGCCAGAAGGCCTTGAGCCCCCCTACCTCTTGGTCGACATCGGGGGAGGTTCAACGGAGTTTGTTCTTGGGACCGAGCACGCTGACCAGGCCGTGTCCATCGACATGGGTTCGGTCCGGGTCACGGAACGGTTCGGAGGCGACCCCTGGACACCGGAGAAGGTTCGGGCTGCAAGGAAATGGATTTCTGAGCAGATCGACGCTGCGGCCGGGGTCGTTGACTTCGATGCAGTCCGAACAATCGTGGGAGTCGCAGGGACTGTCACGACGATCGGGGCGCTGATCGCGGGAGTCGAGCAGTATGACCCCGCGAAAGTGCACGGGCAAATACCAAGCCAAGAAGAGTGGCGAAGGTCCATCAGTTTCATGGTGAACGCGCCAACTTTGGACAAGGCAGCTCTACCTTTCATGCCCGAAGGGAGAGCAGATGTGATCGCTGGAGGCTCCTTGATCTGGGAACAGGTCCTGTCCCGTTTCGGGGTCCTTGACGGGGACAGGGTCACCGCAGTGATCTCTGAGCACGACATTCTGGACGGGCTCGCTCTTTCCCTGGCATAGGTCTCAGCCACGCGCGTTGGTAGCATTGCTTGGACAAGGCGCTCGGCACGAAGCAGGCAGGGCCCCCATAGCCCAATGGCAGAGGCAGTCGACTTAAAATCGATCAAGTGTGGGTTCGAGTCCCACTGGGGGCACAGGCCTTTGAACGGAGACAAGAATGAGCAACCCAGTTTTTAACAAGCTTGAGAAGGAATGGAAGCAGCCGGTGGCTCCGGGCACCCCCGCCTCTAGCCAAACCGCGCCCGCTTACGACCAACGCGCTTTCCAGGCTGCCCAAGCTGCGTACCGTGCACCCTCCGCGGACGCGGTCGACGCGGGCCGAATGACCTATGACGATGTGATCGTAAAGACGACCATCGCCCTTGCTACCGCGTTTCTTTTTGCTGCACTCTCATGGTGGGTGACTGAACGAAACCCGGAACTCGGCGTCATCCTGATGACGGTGGGCATCATTGCGGGACTGGTCCTTGCAATGGTCAACATCTTCTCTAAGAAGATCCGACCAGCTGCGGTGCTTGCCTACTCCGCTCTGGAAGGCGTGGCACTGGGTGCACTGTCCTACGTGGTGAACGCGAGTCTTCCCGGCGTTGTGCTCCAAGCTGTTGTTGCAACCTTCGCCGTGTTCGGGGTTACCCTGGCTCTCTTCGCGTCAGGCAAGGTCCGCAACTCCCCGAAGCTCCAGAAGTTCGCGTTGATCTCGCTTCTGGGCCTGATCTTCTCAAGGCTGTTCATCTGGCTTCTTGGTCTGATCGGCCTGCCGATTTCAGGTCTCTACGGTGCCACCGTTCTTGGCATCCCCCTCGCAGTCTTCGTCTCAGTGTTCGCGGTGGTTATTGGCGCAATCTGCCTGATCTCAGACTTTGATCAGGTGAAGGTAGGCGTTGAGAGAGGCGTGCCCGCCAAGTTCGCTTGGGCCAGCGCGTTCGGGATCATGGTCACCCTAATCTGGCTCTACGTGGAAATCCTGAACATCCTTTCAAGGATGAACTCGCGCTAGTCTTGAAACGCAATTTCCGCCAGACAAACCGGAAGGAACCTCATGGAAAACATTGAAGTCGTCGGCGAAATGGGTGAAAAGCCCACTTTGACCTTCTCCTCGGCGGTAGCTTCTCCAGAACTGCAGGTTGAAGTGCTGGTTGAAGGTGACGGCCCTGTTGTAGAGCCTGGCGACCAGATCATTTGCAACTACCTGGGCCAGGTTTGGAACGGGAACGTTTTCGACAACTCCTATGACCGTGGTGCGCCGCTGGACTTCCAGATCGGGGTGGGAATGGTCATCCGTGGGTGGGACGACGGCCTAGTCGGCCAACGAGTTGGCTCGCGTGTTCTGCTGTCCATCCCATCTGACCTGGGCTATGGCGACCTTGGGGTCCCTCAGGCAGGCATCAGGGGCGGCGATACTCTGGTATTCGTGACCGACATCCTGGGAATCAAGTAGGCGTCACGCCCGCGGGGCAAGTCCCCGCGGGCAACTGACTCCGTTGAACCCGTGGTTGCAGTATCCGTCCGGGTTCTTCTCCAAGTAGCGCTGGTGGTAGCTCTCCGCCATGAAAAAACGCGGGGGCGGGGGCGCGTGGACTTCCGTCACGATGGTTCCGTAGCCGCGCCGGGTAAGTTCCTGCTGGTACTTTTCCAGGACCGCGAGTGCTTTTCGGTACTGTTCAGGGCTCGTTGTCCAAACTGCTGAGCGGTACTGCGTGCCCCGGTCATTCCCCTGCCTGTTCAGCGTTGTTGGGTCGTGGTTCTCAAAGAACGTCGCGACCACTTCCGCTGTAGGGGCGATTCTGGGGTCGTACGTGACGCGGACAGTTTCTGCGTGTCCGGTAAGGCCTGAACACACCTGGGCGTAGGTAGGGCTCGCTGTCGTTCCGCCCATGTAGCCGGTAGCGGTTGAAACGACCCCTGGAAGACGCCAAAGGATTCTTTCTATTCCCCAGAAGCAGCCGCCTGCAAGGTAGATGGTCTCAAGCGTTTTTTCAGCAGTTTCGTTATCCATGGACACCCACGATCTCTTTTCGAGCCTTGAGTGTATGCCGGTCCTCCCTAGTTTGGAAGCGCCGGAAGAAGGGTCCATGAGGCTAGTTCCAACTAGAGTAGGGGAAAAGGCGAAAACGGGGTGGCTGGCATGGAAACTCCAGACAAGCAGGGCTCCGAAGGCCACTCAGAGCGGCTAGAGGCGCCCCCCGTCAGAGAACGAGCCGTTTCAGCGGTGACGTTGCCGGTGCGCGTCGCTGCAGCTTGGTCGTGGCGCGTGCTCCTGATCATTGCCGCTGTCGCCACTGGAATCTATTTCCTGTCCTATGTCTCGCTACTGGTTGTCTCCTTCCTTGTCGCTCTGCTGTTCGCGGCTCTTCTTGAGCCCGTCGTCAGTTTCCTGAAGCGTTCCTGGAAGATGGGGCGGACGGGAGCGGCTGCTGTTGGGCTCTTGTTCGGACTGGTGATCCTGATTGCCCTTCTAGCGCTGGCCCTAACGCAGTTGATCCGCCAGCTGCCGGCCCTACTGACCCAAACGGCAGACGGTTTTGACGAGTTGTTAGGGTGGATCGCGGATGGGCCGCTGGCGTCGCAGTCGCTGGCGTTTCAGGACTGGCTTACCGACTTACAAGGATCCCTTGGCAACCTGTTTCAGCAATACGGCTCAAGCATTGCCATGGGGGCGTTCCGACTGGCGTCGGGAACACTCACTGTCTTATCGGGGTCGCTGCTGATGCTGTTCACCCTGTTCTTTCTGCTTCGTGATGGTCGTCAGATGTGGATAGTAGTGGTGCGGTCGCTTCCCGCCGCCTGGCGAACACCGGTTAACGAGGCAGCTATCCGAGGGTGGGTCACGCTGGGGGAGTACGTGCGCACCCTCATCAAGGTCGCCGCGATCGACGCGGTTGGTATCGGTCTTGGGGCTTTTGCTTTGGGTGTCCCTCTTGCTGTTCCCATCGCAGTCTTGGTCTTCCTGTGTTCGTTCATCCCGATTCTTGGGGCCATCGCGTCGGGCGCCACCGCCGTGATGATCGCGCTCGTGAACAACGGGGTGAAGGCGGCCATCATCATGTTCGTGATAGTCCTGGCTGTCCAGCAACTCGAAAGCTACGTCCTCCACCCATGGATGATGGCGCACGTTGTTGCGCTTCACCCGCTCGTGGTAGTCCTTGCTGTGGTCGGAGGGGGAGCAATAGCCGGAATCCCAGGGGCGCTATTCGCCGTGCCTCTACTGGCTTTCTTGAATGTGACCTTCATGTACCTACACGGTCACGACCCCTATCCAGGGCTAGCCGAAAACCCAGAGCGGCCGGGTGGACCGCCCGGCTCACTGGACAAGCAGATCAAGGCTTCTTACCGGACGTACACGCGCACCGTCGTCGATGAATCCAAGGTCGCGAAGAAGGTCCGCGCCAAAGCCCAGGCCAGAGCCGAAGTCAAGGGACACGTCTTGATTGGACCAGGCCTTGAGGCGAGCGGACTCAGCTCACCGGGCGGACAGGCCGTCCCGGTGAACCCGCCCAAACACGAGGTCGACCCAGAAGCGAGTTGAGTTCTCAGCCGGTGAAGGGTTTCGCGGAGACGATCTTGACCCTGAGCACTTTCCCCGAGGGCGTCTTGTAAGAGACCGTTTCTCCTTCAGCAACACCCAAGATTGCTTTACCAAGCGGCGCCGTTGGGGAGTAGACGTGGATTCCCAGGTTTTGCCCGGCGTCCCGGGCGCCAAGCAAGAATTCTTCCCGGTCTCCGTCTATCTCTGCGACGACAACCATTCCTTGCTCCACGACCCCGTCGTCAGCAGGAGTTTCGCCCACTTCAACGGTGCGGAGTAGCTCCTCAAGCTGCAAGATACGAGTTTCGTTCATCGACTGCTCTTCGCGGGCAGCCTGGTAACCGCCGTTTTCGCTGAGGTCTCCCTCTTGTCGAGCGGCTTCAATAAGATTCGCGATGTGGGGGCGCCTCACCTTAGAGCGTTCTTCAAACTCGCTCTGGAGGGCATCAAACTGCGACTGCGTTACCCAAGTTTTCTCTCTCATGACCTGATCTTAGTCCTGCTCCTAAAGCACGGCCAGGTAAGTTGAAACGCACTGGCAGGCCCAGGCGAACACCGTAAATAGGTGAAAAAGCTCGTGAAAACCAAACCAGCCAGGCACGGGGTTCGGTTTCTTCAGTGCGTACGCTACAGCGCCTAGCGTGTAGAAAACACCGCCCGCCAGGAGCAGGATCACGACGGCGGGGCCGCCGTTCACCCAGAGAGTGGGCAAATACCAGATGGCTGTCCAGCCAAGCACCACGTAGATGAGCGTGTTGAGCCAACGTGGCGCGTTCGGCCAGAACAGCGACACTGCTATTCCTAGTACTGCGCCCGTCCAGATGATCACCAGCAGCGTCGTGCGCTGGGTTCCCTCAAGGAGCCCAACCGCGAGCGGGGTGTACGTCCCGGCTATCAGCAGGAAGATGTTGGCGTGGTCCATGCGCCTGAGGGCCATCTCAAAGCTAGGCCGCCAGTAGAAGAGATGATAGGCAGCCGAGACACCGAATAGGATGAACGAGGCTGCTAGGTAGATCGCGCTTGCCCACTTCAGTGCTGGGGTCGGTGCTAGTGCAACTAGGACGATCGCTGCGGCAAGCGAGAGCGGGGCTGCGACAAAATGAATCCACCCGCGTAGGCGTGGCTTTCGTGCGACGGGGTGGCCTGGAATCCAGGCGATTGGTTTCGTTGACGCAACCCGCATAAGACCTCTTTTCGACTCGAACACTACGCTCTTTTGCGACGGATCGCAGGGACCTCTTCTCAAAACAGAAGTAACCTGTGATTAGCATCAAGGGGGTCATGTGAGCGGGAACCTGCTTTACGAGATGTATGAGTACCGCTTGGCGCGCTCGTTACCCCGCGGAAAAATGCCGCAGCACATCGGCGTGATCTTGGACGGAAACCGAAGATGGGCGAAGTCGGAGGGGTCCCCGGCTAGTGAAGGACACCGGGTTGGGGCCTCCAAAGTTGTCGAATTCTTAGCGTGGGCTGAGGAGGTCGGCGTCAACATCGTGACTCTTTGGATGTTGTCCACCGACAACATGTCCCGGGACCCAGCGGAGGTGGCGGAGCTGCTGGAGATCATTGGGAGAACGGTGGATGACCTGGCCGAACAGCAGCGCTACCAGATCCGGATCGTGGGCGATAAGGAGCTGTTCCCGGCTGAGTTCGCTGACCGGATCGATGCGGCCGTTGCTAGAACACAAGACTTGGAAGCGCAGCTGGTGGTCAATGTTGCGGTGGGTTACGGAGGACGCAAAGAACTCGTTGATGCAGTCCGCTCGCTCCTTAGGGAAGCGGAAGAGCAGGGGCGTTCGATCTCAGACGTGGCGGAAACTCTAAGCGATCAGGACATAACTGAGCATCTGTACACGCGCGGGCAGCCTGACCCGGATCTCATAATCCGGACTTCGGGGGAGCAGAGACTCTCTGGTTTCATGCTGTGGCAGTCAGCGCACTCGGAGTACTACTTCAGTGACGTCTACTGGCCTGACTTTCGCAGGGTCGACTTTCTCCGTGCACTCCGGTCGTACACGCAAAGAGAGCGCCGCCTGGGGAAGTAAGGAGCCTTTCACTTTCCCACTAGTGCTCGTCTGGTTCTGGTTCGTCTTCCAGGTCGTGCAGGAAGTCGCGGGCCCAGTCGTCGATCGTGTGTTTCCAAACCTGCCGTTGCATGGCGCGCATCCGTTTGGCGCGTTCCGCGTACGGGTCTGTTACGGCCTGCATGATCGCTTCCTTCATGCCGTCCAGGTCGTATGGGTTCACCAGGTACGCACGCTTGAGTTCCCTAGCGGCCCCGGCAAACTCAGAGAGCACTAGCGCCCCGGCCCGACCCGGGTGGCAAACGATGTATTCCTTCGCCACCAGGTTCATGCCGTCACGCAAAGGGGTGACGAGCATGACGGAAGCGATGCGATACATAGCGGCCATGGTTTGCCTTGAGAAACCGCTGTGGCGGTAGGAGATGGCGGGGCGCCCAACTCCGCCTACCTGAGAGTTGATCCTGCCTACCAACTGGTCGATGTCGTCGCGCAGAACCTTGTACTGCTCAACGTCCTCGCGTGACGGGGTAGCAACCTGAAGAAAGACTGTGTCTTCCGGGTCCAACTGACCGGACTCGAAAAGCTCCCCAACGGCACGGATACGCTGGCGCAGGCCCTTAGTGTAGTCAAGCCTGTCGGCGCCAAGCAGGACATTTTTGGGTCTACCGAGTTCTTCAAGAAGCGCTTCGGCTTCGGCCTTAACTTCTGGGGATTCAGCGAGTTCGTGGAATCCTTCAACGTCGATGGAAATCGGGTAGGCCTTCGCCTTGCACAGGTGTTGGTCTGACACGAGGACAGTTGAGCGGTCGACTTTGCAGTCGGTTAGTTTCCGGACAACCCTGAGGAAGTTTCGTGCTCCTGCCGGTGTTTGGAACCCGGCTAAGTCGGCTCCAAGCACACCTTCCACCAGCTGCTTCCGCCAGGGCATCTGCTCAAAAAGTTCCACGGGTGGGAACGGGATGTGCAGGAAAAAGCCGATTTTAAGGTCTGGGCGCAGCTCGCGCAGCATTTGGGGAACAAGCTGAAGCTGGTAGTCCTGAACCCACACCGTCGCTCCGCCTCCAGCGACTTTCGCGGCGGCCTTAGCGAACCTTTCGTTGACAGTCTTGTAGGCATCCCACCATTCTCTGTGGAACTCAGGGAAAGCCACCGAGTCGTGGTAGAGGGGCCAGAGGGTGGAGTTCGAGAAGCCTTCGTAGTACTCCTCAACTTCCTGCTCGCTGAGAGCGACCGGCACCACTTGGTATCCGTCGTGGTCAAAGGGCTTTAATTTTTCGTCGGGCGCGCCTATCCAGCCCACCCACGCTCCGCCCTTATTCCTCATGAGGGGTTCTAAGGCGGTTACCAGACCCCCCGGGGCCGTACGCCACGTCGTTTCCCCTTCTTCATTGGTGGTGCGGTCGACCGGCAGACGGTTGGCAACCACCACGAACCTAGGGCCGGATTTGCGGGACCTTGACAAGGGAACTCCTCAGTTTGACTGTTTTCACGCTACCTGTTTGCGGTGGCCCAGTCATCTCCTGCCCGCGCACTTGCTTCTGGCAAGGTGGAGTAATGAACGAAAAATGGAAGGCGAACGCCACAGGGCAACAGTTCGCCGCGCTTTTAGCCGCGCAGCCGGACCAGGCGCTGCTGGTCTTCGATTTTGATGGAACCCTAAGCGAGATTGTCCCGAACCCGCCTGACGCCAGGATTGTTCAGGCGTCTGCTGACGCGATTGCCAGGCTTGCTGGCGTGGGTGTCCGCGTCGCGATCATTTCGGGGCGGCCCGTCGCCACACTGCTTGAGCTGTCGGGTGCAAAGGACCGTCCTGGCTTCGAACGCGCCATCATTTTTGGCCACTACGGCGCTGAAAAGCTGGATCGTGAGACCGGGATCGAATCTTCCCCTGATCCGCCGGTCGGCGTTTCTCAGGCCAAGGAGAGCCTGAGACCTATTGCGGACCGCTACCCCGGCGCTCACCTTGAAGACAAAGGTCTTGCGGTCGCCCTGCACCTGCGGCAGACCACTCACCCTGAGCAAGCATTCAAAGAGGTGGAAGGTGAGGTGAGGCAGGTCGCCGCCCAAACCGGCTTGGTGGTGGAACCGGGCCGGTACGTCTGGGAGCTTCGCGCCGCAAGCATCGATAAAGGGCAAGCACTGCAACAGCTCCTTGATGACTTAGAGCCCACTGCGGTGGCATTCGCCGGGGACGACCTGGGGGACTTGCCGGCCTTCCGTGTCTTGAAAGAGCACACTGGGCCTCAACTGAAGTGTTCGGTGGTGTCTGCCTCACCGGAAACCCCTGGTCTTCTTCCACTCGCGGACGTGCTGTGCGACGGTCCGAAAGGGGTCGCAGCCTGGCTCCTCTCCCTAGCCGACCTCGTGGACGCTTCGTCAACGCCACTATGAGATTCCCCAAGAGTGGCGTCTTGTGGCGGGATTTGGTGCTTTTGTCGGGGGTATGGTCTAGATTTGTGACGGTTTAATTAAGGTGCCGCGCATCCCGGTGGCGCCAGCTTCAGGTGGCGTTCTGACGGAGCGCGCCGATTAGGCGAAGGTTGGCTAACTTGAGTACGGACAGTGCAGGTTTATCCGACAGTTCTTCAGTACCCCAGCAAGGAAAGAAGACTCAGCATCACTCTGGCAGTGCCCCGCGTCTTAGACGGGCGATGCCACTGGATGCCCTCTCGTGGGTTATCGCCATTGTTTTTGCTGGTCTGTTGAGGTTCGACTTCCACGCGAAGTCGCTGGACTGGGAGGGCATTGCCTGGTTGGCGTTGCTGGCGGTGGTCCTGCAGCTTCTGCTTGGTTGGGCTTTTTATGCTTCCCGTGGGGCGCATCCGTTGGCGTCCTTCGAAGGGGCTTTGGATCTGGCCCTGACGGTCTTGCTGGTTGGGGCACTCACCTGGCTCGCGGCGATCATCTGGCCTGGTGTGTTCAGTGTTCCGCGTAGCGTGCCTGTCGTTGCTACCGTGTTGGTTCTGTTGCTGACTGCGGGCTACCGCATGTTGTACCGGTTTTTTGCTAGCCGCCAGCCACGACCCGTTGCGAAGAAAACTCCGGTGATCATCTATGGTGCGGGCTACGTTGGGGATCACTTGGCTCGTTTGCTGACTACGGACTCTGTAACTCATTTGGAGCCTGTGGCGTTCTTGGATGACGATCCAAAGAAGGCTCGCCTTAGGATGCATGGTGTGCCTGTGGTGGGCTCCCTTGATGATTTGCGGGCGGTCAGGCTTGAGACTGGTGCGCAGACACTGATCGTCGCGATCGGGAATCCCAGTCCGGCGTTGTTGACCCGGGTAGAGGAGTTGGCAACCCCTCTTGGCGTCAAGGTACAGGTGATGCCGCCGACAGAAGAAATGCTGCGTTCAGGGGTTCACACGTCGGGGCTTCGTGACCTGTCGGTTGAGGACCTTTTGGGACGCCCAGTTGTTGACACCAACGTTTCTCAGATCGCTAGCTACTTGAACGGCAAGAAGGTCCTAGTCACGGGAGCTGGGGGTTCCATCGGGGAGCAGCTCTGTGTAGAGATACAGAAACACGGGCCGAAAGAACTGATTTTGCTGGATCGGGATGAGACTGGGCTGCAGCAGGCAGAGATCAGGGTGCGTGGCGATGGGCTTTTTGACTCGAACGCTACCGTCCTTGCTGACATTCGCGACAAAGAGGCTCTGACGGGCGCCTTCTTGGAGCGCAAGCCTGACGTTGTTTTCCATGCTGCCGCGCTCAAACACCTGCCAGTCTTGGAACGTTATCCCGATGAGGCTTGGAAAACGAACGTTCAGGGCACTCAGAACGTGATTGATGCTTGCCAGGCTGCCGGCGTCAAAACCTTGGTTAACATTTCTACTGATAAGGCGGCAAACCCGAGTTCTATTCTGGGGCTTTCGAAACGGATCGCGGAGCGTTTGGTTGCGTCGGCCGATATGGAGGGGGGCTCCCGGTACCTTTCGGTGCGTTTCGGGAACGTGATTGGTTCCCGCGGGTCGATGCTCCCGACTTTCTACCAGCTGATCGAAGAAGGTCGTGACATCACGGTGACTCACCCTGACGTAACCCGCTACTTCATGACAATCCCGGAGGCCTGCCAACTGGTGTTGCAAGCTGGCGCGATCGGACGCAGGGGCGAAGTGCTGATCCTGGACATGGGCGAACCCGTGCGGATCCTGGACATCGCGACCAAGATGATCTCCCTGTCAGGCAAAGACCTAAAGGTCCGCTTTACCGGCCTGCGTGAAGGCGAGAAACTCCACGAAGACCTGCACGCGATCAACGAGTCCCACTACACGCCATTCCACGACAAGATTTCCCACTCCACGGTGAACACCATCCTGGTAGAAGGTTTGACCAAGGACGTGTGGGACGGTTTTGTTGCAACGGAACCGGAAGAGCGCGCAGTCCAAGCTGCCGAAAGCATGCAAAAACTGCAAGAAGAGCTCGCAAAGTCAGAGCGCGACGCCCAGTAACGCGGCGCCGCGCTCTGACTTTGGCAGCTACCTTCCTAGTTCGTGCGCCCAGGGCGGGTTCGCGCCTTGACGTTGCACAACGATGTCGGCGAGCTCTGCGGCTTCTTGCAGGATTCTGCGTAGGTCGTGGCCTGTCAGCGCCCTCAGCTTTTCGCGACCTTCTGCTCCGCGGATGCCGCGCCGCCAAAGAGCGTCAATGAGTCCGCCCATGAACGTGTCACCGGCTCCAACGGTGTCGACCACCTTCACGGGTGCTGGGGCTACAGATGAGCGGAGGTCTGAACCTAGGAAAGCCATTGGCCCTTGCTTCCCTCGGGTCACCACAAGGAGGGGCAAGTCAAAACGCTCAATCCAAGCTAGCGCGGCTTGCTCCGCTGTCTTCCCTGGGTACAGCCATTCCAAGTCCTCATCGGACGCTTTTACGACGTCGGCACGCGAAACGACAGCTTCAATCGGTGGGACCGCCTCAGCGGGGGAGCCCATCAGTTGGGGGCGGGCGTTCGGGTCATAGGTGACCAGGACCTGGCCTTGGGTTGCATCGATAGCGTCCAGGATCGCCTGAGACCCGGGTTCAAGGACGGCCGCTATGGATCCCGTGTGCAGGATCTGGATGTCTTCGAAACCATCCAGGGGTGCAGGCGCCCATTCCACGTCAAAGACGTAGGTGGCCGCGCCACTTTCGTCCAGTTTGGCGATTGCTGTGGACGTCTTGTTTGCGGCGATGGAGGGTTCGCGAACCACCACACCGGATTCGCCTAAGTGTTCTTTGATAGTGGTCCCGAACGCGTCGGTGCCGATCCAGGTCACCAGTTCGACTGGAACGCCAAGGCGGCCAAGTGCAAGAGCGACGTTTGCGGGCGACCCGCCGGGGACCGCTGCGACCTCATCGATGGTCCCGCCGTGTTGGACGACAAGATCCATTAGGGCTTCGCCAATGACAAGGACGAAGGGTTCGTCAGGGGTTGTAGGGGGGACCGAGTTTTTGGTCATCGCGGCTCCTTGTCGCTGAGTGGGTATGCCCCTAGCTTGCCAGGCATCCACACGGAAACTCTAGGTTTCGCAAAGCACTACTGGGTTTCGGACAGCCCCGCGGCTTCCGCACTCTCTAACTGCATTGCCGCCTGGTCCAAGATCAACTTGCACCTGGCCGCAAGGGACTCGCCCCGCTTCCAGAGTCGCAAGGTGTCCTCCAGTGGGATGGAGCCGGACTCCAAGGACTGCACCACTTGCCGTAGCTCGCCCTTTGCTTGTTCATAGGTGAGTGTTGCAGGGTCGGGCAGAACGACGTCTTCGGTTTCCACGACTGTTTCTTCTGGTGCCATTGTCAATCTTTCCTCTTCTTTTCACCTAGGGCTTGGGTTCTGCTCGGTGAAGCTGCCCTGCCGGTTAGTCCCGACTACCTGGGACACGAAGGTCCCCTTTGCGACCATGGTTTCCAGCAGGTCGCCTTTAGCAACTTCGCTAGCGTCCCGCACAATCGTCCCGTCCGGCAGCCGAACAATCGCATAGCCACGGGACAGGGTTCCGGCGGGTGAGAGCGCGGTCAGCATTGCTGAGAGTTCAGTCAGGGTGGATTTTTCGGCCGTTAGCCTGCGGTCCGCGGCAGCATCCAGTCGCAGCCACGCCTGCTCCAGACCGCTCCGTTCCTGCTCAATAACCCCTGTAGGGGCTTGCAGCACAGGGCGTGAAGTCAGTAAACTCAGCAGCTCTGTTTCCCGTGCCACGATCTTCCTGAGTGTGGAGCGAAGAGCCGTGAGCCCTGCCGAGATGGAACGCTGCTCTTCCCTGACGTCTGGTACTACTCGCCGCGCAGCGTCCGTTGGCGTCGACGCGCGGTAGTCAGCAACGAAGTCCAGGAGCGGCGCGTCACCTTCATGCCCGATCGCAGAGACAATAGGGGTTTTCGCGGCTGCAGCGGCGCGCACCAGGGCTTCATCGGAAAAGGGGAGGAGGTCCTCCGTGGAGCCGCCGCCCCGCGCGACGATGATGACATCAACTTCGGAAAGAGCGTCCAGTTCCGCTATCGCTCCTGCCACTTGCTGAGCTGCGGAGACACCTTGGACCAGCACTTCACGAACCTCAAACTGGACTGTTGGCCAACGGAGCCTTGCGTTCACCAGAACGTCGTCTTTCGCTTTTGCGTCTTTCCCGCAGATAAGTCCTACTCTGACTGGGTATGGGGGAAGAGACCTCTTCCGGGCCTCCGCAAACAGGCCTTCCGCTGCGAGCTTCTTCCGCAGCTGCTCAATCTGGGCCAGCAGGGTCCCAAGACCCTCAACCCTGATTTCGTTCACGCGCAGGCTCATCCGCCCGCTGCGCTCAAAGTAAGAAGGCTTCACGCGAGCGATGACCCGGGCTCCCTCATCAAAACCTGGGCCGGCCCCGTCAAGCACCCCCGCGAACGTGGTCGCATCCATCGAAACGTCGACGTCTGAGTCCCGGAGCGTGAAGAATGACATCTGGGTTGCCCCGCGGCGTTTGAACTGAACGACCTGGCCCTCAACCCACGTTTCGGGCGCCCGCTCCACGTGCGTCTTCAGCTTCGATGACAGCACTCGTAGCGGCCAAGGGTTCTCCGCTGAGGTCTCCCCAGCCGTTGCCGGCAAGCTTCTTAGTTCCACCCGCTAAGTCTTCCACCGCTCACCGACAGAATCATCTGCGGTCCGGTGGCAGACCTCTCTAGGGACCTCAGTCCTAGCACGGTATCTTTGAGCCATGAGTGTTACGACTGGCACCCCCGCAGCGAAACCTTCTTTGGCGGGCCAGATCCTTCTGGCAGCTCCGCGAGGTTACTGCGCCGGTGTTGACCGGGCCGTTGAGGTCGTAGAGCGAGCCCTTCAGCTTCACGGCGCCCCCGTCTACGTCCGCAAAGAGATCGTTCACAACAAGTTTGTCGTAGAGACCCTGACGGAGCGGGGAGCCATTTTCGTAGAAGAGGTGGACGAGATCCCGGAGGGGGAGCTGGTTGTTTTCTCCGCTCACGGCATCTCTCCCCAGGTCCTCGCCGACGCGAAAGCTCGGAACCTGCGAACTATCGACGCGACTTGCCCCTTGGTCACCAAAGTCCACCGTGAAGCGACCCGTTTCGCCCGCGACGACTACGACATCATCCTGATCGGTCACGTCGGGCACGAAGAAGTTGAGGGCACTTTCGGTCACGCCCCCGATCACATCCAGATTGTCGACGGCCCAGCCGACGTAGACAAAGTCGTGGTCCGCGACCCTGACCGCGTCGTTTGGCTCTCGCAGACCACGCTCTCTGTTGACGAAACCATGGAGACCGTAGCGAAGCTGCGGGAGCGTTTTCCAAACCTTTCCAACCCGCCCTCGGACGACATTTGCTACGCGACGCAGAACCGCCAGGCCGCAGTGAAGTCCATCGCGCCAAGCGCGGACGTCATGATCGTGGTGGGGAGCGAGAACTCCTCTAACTCCGTCCGCCTTGTTGAGGTCGCCCTGGAGTCGGGTGCGAAAGCCGCATACCGCGTCGACTACGCCAGTGAGCTGCGCCCCGAGTGGTTTGACGGCGCGAAGACTATCGGCGTTACTTCCGGAGCTTCCGTCCCCGAGGTCTTGGTGCAAGAAGTCGTCGAATGGTTGGAACAGCAGGGGCTATCCGATCGGGTGAAGGAAGTGACGACCGAGGTCGAAACGACGACGTTCGCCCTTCCCCGGAACCTCAAGAAGGACCTAGTTGAGAAGGGCCTACTCGCAGAAAACGTTCGCGGCCGCCAGCGCCCGGCCGGTCATACCCAGTAGCGGAGCAACTACTCACACTGTCCCCGGCCGCTCAGCTCGCAACCTAGACTGGCCCTTGTGTCTTTAACGATTGGTATCGCTGGTCTGCCCAACGTCGGCAAGTCCACGCTCTTCAACGCCCTCACGCGCGCCACGGTTCTCGCCGCGAACTACCCCTTCGCAACGATCGAACCGAACATCGGCGTGGTTCCCCTGCCGGACCCCCGTCTGGATCGCCTTGCCGAACTTTTCGACTCGGAGAAGATCACGCCCGCCGTCGTTTCGTTCGTCGACATCGCGGGGATCGTGAAGGGAGCGTCCGAGGGGGAGGGCCTTGGCAACCAGTTCCTAGCCAACATCCGCGAAGCCGACGCCATCTGCCTGGTAACCCGCGTCTTTGCGGACGAGGACGTGGTGCACGTTGACGGTCGCGTTGATCCCGAAGATGACATTGAGACCATTACTACCGAGCTGATACTTGCCGACTTGCAGACCATTGAGAAGCAGGTGACCCGCCTCGACAAAGAGGTGAAGGGGAAGAAGACTCCTAAGGAAGTGTTGGACACGGCGCTCGCGGCCCAGAAGCTCCTCAGCCAGGGCAAGCTCCTGACCCCGGAGAACACGAAGGGTCTTGACCCTGACATCCTGCGTTCTTTCCAGCTGATGAGTTCCAAACCCTTCATCTACGTTTTCAACATGGATGAAGCCGGCATGGCCGACCAGGGCTTGAAGGGCAAACTCACCGAGATGGTCGCACCAGCTTCCGCCATCTTTATGGATGCTCAGTTTGAAGCGGAACTGGTTGAACTTGATGAAGAGGGAGCGGCTGAACTCCTTGCAGAATCAGGCCAAGAAGAGTCCGGCCTGGATCAGCTGGCTCGCGTCGGTTTTGACACCCTTGGCCTGCAGACGTACCTGACAGCCGGCCCGAAGGAATCCAGGGCCTGGACCATCCACAAGGGCGACACCGCCCCAGAAGCAGCCGGCGTCATCCACACCGACTTCCAAAAGGGCTTCATCAAGGCCGAAGTCGTCAGCTTTGATGAGCTTGACGAGTTCGGCTCAATGGCCGAAGCGAAAGCGAAGGGGCGCGTCCGTATGGAAGGCAAGGACTACGTCATGGCCGACGGTGACGTGGTCGAGTTCCGCTTTAACGTCTAGCGTCAATGACGGGGTTCGTTACAGGCTTGTCTCGTGATCAGATCGTTCGGCAGTAAGGACACCGAGCGCACTCCCACCTACGGCGTCGGCTTCCAAGCAGCCGTCCGTCGAG
>CAYFUU010000010.1:0-2232 GCA_964346595.1 uncultured Actinomyces sp.
AAACGGTCAGGGTCTACATCGACTCCTCGCTTCAAGATCTCAAGGGACCCAACGTCCAAATCCCGCAGACGACCCTTGAGTTTCTTCAGCGGCAGGACCTCTAAGACTTCAAAAGCCGTGGCAAAGAGGGTTCGCACCAGGCGGTCGCCACTCAAATAGGCGATCCGGTCAGACACCGGGGACGCGTCCAGCAAAGCTGCCAGGTTCGGTATTCCACCCGACCTGATCACCGCACCGTCCGGGCTGTACAAGTACTTTCCCAAAGGAGCCGGAGCCAGCATAGGAGGCGGCAGAGAAGGGTCGGAGCCAGCCCAAAGCCGCTCACTCTCCTCTCCTCGAATGACCAAAGCAGCGCGTCCTGGACGCTTTGCAAGCGCACCGAACCAAAGTCCCGCCTCAAGCACCGAACCATCCACCGAAACCCACTCGGCACAGGCGTCCTTGGGGATTGCACTGTGGGGGATGCCAGGAGCGACTTTCACGCCCAAGTTCGGAGCCGAAGAACGGAGCCGCAGGATCGAGCTCAGCGGCGGAGCGTACTCCTCAGGGTTGAAAGCGCGACCCCGAGCATTCCTCCTAGCTGGGTCTGCGAAAACGCCGTCAAAGTCCGCGGGGTCAATCAGTAGGCTGTCGCCCTGGATGACCTTGGCTTCCGCAAAAGAAGACAGGTTGTGCGTTGCGAACGCCGCGGACCTGGGGTCCAGCTCCACCGCCGTGACATTCAGTCCCGCTTCTGCAAAAGCGAGTGCGTCCGCCCCTATTCCGCAGGTCATGTCAAGAACCGACCTGCATCCAGCGCTTACGTAGCGCTCGGCGTGAAGCTTCGCAACGAACCGCCGGGTCGCCTGTTGCAGGCCGTCCTCCGTGAACAGCATCCGGGGTGCCGCATCCCCGAACTTCTCCTTCGCCCTGAGACGCAAGCGCTGCTGCGTGAGCGCACCTGCGACCAGGTCCCCGGAGTAGCCCTGAGCCCGCAACAAACGGGATAGTTGCTCTACTTCCTGCTCCGAATAGTCAGGCAGTGAAGAAAGGAGCTCTTTCCCCTGGGGGGTCAGCAGCGGGTCCAGCGGAGCGCTACTCACTAGAGTAACTACTGCCGAGCGCGACGAGCCTTTTGGTCAAACACTAAGGTGACGACGCCCAGTCCGATGAGTGCGATCCCGACCAACAGCAGCAGGATTGCACCAAAACCGATGCTGGCCCCGAGCCCGCCCGGCCAGTCGACAAGCGTGATCAGCAGGGCAAGTGCGCCCGCAGCGATGGCGACGATCCCCGAGGTACGTGGCGTCCAACTCTTCCGGACGAAGAGCGCGACCACTGCGAACGCGATGGCGGGAAGCATCAGGAAAAGCACGATGATGCCGTCACCACCCGCCAGAAGTGAGATGGAGAAGTACCCTGGGACGCTCACCCATGGCAGGAATAGCGCGATCAATCCCAGCAGCCCCGCACCTGCTGTCGCGAGGAACGGCCAGTCGTTTTTAACGTCGATCCCCTGCTTTTGAGCGAACTGGACTGCGCCACTTTGAACACCCGCGAAAGCAGTCCCAGCGCCTGCGGCTGCCTGCTTGAGTCCGCTGGCAACGGTGGCCGAAGGTGCAGTCGCAGCTCTGATCTGGGAGGCAAGCGCTGGCGGGCAGTTTGGATGGAACGCAACGGCCTGTAAGAGGTCACCTCGCTTTGCCGCGATCTCAACCAAAGTATCCGCATCAATGTCGGGGTTAGAGAGATCCGCGACCGTTATCGTCTCAATATTCACTGTCACTCCTGGTAAGTGCACTTGTCGGTGGTCACCTGAGACTAGCAACTCCGCGGTGATGGCCGCTGGAGATTCGCGAGGGCTGACCTAACGTTCGCGCCGGAAAAACAAAATGATGATGCCCAGGCAAACCAGAGCCAACCCGGAAACCAGAAGCAAGATCAGGCCGATGCCGGACTGTGCCGGCCGCTCTGGTCCGGGATGCGCAAGCATCCAAACCAAGGCTGCAAAAGATCCCGAAATCATCGCTGAGGCCCCAGCCGCTATCCCCGCCCACTGCTTCGGAATAAGTAGTGCTACGAAGCTTAGAAAAGCGGTTAGCGACAGCAGTCCGAAGGCCATCAGCCCGTCTATCTCGTAGATCGCTATTGCGGGCTCTTCGCCTGGGGCCACAACCCCGGGAAGAAACAAGGAGATCACTCCAAGAATAGCTACGCCAAGAGCTGCAAGTAGCGGCCAATCTAGCGCCGGGT
>CAYFUU010000010.1:2332-13216 GCA_964346595.1 uncultured Actinomyces sp.
ACTCCAAGAATAGCTACGCCAAGAGCTGCAAGTAGCGGCCAATCTAGCGCCGGGTCGATAGAAGTCGCCTGGTCTTTGCGACCGCGTCCCTTAGCGTTCAAAACATCCCCTGTCTTCAGACTTTCGCGCCGCGCCCACTTGAGACTAGCAAGATGATGCTGCAGGCCGCAGCCAGTGTTGCGCTCGCGTCCCCTAACCCTCAGAGTTGGGACATGAGCTCAAGTGAAACGATTCCACTTGTCAACATTGGTGTCTCAGGCTGGAACTACGGAAACTGGCGCGGCAAGTTCTATCCAGAAGGACTGGCTAAGACGCGCGAACTGGAGTACATGACCACCCAGTTCAACACTTTGGAAGTGAACAGTTCCTTCTACCGACTGATGAGCCCGAACACGTGGCGTAAGTGGGGCAACGAAGCCCCCAGCGCTTTTCAGTACTCCGTAAAGGGCTGGCGGCAGATCACCCACTACTCCCGCCTCAAGGACAGCGACCAACACCTGGCAACCTTCCTGGACTCGGGGCCGCTACAGCTTGAAGACAAGCTTGGACCGTTCCTTTGGCAGCTGCCACCCTCACTCAAGTTTGACGCTGAAGTGCTCGACACCTTCTTAGGTTCCCTACCTAGAACGTTCGGTGAGGCTCGCGCTGTTGCAGCGAACGCAGAGCCGCCACCAGAAGGCACGCGGCAACCGAAGACGATCTATCCGAACCTTGAGCCTGCTCCCGCAGACCGCGTGATCAGGCACGTGCTGGAGCCGCGCTCAGAAGGTTTCGGTTCACCTGAGGCCCTGGCGATCCTGCGGGAGCAGGGCGTTGCCCTGGTGCATTCTGACATCGCAGGACGCTACCCAACGTTTGATGAAAACACGACGGACCTGGAGTACGTGCGCCTCCACGGTTCCCCGCGACTCTATTTCAGCAGCTACGCCGACAACGTCCTGCAGGAGTGGGCCGCACGCATCAAGGAGTGGCTGGCGGAAGGCAAGCGAACCTACTTCTACTTCGACAACACGGGGGCGGGTGCTGCTCCCCTTAACGCCCAAGAGCTGGTGCGGCTGGTTGGTGCCCGCTAGCTCCGTGGCTCTAAATGATGGTGATGAACGACAGCATTAGGTCGTGGAGACGTCCAGCCAGCCCCGTTTCTTCTTGGATCTGTTCGCGAAACTGAAGGGCCTTATCAGGGCGGTCAGTGATGACGGCGTCCACGCCCTCACGCAGGCGGAGCCGGATCTGCTCCGAGTCATTGACTGTCCACACGAAGTAGCCAAGCCCGGAATCTGCTGCGTGCTGTTGCATGTTGGAGGTTGCTGAGGACTCTTCGAGCACCAGGAAGTCTGCGAGAGACTCCGGCACCCCCAGGCCCGCAAAGGGCATGATGTAGCCCACCGTCTGGTTCGGGAGAGCAGTCTTAAGTGCGTCAGCCGTGGCGTGGTCAAGGGTGTGGAACATGTGTCCTTCCAGCAAGCCGTTTGCTTGCAGGACCTCAATGACGTCCGCAACGTTTTCGTCCGCGTTCCCCTCTGCTCCGCTGAGCTTGATTTCGATCAACAACGGTTGGTCCAACTCGTTCGCCCTGGTCACGTAGTCGACTAGGGAAGGGATCTGTGCAGTGTGCCCCGATTCGTCATGGATCGTTATGGCCGTCAACTCGTCTAGGGTCAGGTCTTTGACGTGAAGGTTTTTCCCGGCGAGGCGCTCCAGGTTGGTGTCGTGCATGACGACGTATTGACCGTCCGCAGTGCGCATCGTGTCGAACTCGACGAAGTCGGGGTTCAGTTCAGCGGCCGCCTCCAGCGCCTCGATACTGTTCTCAACCCCCTTAGCGGTCCACCCCCGGTGAGATAGCACCAGCGTTTCCGGGTGGTCGGAGAGAGTGCGCAGCGTAGGCACGCTGAGGATTCCCATCGCTAGAGCGGACACAACAATGATGCCCGCGCCAACCCGCCCAGAAATCCTCCCTTTGCTTTCCTCTTCCGCTGGCGGAGGTGGGCCCGCAAGCGCCCCGCGGGACTCCGCGTACTCGGCGAGTATCCCGGCGAACAGAGCAACAACTCCACCCGTAAGAACCAGCATCAGAACCTGGGCGAAACCAAGGGAAAGAGCGGCGACGACGTACGAGGCCCCCGGGGTCACCGAATCTGAGATAGCCGTGGGCAACAGCGCAAGGTAGAAGATTCCCGTCGAGACCAGGAGGGCGGCTGCACCGACAGCCAAACCTGAAACCAAGATGGTCCAAGAGGAGAGACCTTTGGTTATCCGCCAACTCTCCTTCAGTGAACGGTTGCCGGTATTGTTCGATAGGACAAAGATCGGCACAGTTGCTGCAAGGCGCAGGTTCAGGTACAGGAGTGCCACGCCAACAACAATGAGCAGCACCCTAAAGACCGGGTCTTTCTCTAGCTCTCCCGTAATGAAGTTCGGGACCTGCACCCACCTGATGAGTGCGGAAGTAAAGCCGAAGCCTGACAGTGGCAGCAACACCAAGAGGTACAGGATGAGCAACCAGGAAGAGGGTCGCCACGTCCGCAGAGACGCCTTCAGTGCAACTTTCCCCAGTTCGCGCCAGGAATAGCCCGGGTGCTCTAAGAGAAGGATGATTGCGCTGAACTCCAGGACCAGCATCCACATGACCAGCAGCATCGCCAGGAATAAGAGCAGAACAGTGAACCCAAAACCCCAGCGGAGCTGGAACGTTCCCGTGTCGAGCACGTACATCCCGCCCGCGCGTAGTGCTTCACGGAACACCCAGCTTGCGAGCGGAAGCCCAATCACAGTGATCAGCAGCTGCGCCAAGATAACCAGTAAGAGGAGTTTCCCCGCAACTGTGCGGACTCTTTGCCAGGCGTCGCGAAGTAGGGTCAGCGGCCCGGGGACGGACGCTCCCAGGGAGGCTGTTTCAGCTTTTGGCATACCAGGAGTCTTTCACCCTCCCGGGCCTTTGTCAGTGGAGGGTTCTTGCTTCAGACCTCCGTTGAGTGCTGCCAAGGAACTTGCCGTGCAAAGATACAAGCATGCTTCTCAGTGACCGCGACATCGCTAAGTCAATAGATGAAGGCCGAATAAAGCTCACTCCTCTAGAGACTGACTTGATCCAGCCCGCCTCAATCGACGTCCGTCTTGACCGGTTCTTCGCGCTGTTCGACAACCACCGCTATTCCGTCATCGACCCTGCCGTCTCCCAGCCTTGTCTCACACGCAAGATTCGGACCCACGGAGACGAACCGTTTGTTTTGCACCCAGGAGAGTTCGTTCTTGGTTCAACGTACGAACGCGTGTGCCTCGCAGATGACATTGCTGCGCGGCTGGAAGGAAAGTCGTCGCTGGGCCGGCTCGGCTTGCTAACGCACTCCACCGCCGGGTTCATCGATCCAGGTTTTGACGGTCACGTCACCCTTGAACTCTCTAACACCGCAACCATGCCGATCCTGCTCTACCCCGGAATGAAGATTGGACAGCTCTGCTTCTTCACCCTGTCGAGCCCGGCGGAGCACCCCTACGGTTCCAGTGCTGCTGGGTCTCACTACCAGGGACAGCGTGGCCCGACCCCCTCGCGCTCTCACGAACGCTTCGAGACCACGACCCTCCAGGACTTGTACCCGGGTTTGAAAGACGCGGAGTGACGTGAGCATCGCGGACCCTGGGCGCACGGGCAAGAGGCAGGAAGGACTCAAAGCAGCAACCGGAGCACCTCCTCGTAAGTCGGTACTGGCACGTATTGCGGAGAAGAAGCTTGACCAGCACCCTCTAACGACTTCGACGCTTGACAACATTCCTGCCATAGCGGAAACGGACACGTTCACAGTCGCTCAGACGGGGGAGCTGATCTTGGATGACCTGGCTCCCCTCCCCCTAGCACCCGAGATCGACGTTCACCAGGGAGAGCTGGACCTGCAAAGCGCGAAGTCCCAACACCTGTTCTTGGTCCCGCAAGAAGTCAGGCCTGCGGAGATCGAGGCCCTAGCCGTTTCTGTCTGGAATCAATCGGGCTGGCTGAGCCCCGGTCACCTGCGGTTGCTTGAAGGCGCAACTCTGGAGGGTCCTTGGCAACTTGGGGACCAGACCGAGCAGGCTCTGGGGCTGCCGTCTCACCTGAGGGATTACCAGGTCTACACTCTGGTGACTCCTCCGGTCCGCGGCAACGCCCCGAGTTCGGAAGTGCAACAGTATTCGGAGATGGCACGCGCCTTCCCCGATGGGATGCCGGTCGGCCTTGAAGAGCGGGTCCTGGGCGTGCTGCAACAGATGGCTAGGCGACTGGGTGGCGCAATCCGCGTCACCGGTGGCTATGTCCTAGAGCCGGACCCCGAAAGCTCCGTTAACCTGCGACTCTACGCAAGCACTTGGCTCAGCCCGGAGGAATCCTTGGCTCTACTGTCGCCGGCGCTTCCGGGCCTGCGGGAACCGGGGCCCCCTCCAGAAACTGAAGGCGCTCCCTACGCACTGATCGCCCCCTCCGGCTCAAGGTCGCAGGTCTTGATCGGCGTTCGGCCCGAGCACTACACGCCCAGAGCGTTGCGCTGGGAAATCTGGGCTAAAGAGCGAGTTTTCCTCTACGAAATCATCTGGGGTATGCCCGAAGACCTGCACACGCTCGACGCCAAACCCACCCGAGCCGGGAGGCTAGAACGCAGGCGCGGAGCAGAGTCCGTTGAGACGGCTGCCGCCATTCTTACGAAAACACTCAACACGCCAGAGAAGGGTGGCGCTGCGGTCATCGACGAGGATGGTTTCCTTGTTGACCCCGGCGAACCCCCTCAAGAAGAAGCATCGCCACGTCCTTGACCTCAATGTCGCGTACGCCGGTTGCGCGAGTTTCAGAGCCTGGGGTTTGGCCGTCACCGCCGGCTTCCCCGAGAGCGCCAGTTGGGGAAGACACAACGCCGGAAGAGGAAGACAGAACACTGGTTGGGGAAGAACCTAGCATTTGCGTGCAGTAGGGACAGGCCGTGGCGACCGTGGTGGCGCCTGTTGCCTGGACCTGCTCCATCCGCACGGAAGCGATGCGCGGTCCCTGCGGAGACTCATCGAACCAGGCGTGGGCTCCGCCTGCACCGCAACACATGGCAAGAGATTTCGACTGTTTCATCTCAACCAGTTCCAGTTCGGGTATGCCGTCCAGGAGTTCACGCGGCGCCTCATAGATGTCGTTGTAGCGGCCCAAGAAGCAGGGGTCGTGGTAGGTGATCCTCCGCCGCTCTTTTTCTTCAGGCGGCACGGGCTTCAGCAAACCGTCTCGAAGCAGCGTATTCAACAGTTGCGTGTGGTGAATGATTTCGTAGGTCCCCCCGAGCTGAGGGAACTCGTTCAGCATCGAGTTGAAGCAGTGAGCGCAGGTGACCACGATGCGTTTCGCCTTCACTTCATTCAGGGTCTCGATGGAAGCTGCTGCAAGCATCTGGAACAACACCTCGTTGCCGGCGCGCCTGGCAGGATCCCCCGTGCATCCTTCTTGGGAACCGAGCACTCCGAAACTGACTCCAGCCACATGCAGGAGTTCTGCAACGGCGGCTGTTGTCTTCTTCGCCTTTTCGTCGTACGCGCCGGCGCAACCGACCCAGAACAGGTAGTCAAGGCCGCTGGCGTCCGCCACGTCCTCGCCAACCACCGTGAGAGGAAAATCTAGGTTCTTTGCCCAGTCAAGCCGTTTGCGCGGGGACTGGTTGTAGGGGTTCGACTTAGTCTCCATACCACGCATGGGCCTAGTGAGCTGCCTGGGGAATGCCGACTCCATTAGGAACTGGTAGCGGCGCAAGTTCCCAACGTGGTTCACGTGCTCGATGTCAACGGGGCACTGATCGACGCAGGCTCCACACATGGTGCAGTCCCACAGCACCTGTGACGCAACCGTCTCTGGGACAAGAGGGCCGGCCGTGGAGGGAACGCCATCAGGCCCGCTCGCGCCAACCGAGCTGAGTGCTTTCAGGACGTCCGTCGTGTCCGCGTGCTGCTGCCCCGGCATCGTGAGCCCGCTTGACGCGACGGCGTTGTCCCGCATCGCCATTATCAAGAGCTTGGGTGAAAGAGGCTTCTCCGTGTTCCAGGCAGGGCAGAGATCCTGGCAGCGGCCGCACTCCGTGCAAGACAGCACGTCCAACCGGTCTTTCCAAGTTAGGTCCGCAGGCGTCCCAATGCCAATCACCAGGTCCGGATCTTCTTCTGCGGCGACCTCAAGGTCGGAGACCGGTTTGCCTTGGACCAGCGGAAGGGGGAGTGCTCCAAGGGACTTCTTCCCGTCGGCATTCGTCCCGGTCATGATATTCACCGGGGCCAGGAAGCGGTGCCAGGAGATCCCCATCGCCACGTCCAACCCCGTCACTGTCATCCAGCCCATCGAAACCAGGATCTTCACGGTCGCCACCACAACCAGCAGCGCCGCCAACGTCTCCGGGTTTGCGGCTGCCCACTGGCGGCCTAGCCACGCGGTCAGAGGATAGTGAGAGGGAACCGGACTCCCTCTAAGAGAGGAGAGCAGTGCGAAGCGAAGAGCGTGGCTAAACAGAACAGCTGCCGTCACCAGCGCGACGACGCTCTCAACGAACCACGCTTGCCAGCGGGTGGAACCAAAGAAGCGAGACTCGCGCGGATCCCCTTTATAGCGGAACCCCAGGAACGTCCGGATCCCGAACAGCGCCAATATGGAGATCAGGCCTAGGAACGCCAGGATCTCAGTCGTCCACCCCCACCAGGCGCTCTCTCCGATGAGGGGCAGTGCGAACAGGGGGTCAAACAACTGGGCGTAAGAAGTGACGAGCGTGAGCACCAGGGCGACGAAAGAAACCATCACCAGCCAGTGAGCGACCCGAACCACCGGCCTCTGCTTGAACGTGGTGTGGAGGACGGTGACCTTCACCGCGGTCCAAATGCGCATTCCTAAGGGATTCCACCTGCCGCCCTCAGGAGCGCCTGCGGCTATTAGCCGAGCCATGGCCGCGATCCCCCTGATGAAGAGTGCAAGGCCGACTGCAGTGGAGACGCCGGCTACGACCAGGCAGGAAACTGAGACCGCGGTGGGGACCATGCGTACAGCTTAGAGCCGCCCTTCTTCGACCGGTACTGCGCCCTGTGTGTCGGTAGAATGGGTCGCACCGTTTGGAAAGGCTCCCCATGATTCTGCTGCTGGTACTGCATTTTGCTGCAGCAATGGTGGCCCCCAGTTTGGTTCGCAGGTTTGGGCCCGCAACTCTCTACTTCTTAGCGCTGGTTCCGCTCGTAGCAGTGGGGTACGCAGCCTCGAAAACCCAGCAGGTGTTCGCCGAACCACTGGAAAAGAGCGTTTCGTGGGTGCCCCAACTGAGCCTCAACCTAATTCTCAGAATGGACGTGCTGTCCTGGCTGATGACCCTGATCGTTGCGGGGGTAGGCGCGCTGGTCCTTGTCTACTCCGCAAAGTACTTCCCCGCAGACTCAAGAAACCTGGGGAAGTTCACCGCGTTTTTCTTAGCGTTCGCGGGAGCAATGCTGGGCGTAGTTCTAGCCGACCAGACCATGACCTTCTACATGTTCTGGGAACTCACATCAGTGATGTCGTACCTGCTGATCGGCTTCCACCACGGCCGCAGACCAGCGCGGAGCGCAGCGCGTCAAGCCTTCTTGGTCACGGGAGCCACGGCGCTCGCCATGTTTGGTGGGCTCGTCATGCTGGGACAATCCCCGGGAGGCTCCTACCGCTTCTCAAACCTGGTGCCCGCGCTCCAAAACGGCACGCTAGACCCCCACTCCCCCGTCGTGATCACAGGGGCAATCCTGGTTCTGCTGGGCGCCTTCGGTAAATCAGCCCAAGCCCCCTTCCATTTCTGGCTCTCCGGCGCAATGGCGGCCCCAACACCGGTTTCCGCCTACCTGCACGCAGCCGCAATGGTGAAAGCTGGCATCTACCTGATCGCCAGGCTGACCCCTGGAGCGACACTGATTCCCGGGTGGTCCGCGCTCGCGGTTATCTTCGGCTTGGTGACGATGATCATCGGCGCCTACAGGGCCATGAAACAGCGCGACTTGAAGTTGGTGCTGGCCTACGGCACTGTCTCCCAACTGGGCTTCATGACGGCCTCCATAGGGCTCGGCAGCGCCAGCGCAATGGCAGCCGGCATCGTTGTCTTGGTCGCGCACTCGCTCTTCAAGTCATCCCTGTTCCTGACTGTCGGCGCAGTCGAATCCTCGACCGGAACGCGCGACCTCTGGGAACTTTCCGGACTTTGGCGAAAACTGCCACTGCTCGCTTTCTTCGCCGCACTCGCGTCCCTCTCCATGGCAGGCATCCCACTAACCGTGGGCTACCTGGGGAAGGAAGGGGTCATCGCCGCGCTCTACTCCGGTACCGGCGCTGCCTGGCTCGCAGGATCACCCGGGGCAGAGAAACTGATGCTTGTGGTGGTGGCCATCGGCTCAGCCCTGTCGGTCGCGTACACGTGGCGACTGTGGTGGGGCGCGTTCGGCACAAAGGAAATCCCCGCAAAGACGCAGGCGACCCCCGTCCCCGCAGCGATGCTGATCCCAATCGGGATCCTTGCCAGCGGCGCTTTCTTGGGGCTGTTCCCGGGCGCTCTTCAGAAAATAGCAAGCGCAGCCACCAACGGCCTGCCGGGGCACGCACACATTGCCCTCTGGTCAGGACTAGCACCTTTCCTTATCACCGCAGGGGTCATCCTGAACGGCGTCTTACTCGCCTACTACCGCGCCCCGGTTTCAAAGTTCCAGCAAAAGCTTGAGTTCCGCGGGTCAGCGGTTCGCGCCTACTCCTGGCTGGTGCGCGAACTAGAGGTCTTCGCTTCGGTGGTCACCGGACTGATGCAGCGCGGATCTCTTCCCTCAGAACTCGCAACGATCTTTGGAACTGCGATCGCTGCTACCGTCTACGGCTTGCTCCGGTGGAACCTTCCGGATGGATTGCCGCCCGCGTGGGACTCCCCAATGCAACTTGGCATCGTGATCGTGGGGGTGGTCGCAGCCTTCGTCACGGTCACCAGCATGCACCGCATCAAGGCAGTGCTGGCGCTTGGAGCCGTTGGGATGAGTGTCTCCCTACTGTTCGCCCAATACGGCGCACCAGACCTGGCACTCACCCAACTGGCAGTTGAAGCTGTGTCCGTCGTTGTCTTTATTCTTGTTCTTCGGAAGCTGCCAGCCCAGTTCAGCCACCGCCCGCTCGTTTCTTCAAGGCTGCTCCGCGCGGTTATCGCAGTGGGAGCAGGGCTGACGGCCTCCATCGGCGGCTACTTCGCGTTCATGTCGCGGACAGCCGACCCCGTCTCAACGCACATGCCTCTGGAAGCACAGAACTTCGGGTACGGCCAAAACATCGTCAACGTGATCCTGGTCGACATCCGCGCCTGGGACACGGTAGGCGAGCTAAGCGTGCTGCTAGTAACCGCCACTGGGGTTGCCTCTCTCATTTACGTTACCGCCCGCACCGGGAAAATCTCCCGACCCGGGCCGGAAAAACGCAGGGGACAGTTCCTAATCGCCGCTGACACCGTTGCCGAGTCACATCGCTCAGTGGTACTAGAAGTCAGCACCCGCCTGCTTTTCCCGACAATGATCATGCTGTCCCTTTGGCTGCTTTTCGTAGGGCACAACAACCCCGGCGGTGGGTTCGCCGGAGGGGTGATTGCAGGCCTTGCTTTCGTTCTTCGGTACCTGGCAGGCGGAAGGTACGAACTGGGAGAGGCCATGCCGATCCCCGCCAGCTACCTGCTTGGTAACGGGCTGTTCGTTGCGGCCGCTGGTGGCGCAATGCCTCTCCTCTACGGACGCTCAGTACTGCAGTCCGTCCCCGTCGAAATCCCCCTGGGGGCCCTAGGAAACCTTCACTTCACCACCGCCATGGTCTTAGATGTGGGTGTCTACATCCTGGTGACGGGGCTGGTTATCGACCTGGTTTCAGCGCTCGGTGCCGAAATCGACAGGCAAAGCGAACGTAGCAGCGAGTCCCGCTCCAAGGGACGCGCAGCCTTGAGGGGAGTCCGCCGATGACACCCCCTTCAATAGCATTGCTTGCCTTTGTCGGAATCTTGGTCGGCACAGGCGTCTACCTCACCCTTGAACGCACCCTTTCGCGAATCTTCATTGGACTCTCTCTTGTTGGCAACGGCGTAAACGTCTTGCTGCTGGCAATGGGTGGCGCGGGTGGTCTTCCACCCCTACTTGGAGGTGACGGAGAGAGTATTGTCGACCCGCTCCCGCAGGCCATGATCCTGACCTCTATTGTCCTGTCGCTGGGGACAACAGCCTTCGGCTTAGCTCTGGCCTACAGATCGTGGCTACTGACGGGCAACGACGAGGTCGCAGACGACCTAGAAGACCGTCGCCTGGCGCGTCGCATGGGTAAAGGTCATGCGCTCCTGGACGACTCCTACGCGGAAGGCAGCGAAGATCTCCAGGTCTTCTATGACCGGGACCAGGACGGGGGTAAAGAGTGAACCCCGCAGACGCAACCTGGGCACTACCCCTTCCAGTGCTGATCCCCCTCATCTTTGCGGGCGGGACGCTGATGCTATTTCGGCACCCAAGGATGCAACAGGTTCTTGCCGTGGGTGCAATGGTCGTATCAACCGTTTTCGGCGTTGTCCTACTGATAGGGGCCGTATCCGGCCCACTGGTGCTAGACGTCGGTTCCTGGGCCGCACCCATCGGGATCACCCTGGTGGCGGACCAACTAGCGGCACTGATGTTGGTCGTTTCGCAAGTTGTGACGCTCGCGGTCCTGCTCTATTCGGTCGCTCAGAACCTCTCTAGCTCCACCCCCTCAGCGCCCATCGCTGTCTTCTACCCGACGTTCTTGATCCTGGCAGCAGGGGTGTCAAACGCGTTCCTAACCGGGGACCTCTTCAACCTTTACGTTGGTTTTGAAATCCTCCTCGCAGCGTCCTTCGTTTTGATCACGCTTGG
>CAYFUU010000010.1:13316-46498 GCA_964346595.1 uncultured Actinomyces sp.
TCATCCGCCTTGAGTTCACGTTGTTCCCAGGGAACAGGCTTGCCGACCTCTTGGGAGTGCTCGGGATCCTCACGATGATCCTGGGGATCCTTGGTGCCGTCGCCCAAGATGATGCCAAACGCCTGCTCAGTTTCACGCTGGTGTCCCACATCGGTTTCATGCTTTGGGGCATCTCTTTGAACTCGACCCAAGGCCTGTCCGCCGCCATCTATTACGCTGCCCACCACATCATTGTCCAAACAGCGCTTTTCCTAATGGTTGGCTTGATGGAGCTACGGAAAGGCACGACGTCCCTCACCAAGCTGTCAGACTTAGCGAAGAGCGCGCCGGGGCTCGCAATCATGTTCATGATCACTGCCATGAACCTGGTCGGCGTTCCTCCCCTCACCGGTTTCATTGGAAAACTGGGGTTGGCAGAAGCGTCAGTCGGCAAGGGGACACCGCTCGCGTGGTGGCTGCTCGCAGCCGGGCTAGTGACGTCGTTCCTGACCCTTTACGTTGCGGTGAAGTTCTGGAACAAGGCGTTCTGGCAGCCGGCCGGCATCGACATTGGGGATGAGTTCAAGCCAGTCTCTGACGAACCCATGTCGGGGAGGCAGGAACGCAGGATGCGCCGTTGGGAGCTGGCACGCGTTCCCACGCAGCGAGCCGAGAAAGTGGTCGAGGCCGCCAAGACGGCGCGTGAGATGAAGGCGAGTTCTGGCAGTCCCGCAATGTACGCAGTGGTCGCAGGGCTGGTGGTGCTGCAGATCGGCATGGCTATCTTCTCCGCACCGATCTACCAGTACACGACGGAGTCAGCCGCGTTCCTACAAACCCCCAGAGCCTACGCAGCAGCAGTGTTGGGTGAAGGGGGACGAGGAGAGGGCAGTTCGCACGAGCAATCACTTCCACCCCTGTCGCTGCCGTGGTGGCCAGAAGAAGTCACTCCACCGTGGCTTCCGAGTGGGGGAGTCGACCTTCCGAACATTGGTGGTGACAGCGATGAGTGAGACCCGCATGTCCCACCGAGTCTCCTTTGCGATGACGCTGTGGCTGACCTTGGTTTGGCTCACGGTGTTCTCTTCGATCGCTCCGGTCACAATCCTGTCCGGCGTCCTTATTGCCGTCCTGGTGCAGCTTGTGCTGCCAATGCCGCGAACGTCTGATATCTGGCATCTGCGCGCCGGATACCTCACCGTCTTGGTCCTGCGTTTCATGTGGGATCTTGTCCTGGCTGGACTCCAAGTGTCAGGGCTTGTCCTGTCGGGGAAGAAACACGAAGACGGGATCGTAGAGTGCAACCTGGCGAGCGACAGCCCCGTCTACGCCACAATCGTCGCCGCCATGTCTTCTATGGTGCCGGGAACCGTCGTTCTGGAAGTGGAACCTGAAAAGAAGGTCATGTACCTCCACTGCCTGGACTTACCAAAGCAGGGGTGGGCTGCCGGAGTCCGCAAGACTGTCGCGCAACAGGAAAAACGGGTGTTGCTTGCCTTCGGGACTGACCGCGCCGTGGTTGAGGCGGGGTACGGGAAATACCTGCCCCTTGCGAGCAGACGTCTAGGCGAGCGCGAGGAGGGGGAACAGGAGTGAGCGTAGCGGTATCGGTCATGATCACAGCAAGCTTGGTGATGCTCCTTGTCGGTGCGCTGCTGGCGCTGGTTCGTCTTGCCTTAGGACCCACCGCACTAGACCGAGCCATCGCAATCGACGTGGTTTCGGCTGCGGTCATTGGTGTGGTCGTGATACTCATTGCGCGATGGGGACGAACAGACCTGATGGTCCTTCTGATCATCTTCACCCTCACTGCTTTCTTCTCAACAGTGACGGTCGCCAAGTACGCGGCGCCTGCGCTAGCCCGCAGAAAGACTCGAAAGAAGTCCCGCGAACAGGAAGGCGAGGCTACGAAGAATGACGCCTGACCAGCTTGAACCCGCCCTCTGGGAGAGTGTCTTCGACCTCTTGGGAGCAGCCCTGATCATGGCGGGCGCCGCTTTCACACTGATCGCCGGGATTGGGCTTGACCGCTTCAAAGACCTGTTCTCACGGACGCATGCGGCTGCGAAGCCTCAAATGCTGGGACTAATGCTGCTGTGCCTTGGCCTGGTGAGCATGGTCCGCAGTTGGCAGTGGGCGGCAATTTGCACCCTGGTAATCGCTATCCAGATGGTGGCTGCACCAGTCGCGTCCCATCTGCTTGGACGCGCCGCTTACACTGCGGGCCTTGAGCAGAGCGACTCCCTTGTATTGGACGAACTGAAGGCAGGGGACTCGCAGGCAGAAACCGACTAGTCGTCCCGCTGATCCCAGGCCGAATAGCCCCAGCCGGCCGCCGGCGTCTCATCGTCGTAATACTTGTCTTCACTGTCAGTGTCGTAGTCCGCCGGCTCAGACTGTTTGTTGCCGGCGAGCTCGCGTTCCAGTGAATCAAAGTCGGTGTCGGGGCTGAAATACTTCAGCTTCCGAGCGACCTTCATGTGCTTTGCCTTTTGACGGCCGCGCCCCATGGGGTCGACCCCCTCTTACTGTCACGGGTCCGGTTGCGGTCCCCTAGTCTAATCGAGTCTGTTCGCGCGGATAGTCTACCTTGGGTGAGCATCCGGCTGCCACGGCACGCGCAAACGCGCGCCGTGGCGAGTTGAAATGCTAAGAGCGGCGCTTGTGCCGAAGCGCCAGTAACGCAAGGGCTCCGGCGCCAGCCGCAGCAGCGATCAAGACCTTTTTGATGGCGCCAGGGTCGCCTTCGCGTGCTTCATCCAGCGTGCTCTGCACCTTGTATTTGGTTTCTTCCGCCGCGTACTTCACGTCTTCACTGAGGTGAGAAACCTGCGTCTGCGGCTGAACTTCGTGAACCAGAGATTCCAGCGTCTCCATGAACTTCTCACGGCTAGAGTCAATCTTTGCCCGAAGTTCCTGTTCCTCTTGGGACAGTTTGCTTTTCTCTGAACTCATTGGTTCTTGCCTTCCTCAACCGCGACCATTGCCGCCTTAACGTCCTCCGGGATTCCCTCGCCGCGAGGCGCTTCCTGCACAGCCTTTTTCGCCAGCTGGATGCCGACAAGGACAAACACCACGATCAGGATGAGCAGAATCCCCAAGACAATGAGGGAAGCTGCCCAGTCAGGAACCGCGTGAGCCAGCCCCAGTTCTGCCGTGTGGAAAATCCACCACACGAAGTAGAGCAATAGCAGCAGGGCCCCCGCAATCAATCCGACCCCGATGCCCAGTTTGGTTCCGGCTGCTTTAGCCTTCAGCTTGAAAAGCTCAAGCTGCGCGGTCAGGAGCGCCCTGCCCTCATCAATCCCTGTCCGGACAAGCAGTGGGATTGAGGGGCGCTCGGGTTTGGTGGGTGGAGTGCGCCTGGCTCCAGCCCCCGGCTCCGTCCAGAACTCTTCTATGAACACTTCTTCGAACTCAGGTGACGATTCGTCAGTCATCGCTGCTCCTTTTGTCGGGTAGCGCCAAGCCGTTCAGTCCGCCGTTTCCATCTTCGCATTAATCCCGGACTCCGGCTCCGATGCACCGCTATCTTCTGGGGCTATTTGGCCTGGCAGCGACCCCAGGATCTGCTGGGCCAACTCCACAACCTCACGCTGCCGGTCAGAAAGGGGCGTCAAGGAGGGGGCGCGTGGCGGGGTGGCGGGCGGGGCCTGGCCCTTGATGATCGCGTGCACCTCCGCAGGGAGATCTTGGGGGACTGGCTCCGGGGCTGGGGCGTCTAGCTCAATCTCTGCGGGAGGCGCAACTGGCTTCAGTGGCTTGAAGATGGGCGTGGCCGATTGGCGGTCGCCCCACGCACTGAGACGACCCTTATCAAGCTTGAAAACTTGTTGGTCGTCTGAAGACTCCCAAGGTTTCTGCCCGCTCACGATTACGACGCGCCCATCCTGCAACGCGGCAGCAATAAAGGCGCCCTGAACGGCCTCTGCTTGCCTTGGGCTCAGGTCTCGAAGTGGTTCGTCGGCAACAATGATTGGCGTCGGCGTCAGCAAGACCCGACCGCAGCGCGCCAGCTGGTTTTCGCTGTCTGACAGTTGATCTGGACGACGGGACAGGGTCGGCCCCAAACCCAGGGTTTCGATAACGGCGTCAAGCTGCCTAGGAACCACAGGGGAGCGTCTCAGGCGACCCGGAAGTACAAGGTTTTCTAGGACTGACAGTGAAGGAAGCAGCGCGGTGTCCTCAAAAAGTGGTGCGACCTGCTTGCGACTTAGTTTTGCAAGTCGGCGCCCGCGCAGCCGCGACGTAAGAACTCCGGAGACAAAGACTTCTCCCGCGGTCGGCTGCTGGAGTGCTGCGAGGCAGCGCAGCAGAGTTGATTTGCCCGAGCCAGGTTTCCCGACAACTTGGGCAAGCTCCCCCCTCTCAACCTGCAGGCTCACTCCGTCCAGCACGGCGGGACCGGCTCCAGCGCCGTAAACAACCGTAACGGAGTCGGCTACGATGGAGGCGCTCTGCCCTGTCGCACCCCTAGTTCTTCGCAGCAAGCGCCGCACCTTACGGGCGCGTCTTCGGGGAAACCTTGTAGGTTTCTTCGACGTCAGTGACACTAACCGGGGCTAGAACCGTGGAGATCTGCTCCATGATGTCCGCGTCCAAACGAACCCCGGACGCCTTGACAGTTTCGTCTAGCTGGCGGGGGCGTGAGGCTCCGACTAGCGCCGCGGCTACGTTCGGGTTCTGCAAAACCCATGCGATAGCGAGCTGAGGCATGGTGAGACCCGCCTCAGCAGCAATAGGCTTAAGGAGCTGGACCTGTTCCAGTATTTCCTGCGTCAGGAACCGTTGAACGAACTTGGCGCCACTCTTCTTGTCCGTCGCCCTGGAGCCGGCTGGTGGAGGCTGGCCAGGCAAGTACTTCCCAGACAGCACACCTTGCGCCATTGGAGACCAGACAATCTGAGACATGCCAAGCTCTTCGCAAGTGGGGATAACCTTCCCCTCAACGACGCGCCACAGCGCCGAGTACTGCGGTTGGTTGGAGACCAGCTGGATGCCCATTTCGGTCGCCAGCTTGTGCCCTTCACGGATCTGCTCCGCAGTCCACTCCGAGACTCCGATGTACATCACCTTTCCTTGGTGGACAAGGTCCGCAAAGGCTTGGAAGGTCTCTTCAAGCGGAGTTTCGTAGTCGTAGCGGTGAGCCTGGTAAAGGTCAACGTAGTCCAGCCTCAGTCGCTTAAGGGAGCCGTGCAAGCCGTCGAAGATGTGCTTCCTTGAAAGCCCCGACTGGTTTGCACCACCTTTGCCGACTGGCCAGTAGACCTTCGTCAGCACTTCAAACGTGTCTCGCGGCAGGCCCTTCAGAGCCTTGCCGAGGATCTTCTCAGCTTTGCGGTTTGCGTAAACGTCAGCAGTGTCGAAGGTCGTTATCCCTAGGTCCAGGGCTCGGTGCACGGTCTTGATTGCGCGGTCTGCTTCGACCTGCAAGCCGTGGGTGACCCAGTTTCCGTAGGTGATTTCCGTGATTTTCAGCCCAGAGTTGCCTAAGTGTCGATATTCAACCATGGCCCAAAAATACCACCATGGCGCGCGTCTAGGAGGCTTCGAAGATCCTCAAGGAGGAGACGTGCTCTTCTTCTGGTAGAAAAACCACAAGGTCCTCGCCACTGTTGAAAGCGTTTGGCGGGCACGTCATCGGTTCGACCGCGACGCCCCGCCGCCCCTGTGGTTCAGCCGTGAAAAGCTGAAGCCACGGCTCGTCGCACTCTAAGACCACCTTCATCCGGGTCTTGGTGTCCTCAAGCCAGACCTGCCAAGTCTTCGAGTCGGGCTCTAGTTGTAGCCCAGTAAAGGCGTCATCCAGGCTTACCCCGTCAAGCAGAACCCCATCGCGCAGATCGAACTCCGTGCTGATAGCGGACTTGAGTCCTATCGGGATCAACGAATCATCGGTAAGCGCTACTTCGCTGGCTGGGACCCGAAGGACGCAGCGCTCGATCGGTGCGCCGTCGCAGGTTAGGTAGGAGTGGGTTCCGGTGCCGTACGGCGCGGGCTCCTCACCAACGTTTCGGGTGGTGATTGTTACGCTCAGTCCGCGGTCGGCGCCTAGTTCGTATGCGACGCTTGTGCTTAGCCGGAACGGGTAGCCCGGAACAGGACCGGTGAGAGTTCGGAGTTCAACAGAGTCGTCTTCCTGCCTCACAAGTTCCCAGTTGGTCCAACACTGCAGGCCGTGTAGCGCAGTGTTTCTGTCAGGCTCGGTCACGGGTAAGTGGTGGGTTTCACCCTGGAAAGTGTAGGTCCCACCCGCGATCCTGTTCGGCCAAGGGATCAGCACACGCCCGTTGAATCCCACTGGAGACTGCAAGGGGTCGTGCGGCAGCACCAGGTCGCGCCCGCGATGGGTTAAGGAGGCAAGACCGGCTCCCTCGCGGGTTACGGTGGCACTGTAATCACCTGCAGAAATATCGAAAAACACCGTCTTATCTCCCCTATTTTGAATGCCCAAGCAAAACCTATCACCGCAGCCCTGTGACCGTTCCCAAGCAAGGTGACGATGCCCTCATCCGAACCCCTAGAAGCGCAACTTTCACGCCACTACAGTTGTTTGTAGGTGCGTCGAGGGGCCGAGTAGACCCGGCACTCACGCGGGTACCCATCTCGGAGCCCGAGCCGCAACCTTAGCAACGACATCCATCTGGAGTTTTGAAAAGAATGCGCAACGACCTGACTTCGGGGACCCCTTGGAAGGTCATCTCTATTTTCGCCGTACCCCTCTTAATCGGGAACGTCGTTCAGCAGATGTACCAGGTGATCGACGCGGCCGTTGTCGGGCAGCACCTAGGGGTCAACGCACTTGCGGCCGTCGGGACCACCGGGGCAATGATGTTCTTGCTGGTCGGGTTCGCGTGGGGCATGACAAGCGGCTTCGCGATCCCAACAGCTCAGGCCTACGGTGCCGGAGACACAGTGGCTGTACGTCGCTCCGTTGCCGCCGGGGTGATCCTGACCGGACTCACCGGCGTTGTGATCACGACAGTCGGGGTCGTTTTCGCGCGGAACATCTTGGAGTTGTTGCAGACACCTCCAGAGCTTCTTGAGGGCGCCACAACCTTTTCGACCGTCAGCTTTGCAGGTGCTTCGGCGACCATGTTCTTCAACTACCTCTCTGCGATCATCAGGGCAAAGGGGGACTCAAGGACACCGCTTATCTTCCTGATCATCGCCTCCGTGGTGAACATTGGTCTGGTGATCCTTTTCGTGCAGATCCTAAACTGGGGTATCGGCGGAGCTGCTGGCGCTACGATCGGCGCGCAGCTTCTTTCCGTCATCCTCTGCTTCGTGTACGTCCGAAAAGCAATCCCCGAGTTTGCCGTGCGGAGGGAAGACTGGGCAGACAGCAGGTGGGTCATGGGCCGGCACCTCCGGATCGGCCTGCCAATGGGTTTCCAGTCATCCATCATTGCCATCGGCTCCCTGGCGGTTCAGGTCCGGCTAAACACTCTTGGAACGCAGGCCGTCGCCGCTTACACAACAGCCGTGCGCGTTGACGGGCTTGCGGTCGCGTTCCTAGCCTCACTCGGGCTTGCGGTCTCCACGTTCGTGGCGCAAAACTACGGGGCCCGCCAGACAGGGCGAATCATGACCGGAGTTCGCCAGGGGCTCGTAATGGGTGTTGGGACTGCTCTGCTGCTTGCCTTCCTCTTGATTACCTTCGGGGAGCAGATCGTCTCCCTGTTCGTTGGGACGGGGCACCCGGATGTGGTGAAAATGTCGCACCTCTACCTGGTTGTTAACGGGCTTTTCTACGCCGCACTAGCCTGCCTCTTCATCACGCGTGGGGCCTTGCAGGGCCTAGGTAGGGTCTTGGTCCCGACAGTATCCGGCGTGCTGGAACTGGTGATGCGCGTCGCTGCTGCGATTATCCTTGCGGGTTTCTTCGGATTCAACGGCATCGTCTGGGCTAGTCCCCTCGCGTGGCTCGGCGCCGCAGCAATGCTCGCTCCCGCTTGGATCCACGCCAGGAAGCACTTGGCACAGACGGCTGCTCAGTTGGCTGAAGAACGCCAGGAACTTGACGCCGAAGCGTCCTTCGCGGAACTGAACCCGCGCGTAGAAAGCCCGGAACCGGCCTGCTGCGCTCAGTAGCGGGGATCTTGGCAGGCCGATTTCGAGTAAGTTGTATGGGTGACTAACTACCAGGGTGGACCAGAGAGTAAGCCGACCCCTCTGCTTGTCCAGGCTTCGCCCCGCGAACAGTACAGACGTTCCCGTACCCGGCGCCAAACCATCATCTACGGTGGGGCGATTTTCGGGTTGGTTGCAGCGCTTGTAGTTGGGCTGCTGGGATTAGCAGGTTCTCTTCTCACTTCATTCGACTCGGACTTCCACCGGAAGGAAAGCTACGCCGAAGCGGGCGACACCCCGTGCCCGACCCCTGACGCACGTCCTCAAAGCCCAAAGGACGTGCGACTCTTGGTCTACAACACGACCGCGACGCCCGGCGTGGCGGCGTCCGTAGCCGAGTACTTCGAAGAGCTCGGCTACGCAATCGGCGCCACTGATAACGCATCCCTGTACCGCGGAACTGTACTAATCGAGACTGGCCCCCGCGGCGTCGACGACGCCTACACTCTGGCTCGCTTCCTAGGAGCTGACGTCCGCATCCGCCTCGCCAGCTTTGAGGACAAGACACTTGCGGTCTTCCTTGGCGAACGCTTTGAAGGCATGCCAAATGAAGAGGAAACGGCAAAGATCCTGGACCGCTCCTTTGCTCTGGTTCCTCTTGCCGGGTGCCTCCCCGTTGAAGAGCCCGCTGGTGGCTGGGCTGTCCCTCAGGAACTGTTGGACGCCCAGTCAGGCCAGTCCGATGAACAGTCGGCCGATCAGTTGGAAGACGACGCTGAAGGCGACGAAGGCTGACCAGCCAGGCCTTTAGGATCACGCGCCTTCTTCAGCATCACCGACAAGTATTGAATGCCGGTGATGACGTGCCCCACAGTGCCCAGAGCGGTGACCACTAGGGCCGCGGTTTTGAGCCCTGGGCTGCCCAGTGCCGCCGCCAAAATGAGGCCGGGTAGGCCGAGCATCAGCAGGGCGGTGCGAACCTTTCCGAGCAGGCTGACGGGAACATCGGGGTAGCCGCGCAAAAGGTAAGTAGCGGTAAGAGCAAGCACCAGGTCGGTCCCAACAATGGCCGCGAAAAGGTACCAGGGGAGAAGCCCACCAATCACAAGCGCCAACGCGGTTAGCAGGATCGACGCGCGGTCAGACAGAGGGTCAAGTTCAGCCCCCAGCGGAGTCCGTTGGTTGAGCTTGCGGGCCAGGAAACCATCGAGTGCGTCCGAGGTGCCCAGGAAGAACAGAGAGACCAGCGCCCACCCGTAGTGTCCCGAAGCCAGGAGCCCCAAAGAGAGAGGCAACAGCACTGTTAAACGCAGGAAGGAAACGACGTTCGGGATAGTCCAAACTGGAGAAGACGCAGATTCGCTTGCGTTCATGGTCCCGTCTGTTCTCTAGCGCCTCCGGTCCCCATCCGGCCGGTTGGTACGATGGACACTCTACTAGCGAGATCGACTGGATGTTCAATGGAACCAGCAACGCTAAGCGCCGTGAACCTCACTAAGAAGTTCGGGTCAGTCATGGCCGTCGACGACCTGAGTTTCGACGTTGCCGCAGGCCGGGTCACCGGGTTTCTTGGTCCGAACGGTGCCGGGAAGACCACTACGCTGCGGATGCTGCTTGGGTTAGTGCTACCAACCAGCGGCAAGGCACTGGTAAAGGGCGTCAAGTACGCCGACTTGGAAGACCCGATCCGCACTCTGGGCGCTCACCTTGACTCCGGGAGCTTTCAGCCGGGGCGCACCGGGCGAGACCACATGAGAGTTGCTTGCGCAGAGGGCGGCATCTCCACATCCCGGATCAGCGAGTTGCTTGACCTGGTGGGGATGACTGGCGCCGCAGACCGTAAGATGGGCGGCTACTCCCTGGGGATGCTGCAGCGATTGGGGCTCGCAACTGCTCTCTTGGGAGACCCACAAATCCTGCTGCTGGACGAACCCGCGAACGGCTTGGACCCTGAAGGCATCCGCTGGCTTCGTGAGTTCCTTAGGGCGTACGCGGACGGGAGGAAGACCGTCTTCCTGTCCTCGCACCTACTTTCAGAGATCCAGTTGCTTGCCCACGACGTAATCATCATCAACCACGGGAAACTGGTTGCGGCCGGGCCCGTCCGCGACCTGGAAGCCGTAGAAGGTGGGAGCGTTGAGGTTGCGGCGGAGGACAACGCGGCTCTTGCTGCAGCGCTTTCCTCAGCGGGTTTCTCAGCGTCGCTCCAAGGCGCCACGGAGCAGGACCAGCCCGGAATGGTTTTGATCAGCGGGGGAACGGCCGCAGAAGTGGGGCGGGCGGCGCTAGATGCCGGCATTGCGCTAACTCACCTCGCTGAGAAAAACTCTGGGCTCGAAGATCTCTTCGTTTCTTTGGTAGGAGAGAACCAATGACGCGTTTCGCTGCCGCCGCTAAAGGCGAGAGAGTCAAGATCTTCTCTACCAAGTCCTGGTGGGTTCTAGCGCTGGTGATGGTCCTCTATGTCGCGTTCACTGCAGTCGTTGTTGCGGGCAGCGTCAGCCTTGCCACAAGCGGCCTTGCAGGGGGCACTCCGCTACCTGTTGGTGGCACTCGCCTTGCCCGCATGGTCTACGCGCTGGGCCCGACGGTCGGCTATGTCTTCCCAGCCCTCTTGGGTTCTCTCTCCGTCACTTCCGAGTATCGGAACCACACGCTCGGTTCGACCTTTGTCTGGAATGGAAGTCGCACTGCTGTCCTCTTTGCGAAGGTTTCATCCCAGTTCGTGATGGGGGCTCTGTACGGCGCCTTGGCGCTAGCGGCAGCTGTACTTGGCGGAGTGTTCTTCTTTATGGGCGCAGGGTTTGACACGGGCCTTGCAAGCACTGCCACGTGGCTCATGTTTATTCGCGTGATCCTTGCAATGGGGCTGTGGGGCACCCTTGGGGTCGGCATTGGAATCCTGGTGCGGAGTCAGGCTGCTGCAATCGTTATAGTCCTAGTGTTCACCCAGTTCCTGGAGCCGATTCTGCGTATGGCCGGCATGCTCAGCGACGAATTCGCCGGTGTTGTCACGTACCTGCCGGGCGCAGCCTCAGATGCTTTCACAGGTGCCAGCTTCTACACGGAAATGACTGGCGCCAGCTACCAGAGTCTTCCCGTTTGGGCAGGAGGCCTTTTGCTTGCGCTCTACGCAGCCCTCTTCGTCACCCTGGGATGGCTGTTCCGCTGGCGTGGAGACGTCACTTAGTCGCACCCTGCCCGTCGTCGTACATCGCCGATATTTCTTCCTCGGGCAACACACCGTCCAGGCCGTCCTCGCCCTCCGCCAGTCTGCGGCGGCCAGAGTAAGCGGGCGAGTCCAGCTCGGTGCCTGAGGGTGCTGAGGCGGGTGAGGCGGCCTCAAGGTTGGTTCCCCTCAGCTTCGAAACCCAGGTCATCACGTGGTAGATGATGATGGCGGCAGCAGAACCTAGGGCGATTCCCTCGAAGACCAGCCCACCCGGTGCCCACGTGTAGTTTGCGATTCCAACGATGAGTGCAACGGCCGCCGTGTTCAGGTTGACGGGGTTTGAGAAGTCCACCTTGTTCTGAACCCAAATGCGCACACCGAGTAACCCGATCATGCCGTAAAGGACCGTGGCAGCGCCGCCAAGGACACCTGCGGGGATGGTGCTGATGACGGCACCGAACTTGGGCATCATCGACAGGACCAAGGCCGTGCCCGCAGCGATCAGGTAGGCGGCGGAGGAGTAAACGCGGGTGGCGGCCATGACCCCGATGTTCTCCGCGTAAGTCGTTGTGCCGGATCCGCCGCCAGCGCCAGCGAGCATCGTGGAAACCCCGTCAGCGAACAGTGCGCGGCCCGTCAGGTGGTCTAGGTTCTCTCCGGTCATCGCGGAGACCGACTTCACGTGTCCGACGTTCTCTGCAATGAGGACCAAAACCACGGGGATGAATAACCCAAGGGTCGAAACCGAGAAGGCGGGGGTTTGGAAATGCGGAAGTCCCACCCACGCAGCCTCAGCGACCGGACCAAAGTCGACCTCGCCCTGGATTACTGCCGCCGCGTATCCGATGAGGACACCGAACAGGATGGAGAGTCTCCCCAAGATCCCTTTGAACAGCACTGTGATGAGGACGATGGAGGCAATGGTGACGACAGCGGTGAGTGCCCCTTCTTTCACCCAGTTCCAGGCTGCCGGCGCCAGGTTGAAACCGATGAGTGCGACAATCGCGCCGGTGACAACAGGCGGCATGACCACGTCAATCCATTTCGCACCTGCAAAGTGGACTATCAGGCCGACCGCAGCCAGGGTCGCCCCGGTGACAACAATCCCGCCTAGTGCGTACTCGGGGCCTAGGCTCTGCGAGACCGCCAGGATCGGAGCGATGAGCGCAAACGAGGAACCAAGGTAAGAGGGGATCTTGCCCGCTGTGATCAGGAAGAACAGGATGGTCCCGATCCCGGTGAAGAACAGCGTGGTGTTCGGCGGAAACCCGGTGATCAGAGGGACCAGGAAGGTCGCGCCGAACATCGCGACGACGTGCTGCATGCCGATCCCGGTTGTGCGCCCCCAAGAAAGGCGTTCGTGGGGAAGGACTACTTCGCCAGCTAGGGCGCCTTTCCCGTCACCATGGAGAGTCCATTTGAAGAGGGGCCGCTTCTCACTCATTGCTGTCCGATCAGTAGAGTCTGCGCGCGAAGCGCAAGGTATCTGTCGGAATCTCAGAGTAAAAGACCTCGCTGTCTGACCCCGTGCCATTTCGCGGTTTTGGGCGATCTTGCACGAACTGCGCGCGTCAGCGACGATAGGTCTGACTATTCCTCCGCGGCTGGCCGCGGCACCCAAGACGGAACGCGCATGGAAACCAACCTCGAGTCCCTAGCTTCAAACCCCTCCACACCTGGAGCTGAACTTCAGCGTCTGGCGGGAGAATACCCGAACCTACGCCCGCTAATCGCGATGAACCCAGCGACTTACCCGGCGCTTGTCAAGTGGCTGGCAGACCTGAACGACCCTGCCGTGAACCTGGCGCTAGAGCAGCGCCGCGCCGCTCAGCAGGCACGTAGCGAAACGGGCGTGGGACCACAACGCGTTTCGGTAATGACACCCCCTACAGCTGCTCCAGCCCCCACGCCAACCTGGGCGCCCCTCGCAACTCCCGCAGTAGCGACCCCAACTCCCACACAAGAACCGCAACAGGAAGAGCGGCGCACCGGCCCGATCGTGGCCTGGGTTGCCGCTGTGATCCTCCTGGTGGGGGCTGCCGTGTTTCTTACGTTCGTACTACTGAATAGGGAACCCGACTCCTCGTCCGAAGCTGAGAGAGAGCAGGAGCAGGTCGTGCAAGAAGAGGAGGCTGCGGAGGCAGAAGACCCGGCTACGGAAGAGTCCGAGGTGGAGGACTTAGAAGACGAACAGCAGGAAGAGACACCCATCCGCTACCCTGCGCCTAGCTCCGCCATCTCCGCTCCCAGGATTACTGCGCCCAGCGGAAACATCAACTGCGAGCTGAGCGAGGCAGGAGCGTCCTGCACCATCCTGCAGTACAACTTTTCTGACCCAACCCTGTCGGCCTGCACAGGCTCTCCCGTGACACTCACGACAACGGATGATTTTGCGGAAGTGAACTGCACAAGCCCTCAGATTGGGGCGACTGGAGGGACTTCTCTGTCCTACGGAGACTACGCAGCATTTGCGAATGGCGCGTGCCTGTCAGACTTCTCTGGACTCAGCTGCTGGGATATTCGCACGGGCTCCAGCTTCGCCGTGGCGCGGGACGGGTTTGTTACCGGCAACCGCGGCCCGATCGCTCCTGGGCAATTCTGGTGGCGCTAGCCTTGCTGAAACACCTTCACAAAGTTAGCTAGCACCCTTCCGGCCACGTGGTCTCCGCTCCCGTAGCGTCCCGTGGTGACGAGCGACTCGGTGTCACCGATGCCGGAGTCACCGGCGTCGTGGAATGCTGTGATCTTCGCGCCGATCAGCTCCGCGTCAAGTTCGGGGCTGAACTGCACCCCGTACACGCGCTCTCCACTCCGGAAAACCTGAACGGGTGTGTTGAGCGAACGGGCAAGCCGAGTCACACCCTCTGGGAGCTTCTCCACAGCTTCCCCGTGGTTGACGTAGGCAGGAAATGCGTCTGGGAGATCACCGAAGACCAGGTCTTTTTTGGCTTCCCTTGTTAGCTCAATCTCTGTCAGTTCACCAAACTCAGCGAACTCGCTTGAAACCGGAAGTCCCAGCCGGTCAGCCAGGATTGGCGTCGCGTTGCCCGTGGCCAGCAGGGGCGTGCCGGCTTCAAGCAGCTGGCTGAATAGAGATTTCAGTTCTTTCTGCACCCATTTCTGCGTTTGGGAGACGTATCCCCGGGCTCCCCCACCGTACGGTGATCCAGCTACAAACACACCCGCGAACCGCTGCGGGTCAATGTCAGGAAGCCCAACCAGGTCGAACTCCGCTAACTCCAGTTCTTCTGGCTGAAGGCCTGTGGAACGCAAGTACGCGCCGTACTCGCTAGCTAGGGCTTCTTCTTCGGGGCGGGTGGATACGAGCAGGAAAGGGACCATGGAGCAAGCTTAGCTACCTGAATGAAAGTTGTGAGAACCCGACATCTGACAGGATCCGAGCAGCTTCCTGCTCATCCCAATGGGGGCCCTCGCTGAGCGCTGTCAGACCTGCTTCGCTCTGGGGCTTTCTGTACCTTTGCAACGCGAAGCTGCGGGCTCCCCGGTCCCTGCTCCACGCCGCCACTTCGCGGGCGTAGTCCAGCAAAGCTTCCGCAGTTCGCTCCTCGCCGCTAAGCAGTCCGGGCCAGAGCGTGAGCCGCACCTCCCAGGAGAAGTCTTGTTTCCGCTGCTTTCCGCTTTTCCCGCGGGCCGCGTCAAAGTCAGCGAGAACACCCAGGGCTGCCTCTGCCTTGGCGGCAGCTGCGGGGCTACCGGTTGCCAGCTGGTAACGCTCAGGAGTTGCCTTGACGTCCAGGCCAACCCAGTCGACCAACCCTAGGTCCAGCAGGTGGGCGAGCCGTTTCGGGTAGGCGCCGCCAGTGTGGAGCCCTACCTGGAAGCCCTGATCCTTCACTTCAGCCATCGCGGTTTCAAGAGGTCCCCAACCCTCATTCGTAGCCTGCAGCAGTGCTTCCCCACCCGAAAAAACGACCCCGTCCAAGAGCCCCACACGCTTTGTCATGAGGCTTTGAACCTGGTCCCAACCAACCGTTCCAGGAGCGCGAGCATCCAGGATTTCTGCGTTGTGGCAGTAGGGGCACCGCCAGGGACACCCCTGCAGGAACAGTGACGCCGCTATTTTCCCGGGCCAGTCGACTGTTGAGAAGGGCACTAGCCCGACTATCCGAAGCTTCTCCGCCTCAGTTTTCACCTGTACGAGGAGACGAGTTCGCCGTGGTCGGCTGCCGCTCCCTCCGTAAAGGGAACGCGCTCCGCGTGCTCACCCTTCTTCCCAATGTTGAATGCGGACACGGGGCGGAAGTAGCCCATCACCCGAGTCCACACCTCACACTGCTGAGGCTCTGCGTCTGGGAACTCCCCTGCGCAGCGGGAACAGATGGGCTGTTCGCCGTCCAGGTAACCGTGTACGGGGCAGATGGAGAACGTGGGGGTGATGGTGATGTAGGGGACCTTGAACGCCGTCAGGGTCCGCTTCACCATCTGCTTGGCCGACTCACCACTGCTCATGCGCTCACCCATGTACAGGTGCAGGACAGTGCCTCCGGTGTACTTGCCCTGGAGGACTTCCTGTTCTTCCAAGGCCCGGAAAGGGTCGTCCGTGAAACCGACGGGAAGCTGCGAAGAGTTGGTGTAGTACGGCTGCTCTTCTGTCCCTGCCTGGAGGATGCCCGGGAAACGGGCTTTGTCTTCCTTTGCGAACCGGTACGTGGTGCCTTCAGCCGGAGTCGCTTCCAGGTTGTACATGTGACCCGTGGACTCTTGTAGTTCCACCATGCGTTCACGAATGTGGTCCAGCAGTTTCACAGCCAGGTCGTGCCCGTAGGGGGTCGCGATGTCGTGGCTGTCGCCCGTGAAGTTTCGGATCATCTCATTCACACCGTTGATGCCGATGGTTGAGAAGTGGTTGTCCAGCGTTCCCAGGTAGTGACGTGAGAACGGGAACAGGCCGCCATCCATTTGCTCCTGAATGACCTTGCGCTTGATTTCGAGGCTTTCCGCGCCTGCGTCGATCAGCCGGTCAAGTTCAGACATCAGGCGGTCCCAGTCACCCGCAAACCGGTAGCCCAGCCGTGCCGTGTTGATCGTGACCACGCCGATGGAACCAGTAAGTTCTGCTGAACCGAACAGGCCGTTCCCGCGCTTCAATAGTTCGCGTAGATCCAGCTGCAACCTGCAGCACATGGAGCGGATCATTCCGGGGTCCAGGTCAGAGTTGATGAAGTTTTGGAAGTACGGGAGCCCGTACTTCGCAGTCATTTCAAAGAGCCGGTCGGCGTTGGGAGAATCCCACTCAAAGTCCTTTGTGATGTTGTAGGTCGGGATCGGGAAGGTGAAGACGCGTCCTTCTGCGTCGCCTTCTGCCATCACCTCGATGAACGCGCGGTTGATGACGTCCATTTCCGGTTGCAGGTCGCCGTAAGTGAAGTCCACCGGTTCCCCACCGACAAACGGCACCTCGTCCCTAAGATCCTCGGGGCAAACCCAGTCAAACGTGAGGTTCGTGAAGGGACACTGGCTTCCCCACCTTGAAGCCACGTTCAGGTTGAAGATGAGTTCCTGCATGTCCTGCTTGACCTCATCAAAAGTCATGTTGTCCAGACGGACGAAAGGTGCCATGTAGGTGTCGAATGAGCTGAATGCTTGAGCCCCAGCCCATTCATTTTGAAGTGTTCCCAGGAAGTTCACGATCTGCCCGGCTGCGGAAGAGAAGTGCTTGGGTGGGCGTGAGGCGATAGTTCCGGGAACCCCGTTGAACCCTTCCTGCAGGAGGCGTTTCAGTGACCAGCCCGCGCAGTAGCCGGAGAACATGTCCAGGTCGTGAATGTGGATGTCGCCTTCGCGGTGCGCCGTCGCGGCCTCTTCCGGGTAGCAGCTCTCTAACCAGTAGTTCGCGATCATCTTGCCTGAAGCGTTCAGGATCATCCCACCCAGTGAGTAGCCCTGGTTCGCGTTTGCCTGAACCCGCCAGTCAGCACGTGAAAGATACTCATTGATTGTGCCGATTGCGTCCACGTCATAGCGACCCATTTAGCTGCCCCCAAGCTCCCTTTGTCCGCACCCCACCCGCGCCGGCGTAGCGGTCTCCTTCGACGAAATGGCACCGAACCCAGAGGAAGTGCCGAACCCAGTAAACACGCGAAAACGCAACATGTTGTGGTCCGACACGCCACCTACCCCTAGATGTTGTGCCTAGTAGACCTTATTACATCGCTGTAACTCGAGTTGGGACAATCGTCCCTCGAACAGTTCGGAACGCACTCACCGCATCGAAAAGACCAGCAAGCGGTAAATGGAAGCAAAGGTGAGTGCCGCGAAAGAAAAAACCAAGCCGGCCGCACTCAGCGCCAAAACTGTCCCCGGGCTTCCTGCAGCAGCAAGCTCGCTGATCTGCTGGTGAGACACAGTCTCGTCGGTTTCGGGTGCACCTAACGCGACAAACAAGACCGCGGTCACGCTCATCACCGCGACGACCGCCGAAAACGCGAAGGAGTAGACCAGGCCCATCGAGTGGGCAACCTGCTCGGTTCCTGCGGGAAGGGCGATCATGGCAGCGAAGATAGCGATGGCGAACGCCGCGATGACGTCGGTGGGTCTGTGCCACCCAAGGGAGATCACGGCGAGTCCAACCGCTGATGAGACCAGGAAACCCAAGACAGCAACGGTAGGGACAGCGCGTCTTGGGAGAACCACAAGAAGCGCAGCCACTAGCGTCGCAACAACCGTCACGTGTCCCGAAGGCAGCGAGTTTTCAAGCGCATACCCAACCCCCATTTGGGGACGAGAGAGGACGACCTTCAGGAGCTGCGTAGCCCCGTTTGCGAGCACGAAAAACAGCAGTGCTCGCAGTCCAAGATCCACTCTGCGCCGCAGGGCGGCAACCCCAAAGATCAAGACGACGGCGGCAACCAAGACCGGCTCAGAAACAACCTTGGCAAGCAGTGAAGACATCCAGTAGCCGGCGCCCGCGCGGTCCCGCACAGCCTCCATCGCAATCGAGTCAAGAAGTTGTCCCAGGGAAGTGCGAACTCCAAGCAGCCAACAGACCAGGAAAGTGATAGCACTTAAAAGCAGGAAGAAAACACGGTAGCCGGCAGCGCCAGAACCGCCTTTTTGGCTGCCGCCCACGCGTTTCCTTCCGATTCGTTGAGACGTTTACCCCAACTCCCGTTAGAGTAATCGAACCTCGGGGGACACGCGCCAAGGCCCCGCCTGAGAGGATTGAAAACAGATGAGGAACATCGGAGTCGACTCACTGGCTTTGGTCAGCGACGTCTTCTCCCGCGCAGGCCTTGAGATCTCAGGGCCGGACGACCAGTCTCTTAGCCTTTCTTCCCCGACGGCACACTACACCTGCGACGTCGGAAACTCAGATGTCTGCCAGATCCGCGGGTCTTGGCGTCGCACCGTTTCCTCACCGGAAGATCGCAAAGCCCTTCTCCGTTTCGCCGCGCAGTGCAACCGCGAGCGCGTTGTCCCTAAGGCGTACACTGTGCCGACTGCGGGAGGTCGGGCGATTACGCTTGCTGCGGAGGTCAACACACTTTCTAGTGCAGGGCTCAGCGAAGAGCAGTTTTACGGCTGCGTGGACAGTGCTGTTACAGCGATTGCTACTTTGTTTGCCGATGCAGAGAAGATGCTGCAGCTTCACCCGGTGCAGATGGGGGTGGTGCGCGATGAGGGGCCCTGATGACGTGCTGGCTCCGATCACGTTGGAGCGGGTCAGGAACAGCCTGGATGACCTAGGCTTCACTGAAGTCCGCACCTCTGATGCCCAGATCCTTTTCGATTTCGCGGCATTTACCTTTGTGCTTTCTTTGCAGCGGGACAAGAACTACGCTTCAATGCACACTTCTTGGCCTCTCCCCAAAGCCCTGCACCCCGGTGAAGAGCAGCTTCTTGCGGTGCTTGACTGGTGGAACCGTGAGCGCTACTTCCCGACCCTGTACCTGATTGATCGCCCGCACGGGATCACTGACGTGTTCGCTGACTACGTCGTGATGGCCCGTTTCGGGCTTTCCAGCTCGCAGTTAGACGCTCACCTGGTCCTTGGTGCAACCGTGTGCGTGGACGCGATCGAGTTCGTCCAATGGTCGGTGGAAGCGCTGCGGGGCAACTCCACCCTGCAAAGGCGATGAACGAAGAGGGACGCGCCGTCCCAGCCCGACTTCTTTCCTATCTGCAGTCCGCGGGCGGACGCGACGGGCGCCTAGTGCATTTGGAGGCGGTTCCCGGCCGCGATGAACAGTTGGAGCCGTGGCCCACCTGGGTGGATCCGCGTCTGAGGCAGGTCTATGCGGACCAGGGGATCACCTCGCTCTGGTCTCACCAGCGTGCAGCTTTAGACGCCCTGCAAGCCGGTGAGGACGTTGTCCTTGCAACCGGAACGGGGTCCGGGAAGTCGCTGCCCGCTTGGGTGCCGATCCTCTCTGATCTGCTGAAGTCTTCGCCCCGCACCTCCTCTTCCCTCGCGGACCACAGGAACCGTCCAACCGCTCTCTACCTGGCGCCAACCAAGGCTCTGGCCGCCGACCAACTTGCGTCGCTCAACGAGCTCACGGCGAACCTTGACGAACCGATCCGGATCGCTCCGGCGGACGGAGATGCCTTGAGAGAAGCGAAGCAGTGGGCGCGTGCTCACGCCGACATTGTCCTTTCGAACCCGGACTACCTACACCACGTGCTGCTGCCGGGCCACGAACACTGGGTTAGGTTCCTACGGTCTTTGCGCTACGTGATTGTCGACGAACTGCACTACTGGCGAGGCATCACGGGAACGCACGTCGCCCTCATTTTGCGTCGCTTGCTCCGCGTTGCGCGCGACCTGGGTGCGGACCCGAAAGTCATCATGCTTTCTGCAACCGTGCGTGAGCCCGAAGGCGTTGGCCGCGCGATGACGGGGAAAGCGATAGTTCGGGCTGTAACTGATGACGGGAGTCCCGCCGCCCCTCACCACCTTGCGCTTTGGCAGCCTGCTTTGAATCCGGTAGAGAAGCTAAAGCTAGAGATGGGTGGCAGTGAGCTTGCGCCTTCTTACCCAATCCCACCGCTGCGCATCAGTCCCTTCAGTGAGACCGCAAAACTAGCTACAGATTTCATGCTGAAGGGAGCGCGGGTTCTGGCTTTCGTCCGTTCTCGCTACGGCGCCGAAGGCGTTGCGAATCAAATCCAAGACCGCCTTGCTCAGAAGGGGTCCCCACTCAGCGAAAAAGTGAGGGCTTACCGCGGCGGCTATCTTCCTGAGGAACGCCGCGAACTCGAAAACGACTTGCGAACCGGCGCCCTACAAACCCTTTCGACTACGAACGCTTTGGAGCTTGGCATCGATGTTGCCGGCCTGGACGCAACGATCACCTGCGAGTGGCCGGGTTCGCGAGCATCGCTTTGGCAACAGGTCGGGCGGGCGGGCAGGGCAGGGCGCGCTGGCGTTTCCGTTCTAGTGGCAGGCGAAAACCCGTTGGATAACTACCTGGTGCATCACCCGGAGTCCCTTCTCCAAGAGGTTGAGCCTAACGTCTTGGACCTGAAGAACCCGTACGTGCTGGCACCACACCTTTGTGCCGCCGCTATGGAGCTTCCCCTAGACCAAAACGACCTAGAGCTGTTCGGTCTCACCTCGACAAGTCTCCTGAACGATCTAGCCAAAGATGGTTACCTCAGAGTCAGGGGCGATAAGTGGTACTGGAACTTTGGGCTTGAAGGACGCCCCCACGACTCGATCGACATCCGCGGCGCTGGCGGCGACGTTCAGATCATCGATATTCGCACGGGTGCGGTTATCGGTACTGTCCCTGCGGATAAGGCGGACGCGGAAGTTCACCCGGATGCGATCTACATCCACCAGGGTCAAACCTTCCACGTCCTGGAGCTAACCGCGGTGAACGAGGATGCGCAGCAGCGCATCGCCGTCGTGGAGAGGGTAACGACCCCTCTTCGTACCCGCCCCAGCGTTCACACCGAGGTGCGGATTCTAGATGGGGAGAAACAAGAAAAACACGACACTCAGCTCCCAGCAACCCAAGGCCTGGAAACAGAGTGGACCAGCGAGGACGGGTTGGTCACGTGGCATGTTGGCGAGACAGAGGTTAGCACCCGGGTTACAGACTACGATCTGCTTCGCCTGCCCTACATGGAGTACATCTCTAACCACCAGCTGACCCTGCCTGAGCGGATCATGGAGACTCAGTCGACCTGGTACATCCTGAATCCCGGAGCGACGGCGGTAGCAGGCATAGAGACCGCTGACCTTCCGGGCTCCCTGCACGCGGCCGAGCACGCGGCCATCGGCATCCTGCCTCTGCTTGCAGGATGCGACCGCTGGGACCTAGGGGGCCTGTCCACGACGGAACACACCCAGACGCATCGCCCCACAGTGTTCGTTCACGATGCTTTCAGGGGCGGTGCCGGCTACGCCCATTCCGGTTTTGCAAGCGCTAAAGAGTGGATTACAAAGACGCTGGAAGTGGTGGAAGGGTGCGCTTGTGAAGAAGGCTGCCCCGCCTGCATCCAGAGCCCGAAGTGCGGAAACCGCAACGAGCCCCTCTCAAAAGCTGGCGCGATCGCCCTGCTGCGATTCCTGGCTGACCGCTCCCCAGGATCGCTTTGAGGAGTCACTCTGATCCCGTAAAGCTTGCAGGAGGTCCCGCACGCGCCTTCGCGCTCACGGTGAACGCGCCTAAGAACACCCCCAGACCACGGGACACTTCCACAAACGTATCGCTACCCCGAACCTCGCAAAAGCCGAGGAAGAACCCGTTGGCCTGTGCGACCTCACTCGCAGCGCGACAAGGCCCATCGCCGTCCCCATCCACTGCATAAACCGCCACAGACGACTTGTCGGCCCCGGCCAGCGCCGCCATGTCTGCCACCCCCTGCGCCTGCTGCCGAGCGCTTAGGACAGCGCCGAAACCAGCCAGCAGAGCCGCGACAACGACCAGCAGGGCTGCAAGCTGCGCGAACAACACGGTCGCTGATCCTTCGTCTTGCCCGCTCACTTGCCGCTCCAAGGTCAGGGGAGCCCAGCAATGAACGGTTCGCGTTGGGCGCGGATTTCGCAGGAGATCGGCAGGGTTTGCCACTGCCCCAGCTTGATCCCTGCGCCCGTGGCACGGATCGTGAACCACCCTGAAGTCTCTTCGACCGCAACCTGGATTTGTCTGCTGCTAACGCGGGACGCAGCAGCGACCGGGTCTTCACCTAAGGAATGCGCGCGGGCCGCGACCCTGGCTCCGTGGCAAACAGTTGCGCGCGTGGTCCCCGCTGCGATAGCGACCATGACCGCAAGAACCACCAGCATGATCGCAACCAGAGAAAGCGCAGCCTCTACGGTGACCATTCCCGACTCGCGGTCGCCGACTGCGGCTTCTTCTTCCACGTTTCCCCCAAAGGACCTGCTCGCTTCTTTGCAGTCTCCTCAAAAGAGAGTTGCGCGGCCGGGAAAACTCAGGAGTATGTGGAAAACTCCTTGCCACAGAACTGGGGAAACGTCAGTTAGAGAGCAAGGGCTCCAGGTTCCCTTTGATTGCTTTCGGAGAAAGCGTCCCAATGTCGATCGCCGAAACGTTTCCTTCAGCATCAAGGAAGTAGTGGGTGGGGACCGCCATCACGCGATACAGGGCGCCCAGCGCACTGGAGGGATCTGCGATTTGTTCAAAAGTCAGTCCTAAGCGCTCCGCGTAGTCGGCGACCTGCGTTTCGCTGTCCGACAGGTAGATCCCGACTATCTGCACCTGGTCACCGAACTCCTGGTGGGCTTCTTGGATGTCGGGAAGTTCCGCACGGCAGTCAGCGCACCAGGTCGCGTTGAAGACCAGCCACACAGGCCCCCCGCGCAGTGATTCAAGGTCGATCACGTTCCCAGCCGTGTCGGTTGCGGTAAAGAGCGGTGCAGGCTCACCGATCTTCGGGGCAGGAGCGCCCGTATCCGGTGTCTCTACAGCGGTTGCCCCCTCTAGCTCACCGTCAACCCCAGCCGAAGAACCGCTGTCTTTGCCCCGGATCGCTGAAACACCCCACACGGCCGCAAGCACAACCAAAGCCACGACCCCTAAAACCAGGAGGCTGCCAGCGGTTGACGTCTTCACCCAGGTCAGGAAAGAGCGGGGTGAGTCTGAATGGGAACTGTTAGAGCCCATCAGGCGTAAGAGTGGAGACCACCGAAGAAGTGGTTCCCAAGGTAGGTGAACAGGACTGCGGCGAAGCCCAGGACCAGCAGCCAAGCACTTCGGTTCCCGCGCCAGCCACGCGTTACCCGCGCGTGCAAATAGGCCCCATAAATGAGCCACGTAACCAGGGCCGCAGTCTCTTTGGGATCCCAGCCCCAGTAGCGGCCCCACGCCGTGTTTGCCCAGACCGCGCCCAAAACAATCGCTATGGTCAGCATGGAGAAGGCAACAGTCGCGGCTTTGTAACCGATGTCGTCCAGCAGCCCTTTGGACGGCAGGTGCTTAACCTTCGTTGAGAGCCACGGGTAAGCCAGGTAGAAGGCTGCTGCGCCGAACGAAACCGCTGCAGCACCGTAAGCCAGGATCGCAAATCCGATGTGCAGGGTTAGCAGCAGGTGGTTTTGGAGGGCCGGAATCAGGGATTCAACCTCAACGGGAAGACTCAGCGCGTAAACGATCAGGGCAGCCGCTACGGGGAGCACCATGAGCGACAGGGCCCGGACCTGAAACACGTACTCGACGATCAGATAGGCAAGCAGGATCCCCCAAACGAAAGACACCGCGTACTCGTGTTGGTTCGCGAAGGGTCCGTACCCCGTCATGGACATCCGCAAAATCAGGTAGACGGTGGCGAGGACGAAGGAGGCGAACGTGAACCCCGTCCCGTATAGGGCCAGCCCCTTCGGGAGTCCCCGCTTCACTCTCTTAGCGTCGTGTGTTTTCGAGGCGAGCTTGTCCGCCGACTTTGTGTTCGTCGTCGCGGACACCACAGGGCTCACAGAGGACTCAGATTCTTCCGAACCCGAGCTTTCTTCAGCGCGGACCGCAGTGCCGGCCTTGACTCGGGCCCGGGTTTTTGCAGAGGTACGGGTCGTCACGACGACAATGTTGCTGAGGAGCGCCAAAACCACGAAGACGAGGGAGGCAACCAATAGGTATTCAGCGACTTGCAGGGTGTCCATGGGCTAATCCTGTTCTTCCGAGTCTTCCGGAGCAACCTGGGCCATCCCAGGGGAGGCGCTGAGTGTGTCACTGACCTCAGCAACGATGTTCTCAAAGAGCCGCTGGTAAGACGCGTCCCAGCGAGAGACAGCACCAAACCGAATCGCAACCTGCCCGTCTTCTGGGAAGACGCGCACCCAGATGCGGCGATACTGGAATACGAACGTGATGCTCATGCCTACGACCAGTAGGGCACTGCCAATCCACATCCACACGGTGCCTGGGTCTTGGCGGACCAGGATCCCGGTGTACTTCGCTTCGCGCTCAAAAGTCACGTCCAGACCCGCAACCTCACCCGTTTCACCTTGAGAGAGTTGACCGGCCCCCAGGGGCTCTTCTGTTGAAAGGCTGTAGATCTCAACCGCCGCAGCACCCGCAGGAATAGCGGACCCGACTTGGCCGGAAGCCGCGGTTGCAACGATGACCTCCAGGTCCGCGTCCTCCAGGTCGACGCGCCCCACGGCATTCAGCCCGTCATTAGAGGTCCATTGCAGTGGGATCGCGCCGTCAAACAGGACGTCTCCCCCGGAGCCAGCCACCTTGAACTCTGCTGCGACGCCGAAGGTCTGCTGGTGGAAGCGGTACCCCTTGTACACCAGAGGAGAGTTGACGCGGACCTGCTGGGTCTTTATCTCTCCCTCTGAGTTTGAGAGTTCCACTTCAGACACGTAGTCGGCTGGTCTGCCTTCGTCCGTGTACGTGTCCTGGAATGAGTGGGCAGTCAGAATCAGGTCGGTGCCGTGACCGACCTCAACCGTCCCGCCAACCGGGATCGTCTTCAGGTCATCGATACCCCAGGTCGCACTGATCACGAAGGCGGCAAGGATGATGATGAAGCTCGTGTGGGCAATCACGGTGCCGATTCCCGACCACGCGAAACGGTCCCCGTACAGGGAAGTGTCGGGTTCGTGAGGGTCACTCAACACGCGGAACCGGTTGCGCTTCAAGACCTTCTCCGCGGTCTCCAGAGCACTCGCTTCTGGCACTCGCGCAATGATTTCCCCGCGGTAGCGTGCCTTGTCAAAGAAGCGTTCAGAAACGTGAACCCGGGGGTCCTTCTGCCGCTTGACCAGTTCGGGGATGCGGTGCGTTGTGCAGGCGGTGACTGATAGGGCCAGCATCGCTACGACCACGTAAAAGCCGATGGAGGTGAAGGCGTGGAAGAACCCCAAAGCACTCAGGACCGGCGCGAACGCCCCGTAGTTTGGCCCAACCTGGGCCAGGAAGGCTTCTTTGGCCGCGGGGTCAGAGTACGTGCCGGGCGCCGCCTGGATGATGACCGAGCCAATGACTGCGTAGAACGCTAGCAGCAGGATCAGGACAAGGCCGACCGTCTTCGAGTAGAAGAAGCGGTAAACCCAGTGGAAGATCTCCGCTACCCCTACGTCTGTGCGGTCTTCAAGACTGGCGTCTTCGGTCATGTATCCCCCTTAGGTCCCGCCCAAGCTCACGTTGCTGAGCGGTGCCAGCAAGTCTGTCGCTAGCAAGAATCCGATCACAATCAACAGGATCCCGGCAACCACGGTAATCGCCCGGCCGTGCCTGGAGAACCAGGAGAGTCGTTCTTGCAGACCCCCGACGCCCGCAGCCATCAACAAAAGAGGCAGGGCCAGGCCGGCGCAGTAAGCAAACAGTAGGAGCATCCCAGCTCCCAGAGAGCCTCGCACCATCGCAAGCCCCAGGATGACCCCCAGGACAGGGCCGACGCACGGTGACCAGGCGGCGGCAAACGCCACACCCATTAGTGAAGAACGGCGAAGGGTTGGAGCACCCGACAGGCTCATGCGCTCCAACGGTCCCGAACCACTACCGAAGTTTCGGAAGAACCCCAAGCTAAGCAGACCAAGCAGGATGAGGACGATGCCCCCCACAACCCTGAGGGCTCCGCGGTAGTCCCCAACGGAGAGCCCCAACAGGGAAATAAGAAGCCAAAGCCCCATGAAGACCGCCGTGAACCCCAGCGAGAAGGCTCCGGCGTTCGCAACCCCCCACCAAGCCCCCCTTTCTCCGCTCTGGGCGCGCATCGCGCCGCGCCCCCGCGATATTCCCTGCCTTGAAGCTGACGGGGAGTAGCTGATGAACCCGTCAGATCCCGCGCGACCGGCTGAAGCGAGTGTCGGAATCTCAGCCCTCTCACTAGCACCCGCCCTCCCGCCCGTGAGATAGGCAAGGAACACAGGGACTATCGGTAAGAAGCAAGGGGATGCGAAAGAGATGAGGCCTGCCAGGAAGGCGACAGGGATAGAGACAGAGTCCAAGACAAGCCCAGCTAGTCGGACCCAGTCGAGGATTCGGTAAGGGAGCCAATAAGCGACGCTGCAGACTCCGCCTCAGGCGAATCCGGCGCCAGCTCAACCACACGCGACCAGGTTTCTGCAGCCGCTTCTTCGTCAGGCTCAGGCAGAGCCAGGTGGTAGAACCCCATGCAATAAAGCGCTGGGATGTTCTCTGGGTCGGTGTCCAGAACCGTCTGCCACTGACTGCCAGCCTCACCGACTTCGCCCGCGTTCAAATAGGCGACGCCCAGGTCGATGCGCGCATCGAGGTTGTCTGGTTCGCGCGCAACCAGCGCAACCAGTCCAGCGAGCCCTTCAACGCTGCCACCCGAAGTGCCCGAGCTACCCATTTCGCTAATGTCAGGGTGTCCTTCTGGCAGTTCTTGGGTGGTGAGGGACCCGGCTCCGCCTGTGTCACCAGACCCGCCGGCCACGTAGATGCCCATGATCACGCCAACGATCAGTGCGAGGAAGATCCCAACTTTGACGCTGCGCGGCAGGGCCGCATAAGTGACCTTCTGGGCAGGCCGGGACTCTTCCGCTTCTTCTCCGTCACTTCGGGCGCGCTTCCTACGGTTCTTCCGGGGCTTCGAGGTGCGGTCAAACAGGTCGTCATCGCCCTCAAAACCTTCGTAGAAGTCCTGGTCTTCGTCGAAGTCACCTTCGTCCGTCGCGCCGCCTTCAGCCTGATCCGCTGAGGGGTCAGTCATCTACTAGCCCGCTGCTTGGTTGGTTTCAGCAGCGTCAACGTCGCTAACAAACTTTTGGTAGCGCGCCGATTCTGACGCGTTGCGCATCGAAATCTCAGAAGGCTCTAGCTCTTCCATCGGGACGCCCTTCAGCGCCAGCTGCCCCTTGCGGGCCGCGTCAAGCGCTTGGCTTAGGACACGCTGGCTGTAGTCAGGGGCATGGAAGCCGTAAGAGTTCTCCGAGTAGACGTAGTCCGTGTAGAAGCTCGCCTTGTTCTGGAAGTAGCGGGCGCTCATTAGCGCGTCGTCACTGGCACTGCCGTCCTTGATCGCAGCTTCAATGTCGTTGATCAGCGAGACGGTTGCATCAAGCGCACGGTCACGGGACTCAATGAAGTTGTCCTGGATGGTCTTCACCCGGTTCTCAAGGGTGTCACCACGAGTGTCGTGGCAAGTGCCGCAAGCCAGGTTGTAGTCCGCAACAGGGGACGTGATCTTGTGGGTGCTGAGTTTGACGGAGCCGTTTCGCTGGTAAGGCATGTGGCAGTCAGCGCAGCTCACGCCATTCGCGGCGTGAACACCTTGCGACCAGACGTCGAACTCAGGGTGCTGAGCCTTCAAGACAGCGGCCCCGGTGTCCGCATGGATCCAGTCGACGTGACCGTTGTCCATGTAGGTCTGCCAGATGCCGTCTAGGTCCAGGCCGTTCTTCCATGGGAACGCCAGGACCTTGTCTTCGCCAGCGAAGTAGTACTCAACGTGGCACTGGGCGCAGACGTAGGAGCGCATTTCGTTGCGTGTCGCGTCGCGGTTCACGTCGTAGTCTTCGATGCCGTCTTCGTACGCCTTCACCTGGGCAATGCCCTTCATGAACGCAGGGCGCGTAATCCGTAGCGCCATGGTGTCCGGATCGTGGCAGTCGATGCACGCAACCGGGTGGTCCGCCATCGGGGTGACTTCAGAGAGCGGCATCGTTCCAAGCTTAAGGAAGCCAGCTTCCGTATCACCGTCGCCAAGCTCCTTGTAGATCTCAGGCATGGACGCGTGGCAGTTCACGCAGGTGCCGGGCTGGTCGTACTCGACATTCCGCAGTGAGTAGGTCTGGTCCAGGGTCATGTAAGCGTGACCGCGAGCGTGACGATACTCAGTCGCAAACGGATACCCAGACCACAACACTTTGAGTCGAGGGTCTTCAACGGTCTTGTCACCCGTCACCTCATCACGCGGGTCGCCTTCACGGTCCAGCGGCTCCAGCTCAGTTGAGTGATTGGTCGGGGTGAACTCTGCCGTGTCAAGCCACCCTTCGTACTGGCTGGGGAAGTTCTCCCCCCACACCGCCGGGTCGTAGGTCGTCTCATCCAGAGCAGTCACCGTCGCTGTGGGCGCCGCGCTTTCCTGCTGGTGCTTGAAGACGCTCATCAAGAGCGCGGTCACGGTGAAAGTCACCGCTATCGCTGCGAGCATGATCAACACAATCCACAGGGGACGGATCTGCATCGTCTTCGTTGCCGCGGGTTTCGAATCGTTGTCAGTCACTGCTTACTCCTAATTGTGTCCGACGTTTGAGTGGCAGCGGGTGCAGTCAAGGATCTCTCCGGGCTCTGCACTGCCTGGGTGGCGAATGTCATTGGTGAGGTCGGCGTGGCAGTAGAGGCACGCTTGGTTCGTGATGTCCTGGGTGACCTGCCTGGCCTCAATGTTCTCCGGGTAGTTTCCGGTCGTGAACTTGAGTGCGTGGTGGAAACCGTTCTCTGCCTTTACGTAGTACTTGTGAACGATGTTGTCGTGAGGCGTGTGGCAGTCACCGCAGGTTGCAAAAGGCTGGTGGGGGCCGGCAAGCCAAGAGTCGTAATAGGGCTGCATGACGTGGCAGTTAGCGCAGGACTCTGAGTTGTTGGAGAAGTAGCTGAAGCCTTTTGCGTACGCGAACGTGTAGCCGGCGAGGCCGACTGCGATTCCGACGAACATTGCGGCGACTACAAGCAGTATGGAGCGAATGCCCCACGTCTGCTTGACCTTCTCTGCCTTCGCCACCTGCGCCCCATCCAGTTGAATCGAAAAGCAGGACACGCCGCGGGCCCCCCTACAACAATTGCTCATATTACCGGCGGGACAGGTCTCTTGACGGTTCTCAGCGGCGTTCTATGGTCGCTGAGACCGTCCCGTTACCCCACCGGCACCTTACTTAGGCACTAAGGCCTAGCGAGGCACCTGCTGCATCACTGTTGTGGGACCCGAACAGCAGTCCCCTCATCGAGTTCCACGTGTTCCTCAAGTATCTGAATCGACAGCGTACGGGACTCATCCACCCACGTGATAGGAGCTGGTTGCGCCGTCACCGTCACCCACTCGTGGTCCACGCGGACACGGAGTAGCAGCCCTTCAACCATGACGTGATAAGTCAACTCGTCCCACTCTTCTGGCAGTCGCGGATCGATGGAATAGGTCCCATCTTGGTCGCAGAAGCCACCGAAACCCGTAACAACCGCGCTCCACACGCCACCGAGCGAGGCCGAGTGCAAGCCGAGAGCGGAGTTGTTGTGCAGGTCTCGCAAGTCGACGTCCAGCGCGTGCCTGAAGTAGTGAAGAGCCAACTGGTCTTCACCGACGTCCGCAGCCACGATACATTGGGCTACGGCCGACAGGCTCGAGTCGCCACTGGTCAATGGGTCGTAGTAGGCGAAATCCGCAGCCTTCTTGCTTTGGCTGGTTGAGCGGGGAAGCAACGAGTGCACTGCAACCACGTTCGCCTGCTTCAGAACCTGATGCCTGTAGATGACCAGGTTGTGGTGGTTGAACATCAGGGGGAACCCAGATGCTGGTGTTCCGGCGAGGTCCCACTCTTTCTTGCTCAGGAACGTGTCGTCCTGCGGGTGAACGCCCCTCTGCTCGTCCCAAGGAAGGTACATGCCGTCCGCGTCGCGGGTGAACTCGGCGATTTCCCCATCTGCGAGGTCCAGGCGCACCTTGATCTGCTCGTAGACCTCTGGGTCGTCCCTCCGGAATTTCTGCAACCACTTCACGGCTCCCCTGAGGTTCTCGGCAGCCATCAGGTTCGTGTAGTAGTTGTTGTTCACGAGCGCCGTGTACTCGTCCGGCCCCGTCACCCCGTGGATCTCGAAACGCCTTTCAACACCGCCCTCGACCGGGACTTCGTTCCAGAAGCCCAAGTCGGCCCACAACCTGGCTGTTTCAACCAGGATGTCGATGCCGTCGCCAGCCATGAAGTCAATGTCTCCCGTGGCGGTCGCGTAGCGCATGACGGTCCAGGCGATGTCCGCATCGATGTGATACTGCGCCGTCCCCGCTGGGAAGTACGGGGAGGCCTCTTCGCCCATGATCGTGCGCCACGGGAAAAGGGCCCCTCTTTGGCTCAGGTCTTTGGCTCGTTTGCGGGCAATGTTGAGCATTGCGCCCCGATGCTCAAGGGCCTCTCTCGCGGCCAACGGGTCCACGTAGATCGCGTAGGGAAGAACGTAGATCTCTTGATCCCAGAAGTAGTGCCCGTCGTATCCGATGCCGGTAAGGGCCTTCGCCGGGACACCACTTCTCGAAATCATGTGGAAACACTGCATCGGTTGGAACAGGTTCCAACGGAGGGGACCCTGAGTGCCATCTTCCGACTGGACGCTAACGTCAGCGCGATCCCAGAACGCGTCCAACTCTTCCCGTTGGGCGCTCGGAAGGCCAGCCAGGTCCGCCGAGCGAAGAAGGTCTGCCGCCTCTTGCGCCAGGGGACGGTCCACCCCCGAACCGTCAAGCTCGTTCCGCACGAACGCGACCGTCGAGCGCACCGAAGTGGTCTGTTTAGAACCGGAGGTTTCCCGAGGTGTGAGGCGTTCCAGCAAGGACGCGGTACCGAGCTTCATGCCAGAGCTGGGGACCGTCCAAACGGCGCAATCAATGCCGCCGGAAGTCCAGCTGTCAGCCCTTGAGATCGCTCCCTTTGGCGCGTCGGTGTAGAAGGCCGGCGCTTCCGTGAGGGACGCTGCTGCTGCGTCGGGCTCGACCCCGTCATCGTTTGGGACCAAGGCAAGGACTTCAACCGCCGCATCCCCTTCGAGAACGTGGATATCGAGTTCGATCTGGAGGATGGTTCGTTCCACCAGAGAAACCAGCGCACGCTGCTCGACTCTCAAAGTTCGAGTCCCAGACTTCCACAGGGAGTCCGTGTAAAGCATGCCAGCCCTGTAGTCCAAACGCCGGTCGAAACTCAATAGCTCCGCGGTTTTCTCCCCCAGCTTCTCACCGTCGACCAACACTGAAAGACCTGACAGTTCGGGCGCCATGAGAATCGCCTGACCCTGCTCGGGTAGAGCCGTCGCCATCTCTGGGTACTCAATCCTCCACTGATGATGGAGGCCGTTCACCATGGTCTCCCGCGAGGCTGCGGGCCAGAACCCCACATCCCCTCGCACGCCAATGTAGCCGTTCGCGATCGAGAACAAGGTCGAGTAAAGGGGGGCCCGAGACCGGTCCCAACCGGTCTGCACGAGCGCCCAGTCCCGTGGTTCCAACGTCGCGACCAGCGCTTGGGCCAAATCTGAAGGGCCAGTCGTATCCGCCGGAGTAGTAGGCGCCAAAGCGCAGGCCTGCTTCTTCCACGGCGCTGCTAAAATCTCCGACCAGGTCTCGCTTCGACCCAAACTCCCCCAAGCGCGGGTGAGGCTGCTCAGATGGCCAAAGCGTGTAACCGTCATGGTGCTTCGTAGTGAGGACCACGTATTGGGCCCCGGTCTGCTTCAAGTCCTCAGCAAGCTTGGCCATGTCGGTGGCTTCTGAAGCCGCCTCAAACTCCTCGCGAAAGGATTCGTACGGCCTGATGCCGTACTGCGAGCGGTGGTGACGATGCGAGGGGGATCCCTGGAGTCGGTGAGTGTTCGCGTACCACTCTGCGTAGGGGTTCTTAGCGTAGATCCCCGCAAACCCCTTCTCTTGCAGAAGAACGTCGATCCCGTCTGAATCCGGCGCCCATGCCGGGACAGAGTAGAGCCCCAATGCAGGAAAATCCCCAGCTTCGCGTCTTTGAACCAGGCAGGGGTCTTGTGTTGGTTCACCGACTCCCAGGTCGCTTCGCACGGCATACCGCACCTCCGGTGTGCAGGGTCTTAGTCCTATAATCCCAGCACCGTGGTGCTGGCGGCAAACGCCGCGCTCGCCTCAAGTCGTTCGTACTTATTCGTACTTATGGAGTGTTTGAGTCCGCGCTTGAAAACTTCATAAGTATGAACAAAAGCCTCATAAGCATGGACATCTGTGGGGGTGACCGGCGCCAAACTGCCCTTGGTATACTATTTGTATGACGACAACGATCAAGGTCTCAAAGGAAACGCGTGACCTCCTGAAGACTCAGGCGTCAAAGCGTGACCAGTCCCTTGGCGCGTACCTCTCTCACTTAGCAGCGGAGGCTGAGCGTCGAGCACGTTTTTCTGCCATGCGAGAGGCCTACGCTTCAACGCCCGCAGAGCTCACCGAAAGCTACTGGCGTGAAACCAACCAGTGGCTCGATGCAGACCTAGGTGCATGAGTTTGTTACTTCAAGGGAGCGTCATCTGGGGCTACCTAGACCCCACCGTGGGTAAGGAACAATCTGGTCGCCGTCCGCTGGTTGTGATCTCCTCAGAGGAGTACAACGCCCTGGTAACCGACCTCTTGATTGTCCTCCCCGTGACAAGCGCCGACCGAGGCTGGCCGAACCACGTGGAACTGCGCGGCGACATTGGGAGCCTGCAAGGATTTGCAATGACCGAACAGCCCCGGACCATCAGCCGCACCCGCTGTGGCGAGGTCATCGGGCTTCTCGATCTTTCTTGCCTCGAGGAGATTAAGACGTGCCTCGGTGACTTTCTAGCGATCGGCTGAACGC
>CAYFUU010000011.1:0-18485 GCA_964346595.1 uncultured Actinomyces sp.
GGGGAGTTGGACGAGGAAATGGTCCACGAAACCCGCGTCGGCGAAGTCTTCACACTTGGCACCACCCCCTGGAGGGTCCGGCGCATCACCCGCGACGCGGTCGAGGTGGAGCCTGCGTTCGGCACCACAGCAAAGACCCCGTTTTGGCGAGGAGACGCCCCAGCCAGACCCCTTGAGGTTGGGCAGGCCCTTGGACGCTTAGCCGAAAACGCGGCAAGCGCGACCGAAGGAGTTGCTGCGGCCCTCGCCAGGATCGGTTTCGACCAGTTCGCGGTCCAGAACACGCTTGCCTACGTTGCTGAGCAGAACCAGGCGATGGGCTCTCTGCCCTCGGACACAAACCTTGTCGTGGAACGGACAAGGGATGAGGTAGGGGACTGGCTCTACATCCTGCACTCACCCCTAGGCCTCAAGGTGCATGCCCCCTGGGCACTTGCCATCGACGCAAGGCTCCAGGCCGAATGGGGGCTGGAAGGCAAGTCGGTTCCTAGCAACGACGGCATCATTGTTCGACTCCCGGATTTCGACGAAGCAGGCGACGGGCCGCATAAGGTCCCGGCCACGGAAGAAGTCTTCCTCTTTGACTCTGGCGAAATCGAAGATCTAGTAGCGGGAGAAATCACGAACTCCGCAGTCTTCGCGGCACGTTTCCGCGAAGCGGCTGCCCGCGCCCTGGTCCTTGGGGCCGGCAAGCCGGGGAAACGTAGCCCGCTTTGGCAGCAACGCCTGCGCGCCGCGAACCTACTTGAAGTGGCACGTGACTACCCACAGTTCCCGATCACTTTAGAAGCAGTCCGTGAAGTCTTGACAGACGTTTACGACACCCGCGCGCTCGCGGACCTCATGGCGGGGATTGAGAGGAGGCGGGTGTCGCTTCGTGAGGTCACGACTGAGACCCCGACTCCGTTCGCCCGTTCTCTCTTGTTCGGCTACGTCGGCGAGTTCATTTATTCCGGTGACGTTCCTGCATCAGAGCGAGCCATCGCTGCTCTCAGTGTTGACCCTCGGATCCTAAGAGAACTCTTGGGTGAAGTGCCTCTTTCCCAACTGTTGGAGGCGGACGCCGTCTTGGATGTTCAGTCTGAGCTACAGCGAACCAAAGACGGGTGGAAGGCCTTCGACCTCGCCACTTTGCAGGACCTGCTACGGGCCCTGGGGCCCCTCACTCCAGAGGAGATCGAGGCGCGCGTTGCACCTACGGGAGAAACAACTACGCAGCAACTGGTTCAGGAAGCCCTAGATTCGCGCGCACTGATCGAGGTTCGCTTCGCGGGAGCCCCATACTTTGCGGCCATCGAAGACGCAGGGCTCCTAGTCGCAGCCTTGGGTGCGAGCGTACCCGCCGGAGTCCCCAAAGCGTTCTTGGAACCCCCTGAAGACCCGGTGTCCGAGCTCTTGTGGCGCCACCTTGCTACGAATGGTCCCGTCACTAAGAGTGAACTGGGAGCCCGATTCGGCCTTTCTGCGGTGACGTTAGAGGTAGCGCTTGCTGGCCTTGAAAAGGTTGAAAGGGTTTTGCGCGGGAGCTTCCTTCCGGAAGAGCTCGCCGGCGGTGCGGAGGAGCAGTTCGTTTGGGCGGAGGTCCTAGACCGGGTCCGCTCCCGCTCCCTCGCACTGCTCCGCGGGGGCGTTGAAGCAGTGAGCGGTGAGGCCTACGCACTGTTCTTAGCGGCCTGGCAGCACTTGCTCCGACCACGCCTGGGCCTTGATGGGACCTTCGCAGTGATCGAGCAGCTCTCAGGTCTTCCTCTTCCCGCCTCCACGTGGGAGTCCCTGGTGCTTCCGGCCCGCATTCAGGATTTTGAAGTGAGCTTCTTGGACCAATTGGTGGGAAACGGTGAAGTGACCTGGAGCGGCGCCGGGGCAATCGGTCCGCGGGACGGCTGGGTCCAGTTCACCCCTGCCGGCATCCCACCAAAAGCTCTTCAAGAGGGCGAACCACTCACGCAAGACCAGGAAGCCATTGTTGACGTTCTTTCTAGCAGAGGCGCCTTGTTCGCACCCGCACTGCAAGCGGCTTTGGAGGAAGCTGGCACGCTCCTAACTGAGAGTCAGCTGGCAGAGGCGATCTGGGGGCTGGTCTGGGCGGGGCGGGTCACGTCGGATTCGCTCACTGCTCTCCGGGCGCGGGTGAGTGGCAGACGAAGCGCAGTCAAAACTGCGCAGAGAAGGCCACGCGCCCGAAGCCTGACCCGCCGGCATTTGGCGGCCCTACAAGTGGGATCCGGCGTGGGTGGCACTGACCCGACTTTGGCGGGCCGCTGGTCGCTGGTGCAGGCAGCCTCCCCGCAGGACCACGTGGGGCCAGGTGCGCTCTTAGCTCTGCGCGCTGCGGAACTGCTGGACCGCTACGGGGTCGTGACCAGGGGAAGCGCGGTAGGAGAGAACTTCCCGGGCGGCTTTTCTGCCCTCTACCGCATCTACAGCGACCTTGAACTCTCAGGCACGCTCCGCCGCGGCTACTTCGTGAAAGGCCTTGGCGGGGCCCAGTTTGCGCTCCCGGGGGCGGTCGAGGAACTGCGTTCAGCCGAAGACGACTTGGCACGGGAGACGGGCGGAGAGGTGCTCACGCTCTCCTCGACCGACCCCGCCAATCCCTATGGGGCCTCTCTAAGCTGGCCGGACTGCTTCACCGCGAACGGGAACCCCAGGCGGTCTGCGGGTTCCCTAATCACGCTCGTTGCAGGCGTCCCGGTACTCTACGTGGAGCGGGGTGGGCGAACCGCGGTCGGTGATCCTGACGCAGGCGTTGAGACGCGCAGTGAGGCATGTCGGAGCCTGGTGAGAACAGCGAAGAATGCAGGACTGTCCTCTTTCACTATTGAGAAGCTGAACGGTGAACCTGTCTCCCGCAGCCCCTGGGCGGACTCTCTGATGGAAGCCGGTTTTGAACGCGTGCCACGCGGGCTAGTGTTCCGCAAGCCTCTGAGGGACGCCGTAAGTGCCTGAGGGGGACTCCGCTTACCGAGTGGCAGCCAACTTGGATCGGGCACTGCGTGGGGGAGTGGTGACGCGGCTGGAACTGCGCAGCGGTGGCGCGGACACGCTGCCGCTTGTTGGGCAGACGATCGCGGGGGTTGAGTCTCTCGGGAAACATGTCCTGATCAGGGTGGGGGACTACTCCATTCACTCCCACATGCTCATGGATGGTTTCTGGCACATTTACAGGCCGGGTGCTAAGTGGCGCCGCCCCGGGCATGAAGCTCGGATTGTGATCGCCACGGAGAAGGCTGAGGCGGTTGGCTTCCTGGTTGCACAGGTGAAACTACTGCGAAGCCGCGATGAGCTACGCCTAGTTGGCCACCTGGGTCCGGACCCGCTGAAACCGGAGTGGGATCAAGGCGGGAAAGAACGGGCTGCTGCCAATCTGGCGGGGGATCCTCGTCCACTGCACGTCGCGCTCCTCGACCAGCAAAACGTGGCGGGCTTTGGGAACGAGTACGCGAACGAACTCTGCTTCCTGCTTGGCATTGACCCGAGGACACCCGCAAACCAGACGGACACTGCAAGAGTCCTGGAGTTGGGTGCCAGGCTGATCCGGGCGAACCGTGACAGGGTCCGCAGGACCACTACCGGCAATACCCGCGCGGGCCAGCAGAAACATGTCTACGGGCGCGTAGGAAAACCCTGTCTCCGTTGCGGTGCTCTGATCCAGCGCATGACCTTAGGCGCCCATGCTGGGCAAGAAAGGGTCGTCTACTACTGCCCTTCCTGCCAGGGTGCACTGCTTTGGTAGCGGGTCCACATCAGCCCGGCGTCGAAAGCTTGGGCGTGGACCAAGTTGAGCGCCAGAGGCGCGGTGCCCGCTTGCCCGGGAGCGAAAGCCTGCCGCCCCGGCTCACCGGAGATGGTGGGCGAGGTCATCAGGGAGAGTTCGTCCATCACCCCGGCATCTGCGAAATGGCGGGAGGCTTCGTCGCCGCTAGTGACGACAAGCGCGTTAATTTGGAAAATCTCCTTGAGTTTCCAGCACAAGAGCTCCAGGTCTAGTGAAGCCTTGCCAGCAAAGATGTAAGAGATCCCCAGGTCCTCAAGCTCCTGGAGCCGGTCTGCTGAGGCGCTGCGGGTCACGACCAGAACCGGCTTGGCACCCGGGAACAAGGGGTTCTCCCAGTCCTCCTGGGTGGAAGTCCCGGGTGGGTCCAGCAGAACCAGGTATTTGCCGCCGGGGAAGGCGTTGATGAAGTCGTCTTCTGGTCCCCCGCTGTCTTCTGTGAGCTGCTCTTCGAACGCGCCCGGGACGGCTTTTAGCCAGGCGTCTGCCTGGAACGCCTCTAAAGCTTCGACGTAGAGGTCAAGGTAAGGGGTGTCCGCCGTTTCGTGCCAGAGCACTCCGTCTAAGCTCGCCCCAAGGTGGACGATCACAAACGGACGAAGATCATAGGGGTCATCGATTTCGGGCTCGGGGGTCGAAGGCTCAAAGTTAGTCATGTCTCACGGTAACAGCCCTGCTGCCTGCTGCCGCGAAGCGGCGCTTAGGCTCGCTAATCTTGAGTCATGGTACTTGCCCTCACAGTGTCCCTTTTGGCGGGCTTGGCAACGACGATCGGCGGACTGCTTGTTCTGAACCGGCGGACCCTGCAACGCGAATGGCTAGCCGTGGCGCTCGCTTTCGCCGCTGGAGCCATGATTGTTGTGTCCTTAGTCCAGATTGTCCCCCTGGGCATCGAATACCTGATGGAGGCGTTCACCGAGCGGGTCTCACTAGCGATTGCGTGGGCGTCCTTCTTTGGTGGAATAGCAATCGTCTTGGCCATCGACCGGCTGCTGCCAGACGTCTTGAACCCGAACGAAATGGAAGGCCGTGAGAACACTCTCCAGCCAGCCGAAACCGCCGGAGCAAAGTCTCTAATGCGTTCGGGCGCACTGGTCGCTCTTGTCCTCGGACTCCACAACTTTCCTGAGGGGATGGCGACGTTCTTTACCACCTACCAGGACCCCAGGGTTGGGATCACCCTTGCTGTAGCTATCGCAATCCACAACGTGCCGGAGGGAATCGCGGTAGCGGCCCCCGTCTACGCCGCCACGAAATCAAGGAAAAAGGCGTTTTGGTGGGCGACGTTCTCAGGACTCACCGAGCCGATTGGAGCTCTTTTCGGGGCGCTCCTTGTCAGCTGGATTGTCCCCGTCCAGTTTTTTGGCATCTTCTACGGGGCTGTCGCGGGAATGATGATCTTCCTGGCTTTAGACGAGCTGCTCCCCGGCGCTTGGCGCTACCAAACTGATAAGCACCAGACCGTTTACGGCATGCTAGGTGGGATGGCGGCGATGGCGCTGAGTCTGATCCTCTTCGCCCAGTAGAAGATCCAGTAGAAGAAGGTCACGGCAAGAATCGCTTGGGCCAGAAATGTGCGAAGGGGTTGCTATATCGTTGCGGTTTGCTGGCATCGGCCCCTCGCCGGGCAGAAGTGAGGAATAGTTGCTTGGAAGGCTGCGAAGGCAGCTGCGCGTCCAAGACAGGCACGTGCTCTTAGTGGATATAGGAGAAAGAAAATGAAGCGGCTCAAGAAGATCGGCGCACTGGCTGCCGCACTCACATTAGGGGTTGCAGGTCTAGCAGGTTGTTCCGGGGGTGGGAAGGCCGCAGGCACCGAGTGCATCGGCAAATGGGTCATTGAGTCCATGGAATCCGAAGGAGAGGTCGTCACAGCGGAAGATCTCGAAGAAATGTCTGACCTCGGTTTCGACATGACAGAGGCCTTCGCGATCGATATGCATGAGGATGGCACAGCCGAACTTATCGTCTTTGACGAAGGCACTTCCGGCACGTGGGAGGGCACCGGGAGCGCGTGCGACATCACCGTTGAAGGGGAGACCCTGAGTGTCCCGATCGTAGATGGCCGCCTGGTTATGGACGAGGACGGTACTAAGATTGTCTTCAAGCGCGGCTGATCAGGCCCGTTAGGACACTTCGAAGCGGAGAGGCACCCAAAGGAACTTGACTGAAAGCCCGGTGGGTGCCTCTCTTCTTTCGGATAGGGACAAACACAGCACCAAGAAAACGTTGCGTCTCCGCCGCGCCATGATCTCGCTGTCGGTGTTGGTGCTGTTCCTGCTAACCGTCTTAGTGATGGTTTCTTTCTTTGCGGGAGAAGGGGCTAAGAAGTCCTCACGGCCCCCCAGCACTGTCGTAGTGATTTCAGAGGGCGTCCTTTCCCAGAAGGAAGCTGCGGCTGAGTCCGCCGAAGCCCTCCGTCAAGCAGAGCAGACAAAGGCGACCGCAGACGAAGCTGCAGCCAAACTAGCCGCCCTTTCGCCGGAGCTTGCGTCAACCTCGCAAGCCCTGGCCCTTCAGGCTGCGGTAGACGAAGCTCGCGCCATCGGCCCCGGCTCTGGGCCTACTCTGGCTTCGGTTGCGGCCACTGACCAAGCTCTAGCGGACGCAAGCGCGGCACTTGACCAGAAGATCGCCGATTACGACGCGCTAATGGCTGAGATTGAACAGGTCGGAAGCGGAGGTCGCGTCGCGGTAGCGGTCCTTGACGCTGCCACGGGAGCTCCCCTGGTGCGGGTCAACTCGGATGAGGTCTTCACGGCTGCCAGCACTATCAAGATCGCAACGGCGACTTCCATGATGAACGCTGTCGAGGATGGAAGTTGGGGTTGGGGCAGCACCCTAAACGGGACCACGCTCGAGTACTGCATGGAAGTCATGATCGTCGAGTCCGACAACGACTGCCCCTTTGCTTGGTACTCCGCCGTTGGGTTAGGGAACGTGGAAGAGGTTGTCAGATCAGCCGGAGGCACTTCCACTACGCTAGCCCCGGGCGACCTTCGGACCACCGCAATGGACCTGGCGCTACTCCTCCAATCCATCGAGTCGGGTGAGGCCATGAACGATGAGAACAAGCAGCATCTCCTTGGTCTCATGGCCCGTCAGAACTATCGAGACGGGATACCTGCAGGACTGGGTGCTGACGCTGTTGTCCAGGACAAAGTTGGCTTCCTTGACGGCCTTCTCCACGACGCTGGGATCATCCGCACTGAAAAGGGTGACTACGTCGTCGTGGTGCTCACCGAATACCGCTCTTGGGAAGCGATCGCGAAGATAACTGAAGCGATTTACGAATACCTTTAGCGACAGCTAAGGCAGCAAGTCCAGCTCCAACAGACGCTCACGCAGAACCGCTTTGCCGGGTTCGCTCATCGGAACCAGAGGGAGCCGGAGTTCTCCGTCAATCATCCCCATCATTTCGAGCGCAGCTTTCGCGGGGATGGGGCTCACCTCCATGAAAAGAGCGTTGATCAGCGGCAGCAGGTCAAGTTGCAAGTTGCGGGCGCGTTCGTAGTCCCCTTCAAGCGTCCAAGTCGCAATGTTGTGCATCTGCCTCGGGAGCAGGTTCGCGGCAACGGAGATGACCCCCTTGGCTCCAAGCGCAACCAGTGGGAAGACCTGGTCATCGTTACCGCTGTAGATGTCGATGCGTCCGCGCGCAACCCGGGCTAGCTCCATTATCTGGTCCAGGTTTCCTGACGCCTCTTTGATCGCGACGATGTTTGGCACTTCTGCCAGTTCGACCACGGTCGAGGGGTTGATGTTGAGACCTGTGCGGCCCGGGACGTTGTAAACGATGATCGGCAGGGGCGTCGACTCAGCGACAACGCTGTAGTGAGCAATCAGACCGGCTTGGGTCGTCTTGTTGTAGTAGGGCGTGACCGCCAGAAGCGCGTCCGCGCCCGCAGCCGTCATCAGGGCTGCGGCGTCCAAAACTTCCTGTGTGGCGTTCCCGCCGATCCCAACGATCACCGGAACCCTGCCCGCGACCTGGGCGATTGCTGCTTTCGCGACCTGCTCTTCTTCGGCGAGCGTCATGGTTGAGGGTTCCCCAGTGGTCCCGCACATGACAAGTGCGTCTGAGCCGCCTTCTATCTGGAACTCGATCAGCTTCTCTAGAGCCGCAAAGTCTGCCTTTCCTCCCTTGAAGGGGGTGATGAGGGCTGGGGCGGATCCTTGGAAAATCATTCCTGCTCCTGTCGGTTGCTACGCCAAACCCTAGCGAAAGCGCTCAGCGTCGAAAAAACCTGTTCGCGAGGCGAACCAAGGACGTAACCAAAACTACATGCAGGCGCATAGACGGGGTAGATGCAGGCGCATAGACTCTTGTTAGCAGCCCAGTTGGGTCCTCAGCCATCAAGGTAGGTAGCCGTGCAGTTCGGAATCTTTACAGTCGGAGACGTCACCCGTAACCCTGTTTCGGGGAAAACACCAAGCGAACACCAGCGGATTAAAGCAATCGTCAACATCGCGAAGAAGGCCGAGGAGGTGGGGTTCGACGTTTTCGGGACAGGGGAGCACCACAACCCGCCCTTCGTTGTGTCTTCCCCGCCGGTCCTGCTAGCCAGCATCGGTGCGCAAACCAAAAACATTCAGCTTTCGACGGCAACCACACTCATTACAACGAACGACCCGGTGCGCATCGCGGAGGAGTATGCGCTGCTGCAGCACCTGGTAGACGGCAGGTTGGATCTCATGTTGGGCCGCGGCAACACCGCCCCCGTCTACCCGTGGTTCGGTAAGGACATCCGCCAGTCCCTTCCACTAGCGCTTGAGAACTACAACCTGCTCCACAAGCTCTGGAGTCAGGACGTAGTCGACTGGCAAGGAAGGCACAGGAGCGCTCTACAAGGCTTTACTTCAATCCCCAGACCGCTCGATGATGTCGCACCCTTCGTCTGGCACGGCTCCATCCGCACGCCCGAAATAGCTGAGCAAGCCGCCTACTACGGCGACGGTTTCTTTGCCAACGGAATTTTCTGGCCGATGGCGCACTTCCAGCGCCTCATTGAGCTGTACCGCACCCGCTACGCTCACTACGGGCACGGCAGACCCGAGGACGCGATTGTCGGCGTTGGTGCCCAGGTGTTCGTTGGCAAGAACTCGCAGGCTGCGAAGGCCGCATACCGCCCCTACTTTGAGAACTCCGCCGTTTACCGTGGCGCAGATCTTGAAGACATGTCGGCTCGCACGCCACTACTGGTCGGCAGCCCTCAGCAGATCATTGACCGCACCTTGGAACTGCGCGACTACTTCGGTGACTACCAGCGGCAAATGTTCCTGGTAGACCACGATGGACTCCCAGAAAAGACCGTCTTGGAGCAGCTTGACGTGTTGGGCGAGGAAGTACTGCCAGTCCTTCGCGCAGAGACAGAAAAGCGGCAGGGGGCGAACACTCCCGCGGCCCCAACGCACGCCTCGCTGGTCGAAAAGAAGTACGGCACGGGCCCAGCGCGAGCGCCAAGACCAAACCCGAACAGGGGGGACAACGTCACCGGGACCTCGCCCTACTCGGACACCGACCCTGACCTGGTCGCCAACCTGCCCTTTGGTTGACTAGGAGGACTACCAGCAGAGTCCAAAACTTGAGACTGCTAACACTGAAGGAGGGTTGGGAAAGCGGTGGAAGAGACCGAAAGAGCTAAGAGCGGAAGAACAGAGTTCACTGCAACCGAGCTGAGAGCAGCATCTCAGGCGTGGGAGTCGTTCATGCGGGCGCAGAGCCTGCTCAGTAGAGAGTTCGCGAAAGACCCCGCGTGGAAAGAGGGCTCCATGCGGGAGTACGACGTCCTCTACACCCTGGTGAAGGGTGGGCGCCCGCTTCGACAGGGTGAGCTGCTAGACCAGGTGCTGCTCTCTCAACCTGCACTCTCGCGACTCCTTTCAAAAATGGTGGAGCGCGGGCTCCTTATCCAGTCCACGGATCCCAGCGACGCTCGCTCTGCCTTCTTTACCCCCTCCGAACAAGGCCTAGCGTTGCAGCGGAGGCTAGGAAAGGCACACGGGGAGCAGATAGCGAAGCGACTGTATGGGGCTTTGAGCCCAGAGCAAGTAACGCAACTACGGGCTCTATCGGAGCAGCTCTGCTCACCCTTGTCCAAGGCCTGAGCGCTCTTCCCACTAGGATGCACTCATGGATCCGGTTGTTAGGAAAGCTCTTCTTTGGGTGTTGCTTGGCTCGGCGGCGTTGATGACGGGCTTTACGGGGCTCGACCTTGCCTCGGGCGTCGCATCGACCGCGCTGTGGCTAGGGCTCTTTTTTTGGCCGCTAGTTGTTGCGATCTGCTGGTGGATCCTTGCCAGCGACAAGTCCAAGTCTGCGGACGAAACTGGAACAGGGGAGAGCGAAGAATGACCATCAAGTACGACCTGACGGGGTTCTACAACCTCCGCGAAGGCGGAGGCCTGAAAGCTGGAAGCGACCGCTTAAGGACTGAACGTTTGCTGCGGTCCGACTTCCCCAGCAGCCTGGACGGCGAAGACCAGCTGTTCTTCTCAGAACTCCCACTCTCCGCAGTGGTTGACCTGCGTTCTGAGATGGAGCGACTCTCGTCTCCCCACTTCTTCAAAGAAAACGGCTTCCGGGTCATCAACAGGGGCATTGAGGCGGGTTCTGCTGCCTCAATGATGTCGGGACACATGACGATAGAGAAGATGTACCTGGAGATGCTTCAGCACTCGCCGAAACACCTGACGGATGCCGTCATCGACGTCGCAGACACAATCGGTGAAGGCACAGTCCTGGTCCACTGCACCGCCGGCAAAGACCGGACGGGGATTGTCATTGCCCTCATCCAATGGCTTCTAGGGGTCGATGAGGACGCCATCGTGGAAAGCTATTCGCTCACCGAGCAGAACCTGGACGGTCCCTGGCTGCAACGAAAAATAAAGGAAATCCCGAAGGCGCTCGCTAAGATCCCGGGGGCGGAACACTTCGAAGTGGACACGCTGATCCCGCTAATGACCTCTTCTCCTCCGGCCGCAATGGAGCTGGTCCTAAAAACAATCCGCGAGGGCTACGGGGGCCCAGCCGACTTCCTGGTAGCAAACGGGGCCAAAGAGAGCGACTTCGAGAAGCTGGGCGACGCCCTCCTGGTCCCCTGAGAACCTGCTGGGGTTTACGCGAACGCGGCTGCAACCGCGAGCTTGAGTGCACCCTGGAACTTGGTTTCCCGCTCCTCAGCGGTCATATTCGCACTGGGATCCAGCAGGTGGTCCGAAACCGTCAGCACGGTTAGTGCTTCCTTCCCGAAGCTGGACGCCGTCGCGTAAAGGCCCGCTGCTTCCATTTCGACACCCAGCACCCCATACTTTGCAAGGGCCTCGGTTTGTCCTGGGACGGACAGGTAAAAGTGGTCGCGGCTAACGATGGTGCCAACGTGAATGTTCGGGTCATCTCCCGCAGCAGCGACGGCCGCCTGGACCAGCTTGAAGGACGCGACTGCCGAGTAGTTGATGCCAGGAATCCGAACTTGGTTGTAGTTGGAGTCGGTGTGAGCACCCAGACCGATAACGGTGTCGCCAACCTTGGCTTTTTCAGCGATCCCTCCGCAGGTGCCGACGCGGATGATCCGTTCCACCCCGAACTCTTGGAAGAGTTCTGTCGAGTAGATCCCGATCGAGGGGATCCCCATCCCGGACCCCATGACAGAGAGCGGGCGACCGTCGATTTCGCCGGTGAAACCTAGCATTCCGCGAACGTCTGTCACCAGAGTCGGGGAATCAAAGAGAATGTGGGCGATGCGTTCGGCCCGCTTCGGGTCGCCGGGCATCAGGACTGCGGGCGCGAAATCGCCCTTCTCTGCACGAATGTGTGGGGTAGCCATCTATCTCTCCATCGAGCCTTAGGGGAACGGGTCTTCCTACGAAAGCCTACCTGGCCCCCGGTATCCTATCTGGATGCAAAACGACTACGCGGGCGACTGGGAACTAGTCGCATTCGACCTTGACGACACGCTGGCGCCTTCTAAGTCGCCTCTGCCAAAGAAGATGGGTGAAGCTTTGCGAGCCCTTCTTGACCAGGTCCCGGTTGCGGTGATCTCAGGCGGTGCGCTCCCTCAGTTTCAGCTGCAGCTACTGGATTCCCTGGACGCGACTGCTGAGCAGGCCAGAGGGTTGCACCTTCTGCCCACTTGCGGAACCCAGTACGTCCGCTTCGAAAGTGGGGAGTTAAAGGAGCTCTACCGGCGCGAGCTAACAGAAGAAGAAAGGTTGCGCGCGGCAACCGAGCTTGAACGGCAGGCACGTGAGCTCGAATATTGGGAGAAGGATCCTGCGGGACCCATCATTGAGGACCGCGGCTCCCAGATCACTTTCTCAGCGCTTGGACAAAACGCGCTCCCTGAGGACAAGGCGCTCTGGGATCCCAGCGGTGAGAAAAAGAACCTCCTGGCCAGGAAGGTGCAAGAAGCTCTACCCGACTTAGAGGTGCGCTCCGGGGGTTCCACATCCGTTGACATCACCGCGAAGGGCATCGACAAGGCGTACGGCATGAAGCAACTGGCGGCCGAAACAGGCCTGCCTAAGGAAAAGATGCTGTTCATCGGCGACCGTCTTGACCCTGCAGGCAACGACTACCCTGTCAAAGCCGCCGGATACCCCACGATTGCGGTAGACGGGTGGGAAGACACCGTTGACGTGATCTGGTTGCTCATCGACACACTCAAAGCCCGAAAAGCCCGGTAGCTAGCTGCCCCGCAGCTAAAGCAGGTCTACCTGTTCGCGGGTTTCCCGGTTGGGAATTCGCCGCGCCCAACCTGCGGTTTCGGGGAACGCCAACGCCGCGCCATTAGCATGCGCGTGTACACGTAAAACCACGTGCCCCTAGGGATTGGATCGTTGGGGTAGACCTTACGGATCCGGCGTTTCAGCCGCTGCCACACAAAAATGGCTTCGATTATCGACGCGAACAGCAGCAGGTAGAAGCTGATCATGATGCCGACGATTATCGCGTTGACTGTGGGGTTGTTGGCGCCCGTGAAGGACACGACCAGCATCACCGCCAGGAAGATCAGCATGGTTGGGAGAAGAAACTCTGAGAGGGACCAGCGGGCGTCCAGCCAGTCGCGGACGAACCTACGCACCTTCCCTTTGTCGCGCACCGGCAGGTATCGTTCGTCCCCGGTCCGAAGCGCTTCGCGTTCACGAGCGAACGCTTCGTCGCGGGCTTCCTTCGCACGCTGCTTCGCGAGCTTGCGATCATTTGGCACCAGCGGACGCAGGTTCGCGGCTTCCGCTTCTTTCCGGGTTCGCGTCGGTCTGCCCTTGCCCTGCGCCTTTGGTTCGGGCACCTCTTCAGCGTCTGTTGTCTTCTTAGCCACGCGCCCAGGGTAGCGGATCAAAGGAGCGCGGTTCATCTTCGGAAGGGTCGAGGGTAGGTTTGAGAAATGAGTGAAATCGAAAACTTGAAAGCAAGAGTGGATCGGCTGTTCCCGAAGCAACTGGCATTCCTAACCGACTTAGTGGCTATTGAATCGGTCTCTTCTGACCCGTCGAAGGCAGAGGAGATGACCCGCGCGGCAGGGTTTGTGCGCGACAGCTTTTCCGGTCTCGGGTTCGACGCAAGAATCTGCACCGCTAGGACGGAGGACGGCACCCCGGGTCAGCCCGCGGTCATCGCAACGAAGGTTCAGGATCCCTCGCTCCCAACTGTTCTGCTCTACGCCCACTACGATGTCCAGCCGCCAGGGGACCCTTCGGGCTGGACCTCGCCCGCCTTCCAAGCCGAAGTGAGGGACGGCCGCATTTACGGGCGCGGCACCTCCGATGACGGCGCGGGCATCGCCGTCCACTACGGCGCTCTTGAGGCCCTGGGGGACCCCCTCCCAGTAAACGTGACTGTTTTTGTGGAGGGCGAGGAAGAGGTGGGCTCACCCTCGTTCTCCGACTTCCTCGACAAATACAAGGCGGACTTGAACGCGGACGTGATCATTGTTGCCGACTCAAGCAACTGGACTGAACAGGTCCCCGCGATCACCTCTTCGCTTCGCGGGGTAGCAACGGTCGACGTTACTGTGAAGGTGCTGGACCAGGCCGTACACTCAGGCGTGTTCGGCGGCCCCGTCCTGGACGCGATCACCGTGGCGGCAAGACTGATCACAACCCTCCATGATTCCTCGGGCACGGTCTTGATTGAAGGGCTAGGTGGAAACCCAGTCTCGGAAGTTGAGTGGGACGAAGCGTCTTTCCGCGCGGACGCCGGAGTCATAGACGGGCTGGAACTGGCTGGGACAGGGGACCTCGCGGCGCGCGTCTGGACAATGCCCGCCATTTCGGTCATTGGGATCGACGCTCCCTCGGTTGCCGAGTCGGCCAATGCGATCGTCCCGAAGTGCACGTTCCGACTCTCGCTGCGGACCGTGCCGGGCTCCGACAGCGGGGAGGCTGCGGCCGCACTGGTGCGCCACCTCGAAAGCCATGTCCCGTTCGGGGCAGAACTCACCGCGAAAGTGGTTGAGCAAGGACCCTCTTACATTGCTGATCTCGAAAGCAAGGAAGCACGCCTGCTATCCCAGGTGCTAACCGAAGCCTACGGAGAGCCCGCGGTTGCGGTCGGGCTTGGAGGCTCCATCCCCTTCATTTCTGAGTTTGAGCGGGTGTTCCCGAACGCCGCGATCCTTGTCACCGGAGTTGAGGATCCAGCGACGAAAGCACATTCCGATGACGAATCGCAGTCGCTCGCGATCCTGCGGAACGCTACGGTCGCTGAAGCGCAGCTACTGCGCGCCCTGGGGGCCTAAGTGCGGGTGCTCCTTGCTGGGCACTGGAGCCTGCCGGACGCTCCTGCGTTCTCCGGGAGTCTGTTCGGTGAACAGGTCAGTGAGTGGCTGGTTGGGCAAGCCGCGGCCTCGGTGCTGGCGCGGATCAAATCAGGGATGGAAGGGGCGGGAGAGTCCCTGACCTTTGACCTGCTGCCTTTTGGACCCGGGGCGGAGTTCCCGGGTGGGGTTGTTGAGGCCGGTCACAGCGTTGACCACGACTGGGGTCTCCCCCTGCTGGGCCGGCTTAGCGGCATGCAAGGGCTCAGCCTGGAGGCAAGCGCAAAGACCCTAGAGGAGGCGCTGACCCGGGCAAGGAAAACGTTGGGACGATCAGCCGGGACCGTTGCGGCTTCGACTCCGCGGCCCCTGTTAGGTCCCGGAGGTACGGCGTTTCTTACGCCGTCGCTGGAGACCCGCACCGGCTTCGCCGATGCCGAGCACGTCGAGACGTGGCGAGCTGCGTTGAAGAACAGTTGGCGAGCAGCGCAGACAGAAAACGAACTCCTGCTGCCACTGGCAGCAGGGGCGGAAAATGACCCAACGCTCGTTGCCGGCTCCGGAGCTGGGGGCGGGAGCGCAGCATTGCTGCTTGCCCTAGGGGGGCGTGTCCTGCCCGCTTGGGAAGTTCTAGCAGACCATACGTCTCTTCACTCCCGGGTCGCTGAGGCAGACCTGGTCGTTTTTGTTTCGCCGCACTTGGACGCTCCGAATATCCCAGACTCGCCCCTTGCCATGGTTGCGTCTGTGGCCGCCGCCGACGGGACGCCGGTTGTGGCGGTGGCTGCGAGCTCATCGCTCTCCCGCCCCGAACAAGCTGACCTGGGGATCCACGGGGTTTCAACGTTGAGCCCGCGCGTCTTCACTGCGGGCGGTGACCCGTTTCAGGACTGCGGACGCCGACTGGGCCAAACCTGGGGGCGGGCGGGGTCCGGGGCCGACTAGGCCTCACGCCGGTGGCGAAACCCACGGGAGAGTAGAAAACTCCCTGCACTAAGCTGAGAGAAGCACAACTGCTTGGCGATAACTTGGAGGCCACAATGAGCGATCTGCAGACGCAGGTTCCCACCCACGAAGTCACTATCTCTGAGGCTGCGGCGGAGAAGGTTCGTAGCCTCCTCACCCAGGAAGGCCGCGATGACCTGCGCCTTCGCATAGCAGTGCAGCCTGGCGGGTGCTCAGGCCTGATCTACCAGCTCTACTTTGACGAGCGCATGCTGGACGGCGACGCGGTTGTCGACTTCGACGGAGTAGAGGTCATTGTCGACCGCATGAGCGCCCCTTACCTAAACGGCGCGGTTATCGACTTCTCCGACACCATCGAACGCATGGGGTTCACCATTGACAACCCCAACGCGGGCAACACCTGCGCTTGCGGGGAATCCTTCCACTAGGATCCACCTGGGACCTCACGTGGCGACCTGCGCTGCGTACTAGTAGACAAGAGCTGAAATGCGACGCAAACTCTGGGCTTTAACCCTGTCTTTACTGATCACCCCAATGGCGCTGGCCGGGTGCTCCTCTGAGAAGGACCAGGGGGAGCAGCCAGAGTCTGAAGTGCTCACGGAGGAACTCACCTCCGGGCCTGAAGTGAACCGGAGCCCTGATTTCCCACTCCCGGAAGTGAAGGGCGCTTGGGGTGAGATCCCAACCATTGTCCCCATCGACGACGACCCGCCAAGTGAGATCGTTGCGAAGCTGATAACTCCCGGTGACGGCACGGAAATCGCTGCCGGCGGCATGGTGACCGCTTACTACACCGGTTTCCTCTGGGACGGGAAAACGTTCGACTCCTCCTTCAACCACGGCGACGGACCTTCAACCTTCGACCTGAACCGGGTTGTGGATGGCTGGAAGTACGGCCTGGCCGGCACCAGGGTAGGGGACCGCGTCCTGCTGGTTGTGCCGCCCGAATACGGTTACGGGGACGTGGAGCAGGGGAGCATTCCAGCAGGTTCCACACTGATTTTCGTTGTTGACGTGGTGGATGCGCCGGGTGCCGACCTGTCGGCACTGTCAGAGGCCGCCCCGACTGATGAGAAGCTTCCCAGCGGGCTTTTGGTTGAAGGTGCACTGGGGGCTGAACCAATCATCGGCTTTGACCAGAACGCCCCGGCCCCAACCGAAGCGGTGGAACTGGTGCTTGCCGAGGGCAAGGGTGACGTGATCACTTCCGAAAACTCGGTGGTCTACCACTACAAAGGCATGTACTGGGGAACCCCAACTTCTGCCGAGGGAACCTGGGAGGCCGGGCCCACGGTCATCCCGGCCCAGGACACCGTTTTCCTGGGACATCACGTCGGATCTCGGTTGCTGTTTGTTTTCCCAGCTGAGAGTGACTCTCAGCCAGCGAACGTAATGGTCGTCGACATCGCAGCTGCATACTAGGGTTGGATGAGGCTGAGCCCAAGGAGGAAGTTGTGAGCGAAGACGCGGTAACGGTTGTTCTTTACAGCGCCGATGCAGACCGTCGTAAAGACGTCATCGAAGGTGTCGGTAGACGTGCCTCCGCGGGAAGCCCTCCCATCAACTGGGTTGAAACTGCGACCTCACCGGGAGCATTGGAGGCCGTCAAAACCCACGTTCCTCCAATCGTTGTCCTGGACGCTGACACCCCCAAGGTTGGGGGCATGGCGGTTGCTCAAGACGTCATCAACGAGCTTGAACAAAACCCCGTCATAGTCCTTTTGATCGCTCGCCCCATGGACAACTGGTTGGCGGAGTGGGCGGGGGCTAGCTACACGGTTATGGCGCCCTACAACCCCCTTGAGCTGCAAGAAACAATGGCTGACGCCCTTTCTAAGATCTGACGGGCTTTAGGATCTGATGGGCCTTTGGGAAGACCTGGCGCCAAGACTGGCCCAGGGAGAACAGCTGGACTATGACCAATCCCGGGACATGATGCGCGCCATCATGTCTGGGTCGCTTGACGAAGTCAGGGTTGCTGCGCTGCTCTCACTGTTTGCGCTGCGCGGTGTTGACGTTTCAGAGTTGCACGGGCTTGCTGACGAAATGAGGGCTCTGGCCAGGCACATCGACTTGCCCAGCCGAACCGTCGACATTGTTGGAACGGGCGGCGACCGCGCCAACACTGCGAACATTTCAACGATGGCGTCCGTGTTGGCTGCGGCTGCGGGGCTTCCGGTGGTCAAGCACGGCAACCGTGCCTCCACCTCCGCCTCCGGGTCGGCTGACGTCCTTGAAGCGCTAGGTGTCAACCTGGACTTGGACCTTCCTCAGATTGTCGAAGTTTTTGACCAGGTCGGGATAGCTTTCCTGTTTGCTAACAAGTTCCACCCTTCAATGCGTCACGCGGCCAGAGTGCGCCGTGAACTCGCTTTCCCGACCGTGTTCAACATTCTGGGTCCCCTCACTAACCCTGCAAAACCTTCTGTGTCTGTGGTTGGGGTTGCTAGGGCTGGTGCTGCGCCGCTGGTTGCAGGTGTTTTTGCGAGCCGGGGAGTGAGCGCTTATGTGCTTCGGGGAACCGAACTTGGGCTTGATGAGATCACGACGGTGGAGCCGTGCCGAGTTTGGCAGGTGCGGGATGGGGAAGTTCAGGAATTTGTCGTGGATCCGGCGAAGCTGTTGGGGCTGAGGCGTGCGGACGTTTCAGAGCTGCGTGGTGGTGGCCCGGAGCGAAACGCGGAGATCGCTAGGGCTGTTCTGGCGGGGGAGCCTGGCCCTATAGCTGACGCTGTCGGCCTGAACGCTTCCCTAGCTCTAATGGCTAGTGAAGAGCAGAGCGACGAACCCTTTGACTTGGCACTTGCTCGTTCTTTTGAGTCCTTGCAGCAGGTCTCGGATAGCGGCCGGCCGCTAGAGAAGCTGGATGCTTGGATAGCGGCGTCCAACCGCTTCTAGCCCCGCCCCACCGAATCGGCAACGACTCGAATTGGCTGCGTGGTGGGGATGCGCGTCCGAATCGGTGGAGGGGCGAATTGGCCGCGTGG
>CAYFUU010000011.1:18585-26712 GCA_964346595.1 uncultured Actinomyces sp.
GCGTGGTGGGGATGCGCGTCCGAATCGGTGGAGGGGCGAATTGGCCGCGTGGCCCGGGTGGCTAGTCCAGTCCTAACCCGGGTGGCTAGTCGAGGCCTAGGTGGAACGCCTCTTCAAGGTCAGTGCTGGAATACGTTCTAAACGCCAAGTGCGTCCGGATCTTCTCAATGCCCGGAACCTTCGCAATCCCGTCCGTCACAACCTCAGCAAGCTGCTCATACCTTTGCAGCCGAACCAAGGCGATCAAGTCAACCTCCCCGGTCACCGAGTACACCTCTTCGACAAGCTCAAGGTCCGCAACCGCTTGCGCCACTTCCGGAATGGTGTCGACTCTGCAGTTCATCATCACTATTGCGTTCAGCACGACGCTCCCTAGCCCCTCGAATAAATGTGCTTCCATACTACAAAGCCTCAAGCAGGCGAGCGTCAGGGCCGGCTAGAATGGCCAGGATCCTCACTAGTGCCCCCGGAAGACCAGGCGAAAGGCGAACACGTGGCTCTTTATTCGGTGTTGAAGACCCTCGGTGGCCCGCTGATGCAGGGCATCTACCACCCTTGGGTGCGGGGGGCTGAGAACATCCCGAAGGAAGGCCCCGCAATCCTGGCTTCCAACCACAACGCGGTTTGGGACTCCATTTTCTTGCCCATGGTCATTGACCGTGAAGTCGCGTTCATGGGGAAAGCCGACTACTTCACCGGCACCGGCGTGAAGGGGTGGGCGACCAAGAACTTCATGAAAGCGGTCGGCACCATCCCCGTTGACAGGTCGGGTGGGAAAGCAGCGCAGGCCGCCATGCAGGCAGGCCTGGACCGACTGAACTCAGGCCAACTCTTCGGCATCTACCCGGAGGGAACACGGAGTCCTGACGGGCGTCTCTACAAGGGAAAGACCGGGGTTGCCCGCCTAGCCCTTGAGTCCGGCGCGCCGGTGCTTCCCGTCGCAATGATTGGGACGCACGCAGCCCAACCCATTGGACAAAAGCTCCCAAGCCGCACCAACATCGGCGTGGTGATTGGGGAGCCACTGGACTTCTCACGCTACCGCGCGGTCGCGAAAGACCGTTACGTCCTTCGCGCTGTCACCGACGAAATCATGTACGCACTGATGCAGCTATCAGGCCAGGAATACGTCGACCGGTACGCCGCAGACGTGAAGGCAGAACTGGCAGCGAAGGGTGAGTTCGACGGCCCCATCCCGAACAGCGCGAAAGCGCCTGGGGGACGGCCTGTCCCCGACACCGAGGTCCCGGTCGCACCCACCCCTGAAGAACTAGAGATTCTGAACGCCGCCGAGGATTCAGGACCCGACGGTCTCAGCGCGGTAGAAATCCAGGCAGAGCCAGAGGAGAAGTCGGACGAATAACTCCGCAGCCTGGTCCCGGCACACGCCCTTTTGCACCCCCGGCTAAACTGACCGGGGACATTTTGAAGTAGTCCCAGAACATAAGAGTTTTGAAAGAGGTAACCCTGTGGCCATCTCCCGTGTCGCTCTGCTGACCGCCGGCGGTTTCGCACCCTGCCTTTCCACGGCAGTCGGTGACCTTATCGCGCGCTACACCGCACTCGACCCCGAAATCGAGATCATCGCCTACCAGCACGGCTACACCGGGCTGCTCACGGGCAACTACGTTGTGGTGGATGAAGAAGCTCGCAAGCACGCGGAGGTCCTGACGCGCTTCGGTGGTTCGCCGATCGGCAACTCGCGCGTCAAGCTGACAAACCAAGCCGACCTGGTGAAGCGCGGACTGATCGCAGAAGGACAGGATGCGCTGCAGGTCGCTGCGGACCAACTGCGCGCCGACAAAGTTGACGTCCTCCACACCATTGGTGGTGATGACACCAACACAACCGCAGCTGACCTTGCGGCTTACCTGCACAAAAACAACTACGAGCTCACCGTTGTTGGCCTCCCGAAGACCATTGACAACGACATCGTCCCGATCCGTCAGTCGCTTGGGGCGGACACTGCGGCCGAGGAGAGCGCGCTGTTCGCGAAGCACATCATCGGCGAAAACCGCGTTGGCCCTCGCATGCTCATCATTCACGAAATCATGGGGCGCCACTGCGGCTGGCTCGCAGCGGACACTACAAGGAAGTACCGCGACTGGCTTGACGAGCAGCAGTGGGTTCCTTCCATCGGTCTGTCCCGCGAACGGTGGGACGTGGACGCATTGTACCTGCCTGAAATGCACTTCGACTTGGGTGAGGAAGCCGACAGGCTCCTCAAGATCATGGATGAGCGCGGCAACGTCAACATCTTCATTTCGGAGGGTGCGGGCGTCCCCGAAATCATCGAAGAGATGGAAGCAAGCGGCGAAGAAGTGCGCCGCGACGCCTTCGGCCATGTCCGTTTGGATGAGATCAACCCGGGGAAGTGGTTCGGGAACCAGTTCGCTGAGCGCCTGGGCGCTGAGAAGGTCATGGTCCAAAAGTCAGGGTACTTCGCACGTTCGTCAGCTTCGAACGAGGCCGACTTGCGCCTGATTGAGTCAATGACAGACCTCGCAGTCACCTCCGCGCTCGAAGGAACTTCTGGTGTGATCGGTCATGATGAGGAAGACAATGACATCCTGAAAGCGATCGCCTTCGACAGGATCGCAGGTGGCAAGGCGTTTGACATAGATCAGGCCTGGTTTAGGGAAATGATGGCGGACATCGGCCAGAAGGTCGAAGCCGCTGCCCCCGCGGCGCACTAGGTTCGCGTTTGCGGGCTGCGTTCGAAAGGTCAGTTCATTGATGCCCTGGGATAGCTGGCGCACTAAGCCTGCCCGCCACCAGCCGCAATACCAGGACGGCGCTGCCTTGGCCCACGCTGTCGATGAACTGCGCGTCCGCCCACCCCTAGTTTTCGCTGGTGAGGTTGACTCACTCCGCGAAGCGCTTGGCCGAGCCGGACAGCAGCAGGCCTTCGTTCTGATTGGCGGTGACTGCGCAGAAACGTTCGCGCAGTCAACCGCTGACCAGCTGCGGCTGAAGATCCAAACGCTCCTCCAGATGGCAGTGGTGCTCACTTACGGTTCCTCGATGCCGGTCGTGAAGATCGGGCGGGTTGCCGGTCAGTACGCGAAACCTCGTTCATCCCCGGTTGAGGCCCGGGATGGGGTGGAACTTCCCAGCTACCTCGGGGACGCGGTGAACCAGTTCGGGTTCACGGAAGAGGAACGAAGGCACGACCCCGACCGGCTCATCGAGGCCTACCAGCGTTCCGCCTCGTCCCTCAACCTGATCCGCGCATTCACTAAAGGTGGGTACGCGGACCTTCGACGGGTCCACGAGTGGAACCGCGGCTTCACCCAAAACCCGGTCTACGCCCGCTACGAAAAGCTAGCGTCAGAAATCGCGCGTGCGGTGAAGTTCATGGAGGCTGCTGGCGCCGATTTCGACTCGCTTCGGGAAGTGGACCTCTTCAGTTCTCACGAGGCCTTGCTGCTGGAATACGAATCTGCCCTCACCCGCATCGATTCCCGCACCGGAAACCCGTACGGCACGTCGGGACACTTCCTTTGGATCGGGGAGCGCACCCGCGGTTTAGACGAGGCCCACGTGGAACTGCTTTCGCAGGTCAGGAACCCGATCGGAGTGAAGGTGGGCGCAGGCGCCTCGTCCGAAGAGATTGTCGGGTTGATCGACGCTCTAAATCCCAACGGGGAGCCTGGACGCCTGACACTAATGACTCGGATGGGTGCGGACAAGATAGAAGACGCGCTGCCAGACCTTATCGACGTGGTGAAGGCCGATGGGCGCCCCGTCACGTGGATAACCGATCCAATGCATGGCAACACAATCTCTACTGCTAACGGCTACAAGACGCGTGACTTCGACACGATCATGAGCGAGGTCACCTCTTTCTTTGACATTCACCGCGACCGGGGCACGGTACCCGCTGGGCTACATGTCGAACTAACGGGAGCAGACGTAACAGAGGTGATCGGTGGGGCAGAGGGCCTCGATGACGCTTCCCTCGTGCAGCGCTACGAGACGTTGGTAGATCCCAGGCTGAACCACCAACAGTCCCTGGAGATCGCGTTCCAGGTTGCCCAATTAGCGGCTGAGGGCAGTTCACTGGGCGCCGTTGACACCAGCGGCGAAACTGACTGGCAGATGATCGAGGCCTCGGGAGCCACGAAGCGGCCGTAGCAAGGCTGGTTAGACGACCGTGATTTGGATGGTCGTTCCCCGTTTAACCCACTGCCCGGCGCCGATCGACTGGGAACCCACTGTGTCAAAGAACTGGGCGAGCTGTTGAACTTCTACGTTCAGCCCCGCAGCTTCTAGCTTGTTGATCGCGTCGGGCCTGCTGAGGCCCTTCACTCCAGGCACTTCAACGTATTCGGATCCCAGACAGTACGTGAGGGACACTGTGCCGCCGCGGTGGAGCGTTGTGCCGGGCTCGGGGCTCACCGCGGAGACCGTGCCGATCTCATAGTCGTCCGAATAGTCCTCAAGCCGCTCCACTTGCAGCCCCAGTGCCTCCACAGACGCTGCGGCCTCGTCGTACCACTCGCCCAGCAAGTCGGGGACAGCAATGGGTTCGCGTCCCTTGGAAACGACCAGGTCGACGGGGGTGCGGTGGTCAATGGTTTCACCCTCGGCGGGGGACGTTGAGATGACTTCCCCTTCCGCGAACTCCTCAGACCACGCCTCGCTTTCCTCACCGACTTCGAGGCCTGCCCCGCGGATCAAGATCACGGCTTGCTCAGCGGTCTCTCCCGCGACCTCTGGAACGGTGAGCATTAGGACGCCGGAGGACACGTAGAGGGTGATCTCCTCGTCCTTATGCACCCTTTCTCCCGCCGCGGGGTTGGTGCGGACTACACGGTCCACTTCTATGTCGTCGGAATGTTCGTAGGCCAGGACGGAGGCCAGCGACAACTCGGTTAGCGCAGCTTCGGCTTCCTCAACGGTTTGGTTCTGCAGGTCGGGGAGTTCCTGGTAGGCGCCGGGCCCGTATTCTTGCCACCACCACCAAAATCCTAGGGCCAGCCCGACCGTGATTAGCAGGACGCTGATGATGATCAGGGCGCGCTTTCCACCCTTGCCGGAGCGTTTCTTGGTGGACAAGTTCGCTGTGCCGGACGTTCTCACGACGCTGGAGCTGGCCGGCAGTAGAGAGGTCTGGGGCTGGAACTGGATCGCATCCGTCCTAGCGAACCCTCCCGTCTCTGCTGCAGACGCAACTGCGCTGCCTCGAAGAGGGTGGTCAAGGATTTCTTGAGGGATCTGCTCCTTGACGCGGCTTACGACCTGGGCGGCGTCGTGGGCTGAAAGGGGGCGGTCTGCGGGCTCGCGGGCTGCTAGGGAGGCGACCAGGTTGTCCACTTCGGTGGGCACCCAGTCCTGGATGGTAGAGGGGGCTGGGATTTCTTCGTTCACCCTGGATAGCGCCAACTGCACAGGGTTCTCTGCATCACTGCCTGGCACTTCTCCAGTGATCATTTCGAAAAGCATGATCCCAACCGCGTAAAGGTCGGTGCGTCCGTCGGATTCGCCGCTCAGCGCCACCTCGGGAGCCAAGTAGGCGACGGTGCCCATTATTGTGCCGGTCGAGGACATAGTGATCTCTGAGACAGCCCTGGCGAGCCCGAAGTCTGTCAGCTTCAACGTGCCGTCGGGAGCGACTAACACGTTTTCTGGTTTGAGGTCGCGGTGGATTACCCCCGCCCTGTGTGCGGCCGACAGCGCGGACAGGATCTGCTGGTGGGCGTCGAGGGCTTCGCCTAGCGTGATGGGCCCGTGCGTTGCAACGAACTCGCGCAGGTGAGGGCCGTCGATAAGCTCCATCACCAGGTACCCCTGGCCCTGGAAGACACCCTGGTCGAAAACAGGGACGACCCCGGGGTTTGAGATGCGGGCTGCCGCGCGAGCTTCCTGTCTGAAGCGTGCGGTGAACCTTTCTGACTCAGCCAGGTGCGGGTGCATAATCTTTAGTGCCACGGGCCGGTCTAGGCGTTCGTCGTGGGCTACGTACACGCTTGCCATACCGCCGCGAGCCATGCGGGAACGGACTCGGTAGCGCCCGTCCACCAGCATTGAGATCAGCGGGTCAGCGAGGTCTGCGGCGTCCTCGGAGTCAGCCGGGGGTGGCGGGGTAGGTATCGCAAACCCGGACGTGTCTATCTGCCCGTTACTCACGGTTTGAATCCTACGTGAGCAAGGGAATGCGAATACCCTGGCGCGCGGCAGTAGTGTTGAAGCATGAGTGATGATAAGACTGCGCCAAGCGACACTGAGAGCAAAGGCTTAGAACATTTGGAACTTCTTGATGCCAAGCAGGTTGGGGCTCGCCTGGGACTGAAACCGTCTAGGACGAAGCAGCTGGTACGCGACGGTGTGCTTGTCGGCGTTTTCGAAGACGGGGCATGGCGGGTGCCTGAAGGGCTTTTTGTGGAACTTGACTCTCCCCTCGGACGCGAACCCGCTTCGGTGAACCTGCTTGCGAAACTGCAGCGTTCGTCAGCTCCGAAAGAGGACGAGGAGCCGTTGCCGGAGGCCACCCACGTCCCGATATGGAGTCTTCAGGGCACCATCACTTTGCTGCGAGACGCCGGATACAGCGACCATGAGATCGTGCACTGGCTGTTTGCAGAGGACGGGCATCTGAAGATGACCCCGGCTGCGGCGCTGCGGGTAGGGATGCGTCACCGCGTGAACGCGATTGCCTCAGCTCTGGGCTGGTAGAGCTTCAGGAGTCGCGCGCAGTCAGCACGCCCGTGAGGTAGCGCAGTAGCTCGCGGGCTCCTGGGCTTAGTGAGGCGACACGCAGGTTCGCTTCTGACTCTTCTACCAGCGCATTGATGAGTGCTTCGTGGGGTTCCCGCCCGCGGCTCTCCATGACCTCGGCAACAGCTGCAATGTCTGTTTCGTTTGCGTCGTCCGCGTCGTAGACCGCGCGAAGTAGCTCCCGCTCCTCGCGGGGCGCAGCTTGCCACGTGAGAGCCAGAAGCACCGTCCGTTTACCCTCAATGATGTCGATCCCAGTCGGTTTGCCAGTGTCGGTTTGGGCACCGAAGACCCCCAGGTGGTCGTCGCGGAGCTGGAAGGCGAGCCCCGCCGGTTCCAGGATCGACTCGAGCTCGTTCAGCAGCTTTGGGTCCGCCCCGGCCAGCTCGGCTCCTAACTGGGCTGGCCGGACAACGGAGTAGCGAGCTGACTTGACCGTGGCGACGTCCAGGGCCGCCTGCACGGCATTTTCTTGGTCTCCGGAAGGTAGCGCCAGGTGGCCGGCGGACATGTCTAAGAACTGTCCTTGAGCGACTTCTCCCGCCATTCGGGCGTAGCCGGCCAGAACCCCCGGGGCCGTTTTGGGGCTGAGCTGCGCGATCGTTGCGAGCGACTCGTCGGCGGCTGCAAGCAGGAAGTCTCCAAGCAGGATTGCGCCGCTGCGGCCGAACTCAGCCGCGTCGCCAGTGAGTTCTTGCTCTCGGTGTGTGCTTGCGAAGTGGGCGTGGGCTGCCGGGCTGCCACGTCTGGTGGGGGAGTTGTCGATGATGTCGTCGTGCACCAGGGCGCACGCCTGGTAGAACTCCAGGGCGGCCCCCAGGTCGCTTATCCCGGGGGTATTCGAGGCCTGCTCCAAGAGTGCAGCAGCGGACTTGTTCGAGGGGAGAGCGCTGGCGGCACCTACGTAGGCGCAGAGGGCACGGAACCGTTTTCCGCCTGCTACAGCGACCCGGGAAGGGTTTGCAAGGGGGGTGTCGATTGCGCCGGTGGCGATCAGGAGCTGGTCCAGCTGGGTTTCCGTGCGCTCGTCGACTTCAGACCTGATTGCTGAAACGACGCGGGAAAGTTCGGGGGACGGCCGGTAAGAAGTGTTGGGGACTGTCATGCCACCTACGCTACCGGCACAGATTAGCGCCTGGGGCACCTGAGCCGAATCGCGCGGGAGGCTGCGAAAGCTATAATTGTAGCGATCTGCTCCCAGCGAGCTGGCTGGTTGAGAGGTCAAGAAAGGCTTGTTTGTGACTGCTAAGACTACCGCTGCCCAGACCGAAACTCCTGAACCGGCAGCAAAGAAGGCGCCTGTCAAGAAGACCCCCGTGAAGAAGCCTGCGGCGGCAAAGACCACTGCGGCTAAGAAGGCTCCTGCTAAGACGACTGCGGCGAAGGCGGCTCCTGCGAAGAAGGCTC
>CAYFUU010000011.1:26812-45267 GCA_964346595.1 uncultured Actinomyces sp.
AGAAGGCTCCTGCTAAGACGACTGCGGCGAAGGCGGCTCCTGCGAAGAAGGCTCCTGCCAAGGCGGCTCCCGCCAAGGCGACCGCGGCAAAGAAGCCTGCTGCCAAGGCTCCTGCCAAGAAGGCTCCTGCCAAGAAGGCTCCCGTGGAGGTCGTAGAAGAAGCCGAAGAAGTAGTAACCGATCTTGACGCTGAAGAGCCACCAGCAGAGGTAGACGAAGAAGAGGTCGACCTCGAAGTTGAGGTCGATGATTCTGAAGACGAAACGGAAGAGTCCGAAGAGCCTGAGAAGGACGAAGACGAAGAGGAAGAGGAAGCGAAGAAGAAGCAGGCAGCGAAGGAAGAAGCCAAGCCTGGCCCGCGCGGCTTCATAGTCTCCGACTCTGACGAGGCAGACGAGCCCGTCCAGCAGGTCACTTCTGCTGGGGCGACCGCCGACCCGGTGAAGGACTACCTCAAGGAGATTGGAAAGGTCGCTCTCCTTAACGCCGAAATGGAGGTCGACCTAGCACGCCGCATCGAAGCTGGGCTTTACGCGGACTACATCCTCAAGAACGAAGGTCAGTCCATGAGTTCCAAGGAGCGCCGTGAACTGACGCTCCTAGCTCGTGACGGCCAAAACGCTAAGAATCACCTGTTGGAAGCGAACCTGCGGCTGGTCGTCTCCCTCGCTAAGCGCTACACGGGACGTGGGATGCAGTTCTTGGACCTCATCCAAGAGGGCAACCTGGGGCTCATTCGCGCGGTCGAAAAGTTCGACTACATGAAGGGCTACAAGTTTTCCACCTACGCAACGTGGTGGATCCGGCAGGCGATCACCCGTGCTATGGCCGACCAGGCTCGCACTATCCGCATCCCCGTTCACATGGTTGAAGTCATTAACAAGCTGGCTCGTGTTCAGCGGCAGATGATGCAAGAGCTTGGGCGGGAACCCACGCCAGAGGAGCTGGCTGAGGACCTAGACATGACCCCCGAAAAGGTCATCGAGGTCCAGAAGTATGGGCGCGAACCTATCTCTCTCCACACTCCGTTGGGTGAAGACGGTGACTCCGAGTTCGGTGACTTGATCGAGGACTCTGAGGCTGTCGTGCCTGCCGAAGCAGTCTCCTTCACTCTGTTGCAGGAGCAGTTGCATCAGGTGTTGGACACCCTTTCCGAGCGTGAGGCTGGCGTTGTGTCCATGCGCTTTGGGCTTGGGGACGGACAGCCGAAGACGTTGGATGAGATCGGAAAGGTCTACGGCGTGACGCGCGAACGCATCCGCCAGATCGAATCTAAGACCATGTCGAAGCTGCGTCACCCGTCGCGGTCACAGGTCCTGCGCGACTACCTAGACTAGGGGCTCCCAAGCCCTTCCGCACTCGCACCCAATCCCGCCCTGTCTGGTTTTGGCTGCGGGTCGGATGCGCACCCAATTCGGAGGGGATGCGCGGCCAGCTTCAGGAGCCTTGGAGCACCAGCTCGCGGTCGTCCTGCACGAAGATCGCGCTTTCCAGGAGCGCCTCAATATGCGCCGAACCATGGTGAGCACAAAACAAAAGCTCTGAAGTCTTCATCACAGCACGAACCCAAGCACGCGCCCCGCAGATATCACAGCGGTCGTGCGCATTCAGGTCACGGCGTGGGTCAGCAAAATCCCACGTCTCCTCAGTGGAGGTCCGGGTAGCTTCAGCGTTCATGCCCCCATGACAACACGTGAGCGAGAAGAAAGCACGCCGTTGCCCAACCTTTCGCCTAAGGCGTACCCCCACCAGGCGATCCGGCGCTGCATCCCTTGTGAATCTTGGAAGTTACCTAGACTGCCGGTGTGGCTGACTTGAAGAGCGAATACAGTGCGCGGCACCTGCAGGTCCTAGAAGGACTCGAAGCGGTCCGCAAACGCCCCGGCATGTACATCGGGTCCACCGACCAACGCGGTCTCATGCACTGCGTTTGGGAAATCGTCGACAACTCCGTTGACGAAGCGCTCGCCGGCTACGCCAAAAAGATCATTGTGACCCTCCACGACGACCACTCAGTCTCTGTGAGCGATGACGGACGAGGCATCCCCGTTGACATTGTCCCCGGCGTCGGCCTCTCCGGGGTAGAGGTCGTCTATACGAAGCTGCACGCTGGAGGGAAGTTCGGCGGTTCCTCGTACCAAACCTCAGGCGGGTTGCACGGCGTCGGCGCCTCCGTCGTAAACGCCCTTTCCGCGCGCCTAGATGTTGAAGTGGACCGGGGTTCCAAAACCTACGGGATGTCTTTCCGCCGAGGTGAACCCGGAGTGTTTGCCGACTCTAAAGGCGGGAAAGAAAGCAGTCCAAAAGCGCCTTTCACCCCGTTTGCTGAACCGCAGAAGATCGCTGTAATTGGCAAAGCCCCCAGGGGCAAGGCGGGGACGCGCGTCCGATTCTGGCATGATTTCCAAATCTTCCCGGAAACCGAAACCTTCTCCTGGGACCAGCTTGTGGACCGCGCCCGCCAAACCGCTTTCCTGGTTCCCGGCCTCACCATGGAAGTGCGTGACGAACGCAAGGGGATGGAGGCCGAAGAATCCTTCAAGTTCGACGGCGGGGTCACCGACTACGTCGAATACCTGTCCAAAGACCGCGGGCTCACCGGCATCTGGCACATCCAGACCGAAGGGACCTATCTGGAGAGCGTCCAACAGCTTGACGCAGACGGGCACCTTCGCCCCGTTGAGCTGGAACGCACCATGGAAGTCGACATCGCGATGCGTTGGGGAGTTGGTTACGACTCCGACGTGCGCTCGTTCGTGAACATTGTCCGCACCCCCAAGGGCGGCACCCATCTGCAGGGATTCGAGCAAGCCCTCACTAAGGTTTTTCGTGCCCAGGTTGAAAAGCAGTCCCGCCGGCTGAAACTCACCGCGAAGGACGGGCGGCTCGAAAAAGAGGACGTGTTGGCAGGCCTAACGGCGGTCGTCGCGGTGAGGGTTCCAGAGCCTCAGTTCGAGGGACAGACGAAAGAGATTCTTGGAACCCCGCAGGTCCGCGGCGTAGTGTCCCGCGCGGTCACAAAGTGGCTTGAGGAAAAGCTCTCGAAGGGCGGCCGGGCTGACAAGCAAGAGAACCAGGCTCTGCTGGACAAGCTGGCAGGGGAGATGAAGGCGCGTGCTTCCGCACGCATGCACAAGGAGATCTCTAGGCGAAAGAACGCGCTAGAAACCTCCTCCCTCCCAGCAAAGCTTGCTGACTGCCGCTCGAGCGACCCTGACACGGAGCTGTTCATTGTCGAGGGTGACTCGGCATTGGGGACCGCGAAAGCAGCTAGATCCTCTGCCTTCCAAGCGCTCTTCCCCATCAGGGGCAAGATCCTGAACGTCCAGAAGGCTTCAACTTCGGACATGCTCGCGAACGCTGAGTGCGCAAACCTGATCCAAGTGATCGGCGCAGGCTCAGGGCGGACGTTTGACTTGGACGCGGCACGCTACGGCAAAGTGATCTTAATGACGGATGCCGATGTGGATGGCGCGCACATCCGCACGCTTCTCCTCACACTCTTCTTCCGCTACATGCGCCCGCTAGTTGAGGCTGGGCGTGTCTACGCGGCAGTGCCGCCACTGCACAGGGTTGAGGTGAACGCGAAAGGCAGGCAAAAGAAGGAAGTTATCTACACCCACTCCGACGCGGAGCTTGAGCAAACGTTGCAAAAGCTCAAGCGAAGCGGCCGAACTTACAAGGAACCCATCCAGCGTTACAAGGGACTTGGGGAGATGGACGCGCACCAATTAGCGGAAACCACAATGGACCCTGCTTCGCGCCGCCTGAGGAGGATCACGCTCGATGACGAGCAGGCACTCAGAGAGGCTGAATCCGTCTTCGAACTGCTGATGGGTTCCGTTGTGGCACCGCGGAAAGAGTTCATCGTTGAAGGCTCGTCCCGCATCTCCCGTGAGCGCATCGACGCCTAAATGAACTAGTGTGATCGGGTGACTACGGCCCCAACTACGCTTCCGAGCGCCCACGAGGCAGTCGATTGGCGTGCCCTCACCCCGGCGGACGCTACTGAGCTGCTTCAGCTAGTCAATGCCTTGGAAGAAAGAGACCGCGCCCTCTTCCGCACCTCTCTAACCGAGGTTGAAGAAATGCTAGGTCGCCCAGGGCTAGCGCAAGTCGTTGGCGGGTACGCCGCTAAAGATGACTGCGATGCCCTTGTCGCTTTCGGCTATGTCGGGCTCGCCAGGAGTGGGCAACCGAAAGCCATCTGCCACGGGGGAGTTCATCCGGACTGCAGGAAGCAGGGCATTGGAGAGACGTTGCTGCAGTGGCAGACGAACCTTGGCAAAGACTTGCTGCGCTCAGCTTTCCCTGCGCAAGAAAGTCAGGTTGTGCACGCTGTTGACGCGTCCAGGAACCGTTTCCACGCTCACCTCGAAGCACTTGGATACCAGTGGAGTCACAGTTTCGCGGAGCTGCGCCGCGACGTTGCGGAGGATCTAGAAGAGCGTGAACCGCTTCGTTTCATGGAGATTGTGCCCTGGAGCGAAGGATGGGACGGCCCCGCGCGTAAAGCTTTTAATCGCGCCGCCACGCAGTCTCAGAGCATGGAGGCTTTAAGTCCAAAGGAGTGGGAGGAACGGCACTCCCAAATGGACCGCTCCCTTTCTTTCCTAGCGATTGACCGGTCCGCGGACCGCGCCAAGGTTGCAGGCTTGATCGAGGTCGGCGTTTACCCGGAAGACTGGGAAGTGCTTGGCTGGAAAGAAGGCTACATCGACACGGTGGCGGTGTTTGACCCCGCTGTGCGAACCCCAGTGCTGGAAGCCCTAATCGGCAGAGTAGTGAAGGCCTTGCGAGAAGCTGGGATGGATAAAGCTGCTGCTGGGATTGACCCCATGGGGGACCCGGAGATGATGGCGTTTTACTCCTCGGTCGACTTCCACCCCCACGTTTGGTGGCGGCACTACGGGCTACCTGTCTCACCCGTGGAGGGCTAAAACCGGTAAGGGCTGAGGGCTTCCGCGGGGGTGGATGCGCAGCCAATTCGGTCTTGGGGTGGGTCTCAGCCGACGTGCGCGGCAACAGCGCGAAGTGGCTCGCCAGAACCGTCCCGTTTTCCTAACTCTTCAGGGAGCACCACCTGAACGCCGCCCGCGCTAGTTGCCGTAGGCGCGTGGTCGCCGCTCCACGCAAGCTGCAGTTGGTCCTCACCCGATAGGAAGCGGTGCGCCCGCACACCCTGCGTGGCCCTGCCTTTCGCTGGGAAGTCAGAGAGCAGCGAGACCTTGGCTCGACCAGGAACGGTTCCAGGGATCTCATCCGAACTCCCAGAAACTGTCAGCACCTGAGCGTCCGGGCTTTCTATGACAGAGGCGAAAAAGATTGCTTCGTCCCCCTTGCCCAGCTTGATCCCAGCCACCCCACCAGCGGGCAAGCCTTGCGGGCGCACCGTGCCAATCGGGAACTTGAGCAGCTGCCCGCTCCTTGTCACGAATACGCCAAAGTCGGTGTCGAACCCATTCGAAACGCCGATGACCTTATCCCCATCTTCCAAGGTGATTACCGGCCAACTGTCACGTTGCGGGTGGGGCCCCGGCTTCACCCTCTTCACCACGCCCTGCTTAGTTCCGAGCGTCAAGGTCCGCTCGCTAGGCGCGTCAGAGTAGAGCCCGACCGGCGCCTCATGCACCCCGGTCACGTCCGCGAACGGTACCGACCCGCTCAGGGTTTGGGCCAGGTCCGAACGCGCAATCCCGGGAAGCGTTTCCACCCTTACCAGGTGCGCCATCCCGTCTTCGGTCACCACGTTTACTTCTCCGCGAGTCGTGGCACCCACCCAAGCCCGCCAAAGATCAGAGTCGGACGAGGGGTCAGCGGGCGGGGTTTCCCCCGCAATCCGACACATGCGTCCGTCCGGGGTGAGGATGACGACGCAGGGTTCGTCCACCATTTCAAGAGCGCCTGGGTCGGCTTCGGCGGCCGCGGCCATCCCTTCGGAATCAAGCAGCACGGTGCGACGCGGGGAGTTGAGTTCTTCCGCCGTGCGCGCCAGTTCTTTTGCTACTTCCTTCTCTAGGAGGGCCCGCGAGCCAAGCAGCTTGGTGAGGGCAGCGAGTGCTTCTTCCAGTTCGCTTTGCTCTGCCTCTAGTTCCAGCGTGGAGAATTTCGTGAGGCGTCGTAGCCGAAGGTCCAGGATGTGCTGTGCCTGTTCCTCGGACAAATCAAAGGCGAGTTTCAACCGGTCTTTCGCCTGGGAGGAGGTGTCCGAGGAGCGGATGATCGCGATCACGTCATCGATGTCCAGTACAGCCCGCAGCAGCCCTTCGACCAGGTGGAGGCGGGCCTGCTTCTCTTCCAGTTGGAAACGGGCGCGCCGTTCCGTGACTTCCAGGCGGTGGTCCAGGAAGACGCGGAGCATGTCCTTGACCGGCAGGGTGCGCGGTTGTCCGTCAACCAGGGCGACCGCGTTCATGGAGAAGGACTCCTCAAGCGGGGTGTGCTTGAACAGTAGCGCCAGGACTTGATCAGGGTTGAAACCAGACTTGACGTCAATCACCAGTTGCAGCCCGTGGTCGCGGTCTGTCAGGTTCTGGGCGGCTGAGACCCCTTTGATGCGTCCCGCATTGACGCCTTCCTTGATCCGCTCAATGACGCGTTCGGGCCCGACCATGTAGGGCAGTTCGGTCACGACGATCCCGTTCCGGCGTGCCGTGATGCGTTCAATGCTGGTTTTGGCGCGGACTTTGAAGCTGCCCTTGCCCGACTCATACGCTTCTTTCACGCCTTCGAGACCCGGGATAATGCCTCCGCCAGGAAAGTCGGGGCCAGGGAGGAAACGCATCAGTTCGTCAGTGTCTGCATCCGGGTTCTCAAGTAAGTGAAGGGCTGCACGGATGGTCTCGGCAGGGTTGTGAGGCGGGATCTGGGTTGCCATCCCAACTGCGATGCCTGAAGCGCCGTTCACTAAGAGGCCGGGAAATGCTGCTGGCAGGACCTCGGGCTGCATGAACTGGTTGTCGTAGTTCGGGACGAAGTCAACGGCGTCCTCGTCCAAGCCACTGGTGAGTAGCCGCGCGGAATCTGCTAGGCGTGCTTCCGTGTAACGGGCCGCGGCCGGACCGTCATCGAGGGAGCCGAAGTTACCGTGACCGTCAACAAGGGGGAGGCGAAGGTTGAAGTCTTGCGCCATTCGCACCAGGGCGTCGTAGATGGGCGCGTCGCCGTGTGGGTGTAGCTTCCCCATCACCTCACCCACAACCCGCTGGGACTTCACGTGACCCTTTTGGGGAGTAAGCCCCATCTGCTGCATTTGGTAGATGATCCGACGCTGAACAGGCTTCAAACCGTCGCGGGCGTCGGGAAGGGCGCGGGCGTAAATGACCGAGTACGCGTACTCAAGGAAGGAGTCCCGCATCTCCGTTGAAACATCAATGGTTTCGATGCGGGTGTCTTGAGGGCGTCGGGCAGTTTCGTCGTTTCGGGCCATAAGGGCCATTATTGTGTATTGGAGATCCAGTCCTGACTAAGCGCGCGAGGAGTGCTCTATGACGTCGTTTGCAAAGGTCCGCCGTGCCGGTTTCCATGCGGAACTGGTTGAAGAAACGGTGCTGGACCTTACAGGAGGCGTCCTACCCGAACACTCGCTGTTCTCAGTGGAAGCCTCATTCGACGACGATTCTGTTTTCCGTCACATGGATTACGTTGGGATAGGCCAGGGCCAGCTGATCGCAATGCACCTGGACGAACTGGCTTCTGGGTTGAGGTTCATCGTCACTGCAGTGCCGTTCCGTCAACTGGGGCCGATTGAGGTGGCGAGGGAGTACAGCGGCCCATCGCTTGGGGGACCAGAGGCCTCCCTAGAGCTGATGATCCACATTGGGCTCGCCGCAGTCTCCTCCATTGACCTGGAGCGATCACACTGCGACGACCCCGAGTGCGACTATGACCACGGGTATCAGGGCCTAGTGAAACGCGACGGGGTGTCCCTGCGGCTTCGCGGTGAGTCCCCGGAGTTTCTCTCATCAAGCTCACGGGACGGAATGAGCTTTGTCCGCACCCTTTCAGCCCTGATCGCAGGCTGACATGAGTGGGCAGACACTGGCAACCAGCGAAGGGTTGAACGCTGTCCTAGGTTCGTTGAGAGCGGAGGGCTTCCAGCCCCCTACCTCCCCGGGACCCAAGTGGGTGGGTTCAGTCATCCCCGCAGCGCTCTGGAGCGTTGCGCCCACGTCGCAGTTCGCGGACGCAGAGGCAGCCAAAGCCTTGGGGCTAGAGCCCGCACGACAAGCAGTAGTGATCATGGTGGACGGGCTAGGTGAAATCCCACTCACCCAACACCTTTCCTACGCTCACACCCTTCGCTCCTTCGCGGACCAGGGGACCTCTGGCCAAACCATCCTGCCTTCAACAACCGCTGCTGCCCTCACAGCTTTCGGGACGGGGAAGCTGCCGGGCGCAACCCGCATGGTCGGCTACTCCGTAGTGAGTGGGCCAGGGCGGACCATGACCCTTTTGAACTTCGAGCCAGAAACCGCTCCGGAGCAATGGCAGGCGCAAACCACCCTGTTTGAGTTTCTTGGGGAAGAAGGCGCCGAGCTAACTTTGATCACCAAGCCTCGCTTCAGGGACTCTGGGCTCACCCGGGCTGCGTTTCGCGGTGCAGCGTTCGTTGGCCGCGACACCATCTACGAGAGGTTTGATGCGGCGCTCGCGGGTCTCGCAGCGGGCGCCCCACTCCAGGTTGTCTACTGGGCCGACATCGACCACACGGGTCACGGGCGCGGCGTAGGGTCCCCGCAGTGGCTCGCGGCTCTAGAGGAGTTTGACCGAGCCCTGGGACGGTTCCTGGCGGCGCTTCCGTCCCAGGTCACGGTGGTGATGACCGCGGACCACGGCATGGTGAATGTCAAAGAAATCATTGACGTGGCTGAGACGCCGGCGCTGCTGCAAGACGTCCCGGTTATTGCGGGTGAGGGACGGGCCGTGCACCTGCACGCCGAGCCAGGCAAGGAAGCCGAAGTAGTCCAGCGGTGGACCGACTACCTAGAAGGCAAGGCCGACGTGGTCCCCGCAGAAGAAGTCGGTCGGCTGATTGGGCCCGGCCCCGGAGACAAGCACGTCGGAGCAGCACTGGTGCTGGCACGCGGAAGAACAGTCATCCTGGATTCACGCACCCAAAAGCCCTCCGTGTTCCAAATGGTCGGCGTGCACGGCTCCTACACGCGTGAGGAGATGGCGATCCCTATTTGGCGGCTCGCTTAGTCCTGCTTCGAACCGAAGACGATCTCATCCCAAGACGGCATCGGGGTGCGCCCAGGCCGCTTGCGGGAGGTGGTTGGAGGCGGCTGCACCTCTGCCACAAAGTCCAGCTGACCCTGCCCCTCTTCTTCCGACTGCTCCGCTGACTCTTCGACGGGTTCAGGGCCCCCGGAGAGTCCTTCGTCTTCTTCGTCAAGGTCACCCATGTCATCCATGACCGGCGTGTACTTGCCGCGGGCCCGGTTCAAAACCTCCACTAGGTCTTCGCGTCTCTTGACATCATCTGGCCCAGGGGGAGGGGGGAACCCTTCAAGGTCCACGTCGACCTCTTCAGTCTCAACCTTTGGACCACGAGGCCGCGTGCGTGGGAGCAGCGGTGCCGGCGGGAACAAGCCAGTGATTGGGGCTGGGGCCTCTATGGTCTCTGTCAGCTGCGTCGCAACCGGGTCTTGTGCTTCGATGTGCCCACTCCCTGGAGGGGCAACCCAGCTGGCGTGCAGGATCTGGTCGCCCTGCTGGTAGGAGAGGTGAACGGTCCAGTCCTGATCCGGCTGTCTTGACGCAGTCCACTCCACAGTTTCTAAGTCGACTCCGCGGGCGGCGAGCCTGTCGATCACCAGGTCACCCATCGTGGGGGAGTCGAACTCTGGCCCGACCCTGCTTGCCTGGGCGCTGGTTACCGCGCGGTCAATCTCTGCAGCTACGGGCGAAAAGTAGCGGAGCACCCGTTCAAGTTCCGCACCGGTTTCTTGCGCGACCTGGGCCGGGGTCAACCCCTGACGGAGAAGAGCTTGCAGCTCTCCGGGGCTGACGCGCCCTGCAGGCAGTGCCGGCTTTTCACTAACGAGCAGCGCGCGTGAAGTCTCAGAGCGGAGCTCAGGGGTTGCGCGAAGCCTGAACTTCTCCCCGCTTTCGCTGATTAGGATCAGGGAGCCGCCATCTTCGCTGCGACCTTGCAGTTCTAGTTCAATCACGGTTCGAGCTCCTTCCAGAAGCCATGTTGCCATCGAAACAGCCAAAACCGCGCCAGGCTCGTCGCCGTGCTTCGGCTCTTTGCTCAAAGCCAAAGAAAGGGTGCTAGTATCGCGACGCACCTACCCGCTGAGCCTGCCCAGGGACCGAAAGGAGACCACGTGGCAACTGACTATGACGCCCCAAGAAAGAACGAAGAGGACCTGTCAGAAGACTCGCTCGAAGAGCTGAAATCAAGGCGCGCTGACATAGGTTCGAACGACGTAGACGAAGACGAAAATGAGGCTGCTGAGAGCTTCGAGCTGCCCGGCGCGGACCTCTCCAAAGAAGAGCTGACGGTTGTTGTCGTTCCTCCCCAAGAAGACGAGTTCACCTGCACGGTGTGCTTCCTGGTTCAGCACGCTTCGCAGCTGTCTGAGAACTCTGAGCCCGGAATGCCCATGTGCATAGATTGTGCAGGTTAGTACCACTTGAATAGCGAAACACCAGCTAGCAGACCCGGTCCCGCGGACTCCGGGGATGCCGGCGTACCGGACGGCTACCTGGACCTGGGAGCCCTGTATGTCCCGAAAGTCCCAGGCCTCCAGCTTCGCGGGAAGCTTGAGTCCGACGGGCAGACACTCCGCCAGGTCCTGCTGCTTCTTGGCACCTCCGGCATAGCAGTCTCAGTGGCGGCGGCCCCCAAGTCCGGGAACTCCTGGCCGGAACTTGCCGCACAGATTGAAGCTTCCATTGAAGGAAACGGGGGAACTGCCGAAGAGGTCACTGGCCCGTACGGCATGGAAATCAAGGCGGGGATCCCTCAGGCCTCCCCGAACGGGAAGAACGCACTGGTTCCCACCCGCATCATCGGTATTGACGGGCCCCGCTGGGTTGCTCGCATCGACGTTCAGGGCGCGGCCGCAGCAGGTGACCCTGAACAGAGCGCAGCGATCGAAGACCTGATTGACCGCCTGATCGTGAACCGCGGCGGCGAGCCCAAGATCCGGTTTGACCTGATGCCACTGCGCCTGCCGAAGGAAGCAGTTTCAGCAGATGAAACTGAGTGAGCTTCTTGCAAAGCTCCACCTAAAAGGCGCTAGTTCAGCTGCAGGTTCGGAGGGTCTCCGGGAACTTACGCTGGACGAAATGGTTCCGGACCGCACTCCGATCGATGACTGCAGGCCCCGCAACACCTACGTGGTAGCGGGCGTCGCGTCAAATGTTGAGGTCCGCGACCACGGTGGAACGGACTCTTTCGGTGCGACACTCGACGACGGCACGGGTTCCTTGGACCTGGTGTGGGTGGGCCGTCCCCCGATCCCCGGAATCGTCTCAGGGACAGTCCTGCGGGCGAAAGGCACCGTCGCCCAAAGTGGTGACACAAAGGTCATCGTGGATCCCTCGTACGCCATCCTGGACGGCTCCAGCTATGAGTGAACTTCCCGAAGCGACCGGCACAGAACCGACGGGCACAGAGCCGACCGGCGCAGAGTCTGGGCCGGTTGCTTCGGGTTGGGCGGGGCAGCTCAGCCAAGACCGCTTTTCGCTCAGCGAATCTATTGGGGGAGTGCGGGGCGCAGCAGAGTCTCTGCTTCCGGGACTGGTCTTCGTGGTCACGTATGTGCTCACGTACGACCTGAAGCTCACACTGATCCTGTCTTCAGCGATCGCGCTTGTTTTCTTGGGTCTCCGCCTGTTGCAGCGCTCCTCGCCCGTGCAAGCGTTCGCGGGGATTTTCGGCGTCGCGATCGGCGTCGTTTGGGCGGCGCTTTCGGGGAAGGCAGAGAACTATTTCGCGTGGGGCCTAATCGCGAACGGGGCTTCCTCACTCGCGGCGGTCATCTCGATCCTGGTGGGGCACCCCTTGGTTGCCCTGGTTTTCGGTCCGGCCCTGGGACTGCCTGCCGGGTGGCGAAAACTGCCTGCTGGGAGGGTTTTGCTGCGCCGTTCGGCCGCAGCCACCTGGGTGTGGGCCACCATCTTTGGGCTGCGCTTCGTGATCCAAGGGGTGTTCTTTCTGGAGGGAAACACCGTCGCCCTCGGCACCGTCAAACTCATCATGGGACTGCCGCTCTTTGCAGTTGGGGCGTGGGCGACATGGGTGCTGCTTCGCGGGGAGATCGCGGTGATCCAGGCCCAGGCGGACACCGCCCAAGAGGACGGCGCCGAAGGCCTCAGCTGAGTCCGGCGCTGGGCAACCTGTAGGGGCTGGTGATCATCTCTTGCAGTTCATGGATCGCAGGGGACTCCAGGCGCCCTGAGATCACAATGAGTTCGTCCCCGCCCTGCAGTGGGCCTGCCGCCTCCAAGCTGACTGGGCTGCCGTCCCTAACCACCGCGGAGACAATGAGGGAAGCGGGCCATCCCACGTCCTCTCCCAAAGCACCTACCACAGGGCTGTCGTCGGGAAGTTCAATCGTGTAGACCGAGGTTGAGGTTGCAGCCTGATCCAGGGTCAGCAGTTGGACTGCCTGCCCAACCGACACGGCCTCCTCTACCAAAGAAGTAAGTGCGCGGGGGGTTGAAGCCACCACGTCGACTCCCCAGTTGGCGTTGTACATCCACTCGTTCTCAATGTGGTTAGCACGCGCGATCACTTTCGGCACAGCGAACTCGGTCTTGCCGATGAGGGAAACGACCAGGTTCACCTTGTCGTCCCCTGTGAGCGCAACCAGTGCGTCGCACTCACGGGCCCCAACATCTTCTAGCACCCCGGGCGCGCAGGCGTCTGCCAAGACCCAGTCAGCGTCGGGGATCTGGGCGACGCGGATCGCGTGGGCTCGGTGGTCGATGATGGTGACTTCGTGGCCCGACCGCAGCAGTTCTTTCGTGACTGCGCGCCCAACGGAGCCCGCGCCTACCACAATGATCCTCATGATGCCCCTTCTTCCGGGGCTTCCATCAGGACGTCGCGGACGGGCCCGGGGTCGGTTCCTTCCACGGCGATGTAAAGCTCATCCTCTTCCTGCACCACCATGAACGGTCTCGCGACTTCGACGCTCGCTAGGCGTGACACGAAAGCGACGGTGCCGCCGGTCGCCTCGGAGACCGCGCGGAAAGGCTTCCCGTACCAGCTGGGGGCCGGGCGAACTGCGACAAGGCTGACCTGGCCGGTCGGGTCAGTCCACGCGAGCGAGGATCCGGGTGGGAGCATCCTGGTGAGGACCGCGGACCCGATGCGTTTCGTTGCGGCGATGGTTGGGATCCCCAGGCGTTCGTACAGTGAAGCGCGTTCCGGGTCTGAGATGCGTGCTACGACGTGCTTTACCCCGAACTCCTCGGCCACCGTCCTTGTCGCAATGATGTTGGAGTTGTCCCCGTTGGAGACGGCTGCAAACGCGTAGGCGTCGGTGATGCGAGCCTTCTTGAGGACGGTGCGGTCAAACCCGCTCCCGGTTATTCGCCGGCCAGAAAAGTCCGGGGACAGTCGGGAGAACGCGTCGGGATCTTGGTCAATGATAGCCACCGAGTGGCCGACGCTATCGAGCTCGTCAGCTACCAGGGCCCCGACGCGGCCGCATCCCATGATCACGAAGTGCACGCTCCCAAAGTACCACCGCCACAGATCCCGGGCCGCAGCTACCCTTGCAACAGGACCCGCACTGGCGGGACAAGATTCAGGGGGAGAAATGGCTGAGGCGAAAAAGGACTGGCGCGGTAAGGGCAAGAGAAGGAAGCCGAAGGGCGCGTCCGGTTCTGGCAGGCCCAAGCCTGCCGACCTTCCTACCGAGCCAATCACGCTGGTGGCAGGGTCGCCTGCTCACGGTGGCGCGGTGGTTGCGAGGGGCGATGACGGGCGCACGGTTTTCTTGCGCGGCGCGCTGCCGGGGGAGCAGGTTCGCGCAAAGGTGTCAGCTGACCACAAGAAGTACTTGTGGGCGGACACGGTGGAAGTGCTTGAGCGATCCCCTGACCGTGTCGATCACGTTTGGCCAGAGCCCATCGAAATCGGTGAGAGCGCCGCTGACCTTGGCTTTGTTTCGGCTCCCGCGCAGCTGCAGTGGAAGTCGGATGTTCTTGCCGATCAGCTCCGCCGTGTCGGGGGCCCAGACCTAGCGGCTCGCGTTGCTGAGCTCTACCCGGACGGAGTGCAGGTCGTTGCAACTTCCGGGGAAGCTTCTTCGCAGGGTGAGGGTGGGCGTCGCACCCGCGTGCAACTGACCGCTGGCAAGGACGGGCGCCTGGGAATGCGCCCCTACCGCACCAACGACGTAGTACCGGTTGATTCGATCCCTCTGGCGGTCCCTGCGATTGCAGACGTGACCACGCTTGACCCGAACCTTCCAGGGAGTCCCTGGAAGGGAAAGTGGGCACCGGGAGAGCGGGTGTCGCTGGTCGCACCAAGCGCCGGCCCAGCCCTTGTTGTGACGGAGCGCGGCGTTTACCAGCTTGCGGACGGCCAGCCTTTCAAAGAGAAGGCAACCTGGGAAGTCACCGCAGACGGACGCACCGAAACCTTCAAGGTCACTCCCGGGGGTTTCTGGCAAACCGATAAAGACGCACCAACCGAACTGGTGGAGCGCGTCTTGGAGGCTGCACAGGCGCGCCCTGGTCAGATAGCCCTTGAGCTTTACTCCGGTGCGGGACTGCTCTCACGGTTCCTGGCGGACAAGGTGGGGCCTTCAGGCCAGCTTTTGACGCTGGAAGGTGACGAAGCAGCTGTCGCGGACGCGGGAGAGAACCTAGTGGATGCGCTCGAGGATGACTTTGCGGTCCTCTACCAGGGCAGCATCGACGCCGGTTCAGTGGCTGAGTTGGCGGACGCTGCGGACCGCGACGTGGACCTAGTTGTCCTCGACCCGCCTCGTAAAGGCGCAGGGAAAGACGTTGCCCAGGCGGTAGCCAAGACCGGAGCAGACAAGGTCGTGTTGGTTTCGTGCGATCCTGCTGCCGCCGCGCGCGACCTCAGGGACTTTGCTGACTTGGGTTTCGAGCTTGAAAGTTTGGTCGGTCTTGACCTCTTCCCCCACACTCACCACTTTGAGACGGTGGCGGAGCTCTCCAGGAAGCCGGAGCCAGCAGAGGAGAGCTGAGGCCTCCGAGCACCGCCCGCCAACCACTAAACGGTAAGTCTGGGCTTGCGTTTTTCCTTGACTGCCGGCGGGGACCCACCCTGTCCGCAGTCGCACCACGACGCCTTTACTGTCCTTTTGGGCTCAGCCGTGGGACGTACGAACCGCGGACCTAATAGGGTGGGAGAGACCCGGTCTTGATTCATGCACCTAGCCGAAGGGGACGAAGTGGCAGAGCTGGACAGCTTCAACGCAAAGGACACGCTGCAGGTTGGCGACAAAGAATACGTTTACTACAAGCTGAGTGAAGTGCCAGGGGCGGAAAACCTCCCCTACTCACTCAAGGTTCTAACGGAGAACCTGCTGCGGACTGAGGACGGCGAGAACGTCACTGCCGACCACATCCGTGCGCTCGCGAAGTGGGACCCGGAGGCGGAGCCTGAAACGGAAATCCAGTTCACCCCGGCCCGCGTGGTTTTGCAAGACTTCACTGGCGTGCCCTGCGTGGTTGACCTCGCGGTCATGCGTGAGGCCTACCAGAACATGGGTGGCAACCCTGATGCGATCAACCCACAGGTGCCGGCAGAGCTGGTGATCGACCACTCCGTGCAGATCGACGTTTACGGCGAACCGATGGCTTTCGACCTCAACGTGGAACGCGAATACGAACGCAACGGAGAACGCTACCAGTTCCTGCGGTGGGGGCAAGAAGCGTTTGACTCCTTCAAGGTGGTCCCCCCGGGGACCGGGATCGTTCACCAGGTGAACCTGGAGTACCTCTCCCGCGGCGTCTTTACGAATGAGGTCGACGGCGTAGTGGAGGCCTACCCGGACACCTGCGTTGGCACCGACTCACACACGACCATGGTGAACGGCATGGGCGTGCTCGGTTGGGGTGTTGGCGGCATTGAAGCCGAAGCGGCGATGCTGGGCCAGCCGATTTCTATGCTGATTCCTCGCGTTGTTGGATTCAAACTCACAGGGCAGATCCCCGCGGGCGCGACCGCGACCGACGTCGTTTTGCGGATCACACAGATGATGCGCGAGCACGGCGTTGTCGGCAAGTTTGTTGAGTTCTACGGTGACGGCGTCAGCGCTGTGCCTCTTGCGAACCGCGCAACCATCGGGAACATGTCCCCGGAGTTCGGGTCAACCGCCGCGATGTTCCCCATCGATGACGTCACCCTGGACTACTTGCGACTGACGGGAAGGTCCGACGAGCAGGTTGCACTTGTCGAGGCCTACGCCAAAGAGCAGGGCCTCTGGCACGACCCAGACAAGGAAGTGAAGTACTCCGAGTACATGGAGCTTGACCTTTCCACCGTTGTGCCGTCGATTGCTGGGCCGAAGCGTCCGCAGGACAGAGTGGATTTGTCAGAGTCCAAGGATGCATTCCGCTACGTGCTCCCGAACTTCGTTACCGACGGTAGCAAGGTGAAGCCGACGGAACTCGATATGGCATTGAAGGGGACGTTCCCTGCGTCTGACCCAGTGGACCCTGACACCGCGGATGTTGGCGGGTCGCGCCCGGTTGAAGACCCGGGTGAGAGCGACACGCGCCCATTCCGCAAGGTCCCGGTGACGCTTGAGGATGGGACCCAGACCGATTTGGATCACGGCAAGGTTGTGATTGCTTCGATCACCTCTTGCACCAACACCTCGAACCCGTCGGTCATGATGGCTGCAGCGCTTCTGGCCCGGAACGCGAACCGGCTTGGGTTGAAGTCGAAGCCGTGGGTGAAGACCTCTCTGGCCCCGGGATCCCCGGTCGTCACCAACTACTACAACAAGGCTGGGCTGATGCCAGACCTTGAGGCGCTGGGGTTCTATCTGGTGGGCTACGGCTGCACCACGTGCATCGGTAACTCCGGCCCGCTGCCCGAAGCGATTTCAAAGGCGGTGAATGACCACGACCTCTCAGTGGTGTCGGTCCTGTCAGGTAACCGCAACTTCGAGGGCAGGATCAACCCGGACGTAAAGATGAACTACTTGGCTTCCCCGCCACTTGTCATCGCGTACGCGCTGGCTGGGACCATGGACTTCGACTTTGAAACGCAGCCTCTAGGGCAAGACCCGGACGGCAACGATGTCTTCCTGAAAGATATTTGGCCTGACCCGGAAGAGGTCCAGAGCGTCATCGACTCCACCATTGACCGAAAGATGTTCGAGGACGATTACGCTGACGTCTTCGCGGGAGACAAACACTGGGCGGCGCTGGACGTGCCAACCGGTGCGACGTTCACGTGGGAGGACGACTCGACTTACGTGCGCAGGGCACCCTACTTCGATGGCATGCCCGAAGAGCCTGAGCCCTTGAAAGACATTGAGGGAGCTCGCGTTCTGCTGAAGCTGGGCGACTCTGTCACGACAGACCACATTTCGCCCGCGGGCTCTTTCCGCGCTAACTCACCTGCCGGCCAGTACCTGCTGGATAGGGGAGTTGGGGTGCGCGACTTCAACTCTTACGGTTCAAGGCGCGGCAACCACGAGGTGATGATCCGAGGCACGTTCGCGAACATCCGCATCCGCAACGAAATGCTGGACGGTGTCGAAGGTGGCTTCACCCGCGACTTCACGAAGGAGGGTGGGCCGCAGGCAAGCGTTTACGAAGCTGCTGAGAACTACCTTGCCGAAGGCACGCCACTGGTGGTGCTGGCTGGTAAGGAGTATGGCTCTGGTTCGTCGCGTGACTGGGCTGCGAAGGGTGTGGCTCTGCTTGGTGTGAAGGCTGTGATCACGGAGTCGTTCGAACGTATCCACAGGTCGAACCTGCTGGGAATGGGTGTGCTGCCGCTGGAGTTCCCCAAGGGTGAGGGCCGCAACTCGCTGGGTCTGGACGGGACGGAAACGTTCACGATCACGGGCCTGGAGGAGTTCAATGAGGGCCGCACGCCGGAAACCGTGCACGTGAAGGCCGTGCGAACTGAGGATGATGGCACCGAAAAGGTCATCGAGTTCGACGCGGTGGTTCGCGTGGATACCCCGGCTGAGCGGGATTACTTCCGCAATGGTGGGATCCTGCAGTATGTGTTGCGTCAGTTGAAGGCGAAGGAGGACGCCGCAGCATAGCAGGACTCCCCGTTTCGGCCGCGCATCCCCACGGTTTCGGCCGCGCATCGCCTCCTCTAGGTTTTGGCTGCGTGTCGTGTGCTGGCCTGCACCGCCGGCCCGCGGTCTTGGCCGCGCATCGCCTCCTCTGGGTTTTGGGTGCGTGTGGGGTCGGTGTGGTTTCTGAGGGGCCTGACGTCGGGCGGGGAACGCGCAGCCCTCCGGGCAGCTGCGCGTGGG